>DATKQE010000001.1:0-48766 GCA_035532935.1 Allostellaceae bacterium
TGACCGTCTGCGGCTCGCGAACCTGAATCCCGGCCGTCGGCATAGCTTACCCTCTGGCACAGTCTCGCGGCCGGCGAGTGTGCCAAATTGTGCCAAAAAAGCCCGCTGATTTTTCTAAGTTGTTGATTTTGCTGGAGCGGGTGAAGGGAATCGAACCCTCGTCGTAAGCTTGGGAAGCTTCTGCTCTGCCATTGAGCTACACCCGCGCCGCGAATGCGGCCGACTCTAATCTCGGCTCCGACCGTGTTCAAGCGCGAGCGGCCCGGCGGCCGCTTCAGCCCGCGGCCGGGCGCAAGCCCGCATGCTCGCGGCTGGACGAGGCCCGGATCGCGGCGGCGGGCTAGGGGCTGGTGATGAACTGCCGCAGCGAGCTTGCCTCGTCTTCCACCTCGTCGAGCCGGTTCTTCACCACGTCGCCGATACTGACGATGCCGACCAGGCGGCCGTTCTCGAGCACCGGCAGATGCCGGATGCGCCGCTCGGTCATTTCCGCCATCAGCTCGGCGATGCCGTCGCCCGGCTTGCAGGCAAAGACGTGGCGCGTCATCAGCGCCGCGACCGGCAGCTCGAGCAGGGCGGCGCCGCGCTCGGCGAGCGCGTGCACGATGTCGCGTTCCGACAGGATGCCTGCCATCGTCGCGCCGTCCGCGCTCACGACCAGCGCTCCGATCCCCTTGGCGCGCAGCAGCGCGGCCGCCGCCGCGATGCTCGCATCGGGCGCGATGGTGACGACCGACCTTCCCTTGGATCTGAGAATGACTTCGACATTGTTCATGGGCGCCTCCTCGCTCATGCGTGGGCGGCCCTCGCCGGTGCGGCCAAGGCCGCCCTCCACCGCGCCAGAGCTTCGCGCCGGCACGGTCCCGAATATTCTATGATGAAGCGTGTCCTCTGGGAACGGGCAATACTGTGGCTTCGTCCTGGGACCCGGACGGCCGTTCGTGCTATGGAGGAGCCGCGCCATCGGGAGAATCCCCATGCAATCGACGCCGATCAACGATTTCCTGACCGTGGCCGGGCAGATCACGCGCGAGGAAATCGCGCAAATCGCCAGCGATGGCTATGGCACCATCATCAACAATCGCCCCGACGACGAGGAGCGCGGTCAACTCGATCACGAGGAAGCCGAGGCCGAGGCGAAGCGGCTCGGCCTTGAATACCGCTATATCCCGGTGGTGACCGGCGCGATCACGCGGCGCGACATCACCGCTTTTCAGAACGCCGTACTGCGCGGGCCGCAGCCGGTGCTGGCGCATTGCCGCAGCGGCACGCGCTGCTATCTGCTGTGGGCGGCGTCGCGGGTGCTCTTCAACGGCGAGAGCGCGCTCAAGCTGGTCGCCCAGGCGGCGCTCAAGGGCTACGATCTTCGCGTCCTGCCGGGCCTCGTCGACAAGCTCATGAGCGAGGACCAAGCCTAGCGCCCGGCCAGCGCCGCGATGGCGGCGCGATCCTCGGCGCCGAGCGTGAAGTCGAAGATATCGAGATTGGCGGCGAGGTGGGCGTGGCTCGCGGCCTTGGGAATGACGGCGACGCCGTCCTGATCGATGAGCCAGCGCAGCGTCACCTGGACCGCGCTCTTGCCGTATTTCCGGCCGATCGCGGCGAGCGCCGTGTCGCGCGCCACCCGTCCCTTGGCCACTGGCGAATAGGCGGTGACCATCACGCCATAGCCGCGCGCCGCTGCCAGAACGGCGCTCTGCGACAGGTAAGGATGGTATTCGATCTGGTTGCACAGGAGGTCGGCGCCGTGACGCTCGACCGCCTCGCCGAGCAGTGTGACCGAAAAATTGCTGACGCCGATATGGCGCGTCCGGCCGGAAGCGCGCAGCGCCGCGAAGGCGCCGAGCGTCTCGCCCAGCGGCACGGCACTGTTGGGCCAATGAACGAGCAGCAGGTCGACATGATCGAGCCGGAGACGCCGCAGGCTGTCCTCGGCGCAGCGCTCGATATCGGCGGGGCGAAGCTTGGCTGGCGGCACCTTGGTGGTAAGGAAGATCGCCTCGCGGGCGATGCCCGACTCGCGGATCGCGCGCCCGACCTCGCTCTCGTTGCCATACATCTCGGCGGTGTCGATGTGGCGGTAGCCGAGCTCGAGCGCCGTGCGCACGGCATCGTAACAGGCGCGTCCGCTCAACGCCCAGGTGCCGAGACCGAGCGCCGGCACGACGGTTCCTTTGACAGCGACCTGTTCCATCCCCATTTCTCCCCTGGCCTGTCGAAGCGGAGGGACGATGCGCATTCTCGTGCTCGGTGCCGGTGCCATCGGCGGCTATTTCGGCGGCCGCCTCGCCGAGAGCGGCGCCGACGTGACCTTTCTCGTGCGCAGCGCGCGCAAGGCGCAGCTAGACACCGACGGTCTCGTCGTCAAGAGCGCGGTGGGCGATATCGCGCTCCGCGTGCGGACGCTCGCTGCGGGCGAGACCGCTTCGCCCTTCGACCTCGTGCTGCTGTCGTGCAAATCCTACGACCTCGAATCCGCCATCGCCACCATCGCGTCCTATCTCGGTGCGGGGAGCGCGATTCTGCCGCTGCTCAACGGCATCCGCCATCTCGATCGGCTCGGTGCGCGGTTCGGCGCCGAGCGCGTGCTGGGCGGCGCCTGCTATATCAGCGTCGCGCTCGACAATGGCGTCGTGCGCCATCGCGGCGAGTTGCAGGCGCTGGTCTTCGGCGAGGTTTCGGGCGCGGTCGGCGCGCGAACGAAGGCGATCGAGGCGGCCTTTGCCGCGACTCGGGTCAAGGCGACGCTCTCGACCGCGATCCTCCAGGCGATGTGGGAAAAGTGGGTCATGCTCGCCGCGCTCGCGGCAGCGACGACGCTGGCGCGGGCGACGGTCGGCGAGATCATGGCGGCGCCGTCGGGCGAGGAATTCCTGCTGGGCGCGCTCGGCGAATGCGCCGCCGTCGCCACTGCCGAGGGCCATGCGCCTAGCGCTGCCGCGCTCGCCCAGGCGCGCACGCTCTTGACCCAGCGCGGCTCGGGCTTTGCCGCCTCGATGCTGCACGACCTCGCGGCCGGCGGGCGGACCGAGGCCGACCACGTCATCGGCGACCTGGTCGAGCGCGCGCATGGGCACGGCTTGGCCGTCCCGATCCTGCGGGTGGCGCTCGCCAATCTCGAGGTGCACGAGGCCCGCCGGCAACGCGGTTGAAGCCGGCCGCCGGCGCCGCGCCGGCTCAGAAATCGGTGCAGCGGCCGTTGAATTCCCAATCGCCGTGGCGCGTCGGCTCCGGGCCCTTGGGGCCGCCGATCTCGCGGGCGGGCGCCTCGGGCATCGCCGCCGGCGATGCGGGGGTGTCGGGCTTTGGGGCCGGGATGGCAGGGTCGGGCTTGCGGTTCGTCGCCATACTGCAAATATGATGCCTCGGATGGCTCTTGCGTAGGGCTATGCGAGGGCTTGCAGGACGCGGCCGGCGGCGGGAACGATGACCCTGCCCGGGCGTTTGCAGCCGCTCAAGCACACGCGCGCTTCGGGATCGATCCTTGTCCGAACCTTCTGCTTCCGGCTCCGCGCCGCCGACGGCCCGCAGCGTCGCCATCGACCTGATCGGCGTGGTCCTGCGGCGCAGGCGGCCGCTCGATGACGCCATGGTGGAAAACGATGCGCTGCCGGCGCTGCCGGCGCGCGATCGGGCCTTCGCGCGGCTTCTGGTCGCGGTGGTGCTGCGCCGGCTGGGGCAGATCGACGCGCTGATCGCGCATTGCCTCAACACGCCGCTGCCGCCGCGCGCGGCGATGGTACACGACATGCTGCGCCTGGGCGTGGCCCAGCTTCTGTTCCTGCGTACGCCGCCTCATGCCGCGGTCGCGACCAGCGTCGATCTTGCCGAGGCGCGCGGCTTCCCCTCGCACAAGGGGCTGGTCAATGCCGTGCTGCGGCGGCTCAGCCAGGAAGGGCCGGCGCTGGTCGAGGCGCAGGACGCGGCGCGGCTCAACACGCCGGCGTGGTTGTGGCGGGGCTGGTGCGAGGCCTATGGCGAGAGCGTGACCCACGCCATCGCGCTCGCCCATCTCAAGGAGGCGCCGCTCGACATCACCGTGCGCAGCGACGTCGCCTATTGGCGCGAGCAGCTCGACGCCGAGCTGCTGCCCACCGGGACGCTGCGGCGCCGCACCGGCGGCGCCATCACCGCGCTTCCCGGCTTCGCCGAAGGGGCGTGGTGGGTGCAGGACGCGGCTGCGGCCATCCCGGCCAAGCTCTTCGGCGACGTGACGGATGCGGCGGTGGTCGATCTGTGCGCGGCGCCCGGCGGCAAGACCGCCCAGCTCGTCGCGGCCGGAGCGCGCGTCACCGCCGTCGACCGCTCGCCGCGGCGGGCGGCGCGGCTCAATGCCAATCTCGCACGGCTTTCGCTCGCTGCCGAGTGCGTCATCGCGGATGCGATGACGTGGCGGCCGGCGGCACCGGTGCGCTATGTGCTGCTCGATGCGCCATGCAGTGCCACCGGTGCGATTCGCCGCCACCCCGACGTCCCGCATCTCAAGACTCCGGACGACGTCACGCGCCTCGCCGCGGTGCAGACGCGGCTGCTCGATGCAGCGGTGGACATGCTGGCGCCGGGCGGGATGCTGATCTACTGCACCTGCTCGCTCGAGCCGCAGGAGGGGATCGACCAGGTGACGCACCTGTTCGCGCGCGGCAGCCCGGTCGAGCGGCGGCCGATCGCGGCGGACGAGATCGGCGGGCTTGCGGAGTGCCTCACCGACGACGGCGATCTGCGCACGCTTCCCTGCCATCTGGCCGACCGTGACGGGATCGACGGCTTCTACGCGGCACGACTCGTCCGTCGCGGCTGAGGTGGGGCGGTCGCTCAACGCGACCGTCCCGGTTCGGCTTGCGGCGGCGTGCTTTCCCTGTTAGTCAGACGCGATGCAGCAGGCGATCCGCATCGCGGCATCGGTTCTCTCGGCGGATTTCGCGCGGCTCGGCGAGGAGGTGCGCGCCATCACGGCGGCCGGCGCCGACTACATTCATGTCGACGTGATGGACGGACATTTCGTTCCCAACCTCACGATCGGTCCGGTGGTCGTGAAAGCGCTGCGGCCGCACTCGCCGCTCCCGTTCGATGTGCATCTCATGATCGCACCCGCGGATCCCTATATTTCCGACTTCGCCGTCGCGGGGGGCGACATCATCACGGTCCACCCCGAATCGGGCCCGCATCTCCACCGCACGCTCGCTTTGATCACGTCGCTCGGCAAGAAGGCGGGCGTGTCGCTCAATCCTGCCACGCCGGTCGATGCGCTCGACTATGTGCTGGATGGGATCGATCTGGTGCTGGTGATGACGGTCGATCCTGGATTTGGCGGCCAGGACTTCATCGCCGCGCAGCTCGACAAGATCCGCGCTGTGCGCCGCCGTATCGACGCTTCGGGGCGGGCGATCGATCTCGAAGTCGATGGCGGCATCAATGACGCGACCGCGCGCCAGGCGGTTGCCGCCGGCGCCGATGTTCTGGTGGCTGGCACGGCGAGCTTTGCCGGCGGCGCGGCGGCCTACGCCGACAACATCCGGCGCCTGCGCGGCGGGTGATGCCTCCGCTTCGCGCGCTGTTCTACGGCTCCGCGCCCTACCACCTCGCTTTGTGGAGCCCGCCGCCGAGCGCCCCGGTGCTGCATCTGCGCACGCCCTGGCCGGGCAGCCGGGAACGCGGTGCGGCGCTGCTCGGCGGCGTCTTCGCCTTCGGCGGCGTTTCGGCCGAGAGCGCGATGCCGCCGTGGGAGGCCGACCGGCCCGAATCGTGGCGCGCCGCGCTGCACGGCTTCGCATGGCTGGCCGATCTCGCCGCGTTCGACAGCGAGGCGGCGGTGAAGCGGGCACGAGAATGGACCGCCGACTGGGTACGCCGCTTCGACGTCTATGACAGCCTCGCCTGGCGCGCCGACGTGACCGGCAACCGGCTGTTCGCCTGGATCGAGCATTACGATCTTCTCAACGCCGGCGCCGGATCGAGCCGCGACGGCGATGCGCTGACGGCCAGTATCGCGCGCCAGGCGCGTCACCTCGCGCATGTCGCCGGGCGCGAAGGGGCAGGGCTGCGACGCCTCGCGGCGCTGCGCGGCCTGCTTGCCGCGGCGGCTGCGCTGGGACGGCGGCGGGCGCTGGCGCAGGCGCTGAAGCGGCTCGCGCGCGCGCTCGACGAGCAGGTTCTTGGTGATGGCGGCCATCGCGGGCACGGGCCGTCGGCACAGGCCGAGGCGCTCCGCTACATGATCGATGCGCGCACGGCGCTCGTCGCCGCGGACGAGACGGTGCCCGCATTCCTTGCCGCGGCGATCGACCGGGCCGGGCCGATGCTGCGCTTCTTCCGCCACGGCGACGGCAGAATGGCGCTGTTCAATGGCGCCGGCGAGGGTGATCCCGCGCAGATCGACCGCATCCTCGCACACGCCGGATCGAAGGGCCGCGCGCCGCTTTCCGCGCCCGAGTCCGGCTTCGAGCGTCTCCTGGCCGGAGGGACGCTGGTCGTCTTCGACTGCGGCGGTCCCGCGCCGCCCGGCTACGACGATGATGCGCATGCCGGCATGCTCGCCTTCGAGATGAGCCACGCGCGCGAGCGTATCATCGTCAATTGCGGCGACTATCGGGGGCCGAGCGCCGAATGGCGGACCGCGATGCGCGCCACCGCCGCCCATTCCACCGTCGTCGTTTCCGACACCAACGCGGTCGAGATTGGCGCCGACGGCACGATCGGCGACCGCCCCACCTCCGTGCCGCATCAGCGCGCCGAGGACGGCGGCAATCTCTGGGTTGCGGCGACGCATGACGGTTATCGCCGCTTTGGCCTGACGCATGCCCGCCGGCTTTTCCTCGCCGCCGACGGCGATGATCTGCGCGGCGAAGATTCGCTGACCGGCGCGGCCGGGCGCGGCTTCGCCATCCGCTTCCATCTCCACCCCCGCGCCATGGCCATGTTCCATCCCGAGGGCAATGCCGCGCTGATTCGGCTTGCCGGCGGCAGCCAGTGGCGCCTCAGGGCCGAAGGCGCGGTGCTGAGCCTCGCCGAAAGCGTCTATATGGGCGAGGGCGCGCCGCAGAAGACGCAGCAGATCGTGCTCGATGGCCATGTCGGCAGCGGCGGCGCGACCGTGCGCTGGGCGATCCGGCGCGAATAGGCGGCCCGCGCGCGCCGGCGCCGCGCGCTTACCCGATATGGGTCCGATGGTTCTGCAGGTACCACGCCGCGATTTCCTCGCGCGTCGTCCACCACACGTCGGGAAAGCGCTTGGCGTAGGCGAGGAAGTCGCGCAGCGAGCGGATGCGGTGGGGCTGGCCGGTGACGTGCGGATGCAGGCCGAGATTATAGAGCCGCCCGCTGGTCGCGCCCTCGCGATAGAGCTCGTCGAACGCCTCGATATAGACCGCCAACGCCTCGTCGACATTGCGTCCCTGGTGCAGGAACATCTGGAAGTCGTTGAGCTCGGCGGTGTAGGGAATGGACACGAGCGGCCGGCCCGATTTCGTCTGGATGAGATAGGGCTGATCGTCGTTCAAATAGTCGGTGAAGAAGACGAGCCCTTCCTCGGCGATGATGTCGGCGGTGTTGGGCGAACACCGGAGCGAGGTCGAGAGCCAGCCCTTGGCCGGCTTGCCCACCACTTCGCGATAGACCTTGAGCGTCTCGCGGATCACGCGGCGTTCGCCATCGGGGTCGAATTCGTAATCCGCCAGCGGCTCGGTCTGCACGTAGTTATGCGCGACGAGCTCGAAGCCATGCGCCACCGCGTGATCGACGATGGCGCGCCGCTCGAGCGCGAGACGCGCGTTCACGGTGCAGCTCGACTTGACGCCCGCGCGCTCGAACTCGTCGAACATGCGCCACACGCCGACGCGCTGACCGTACTCGCGCCAGGTCCAGTTGGGGTTGTCGTAATAGCGTCCCGTCATCATGTTGGTGACGACGCCGGGGCCGCCGGGATAAGCGGGCTTGTCGGTGTCGCGCGACTGTTCCCAGAACTCGAGATTGGTCGTCACGATCACCGCGAGCCGCGCGCCGTTCGGCCATTTGAGCGGCTTGCGCTGCGGCAGCGGCACATAGTCGTATTGCATCGCCCGCACTCCTATTGCCAGGTCGGCGATGGCCATTGCGGTTTCGCACTGGCGAGGTTGGGCGGCCAGACCACCACGAACTTGCCGTGCTGCACCTGGACCGTCAGGTCGACGGTGTCGGGGAAGCCGTTCGCGTCGAAAGTGATGTTGCCCGAGGGCGCCTTGAACGTGCCCTTGTAAAGCGCCTCGCGCACCTTCTCGCGATCGACCGCGCCGGCGCGCTCGATCGCCTGCATCATCACCAGATACGAAACGAAGCGCGTCACCGTTGCCGTGTTCTCGAACACGTTGAGCCCGGCTTCCTTGAGTACCTTGACGGTAAGATCGCCATAGTCGCCCGGCACGCCCGGCGCCCACGGCATCTCGCCGGTCATGCCTTCCATCCCGCCATAGCCCTTGGTCTGCTCCTGCAGCGCCTGCGACGGGATGGTGTGATGGACGTTGAGCGCCTTGATCCGCTGCAGGCGCAATTGCTGCACCAGCGGCACTGACGGGTTGTCGAACGAGCTGATGAAGATGATGTCGGGCCGGGCCGCGCGGATCTTCAGGACGATCGAACTGAAATCCTTGAGGTCGTTGGGAAAGATGTCCCGGCCGAGCACCTTCATGCCCTGCTTCTCGGCCTTGGGCGCCCAGATGTCGGTGATCGACTTGAACACCGGGTTGTCCTGGGTCACGAAATAGATGCTCTTGGGCTTGGGGTTCATGTGGGCGAGCATGTCGTAATAGCGCTCGGCCCAGCGCGGCGTCACCGGATAGGGCGTCGCCCACATGTATTTGAGGCCGCGATGGAACAGGGACGGCGTCGCGACGTTGCCGCAGACGATCGGGATCTTGTATTTCTCGGCGACCGTCGTCACCGGCAGGGCGACGAAGGACCAGTCGGTGCCGACGAAGAAATCGACCTTGTCGACCGTCGCCATCTTCTCATAGAGGCTGGTCGCGACCGCGGGGTTGCTCTGATCGTCATAGATGACGAACTTGATCGGCACCTTCTTGTTGCACGATTTGAGGAAGATGCCGCCGCCCTTGTTGATCTCCTTGGCAAAGTCCTCGGTCATCTTGTCCCAGTGCGTCGTCAGCGACGCCTGCGGCCCCGTCTCCGAGATCGTTGTTCCGAGCAGAATCGGATCGGTGCAGGAGCCGAGCGTCGCCTGCGCCGTGCCCGGCAGCACATATGATGCCAACGCCACGCCCACGACCATGAGTCCCGAGGCCCATTTCATGCCGCCCTCCCTGCTGCGGTCACGTTATTGACGGTCGCAATCATTTGCCAGATCGCGGGTCAATTCAAGCATCGCGGCGGCGGGCGCCGCCCGGGGCCGCGGGCCCGCGCATGAAGCCCATTGACTCGACGCGCCCGTGCCTTAAGCCTTGCGCAGCGGCAAGGCGGGGCGGGGCATGCCGATCGATATCATCATCCAGATTCTGCTGGGCGGGATTCTCCTGGGTGGGCTCTATGCGCTCGTCGCGTTCGGCCTTTCGCTCATCTACGGCGTCGCCCGCATCCTCAATATTGCGCACGGCACCATGCTCGCGATCACTGGCGTGGTCGCGAGCGAACTCTACGCCGCGACGTCGTGGAATCCGCTGCTGCTGATGGTGGCGGTGGTGCCGCCGGTGTTCGTCTTCGGCTATGCCTTCCATGCCGCGCTGCTTCGTCCGCTGGCGCGGCGGCGCAAGCACGAAGAGATCATCGGCACGGTGCTGATCACCACCGGCCTCCTCATCATCATGAGCGACGTGACGGGCGTTGTCGCCGGCACCGCCCAGCGCAACATTCCGCTCGCCGGCGCGGTGCTCGCGTTCGGCGACGTGATCGTGCCGCTGACGCAGGTGTGGATTTTTGCCGGCATTCTCGTCCTCACCCTCGCGCTTCATCTCTTCCTCAAACGCTCGTGGTTCGGGCGCGCGGTTCGCGGCGTGACCCAGGACGGAATCGGCGCCGCCATTTGCGGCGTCAACAGCGCGCGTGCCCATGCCATGACCTTTGCCATCGGCTCGGGCATCGTCGCGGTGGCGGGCGTGCTCTATGCCATGACCTATCCGGTCGATCCCTATATGGGGTTCAGCCTGACGGTGAAGGCGTTCACCATCATCATCGTCGGCGGCATCGGCAATCTCGCCGGGGCGCTCGCGGCCGGCATCCTGCTCGGCGTCGCCGAATCCTTCACCGCCTTTCTCTGGGCACCGCAATGGGCGCCGCTGATCAGCGTGGTGGTGCTGCTGGTCATTCTGGTGGTGTTTCCGCGCGGCCTCGCGGCTTGGCGGACGGCGTGAAATTCGACGCCGGCGCCGTCACGGGACTGGTCGTCCTAGCGGCGGTCATCGCCGTCGTGCCGTTGCTGGGCGGCGCCTATCTCACCACCGTTGCGCTCTCCATGCTGGTGTCGTTCGTGCTCGCCGAAAGCTGGGACTGGCTCGGCGGCGAGATGGGCTATCTCAATCTCGGCCATTACGCCTTCTACGGCATCGGCGCCTACAGCTTCTGCCTGTTCCTCGTCGGCGGTGCCGCGCTCGCACCGTCCTTTGTCGCCGCGGTCGCGGTGCCGGCGGTGTTCGCCGCGCTGCTGGCGGTGCCGATGTTCCGGTTGAAGGGCGACTATTTCGCCTTCGCCACGCTGGCGATCGTGCCGCTCTGCGGTCTTTTGACCGACAATCTTTCGGGCATCACCAAGGGCTCGGAGGGGGTCAGCCTGCCGCCGCATTACGTGCTGATCCCGGCCTATACGATGGCGGGGCTGCTGGCGCTCGCGACCGTGGCGGCGACGCTCGCGCTCACCGGCTCGCGCTTCGGCTATGCCTTGAAGGCGATCCGCAATGACGAGCAGGCGGCCGAAGTGGTGGGGGTTCGGCTGTTTCCGGCGAAATTGCGCGTCCTGGTGTTGAGCGCCGGTTTCGCCGGGCTCGCCGGCGCGGTTCAGGCGTGGCAGTTCAGCTTCATCGATCCCGATTCGATGTTCGGGCTGAGCTTCGCGCTGGTGCCGGTGGCGATGGCGCTGCTGGGCGGCTCGGGGCTGCTGTGGGGGCCGCTGGTCGGTGTCGTCCTCCTCACCGGCGCGCAGCAATTGCTGCTGATCAAGCTCAGCATGCTGCAGGCTACGATCTACGGCGCGACGATCCTGCTGATCGGCCGCTATCTCCCGGGCGGGCTGCTGCGCGCCCGGGCGCTGCAGCGCATTCCCATTCTCGCGCCGCTCGGCCGCGAGCATCACGCGCGCATCGCCCGGCGCGTCGCCGCCGCCGCGGGCGATGCGCTGCCGCTGCCGCCGATCGCCGCCGCAGCCGATGCATCGATCCTCGGCTGCCGCGATCTCACGCTGAGCTTCGGCGGGCTCGTCGCCGTCGACAATCTGACGCTGAACGTCGCCAAGGGTGAGATCATCGGCCTCGTCGGTCCCAACGGCTCGGGCAAGACCACGCTGTTCAATCTTATCTCCGGGGTCTACCGGCCGCAGCGCGGCGCGCTCGCATTCGACGGTCGCTCGCTCGTGGGCTTGCGGCGCGACCAGGTGGCGCGGCTCGGCATCGGCCGCACTTATCAGATCCCGCGTCCGTTCGGCGATCTCACCGTGCGCGAGAACATCGCCATCGCGCTGATGTTCCGCGAAGACGGCATCGTGCTCGCCGAAGCGATGGCCGAGGCGGCGCCGTTCGCCGCCTTTGCCGGGCTCGTCGCGCGGCTCGAGACGCGGGCCGACGCGCTCGGGCTGCAGGAGCGCAAGGCGCTCGAGCTCGCGCGCGCGCTCGCCGGACGGCCCAAGCTTCTGCTGATCGACGAGGTCGCGTCCGGACTTTCCACCGTCGAGGTGCGGCGCTTCGTCGATCACATCCGCGAGATCCGCGACCGCTACGGTATTACCGTGATCTGGGTCGAGCATATCTTCTCGGCGCTTGCCCAGGTCGTGGACCGCCTCGTGGTGCTCGACGCCGGACGGGTGATCGCCGACGCGCCGCTCGCCGATGCGGTGCGCGATGCCCGCGTGCTCGCGACCTATCTCGGCGCCGCGTCGGGAGCGGCGCGATGAGCCTGCTCGAAGTGGAAGGACTCGTCGTCGAGCATGACCGCCTGCGCGCGCTCTGGGACGTGAGCCTCGCGGTCGAGGACGGCGAACGGGTCGGGCTGCTCGGCGCCAACGGGGCCGGCAAATCGACCACGTTGGGTGCGATCATCGGGCTTTATCCGCCGCTCGCGGGCGAGATCCGCTTTGCCGGCGAAGCCATCGCGCGGCGCGCGGTGAGCGACATCATCGCCCGCGGCATCGCCCTCGTTCCGGAGGGGAGGCGGCTTTTTCCCGAGATGTCGGTGCGCGAGAATCTCGAGATGGGGGCCTATCTTCCTGCCGCGCGGCGGCGCATCGCCGAGCGGATCACGAACGTGTTCGCACTGTTTCCGGCGCTCCAGGAAAAGACGCACCAGGCGGCCGGCCAGCTCAGCGGCGGCCAGCAGCAGATGTTGGCGATCGGCCGCGCGCTGATGTCGGGGCCGCGTCTCCTTCTGCTCGACGAGCCCTTCATCGGCGTCGCGCCCCTCGTCATCGCCGACGTGATGGCGGCGCTCGAGCGGATCGTCGCCGAAGGGGTGACGGTGCTGCTGGTCGAGCAGAACATTCATCGCGCGCTCGATTTCGTCACGCGCGCTTATGTCATCGAGAACGGCCGCGTCGTGCTCTCGGGCACGCGCGAAGCGCTGCTCGCCGACGCCGGCTTCGGCGCCAAGTTCCTGGGGCTCGATTGACGCAGCGCCGCCGCTTGAATGCGCCGGCCGCTCCTTCTATCGTCGCCTTCTCTCCGCTGTAGGAAATCGCCGATGACCGAAGCCTCCTTGCGTCCGATCGCGCGGGCGCTTCTGTCCGTTTCCGACAAGACCGGGCTCGTCCCTTTCGCGCGCGCGCTGGCGGCGATGGGGGTGGCGCTGGTCTCGACCGGCGGCACCGCGCGGGCGCTGGCCGAAGCCGGGCTTGCGGTCGAGGACGTGGCCGCGGTCACCGGCTTCCCGGAAATGCTCGACGGCCGGGTGAAGACGCTTCATCCTGCCATCCATGGCGGCATTCTCGCGCGCCGCGACCTTGCCGCCCATCGCGCGGCGCTCACGGCGCATGCCATCGCAACGATCGATCTCGTCGTGGTCAATCTCTATCCCTTCGCCGCGACCGTGGCCGAGGGCGCACCGTTCGAGACCTGCATCGAGAACATCGACATCGGCGGACCATCGCTCATTCGCGGCGCCGCCAAGAACTACGAATTCGTCGCCGTCGTGACCGATCCCAACGACTACGATGCGGTCGTGGCGGAGATGCGCGCGCGTGGCGGCGCCACCACGCGCGAATTGCGCGTCCGGCTCGCCGCCGCCGCCTTCGCTTGCACCGCAGCGTACGACGCGGCGATCGCCGGCTGGTTCGCCGCCGAGCGTGGCGAGACCTTTCCCGCGACCATGGCGCTCGCCGCCGCGCGCGCGCAGATTCTGCGCTATGGCGAGAATCCGCATCAGCAGGCGGCGCTCTATGTCGGCGGCGGGCGCCGGCCCGGCGTCGCCACGGCGCGGCAGATCCAGGGCAAGGAGCTTTCCTTCAACAACCTCAACGACACCGACGCCGCCTATGAACTGGTCGCGGAGTTTGCCGCACCCGCGGTCGCGATCATCAAGCATGCCAATCCTTGCGGCGTCGCCGTCGCCGGCGACCTTGCCGCTGCCTATGCCAAGGCGCTCGCCTGTGATCCGGTGAGCGCCTTCGGCGGCATCGTCGCGGTCAACCGGCCGCTCGATGCCGCCACCGCCACGGCGATCGGCAAGCTCTTCGTCGAAGTGGTGATCGCGCCCGAGATCACCCCCGAGGCGCACGCGGTCCTGGCGCGCAAGACGGCGCTGCGGCTGCTGGTCGCGCTCGGGCTGCCCGATCCTGCCGTCCCGGGCTTGGTGTTGCGCACGCTCGCCGGTGGCTATCTGCTGCAGACCCGCGACAACGGTCGTACCGACGGGGCCGCGCTCAAAGCGGTGACGCGGCGCGCACCGACGGCGGCGGAGACTCAGGACCTGCTCTTCGCCTTTACCGTGGCGAAGCACGTCAAGTCGAACGCCATCGTCTATGCCAAGGAAGGCGCCACGGTCGGCATCGGCGCCGGGCAAATGAGCCGCGTCGACGCGGCCCGCATCGCCGCGTGGAAGGCCGAAGAGGCGGGACGGGAAGCCGGCCTCGCGGCGCCGCCGACGCGCGGCGCGGTGGCGGCGTCCGATGCCTTCTTTCCCTTCGCCGACGGGCTCGAGGCGACGATCGCGGCCGGGGCGACGGCGGTGATCCAGCCGGGCGGTTCGGTGCGCGACCAGGAAGTCATCGATGCGGCCGACCGCGCCGGCATCGCCATGGTGTTCACCGGGATGCGCCACTTCCGCCACTGAAGGCGCAGCGCCCTTGCGCCCGAGACCGCCTTCGCTGCGCTGGCGCTCAGACCACGATGTCGACGATGCGGCCGCGGCCCTGTGTCGCCGGGGCCGCGGTTCCCGGCGCACGCGCGCCCGCTGTCTTGGTCATGGGCAAGGCGACGCCCGGCGTGCCGCGGTCCGGCGCATTCTGGATCACCGTAAGCTGTGGCAGCGACAGCGGAGGCGATGGGGGTGTGGCGGTCACGGTGCGGGGGTCTCGCGGCGTTGGCCCCAAGCGTCGCAGCGTCGCGTAAATCTTGTCTTAAACCGCGGTCGAAATGTACGCAAGCCGCCGCGGCGCGAACGGTTACATTCCGATACATAACGTCACACAAAATTACTTCATTGGGGTAAGGCAACCACCGATCCTGAAGGATGAGGGCGCGCGTCGCGAGCGCGGTCGCGGGAATGGAGGGATGAATGATCGCACCGGGAGCGAATGGCAGCATCGATCCTGCCGCCGCGGTTGCCGCCTCCGACAGCACCATCGCCGTCGTTGATTCGAGCCGGTTGCGCCGCGAATGCCTGAGGCTCGCCATGGCCCAGCACAGCCCCGATCGGAACGTCGTGGAAGCGACGACCGCGGCGGATGTGGTCCAACTCGCCGCCGGCGGCACCCGGTTCGATCTCGTCCTGATGGGCGCGGCGACCGCCGATCACATCGAATTGCGCCAGATCGAGGCGCTGCGTCGCGCGCTGCCCGACACCCCGGTCGTGGTCGTGGCCGAGGCCGACAATCCGCAGCGCGCGCGGCAGATTCTCGGCACCGGCGCGCGCGGTTTCCTGCCGGTCTCGTTGAGCCTCAGGGTGCTGATGGGGGCGATCGATCTGGTTCTCGCGGGCGGTGTCTATGTCCCGTCCTCGCTGATCGAGGGCGGCCCTTACCGCCCCAGCGCCGATCCGGCCCTTGCCGAAGCTGCCGAGCCTTGCTCGGAGCTCACCCGGCGCCAGCGCGACGTGCTCGCGCTCATCTCGCAGGGCAAGTCGAACAAGCTCATCGCCGACGCGCTGTCGATGTCGGAGAGCACGGTCAAGGCGCATGTGAAACAGATCATCAAGCGGCTCAACGTCGCCAACCGGACCCAGGCGGCGCTGGTCGCGACCGGCCGCGGCTACTTCGCGCCGCAACCGCGCGCCGGCAACGGCGGTGCCGAGCCGGCGGCCGGCGACTGATCGGCTGACGCGGCGCTTTCCTCCAGCGGCGCCGGCCGCGCCAGCCTACCAGCGCCCGATCCAGTCCGCGATGAAGCCGAACCACCACAGCGCCACGCCGATCGCCACGACGACCGCCGCGCCGAGATAGAGGCGCCACGGCCGCTTCTTCTCGGCATAGGGATCGGTGAACGAGCGCTCCGCCCGTTCCGGAAGCTTGGCCAGCAAGGTGAGTGCGGTGCCGAATGGAATGTTGATTCGAAGGCGCGCATTGACCGCCCAACCGCAGGCATCGAGGATCGGGCCGAGATTGCGGTTGCGCAGCTTGAGCGCGGCGATGAGCACCGACGGGCCCGAGACGACGAGCGCGATCCCAAGGAGCGCGAGCGGCATCTGCCACCATGCCAGCCGCAGCAGGCCGGTGACGATCGAAGCGACCGCCGTGCCGATCGCGCCGATCGCGAGCCCGATCGCCGCGAAGATGCCGGCGAAGCGGGCCGCGTCGAACGCCGGCTCGCGGGCGGCGGGCGGCTCTTGGGTCGCGGCTGCGGCTGTGGGTGCGGGGGCAGGCGCCGGCGCCGGGCCGCCGATCCGCGTCAAGGTCTGCGTCATGCCGGTCGATGTGGCGCTCGCGCGCGCCGCCGCGAATTTCTGGACCAGGTCCGACACGGCCCGCGCGAATTGCTTGTACGGCAGCCAGAAGGCTTGGCGGATGCTGATCGGATGCTCGATGATCTTGACGATCGTCGCGTCCCAGTCCCGGCCCTTGCGGTCGTAGAACACGCCGTTGCGTCCGACCAGGAGATTGTCGGAATCGCCGGCGGTGAAGGCGGCGGCGATCGTCATCTTCTCGGCCGCGCCGCGGCGGGTGCAGCGGCAATAGGCAAGATAGATGCGGCTCAGCGTGGCAAGCTGCGCGTGCCTCGTCTCGTCGTCGACCGTGACGCACAGCTCGCAGCTCCTTCCGTCGAGATAGAGCGTGCCCGCCTGGAACAGGGCCTTGCCGCTGCGCGTGTAGAAGTCGCGGAAGGAAACGAAGTTGTTGAGGAGCGGCGCCAGGTCGCGGCGGAAGCGGATGAGCTTCTCGACCGCGGCGATCGCCGTCATTTCGGGCTCGAGCGCCTTGTCGCGGGCGATGAGCGCGCCGATGCTGGATGCAAGCGCCGACCCGGCCAGCGCGCGGATGCGGTCGGGGCCGAGCTTTTCCAACGCGGTCGGGGGCTTGCGCTCGGCCCACGCCTCGTGCGCGGCAAGACGCGCCTCGATGGTGCGCCATTCGGCCTCCTCGAGGCTCGCGCGCGCGCCGAGCAGCGGTGTGACGACAAGGCGGCCGAACGCAGCGATCGCCTCCGCCCAGGCGGGATTGATGCCGTCGCCGAGCGGCAGCGGCTTTCCCGCCGCGATCCGCGCGATCGGCAGCGCCGCGATCTCGGCCTCGTCGGCGACCACGGTTTGCGCTGCGATCGCGGCATAGGCCGGCAGCGCGGGATCGAGCGCGTCGAGCGCGCGGGGATCGAATTCGACGATGCGGCAGCGCGCGAAATAGTCGTCGAGCTTGGGCCGAAGCTTGCGCACCAGCGCCGCGGCGGCCGCGGTGTCCGCGTCGAGCGGCAGGAGCGCGGGGTCGGATTCCGCCTCGCTCCACCATCGCGCATAGGCGTCGGCGGCGGCGAAGAACCGGTCGACCTTGTCCTGGGAAACGCCGGGCCGGCCGCTGCGGTCCGTCTCCGCGCCGAGACAATCGATGATGTCGGCCATGGCGGTGCGCGTCGCTTCGTCCTCGGCCGCCGCGGCGGGGACGATGCCGTCGCCGTTGAAGTCGGTGTGATTGAGCGCCGTCTCGATGTCGAGCGTGTCCTGAAGCGAAATCGCTGCGGCGTCGGGCCGCTCCAGCATGCGCAGGATGGTGCGCGCGGAGGCGAGGACGGTGGTTCCCTCGGGCGCGGCATCGTTGATGGCGGCGAGCGGCAGGGTCGCGCCGGCGCCGACGAGATCGTCCGGACGGCGCAGCAATCCGACCGCCCAAGCGGCAGCGGCGAGAAGCTCGGGCGCGCGAATGCGACCGTCGCCGTCGGTATCGATCAGGTCGAGCGTGCGCGCGTCGAATTCGACGCCGCGCGTGGGGCAGGCGAGCGCGACCCAGAGCTTCTGGTCGAGCCTCGCCAGGGCGGCGATGTCGGCGCCCGTGTCGATCCGCACCTGATCGAAGCCGCCGGCGCGGAAGAAGCGCCAGACATGAGCATCGCGTTCGTCCGTGCCTGCCATCGGGTCCCCCTGCCGAACTTCCGCCCCACCCGGGCGACGCGCCGCCGCCCGGGCCTCGCCGACGAGCCTGCATCGTCGCGACGCCGGCGGCAAGACCATCCCGGGGCCAGGCCGCTCCATCTTGTCAGCGTCCGCCTTGTCAGCGTCCGCGCTTCGCGCATAATCGGCCGACGATCAGCGGGAGCGAGCGCCATGTCCACGATCTTTCCGGTCCCCTCATCCGTTGCCGAACGCGCCTGGATCGACGAGGCGGGGTATTTCCGGCTCTACCAGGAGTCGCTCGACAATCCCGATCGGTTCTGGGGCGAGCAGGGCAAGCGTCTCCACTGGATCAAGCCCTATACCAAGGTGAAGAACGCCAGTTTCACCGGCAATGTCGCCATCAAGTGGTTCGAGGACGGCACGCTCAACGCCGCCTATAACTGCATCGACCGGCATCTCGCCACCCGCGCCGACCAGACCGCGATCCTGTGGGAAGGCGACAGCCCGTCCGAGCACCGCCACGTCAGCTATGCCGAGCTTCACGACAGCGTGTGCCGCCTCGCCAACGTGCTGAAGGCGCACGGCGTCAAGAAGGGCGACCGGGTCACGATCTATCTGCCGATGATCCCCGAGGCGGCGGTGGCGATCCTCGCCTGCGCCCGGATCGGCGCCATCCATTCCGTGGTGTTCGGCGGATTCTCGCCGGAAAGCCTCGTGGGCCGCATCCAGGATTGCGCTTCGACCTTCGTCATCACCGCCGACGAGGGCCTGCGCGGCGGGCGCAAGGTGCCGCTCAAGGCCAACACCGACGAGGCGCTCAAATCCTGTCCCGACGTCAAGCAGGTGCTGGTGGTGCGCCGCACCGGCGGCAGGATCAACTGGGTCGAGGGCCGCGACATCTGGTATCACGATGCGGTGGCGAACGCGTCGCGCGACTGCCCGCCGGCGGCGATGTCGGCCGAGGACCCGCTGTTCATCCTCTACACGTCGGGCTCGACCGGCAAGCCCAAGGGCGTGCTGCACACCACCGGCGGCTATCTCGTCTATGTCGCGATGACGCATCAATACGTGTTCGACCATCACGACGGCGACATCTACTGGTGCACGGCCGATGTCGGCTGGGTCACGGGGCACAGCTACATCGTCTATGGTCCGCTCGCCAACGGCGCCACCACGCTGATGTTCGAAGGCGTGCCCAATTATCCCGACGCCTCGCGCTTCTGGCAGGTGGTGGACAAGCACAAGGTCAGCATCTTCTATACCGCGCCGACGGCGATCCGCGCGCTGATGCGCGAGGGCGACCATTTCGTCACATCGACCTCGCGCGCGAGCCTGCGTCTGCTCGGCACGGTCGGCGAGCCGATCAATCCCGAGGCGTGGCTGTGGTACCACCGCGTCGTCGGCGGAGGCCGCGTGCCGATCGTCGATACCTGGTGGCAGACCGAGACCGGCGGCATCCTGATCACGCCGCTGCCGGGCGCGACGCCGCTGAAGCCGGGCTCGGCGACGCGGCCGTTCTTCGGCGTGCGGCCGGTGATCGTCGACGGCGACGGCAAGCTGCTCGAAGGCGCGGCCGAGGGCAATCTCTGCATCGCCGACAGTTGGCCCGGCCAGATGCGCACCGTCTTCGGCGACCACAAGCGCTTCATCGACACCTATTTCTCGGCCTTTCCCGGCAAGTACTTCACCGGCGACGGCGCCCGCCGCGACGAGGACGGCTATTGGTGGATCACCGGCCGCGTCGACGACGTGATCAACGTCGCCGGCCACCGCATCGGCACCGCCGAGGTCGAAAGCGCGCTCGTCGCCCATCCCAAGGTCGCCGAGGCCGCGGTGGTAGGCTATCCCCACGACATCAAGGGTCAGGGCATCTATGCCTATGTCACCTTGAAGGTGGGGTTCGAGCCCGAGGAGAAGCTGCGCGGCGAGTTGGTCCAGTGGGTGCGCAAGCAGATCGGCCCGATCGCCTCGCCGGACCTCGTGCAATGGGCGCCGGGCCTGCCCAAGACCCGTTCGGGCAAGATCATGCGCCGAATCCTGCGCAAGATCGCGGCGAACGAGCACGAGGCGCTCGGCGACATCTCGACGCTGGCCGATCCCGCGGTGGTCAACGACCTGGTCGACAACCGCATGAACCGGGCGTAAGGGCGGTCCGGCCGCGGCAGATCACAGGATTGCAGGCGCGCAGCGCGTCCTTCGACTGCGCGCTTCGCGCTTGGCTCAGGATAAGGGAAAATCTTTGCGGCATAAGGAAACGGCCTCACCCTGAGCGAAGCGAAGCGCAGTCGAAGGGCGCACGAATTCTGCCGCAGCGTTCGCTATGCCGACCGCGCGCTTGCCGCGAGCTCGCGCCATCAAGCGCCTCACGCCGCGAGAAAGCCGCGCAGCGTCCGGGTCGCCACCGTGAGCATGGCAAGGTCGGGCGTCGCCGCGGCCTCGATCTCGCGTTCGAGGAGTTCGAGGCGGGCGAGATCGCGGCTGTGGCGCTCGATCCAGGATTCGAAATCGTGGCTCTCGGCGACGGCCTTGGCGGTGAGTTCGGCCTGTTGCGCGTAGAGATCCTCGATCACCGCGGCGACGGCGCGCTTCTGCCAGGCGGTGCTCGCGTCGAGCTTGCGCGCGGCGACGCGCAACGCATCGAGCCGGAAGCGGGCGCCGACGGCGAAGAAGCGGCGGCCCAGCTCGGCGACGTTCTGTCCCGTCGTCAGCGACAGGCGCACGATGTCCACCGCCGAGACCAGGAAATCGAGCCGCGCCGCCTGCAGCGCCGTCGCCGCCGGCACGCCCTGCTTCGCCAATGCCTCGGCGCGGTGATGGAGCGCGAGGCGGTGCGATTCAGGCACGATCTCGGCAATGGCGCCCGCGAGCGCGGCGATGCCGGAGCGGAACGCGTGCGTCTCGGCGGCGATGTCGAGCGTCGGGTTGCGCAGGAACCACCCCGCCGCGCGCTCGACCAGGCGGGCGGACGCGAGCAGCATCTCGTGCTGCACCGCCGCCGGCACCTTGTTGTCGAGCGCGTTGACGGCGTCCCAGAAGGCGTCCAAATCGTAGATGCGGCGCACGATCATATAGGCGCGCGTCACCTCGCCCGGGCCGCGGCCGGTGAGCTCGCCCAGTTCACGGGCGAAGGCGAGCCCGGCGCGGTTGACGAGATCGTTGGCGGCGACCGTGGCGATGATCTCGCGGCGCAGGCGATGGGCGAGAATGCCGGCCCGAAAGCGCTCGACCAGCACGCGCGGGAAATAGGCGAAGAGATCCTCGGCGAGCTGCGGATCGTCGGGGAAATCCGATGCGAGCAGATCGTCCACCAGCGTGGTCTTGACATAGGCGAGCAGCACCGCGAGTTCGGGCCGCGTCAGGCCCTGGCGTTCGGCGGCGCGCGTGGCCAGCGTCTCGTCGGCGGGCAGTTCCTCGACGACGCGGTCGAGACGCTGCGCCCGCTCGAGTTCGCGCATGAGCCGCACATGCCGGTCGAAGCGCGCCAACCGCTCGTGCTCCTCGAGCGAGAGGGCGAGGCCCTGGAGATAGTTGTCGCGCAGAACCAGCGCCGCCACTTCATCGGTCATCGTGTGCAGCAGCTCGTTGCGCTGCTTCATGGTGAGATCGCCGGCCGCGACCGCGGCGTTGAGCAGGATCTTGATGTTGACCTCGTGGTCCGAGGTGTCGACTCCGGCCGAGTTGTCGATGGCGTCGGTGTTGATGCGCCCGCCTTTCAGCGCGTATTCGATGCGGCCGTGCTGGGTCACGCCGAGATTGGCGCCCTCGCCGACGACGCGGGCGCGCAGCGTCGCGGCGTCGACGCGCAGCGCATCGTTGGCGCGGTCGCCGGCCTGGGCCTGGGTCTCGTCCGATGCCTTCACATAGGTGCCGATGCCGCCGAACCACAGCAGGTCGACCGGCGCCCGCAGGATCGCCTGGATCAGCTCCATCGGCGTCACATGCTCGGCCGCGATGCCGAGCCGGGCGCGGATCTCGGGCGAGAGCGGCACCGATTTGAGGCCGCGCTCGAACACGCCGCCGCCGTTCGAGATGAGCGTCTTGTCGTAATCGGCCCATGACGAGCGCGGCAGCTCGAAGAGGCGCCGGCGCTCCTTGATGCCGGCGGCGGCATCGGGCTCGGGATCGAGGAAGATGTGGCGGTGGTCGAACGCCGCGATCAGCCGCGTATGGGCGGAACGCAGCATGCCGTTGCCGAACACGTCGCCCGACATGTCGCCGACGCCGACGCAGGTGAAGTCCTGCACCTGGATGTCGAGCCCCAATTCGCGGAAATGCCGCTTCACCGTCTCCCAGGCGCCGCGCGCGGTGATACCCATCGCCTTGTGGTCGTAGCCCTCGGAGCCGCCCGAGGCATAGGCGTCGCCGAGCCAGAATCCGTATTCGCCGGCGATGCCGTTGGCGATGTCGGAGAAGGTCGCCGTGCCCTTGTCGGCGGCGACGACGAGATAGGGGTCGTCGCCGTCGTGGCGGACGATGTTCGCGGGCGGCACGAGCCTGTCGCCGACGATGTTGTCGGTCAGGTCGAGCATGCCGCGCATCAGCGTGGTGTAGCAATGCACGACCTCGTCCGGGAGCGCGTCGCGCCGCGCGGGCGGGCGCTTCACCACGAACCCGCCCTTGGAGCCGGTCGGCACGATCACCGCGTTCTTCACCATCTGCGCCTTCATCAGGCTCAGGATCTCGGTGCGGAAATCCTCCTTGCGGTCGGACCAGCGGATGCCGCCGCGCGCGACCTTGCCGCCGCGAAGATGGACGCCTTCCATGCGCGGGCTCAGCACGAAGATCTCGCAGAACGGCCGCGGCAGCGGGAACAGCTCGATCGCGCGGCTCGCCAGCTTGACCGCGAGATAGGGGCGGTCGAGGAAATAATTGGTGCGCTGCGAGTTGAGCGCGAGCGTGAGGAAATTGCGGATGATGCGGTCTTCATCGAGGCTCGTCACCGCGTCGAGGTCGGCCTCGATGTCGCGGCCGAAGCGTTCGCTCGCCGGCGCCGCGTCCGCCGCGCGCGCGGGATCGAAGCGGCATTCGAACAGCGCGATCAGCTTGGCCGCGATCGCCGGGTGACGCGCGAGCGTGTCCTCCATATAGGCCTGGCTATAGGCGCTGCCGGCCTGGCGCATCACCTTGGCGTAGAGCCGCAGCACGGTGACCTGGCGCCGATCGAGCCCGGCCAGCAGGATGAGGCGGTTGAAGCCGTCGCTGTCCATGGTGCCGCCCCAGACGCGGGCGAAGGCGTCCTCGAACCGCGGCTTGAGGCCGGCGACATCGACCTCGCCCAGCGGCGACAGCAGGCCGAAATCCTGCATCCACACCGGCTCGGCCGTGCCCTCGGGGTTGATCTCGTAGGGCACTTCGGCGATCACCTTGAAACCCATGTGCTCGAGCATCGGCAGCACGTCCGAGAGCGCGATCGGCGTGCCGCGGTGATAAATCTTGAAGCGAAGCTCGTCCGGCAGGGATTCGATCGGGCGGTAGAGTGTCATCCCCAGCGCCAGCCCGCGCGTCACGGCCTCGATGTGCTCGATGTCGTAGACCGCTGCCGAGGCCGGGAAGCGCTCGCGGTAATCGCTGGGAAAAGCGGTGCCATAGCGGCGGAAAAGGGCGAGCCCGACCTCCTCGCCGAGCGTGCCGGCGAGCGCGTCGGCGAGCCGGTCGGCCCAGCTTCGCGCCGCATCGGCGAGACCGTCCTCGACGGTGGCGACATCGACCGGGCTCACGGCACCCGGCGGCGTGCGCAGGATGAAATGCACCCGCGCGAGCACGGATTGGTCGAGTTGCGTTGCGAAACTGTCGACGCGGGCGCCATAGGCACGCTCGAGGATCGCGGCGAAGCGCTGGCGCAGCTCGGTGTTGTAGCGGTCGCGCGGCACATAGACGAAGGCCGAGACGAACCGGCCGAACGGATCGCGGCGCGCGAACAGCGCGACGCGCTGGCGCTCCTGCAGCCCGAGGATGCCGAGCGCGATGTCGTAGAGCTCGTCCTCGGCGATCTGGAACAACTCGTCGCGCGGATACGTTTCGAGGGTGTGGAGCAGGGCCTTGCCGTCGTGACTCGCGGGATCGAAGCCGGCGCGGGCCAGGGTGCGGCTGACCTTGCGCCTTAGCAGCGGAATGCCGAGCGGGCTCTTGGCATAGGCGGCGGAGGTGAAGAGCCCGACGAACAGCCGCTCGCCCACGGGCTGCCCGTCGGGGCCGAATTTCTTCACCGCCACCACGTCCATGTGCACGGCGCGGTGGACGTTGGAGCGGTGGCTGGTCTTGGTGACCAGCAGGGGGTGCGGCTCCATCAGGAAGGCGCGCACCTCGGGCGACAGCGTCGCGAAGTTGCGCAGCCCGTCGAACACCGGATAGGCCTCGTCGCGCAGGATGCCGAGACCGCTCCCCGGCACGATGTCGGCGCCGCCGCCGCCATTGGCGCCGCCGCCGAAGCGATACTCGCGATGGCCGAGGAAGGTGAAATTGTCGTCGCCGAGCCAATCGAGGAAATCGAGCGTTTCGCTCAGCTCCTCCGCGCTCACCGGCGGCGGCGCGGCGGCGATCCCGCGCCGGATCTCCTCGGCGCGCGCCAGCATCTCGCGCCAGTCCGCCACCGCCGCGCGCACTTCATCGAGCACTTTCTCGAGCCGGGCTGCCAGCGTCTCGAGCCGCTTGGGATCGCTGACCTCGCTGATTTCGACATGCATGACCGACTCGCGCGCGCCCTCGCGCGCGTCGGGCTCGTGCAGGGTTGCGAGCTTGCCGTCGCTGCCGCGCTCGACGTAGAGGATCGGGTGAATGACCAGACGCACCGCCAGCCCTTCGCCGTTGAGCGCGGCAGTCACCGAATCGACCAGGAACGGCATATCGTCATTGACGATCTCGACGACGGTGCCGGGCGCGCGCCAGCCGTCGATCTCGACGCGCGGATTGATGACGCGCAGCTTGGCCTGGCCGGGCTTGCGCGTCTGCGCGAACTGCCACAGCGAAACGGCGGCGCCATAAAGGTCCTCGGCGCGGCGGTCATGTACGTCGGACGGCGGCACATGACTGTAGAACTGTGTCAAAAAACTCTGCACCGGCGCAGCCCGGGGCGGGCCGAGACGCGCGGCCGCAAGCGCTGCGGCGGCGGCGACGGCATCCTGCTTCTGCTGCTCGGAACGCAATGTCATGCCCGATCTCCTGCCCGACGTGGCCGCGCCGTGGAATTTGCTTTTCCGGCCACCTTGTCTAATTTGTTGCTCAGGGCGCCGGCGCTCGCCGGCCGGGGGTCATCTTACGGTCCAACACGTGAAAAAGGGATGACGGCAATTTGACCAAGCCGATCAAGGTTGTGCCGGCTGCGCGCTGCCGCCGTTCGCGGCGGCTGCGCCCGGAGCAGGAGGCGGCGCTCTTCCTGTCGCGCTGGATCAAGTCGCCGCAATTCATCGGCGCGCTCGCGCCGTCGAGCCGGGCGCTGGGCCGCGCCATGGCCCGCGAGGTCGATGCCAGCGGCAATGGCGCCGTGGTCGAGCTGGGCGGCGGGACCGGGAGCATCACCCGCGCGTTGCTCGAACACGGGGTCGCGCCGGGGCGGCTCGTCGTGGTCGAACGCGACCGGATGCTGGCGGCGCTGCTGCGCACACGCTTTCCCGGGGTGAAGGTGGTGCGCGGCGACGCTGCTGAACTGGTGGCGCTGCTGCGGCCGCTCGCCATCGGTGCCGTCGCCACCGTGGTCTCGAGCCTGCCGCTTTTGTCGCTCCCCAAGTCGGCGCGGCGGCGCATCGTCGAGCAGAGCTTCGCCGTGCTCGGTGCGCAGGGCACCTTCGTCCAATACACCTATGGCGTCGCCTCGCCGGTCGTCGCCGCACCGGAGCTCGGCCTCATGGGCGAGGTCGGGCAGCGCATCTGGCGCAATTTTCCGCCGGCGGTGGTCTGGCGCTTTCGTCGCCTCGCTGCGCCGGCACGCCGTGTCGCCTGAGCGCTATCGCGTCAGCACTTCGAGGACGTGGCCGTCAGGGTCGCGGAAATAGAAGCCGTGGCCGCCGCGGCGGTGGTTGACCGCCATGTCGGCGAGCGCGGTCGGGCCGCTGCCGTAGACGAGGCCCTCGTCCTTGACGCGGGCGAGGATCGCATCGAACTCCGCGTCGCTCACCTTGAAGGCATAGTGATGCCGCTCGAAATCGGTTTCGTTGTCGAAATCGAGCGTCAGCGTGTCGTTGACCCGAACCGGTGCGAAATGAGACTGCGGTCCGTCATAGCGCAGCCCGAAGATCCGCGCGAAGAACCGGGCGGACGCTTCCTTGTCGCGGGCCGGAACGATCGTGTGGTCGAGCATGATGGCCATGGTCGCCTCCTGGGCGTCGTCCCATCCTGGGCACCGTCCCATCATAGACCCCGGCCCGGGCCGCGGCAAAACCGGCATTCAGGGCATTCGCATTTGGCGCTGCACCGCCATCCTGCGCCCTTCGACGATGCTCAGGGTGAGGAAAAATCTGTGATGGCATCGAGGAAAGCGCCTCATCCTGAGCCGCGGCAAAGCCGCGAGTCAAAGGACGCACGACCGAACGCCAGCCCTGTGCGATTCCCCTGAACCGGCATTAATCCCTCTTTAAGGGTGCCCGGTTACCCATGGGAGCATGGACAAGAGCGCATTGTTCGGTGCGACGCTGGGGCGTCTGTCGGTCGAGGAGGCGGTGGCGCTGGCGCGGGTGATCGAGCTGCGCCGTCTGCGCGGGCGCGAGGCACTGCCGACGGATCAGATGCTGGCAGCACTGCGGCCGCAGCTCCGGGCTGGCCGGGCGCCGCGCATTCCGGCATTGTGCCGCCTCGTCGCCGGCGGCTTCGAACATTTCCTTGTCGACAGCCAGGACGAGCCGCGGCCGCCCGGCTGCGTCGCGCGCGCGGTATTGGTGCCGTGGTGGGAGGCGCTGAAGCGCATCGCCGGCGCGGAATTGGCCCCGTTCGAGGCGGCGCTCGCCGATTGCTTCACCGAGGCCATTCCGGCCTCGACCGAGAGCCTGGCCCTGCGGGCGCAGGCGGCAGCGGCCGGATGGACCCGCACCCTGGCGGAAGAGCTGGCGAAGCCGCGTGGCGCGGGCGCCCTCGGCGCGCTCTTTCCGCGCCTGGGGCTGGTAGCCGACATCCGCGCGATTGCCACGCTCTTGACCCTTGCCGAGCCGCTGACCGAGGCGTTCGCCGCGATCGACCGCGCGCTGGCGATGAACGGCCGGCTCGACGGGCGGCAGATCATCGACCTCGTTCCCGACGCCATCGCGGTAGCGAAACGCCATTATCTCGCGCTCAGCGAAGCGCGCGGAATGGACAGCGTGTTCCTCGCCCTCGGCCTGCTCAATCGCCTGCGCCGGCCGTGGGAGATCCTGCGCCTCGGCCGCGCGCTGATGCGGAAGCCGAACGACGCGGTGCTGCACGACACCGAGTTCGCCGCGATCGGCGATCGTCTCATTCAAGGACTGCGCAGCACGGCCCAGGGCATCGTCGCGCTTGCCGCGCCACGCGGCGGCGCCGTCGATGCTGCGCGGATGGCCGCCGCCGTCACCGGTTACGCGGACGATGTCGAAGGCCTGCTCGGCGAGTTCGGCTTCCGGCGCGACAGTCCGTGGGGCGAGGCGATCCTGGAGACGCGCGTCGCGATCGCGGACGCGGTCGGCCGCGATTTCCAGACCCATCTCGCCGCGCAGTTGTTGCGCAGCATCCTGCCGGCCGTGCGCCATGGCGGCGCTGTGCGCGGGCTTGTGCCCGGGCCCGATCCGAGCGCGCCGCCGGCCGAGGCCGACGCGACGGCCGCGGTCGAGACCGCCCGCCTTCTCCTGCTGCTGCAGCAGCGTGGCGCGCGCCACGGCTTCGGGCAGAACGTGCACGAGACCGTCGAAATGATCGGCGCGGAAATCGACGCGCGCGTCGGGCTCCTGCTCGACACGTTGGGCGAGACGCCGTCGCATCCGGCGATCGAGACGCGGATCGCGGCGGCGGCGCGGGTGCTCGATGTCCTGTTCGAGGCGAGCCGCGGCCAGAAACTCACCCGCCGCCTGGGCCTGGCGCGCCAGGCCGCGGTCTAGGCCCGCTGCCGCCCCGGTATTCCCGCGTCGCTCGCGCCCGACGGCCGGCCGGAGGCGGCTTGACAGGTGGCGCCGGCGCGCACAATTGTGAAGCCAGAATCCGTCCGCTCGATCCCCAGGAGGCGAATCATGGCAGCCGATACGATGCTCTCGACCGTCAACCGCGAGGCGGAGAAGGGGCGCGAGGCGTTCTATCGCCGTGCCGGCGGGAACCATCTGGCACCGCTGTGGCGCGTGCTCGGCGGCCTCGTCACCGACGAGCCGGTGGCCAAATGCGCCGCGGCGCTGTGGCGCTACGACGAGATCCGGCCGCATCTCATGGAGGCATGCAACATCATCTCCACCGAGGAGGCCGAGCGCCGCGTGATGATCCTCGAGAACCCGGCGCTTCCCGGCCAGTCGCGCATCACGCACAGCCTGTTCGGCGGGTTGCAGATCATTCTTCCCGGCGAGATCGCGCCGGCGCACCGACATGCCGCCGCGGCGCTGCGCTTCATCATCGAGGGCCGCAACGCCTATACCGCGGTCGCCGGCGAGCGCACCATGATGGAGCCCGGCGACTTCGTGATCACGCCGTCGATGACCTGGCACGACCACGGCAATGAAGGCGACGGGCCGATGGTCTGGCTCGACGGGCTCGACATGCACATCGTCAACCTGATGGATGCGAGCTTCCGCGACGAATATCCGGCCAAGGTGCATCCCGTGACGCGGCCCGAGGGAGCGGCCGATGCCGAGGCGGGCGCCAACATGCTGCCCGACGGCGCCGAGTTCACGAGCCAGACGACGCCGATCTTCAATTACCGCTATGCCAAGACGCGCGACGCGCTGGAGCGCATGCGCAAGTTCCACGCGCCCGACCCCTATCACGGCCTCAAGATGAAATACATCAATCCGGTGACGGGCGGCTGGGCGATGCCCACGATCTCGACCTGGATGACGCTGTTGCCCAAGGGCTTCAAGACTGCGCCCTACCGCTCGACCGACAGCACCGTCTTCGTCTGCGTCGAGGGCCACGGCACGAGCAAGATCGGCGACGCGACGTTCGAATGGGGACCGCGCGACATCTTCGTCGCGCCGAGCTGGAAGTTCCGCGAGCACGAGGCGTCGGAGGACGCGTTCCTGTTCGCCTATTCCGACCGCGTCGTGCAGGAAAAGCTCGACTTCTTCCGCGAGCAGCGCGGCAACGCCTGAGCGCGCACGACCGCGTCGCGGCCGGCCGCGGGCCGGCCAATCGCTCTCGGAAAACTACATCGCCGCCGATCGCCCGGAAGGGCCATCGGCGGCGATGTCGCTTGATCGACGAATCACGACGGCTTTGGCACGCGACCGGTCTGCACGCGGCTCCCGGTCGCGGCCATGCCGGCCTCAGGCGGCGCCCGGCGCGCGGGTGATCGCTGCCGCCGAGGCGGCATCGTAGCCGGGCTCGACCCGGACATCGACGACCACGACCTGGCCGTCGGCGGCGGCCTTGACCGCGCTCTCCAGCGTCGCGGCGAGATCGCCCAGGCGGGTCACCGGACCGAAGCCGGTGGCGCCCAGGCCGCGCGCGATCATGGCGAGGTCCATCTCGGGGTCTTTCATCTGCTGGCCGATCCACTTGTTCTCGACCGGCCGGCCGCGCTCGCGCGCCATCCGTTCCTGGTGCAGCTCGTCGTTATAGAACGAGCGGTTGTTGGCGACGACCACCAGCAACGGCACGCGGTAATGCACCGCGGTCCAGAACGCCGAGCTTCCCATCATGAAGTCGCCGTCGCCGAGGATCGCCACCGGCAGCCGGCCGCTGCCGCGCAAAGCGAGCGCCGCGCCCACGGACGTGCCCGGGCCCGAGCCGACGCCGCCGCCGCCGTCGCTGCCGAGGAAATCGAGCGGATGCTTGATCGGCCAGAGATGGCCGGCGAAGGACAGCGGATGACGGATGAGGGTGATCTGGCGCCCCGCCACCGCCTTCTGCATTGCCTGGGCGAGCATCGGCACGGCAATGGGTCCGGCGGCGTCGCCCATCTTGATCGATGGGCCGGCGACCGGCTTGCGTCCGGGCCATGCCGGTTTCTTGCGCGCGCCGAGCTTCGCCAGCGCCGCGTTCATCACCGCCACGGTCGGATCGGTGTCGGCCATGATCGGGAGATCGACCGGCGGCAGGCCCTGATAGTCCATGCTCCAGCCTTGGTGGAGATGCTGGTCGAGCGAGACGCAGATGATGTTCGAGGCGACGTCGGCGCCCTTCCACGCGGCCTTGAGCGTTCCCGCGGGGTCGACCCAGTCGAGCACCAGAACCACGTCGGCCTGGCGGATGATCTCCTGTCCCGGTGCGCTCGAGTACGCGCCTGCCGGCGCGCCCAGCAGCGGGTGGTCGGTCGGGAAGGCGGAGGCGAGCTTCAGATCGGTGAGGACGACGGCGCCCAGCGTCTCGGCGAGCTTGACGCGCTCGGCCCAGGCCGCTTCGCTGCGGCTCACCCGGCCCATCAGGATGAGCGGGCGTTCCGCGGCCAGCAGGCGACGCGCCGCCTCCTCGGCCAGATCGGCCGGCGGTGCGATCGGCGCGGGCGGGAGAAAGCGCTTCGCATCCGGCACGGCCGGCGGGTTGGCGAGCTTCTGCTCCTGCAATTCGACGTCGAGCACGACATAGGTCGGGCCGCGCGGCGTGGTCGCCGCGATCTTGCGGGCGCGCAGGATCGATTCATAGGCCGCCGCGATCGAGTGCGGCTGATCGTCCCATTTGGTGTAGTTGCGGACGATGGCGCCGTTGTCCCGCGTGGTGTGGATCCAGTCGATCCACGGCCGCCGCAGCGCCGCGTCGACCGGGCCGTTGGCGCCCAGCAGCACCAGCGGCGCGCGGTCGCACCAGGCGTTGTAGATCGCCATGGTCGCATGCATCAGCCCGACATTGGCGTGCACCACCGCGAGCATCGGCCGCTCGGTGACCTTGGCCCAGCCATGGGCGATTGCCACCACCGCCTCTTCGTGCAGGCACAGCAGCATCTGCGGCCGTTCGTTGCCGAGCTTGTTGACGATGCTGTCGTGCAGCCCGCGATAGCTCGACCCCGGATTGAGGGCGACGAAAGGAATGTCGAGGGCACGCAGAACCTCGGCGATGCAATCGCTGCCCCAGGTTCCGGTGCCTTCCGACGGTAGTGGCCGCTCCATCCCTTGCGGCTCGTTTGGCAGGTCCAACTTCTTCATCGTATGCCCTCCTTCAATCGGTGCCGGGATATTGCACGGAGACCAGGGGCGAGGAAAGAGGCTTGTCCCGGTGCTGTCGGATTCGCATGAATCGGCCGCGCCCATCGGCGTGCGGCAGATTTCGGATGGTCCGGTCGAGCGCGCGCTCGCCGCGGACGCACCGCTCTTGTCGCCGGCGCCTTACCCGATTAGGTTGGGCCTGCCATGGATACTCCCCTTCATACCGAGGCGGCTCCGTCCTGGACGCCGACCTTTGCTCCCGACGGACGCCTGGTCCTGTCGCTTGCGATCAGCGCCTATGACCACGTGCGCGATCTCGCCGCCGGCGAGGTCCGCGCGCAGGGCATCGCGCTCAACACGCTGCATTTCGAGGTCGAAGAGATCTTCCACCGCTTCACGCGCTATCGCGAGTGGGAGGTCTCGGAGATGTCGATGGGCAAATACACCTCGCTCGTCTCCCAGGGCGAGACCGCCATTGCCGCCATCCCCGTGTTTCCCTCGCGCGTCTTCCGGCACTCGTCGCTCTACGTGCGGCGCGACGGCCCGGTGCGCGCGATCGAGGATCTGCGCGGCCGGCGCATCGGCATTCCCGAATGGGCGCAGACGGCGGCGGTCTATACCCGTGGCCTCCTGGTGCACGAATACGGCATCCCGCTCGATGCCGTCGAATGGGTCCAGGCCGGGGTGGGCCAGCCCGGACGGCAGGAGAAGGTCGAACTCAAGCTGCCGCGCGGCGTGCGCTATTCGCAGCGTCCCGATTCCTCGCTCGATCGCCTGCTGCTCGCGGGCGGTGTCGATGCGGTGATGTCGGCCCATGCGCCGCCCTCGTTCGAGGCGGGCGATTCCCGGGTGGCGCGGCTCATCCCCGACTACCGCCCGGTCGAGGAGGCGTATTTCCGCAAGACCGGCATCTATCCGATCATGCACGTGATCGCGGTGCGGCGTGCCGTGCTCGACCGCTTCCCGTGGGTTGCGACCAATCTGCTCGAGGCGTTCGAGGCGGCGAAGCGGCGCAGTCTCGCGCGCTCGCTCGAGATCACCGCGAGCCGGTTTCCGGTCCCGTGGATCGCCGCGATCGCCGACCATGCGCGCGAACTCTTCGGCGGCGACCCGATGCCCTATGGGATCGAGGCGAACCGCACCACGCTCGAGGCGTTCCTGCGCTTCGGCTACGAGCAGGGCGTGTGCCACCGGCTGCTGCAGCCGGAGGATCTGTTCCCGGCCGAGGTGCGGACGACCTTCAAGATCTGACCACGGCGGTCGGCGCGCCCGACGGGTCGATCGCCGGCGCCTCCATGATCCGCCATTGGCCGCGGAACAGCGCCACCAGCCTGCCGTCGCCGGCAGTGACGCGGACATCGTAGGTGGCGCTGCGCCTGGTTCGGGTCAGCTCCACCGCCTCGGCGACGAGCCGCTCGCCGCGCTGGGCCGGGCTCACATAGGTGATGTGCGCGGTCTGGGTCACGGTCTGGCGGTTGTGGCTGAGGCAGGCATAGGCGCCGGTCATGTCGGCGAGGGTGAAGATGTAGCCGCCCTGGCAGATGCCGTGCCCGCCCACCATGCGGTCCTGCACCGTAAGCGCAAGGCGCGCGTATCCCAGGCGTCCCTCGACCAGTTCGATGCCGAGGTCGCGGGCGACCCCGTTCCGCGCCGCGACCGAGGAGAGAATCTGCCGCGCATCGGGCTCGGAACTCATGGAAGGGAATCTCCTCGGGGATCGGGGCGCGGATTGAGAGGCCGGACCGATATGTACGTATATCTGTACATGAACGGAGGGGCGAATGGATTATGTGTCATACACCGAGCTGCGGCGGAATCTGAAGAAGCACTTCGATGCCGTGTGCCGGTCGCGCGCGCCGCTCGTGGTCACGCGGCAGAACGGCTGCTGCAATCGGTAAGGGATGCTGAGGCGGGCAGGCTGGTCGAGCACGACATCGGCGAGTGAAGCTGCTCTGGACGGTGCAGGCTTGGGAGGACTACCTCCACTGGCAAACGCACGATCCAGACATTCTCGGCAAGATCAACGCCCTGGTGACGGACGCCAAGCGTCAGCCGTTTCAGGGGCTGGGCAAGCCCGAGCCGTTGTGCGGCGAGCTCGCCGGCTGGTGGTCGCGTCGCATCACGTCTGATCATCGTCTCGTCTATCGCGTCGTCGGCAAGGGCGATGACCGACGGATCGAAATCGCAGCGTGCCGTTACCACAACGTCGCGCGCTGACCGAATTGCACTGGCTGTTACAACCGCCCGACCCCCTCACACGTCGAGATTGGCGACCTGGAGTGCGTTCGCCTGGATGAAATCGCGGCGCGGCTCGACGACGTCGCCCATGAGGGTGGAGAACGTCTCTTCCGCGAGATCGGCGTGTGGCACCTTGACCTGGAGCAGGGTACGGGCGTCGGGGTTGAGCGTCGTCTCCCAGAGCTGCTCGGGATTCATCTCGCCCAGGCCCTTGTAGCGCTGGATGTCGCCTTTCTTGGGGCCTAGCTCCATCACCGCATCGACCAGCGCGGACGGGCCGTTCACGACGGTTTCCTTTTCCTTCGCCACGAGCCGGCCCGGTGCCGCGAAAATCTCGGCGAAATCGGGCGCGTATTCGGCCAGCCGCCGCGCCTCGGCGCTGCGCAGCAGCGCCATGTCGATGACGCGGTGCTCGGTGACGCCAAGCCGCGTGCGGGTGAGGTGGAGCGCGCGCCGGACCTCCGCGGTGCCCTGCCAGCCGCGCTCCGCCGCCGACGCCAGCGCATCGAGACGCCGTGCCAGCAGCGCCGCGGCCGCGCTTGCCGTCGCCTCGTCCTCGAGCACCGCCGGGTCGAGCAGCGCGGCGATCGCCGCCTGTTCGACAGCGTCGAGACTTCCGGCCTTGCGTGCCAGCGGCTGCAACAGGTGGCGCGCGGTTCGCGCCCGCTCGACGATGTCCAGAAGGTCGTTGCCGGCGCGCTCGACGCCGTCGTGCTGGCGGAACACCGCATCCCTGATGCCGGCGGTGATGCAGTATTCTTCGAGCGCCGTATCGTTCTTGAGATAGACCGCCTTGCCGTGGCCGCGCTTCACCTGATAGAGCGGCGGCTGGGCGATGTAGAGAAATCCCTTCTCGATGAGCTGCGGCATCTGGCGAAAGAAGAAGGTGAGGAGCAGGGTCCGGATGTGGCTGCCGTCGACATCGGCGTCGGTCATGATGATGATGCGGTGGTAGCGCGCCTTCTCGACGTCGAACTCCTCGGCGCCGATGCCGGTGCCGATGGCGGCGATGAGCGTGCCGATCTCGGCCGAGCTCAGCATCTTATCGAACCGCGCCCGCTCGACATTGAGGATCTTGCCCTTGAGCGGCAGGATCGCCTGGAAGCGCCGGTTGCGGCCCTGCTTCGCCGAGCCGCCGGCACTGTCGCCCTCGACGATGAACAGCTCGCTCTTCGCGGCGTCGCGTTCCTGGCAGTCGGCGAGCTTGCCCGGCAGGCTGGCGAAGTCGAGCGCCCCCTTGCGGCGGGTGAGTTCGCGCGCCCGGCGCGCCGCCTCGCGCGCCGCCGCTGCCTCGACCACCTTGCCGACCACGCGCTTGGCGTCGGCGGGATGCTCCTCGAGCCATTGCTGCAGCCGATCGGCGACGACGCCTTCGACCACCGGCCGGACCTCGGACGACACCAGCTTGTCCTTGGTCTGGGACGAGAACTTGGGATCGGGCGCCTTCACCGACAGGATCGAGGTCAAGCCCTCGCGCATGTCCTCGCCGGTCAGCGGGATCTTCTCCCGCTTGGCGATGCCGCTCTCGTTGGCATAGGCGTTGATGGTGCGCGTGAGCGCGGCGCGGAAGCCGGCGAGATGCGTGCCGCCGTCGCGCTGCGGGATGTTGTTGGTGAAGCAGAGCATGGTCTCGTGATAGGAGTCGGTCCACTCCATCGCCACCTCGACGGTGATGCCGTCGCGCTCGGCCGAGATCGCAATCGGCGGCTGGTGAAAGGCCTGCTTGGACCGGTCGAGGTATTTGACGAAGGCCTCGAGCCCGCCGTCGTAGTGCAGGATCACCTGCTTCGGCTCGACGCCGCGCGCATCGTTGAGCTGGAGCGTCACGCCCGAGTTCAGGAATGCCAGTTCCCGCAGGCGATGCTCGAGCGTGGCGAAATCGAACTCGGTCTTGGAGAACACCACCGGGCTGGGCAGAAAGGTGATCTCGGTCCCGGTGCGGGTCGGCTCGACCGGTCCCAGATCCTTGAGCGGCGCCTCGGGATCGCCGTCGAGGAAGCGCATGAAATATTCGTGCCCGCCGCGCCAGACACGCAGTTCGAGCACCGAGGACAGCGCGTTCACCACCGACACGCCGACGCCGTGCAGCCCGCCCGACACCTTGTAGGAATTCTGATCGAATTTGCCGCCGGCGTGTAGCCGGGTCATGATGACCTCGGCGGCAGACACGCCTTCTTCGGCATGGAGGTCGACGGGAACGCCCCGCCCGTTGTCGCACACCGTGCAGGAGCCGTCGGCGTTGAGCGTCACCGTCACCGTGTCGCAAAACCCGGCCAGCGCCTCGTCGATGGCGTTGTCCACGACTTCGTAGACCATGTGATGCAGGCCCGAGCCGTCATCGGTGTCGCCGATATACATGCCCGGGCGCTTGCGCACGGCGTCGAGCCCGCGCAGGACCTTGATCGAATGCGCGTCGTACGTCTCGGGTTCCGTCGCAGGAAGTGGTTCAGCCATAAATCCGTCGATCTCCTTAAAGACCGATCGCCGCGTCGGCGACCGTCACGAATTGTCCCAGCCCGGCGAGCCCGGCGAAGAGCTGGGGCTCGGTGCCGGTCAGCCAGGCTTGCGTCTCGAGTGCCGTCAGCGCGTCGAACAGCGCCGCCCGCCGGGTCGGGTCGAGATGCGCGGCGACCTCGTCGAGCAGCAGGATCGGCGGCGCCCCCGACATGCGGGTCCTGAGCCGCGCATGGGCGAGCAGGATGGCGATGAGCAGCGCCTTCTGCTCGCCGGTCGAGCACGAAGCCGCCGCCATGCCGCTCGCGACATGATGCACGGCGAGATCGGCCCGGTGCGGCCCGGTCAGGGTGATCCCGCTTTCGGCATCGGCGCGCCGGCCGGCTGCGAGGCGTCGGCGCAGCGTGTCTTCTGCGGCCAGCGCCGGCATCGCTGCAAGCCAATCCTCGACCTCGCCGGCCAGACGCAGGCGCGCCTGGGGAAAGGGGCCCGGCGCCGCGGCGCATTCGGCATCGAGCCGCAGCGTCAGCTCGTGCCGCGCCGCGGCGATGGCGATCCCCTCGGCCGCCATCGTCGCCTCGAGCGCGCCGAGCCAGGCCGGGTCCGCCGGTCCGTCGCGCAGGAGCCGCGCGCGTTCGCGCATGGCGCGCTCATAGGCGGCAACCCGGGCCGCGTGAGCGGCGTCGAAGCCGAGAACCAGCCGGTCGAGGAAGCGGCGCCGCTCGCCGCTGCCGTCGCCGAACAGCCGGTCCATCTGCGGCGTCAGCCAGGTGATATGTGCGTGCTCGGCGAGCGCCGCCTGACTCTTGGCGCGGACCCCGTCGATGCGCACGAGACGGCGCTCGCCGCCCGGGCTCGCGGCATCGCGGCCGGTGCCGACCTGCACCGCGCCCCGTGGCCCCAGGAGCCGCGCCCCGACCGCCCAGGCGCCGGGCGGCCGATCGGTCGGTTTCGCCGGCGGTACGCGCCGGTCGATCTCCGCCAGCCGCGCCCGGCGCAGGCCGCGTCCCGGCGCGAGAAAAGAGATGGCCTCGAGCAGATTGGTCTTGCCGGCACCGTTCGGCCCCGTGAGCACGACCGGCCGGCTTTCGACCTCGAGCCGCGCCGCAGCGTAACCACGGAAATCGGTGAGATGGAGGCGCGTCAGCGCCGTCGGACGCGTGCGCCCGACCATCGCCTGCGCCCGATGCCGCTCTCCATGCCCCTCTATATGGGGATCGACACCGGATTCTGCCAGCGGACCCGGATCGAGCGCCATGCCAACTCAGACGCGCATCGGCATGAGCACGTAGAGCGCGCTCGCATCGGCGGTATCGCGCACGACCGTCGGCGACGCGGCGTCCGCCATCGCGAATCGTGCCCCCTCGCCCTCGATCTGCTCGGTGATATCGAGCAGATAGCGGGCGTTGAAGCCGATCTCCAGCGGCGCCGCGGCATAGCGCACTTCGAGCTCCTCGGTCGCCGTGCCGTTCTCGGGACTGGTCGCCGACAGGGTCAGGCTGCCGCGCTCCAGCGCCAGCTTGACCGCGCGGCTACGTTCGGTCGAGATGGTCGAGACGCGATCCACGGCCTCGGCGAACGGCTTGCACTCGACCTCGAGGATCCGGTCGTTGCCGGTCGGGATGACGCGGTCGTAGTCGGGGAAGGTCCCGTCGATCAGCTTCGAGGTCAGGACCGTGCTGCCGAAGCTGAAGCGGATCTTGGTGTCGCTCAAGGCGACCGCCACGTCCTGCTCGAACTCGTCGAGCAGCTTGCGCAGCTCGCCCACCGTCTTGCGCGGCACGATGATGCCCGGCATGCCGGCCGCGCCCTCGGGCAGCGGAATCTCCATGCGGGCCAGCCGGTGGCCGTCCGTCGCCACCGCCCGCAGCATCGGCACGTCGTTGCTGTGGGCGGCATGGACGTAAATGCCGTTCAGATAGTAGCGCGTCTCCTCGGTCGAGATGGCAAAGCGCGTCCGGTCGATGAGGCGCTTCAGGTCGGCGGCCGAGAGGACGAAATTATGCGGCAGCTCGCCGCCCGCCATCAGCGGGTAGTCCTCGGGTGGCAGGCAGGCGAGGGTGAAGTTGGAGCGGCCGGAGCGCAAGGTCATGCTGCCCGTGTCGCCGGCGGCGTCGATTTCGACCTGCGCACCCTCGCGCAGCTTGCGGACGATGTCGTAGAGCGTATGGGCCGGTGCCGTGGTGGCGCCCTTGCGCAGGACCTGGCACGCCACCGATGCCACCATCTCGAGGTCCATGTCGGTGGCGGACAGGGCGACTTTGCCATCCTCGCCGCGCAGCAGCACGTTCGACAGGATGGGGATGGTGTTGCGGCGCTCGACGACGCTCTGCACGTGGCCCAGCGCGCGAAGCAGCGCGGAACGTTCGATCGTCAGTTTCATGGCGGTCGGGCTTTGCGCTCGTTGTGGGCGAATGGCCCGGCCCGCGACCCCCTCGCGGCGCCCCCACCTGCCCGGGCCACCGCCGCAAGATGCGGGACGGGACAGCACTATAGCACAACCCCCGACAAGGGGTAGAGAAACGGCCGCCCGTCGCCCCGGGGCGGCGTCAGGTCTCGAGCATGCGGCGCAGCAGCTCGATGTCCTCGGCGATGGTGTGGTCGCTCGCGCGCAGCTCCTCGATCTTGCGCACGGCGTGCATCACCGTGGTGTGGTCGCGGCCGCCGAACTTGCGCCCGATCTCGGGCAGCGAGCGCGGGGTGAGCTGCTTGCACAGGAACATCGCCACCTGGCGCGGGCGGGCCACGGCGCGGGCGCGGCGGGCCGAATGCATGTCGGCAAGACGGATGTTGTAGTGTTCGGCGACCCGCTTCTGGATCTCGTCCATGGTGACGCGCCGGTCATTGGCGCGCAGCAGGTCATGCAGCACCTCCTGCGAGCTTTCCAAGGTGATCGGCCGGCCGACGAGCTGGGTATGGGCGAAGATGCGGTTCAACGCGCCTTCGAGCTCGCGCACATTCGAGGTGATCTTGTGGGCCAGGAATTCCAGCACCTTGGCGGGCACTTCCGTCTTCAACTGCTCGGCCTTGGCCTGCAGGATGCCGAGGCGCAGCTCGTAGGTGGTGGGATGGATGTCGGCGACGAGGCCCCAGCCGAGCCGCGACTTGAGCCGCTCCTCCATGCCCTCGAGGTCGGACGGCGACTTGTCGGCGGAGATCACGATCTGCCGGTTCTGGTCCACGAGCGCGTTGAAGGTGTGGAAGAATTCCTCCTGCGTCGAATCCTTGCCGGAAATGAATTGCACGTCGTCGATCATCAGCACGTCGACCGAGCGGAACTGCTCCTTGAACGCCATCGTGTCCTTGAAGCGCAAGGCGCGGATGAACTGGTACATGAATTTCTCGGCCGAGAGATAGATCACCTTGCGCGAGGGATCCTGCGTTCGAATATGCCAGGCGATCGCGTGCATGAGGTGGGTCTTGCCGAGCCCGACGCCGCCATAGAGGAACAGCGGGTTGTAGGGAACGACGCGGCCGGCCGCGACCGAGGATTCGGCGACCCGCCGCGCCGCGGCGTGCGCGAGCTCGTTGGGCTTGCCGACGACGAAATTCTCGAAGGTGAAACGCGGGTCGAGCGTGGCGTTGCTGTCCTTGTCGTCCAAGGCGTCGACGATCTCGCGCGCCGGCGCGACCGGCGCCGCGGTCGCGGCGTGATCGGCCGCGCTGCCGGGCGCGCCGAGCACAATGTCGACCGAGGCGATCGCGCCGTTCTCGGCGTTCCACAACGCGCGCAGCCGATCGGCGTAATGCTGCGCCACCCAATCGCGCAGGAACCGCGTCGGCACGGCGATGCGCACGCGACCCTCGCGTATCCCCGCGAGCGTCATGGAACGCAGCCAGCTGCGATAGGCGGGTTCGCCGAACTCGTCGCGCAGACGACCGCGCACGCGCGCCCACTGGGCCTGAACGTCGATGGTGCCTTGGAGAAGATCCGCCATGATCGTCACGCTTTCACGGCGGTGGAGCAATAGGCGGCGCTGGACCGGCTCGACGTCCGAACGAAACTCGTCATCGTCATTTCCCCCAGACCACGCACAATCTAAGACGCAATCCATCCTCGCCGAAGGGACACGCATCTCCCTTCGTCACCACATCTCGCTACGAACACTTGGCTTGGCACGTAAACCTAAGGCAATGCTTGCCGACACACGGCTAAACACTTGCTGGATTTGAACGCCCGAGGCGCTCGAGAGCGCCGGCCCTCGTGTCTCCACCCCCACAAATTTCGGCGCGGGCAAAACTCTACCCAAGCCGATCGGTCGATGGCAATAAGGCTGAATAGAGAACGATGAAAAATTTTTGACGCTGTGGCGGCGCGCCGCCGCGCGCGTCGCTCAGAGCGCCTTGATGCGCGCGGAAAGCCGCGACAATTTGCGTCCGACCGTGTTCTTGTGCAGCACGCCCTTGGTGATGCCGCGCTGCATCTCGGGCGCGGCGAGCGCGAACGCCTCGCGCGCCGCCGCTTTGTCGCCGGCGGCGATCGCGCTCTCCACTTTCTTGATGAAGGTGCGGACGCGGCTCAGCCGCGCGCGGTTCACCGCGGTGCGGCGCTCGGTTTGGCGGAAACGCTTTTCTGCCGATGGATGGGTCGCCATCGATGACCTACGCTCGATCGTCGTGAAACGCGCGCTTATAACGAGCCGCGCCCCGCCGGTCAAGCGCGGCGCCGCGGATGAGATTCATTCCCGCCAAGGCCATTGTCACCGGTTCTTGAACGACGGTTTGCGCTTCTCGACGAAAGCGGCCATTCCCTCTTTCTGATCCGCCGTGGCGAACATCGCATGGAAGAGGCGGCGCTCGTGGCGTACGCCCTCGGCGAGCGTCGTCTCGTAGGCGCGGTTCACGGATTCCTTGGCCGCGAGCACCGCCGGCCGCGACAGCGCCGCGATCTGCGTCGCCATCGCCATCGCCGTGTCGAGGAGCTTGTCGTTCGCCACGACCCGGCTGACGAGGCCGCTGCGTTCCGCTTCGGCGGCGTCCATCGTGCGGCCGGTCAGGACCATGTCCATCGCTTTCGCCTTGCCGACGAAGCGGGTGAGGCGCTGGGTCCCGCCGGCGCCGGGAATGATGGCGAGGTTGATCTCGGGCTGGCCGAAGCGCGCGCTTTCCGCGGCGATGATGGTGTCGCACATCATCGCCAGCTCGCAGCCGCCGCCGAGCGCATAGCCCGCGACGGCGGCGATGATCGGCTTCCGGCAGGTGGTGATCCGCTCCCAGCTGCTGGTGACGAAATCGCTGACGAACACGTCGACGAAGCTGCGCTCCTGCATCTCCTTGATGTCGGCGCCGGCGGCGAAGGCCTTGTCGCTGCCGGTGATGACGACCGCGCCGATGGCGGCATCGGCTTCGAAGCCGTCGAGCGCCGTGCCGATCTCGCGCATCAGCGCATCGCACAAGGCGTTCAACGCCTTGGGCCGGTTGAGCGTGATCAGGCCGACGGGACCGCGCGTCTCGACGATGATGTTCTCGTAGCTCATGGGCGAGGCTCCTGTTACGGCGAAAGAGTGAAACCCACGGTGAGATTGCCGTCGCGCCCCCGGAAGTCGAGGCGCAGCTTCTCGCCGTCGCGGCGCCAGACGTCGGCGCCCGCCGCATGCCAGCCGAGTTGCGGCAGCGTGGCGCCGTAGAAGGCGCGCACGCGGGCGCGGCCGAGCTTTCCATGCGTCCGGGCCTCGACGATGCGCCCCTCGGGCTTGTCGAAGACGAGATTGCCGCCGGCGACGGCAACCAGTCCCGGCATCAGCGGGACGTCTTCGGTGCCATCGACGAACGAAAGCGCCGCGGCCGGTGCCGCCAGCAGCAGCAGCGGCAGGACCAAGCGGGCGCGGCGCCAGAGCATGAGCCGAGTTTATTCTCAGCGTTGCAGCTTGGCACAGTAAAATGTCGAACGTCCGCCCTGGACCAGGCGGCGTATGCCGCGGCCGCAGCCGCAGTCGGGGCAGGGCGCGCCCTCCTTGCCGTAAACCGCCCAATGGTGCTGGAAATAGCCCAGCTCGCCCGAGGCCTGGACGTAATCCCTGAGGCTCGATCCACCGGCGGCGATGGCGCGCTCGAGCACGTCGCGGATGGCGGCGGCGAGGCGCTCGGCGCGCTCGCCCGCGACCGTGCCGGCGCGCCGCCGCGGCGACAGCCGCGCCCAGTACAGGCTTTCGCACACGTAAATGTTCCCGAGTCCGGCGACGACGCGCTGATCGAGCAGCGCGGCCTTGATCGCCGTGGCCCTGCCGGCGAGCGCCTGCGCCAGCACCGGGCCGCTGAAGCCGTTGCCCAAGGGCTCGGGACCGAGATGCGCGAGCCGGGGATGGCGATGCAGCGCCTCCGCCGTCGCGGCGTAGTCGAGCAGCCCGAAACGACGCGCGTCGTTGAAGCGCAGCACGGTGCCGTCATCGAAGCGGAACATGACGTGATCGTGCTTGGCCGCGTCCGTGCCGTTCCGGTCCAGCACCATGCGGCCGGACATGCCGAGATGCGCGAGCAGCACGCCGCCGCCCTCGAGATGGAAGAGGAGATACTTGGCGCGCCGCGCGATCCGCTCGACGCGGCGGCCTTCGAGCCGGGCGACCAGCCCCGGCGGCAGCGGAAAACGCAGATCGGCGCGGTTCAGAATGACTTGCAGCACGCGCCGGCCGGTGAGGCGCAGCGCGAGGCCGCGCGCGACGGTCTCGACTTCCGGCAGTTCGGGCATGGCTCGGGTGGTGCTCTTGGCGCTCCAAGGCTCGTCGTCTATGTTGCAGCACATGACGGGACCGGAGACAAGCGAGACGGATTTCGGCTTCCGCCGCGTCGCGATCGGCGAGAAGGCGAATTTGGTGCGGCGCGTCTTCGATACCGTGGCCGACCGCTACGATCTCATGAACGATCTGATGAGCGGCGGCGTCCATCGGCTGTGGAAGTCCTATCTCATCGACCGTCTCAATCCGCGGCCGGGACAGACGCTGCTCGACGTGGCCGGCGGGACCGGCGACATCGCGCTGCGCTTTCTCGATCGCGCGGGCGTGGCGAGCCGCGCGGTGGTCTGCGACATCAATGAAGCGATGCTGCGGCGCGGCCGCGACCGCGCCATCGATCGCGGCCGCATCGACGGCATCGAATGGATCGCCGGCGACGCCGAGCGCTTGCCGGTCGCGGCGATGAGCGTCGATGCCTGCACCATCGCCTTTGGGCTGCGCAACGTCACCCGCATCGCGGCGGCGCTGGCCGAGGCGCGGCGCGTGCTCAAGCCTGGCGGCCGCTTCTTCTGTCTGGAGTTCAGCCATGTGGCCGTGCCGCTGCTGGCGCGCGCCTACGATCTCTATTCCTTCGCGGTGCTGCCCCGTCTCGGCGCGGCGGTGACGGGCGATCGCGACGCCTATCAATATCTGGTGGAGAGCATCCGCCGCTTCCCGCCACAGGACGCGCTCGCCCGCGCCATGGGCGAGGCGGGGTTCGACCGCATCCGCTACCGCAACCTCACCGGCGGCATCGTCGCGCTCCATTCCGGCTGGCGGCTTTGAGCGCGGGTTGCGCCCGGTGGCGGAAGCCCTAGGCGATGCTGGCGCCGCTGCGTGGCCCGCGCCATCTCCTGCGCCTCGGCGAGATCGTGCTGACCCTGGCGCGGTACGACGCGCTGTTCCCGCTCGAACGGGTAGCGGGCGCGGCGCTGGTGGTGCGCGGCCTCAGGCTGCTGCGGCGGCGCGATCCGGCGCTGTCGCGGCTGCGGCCCGGCCAGCGCCTGGCCGAGGCGCTGCAGGCGCTCGGACCGAGCTTCATCAAGCTCGGCCAGGCGCTCAGTCTTCGTGCCGATCTCGTCGGCGAGCCGATCGCGAGCGACCTCGCGCTGTTGCAGGATCGGTTGCCGCCCTTTCCCGGTGCCGCGGCGCTGGCCGTGGTCGAGAGCGAACTCGGCGCGCCGGTGGCGACGCTGTTCCAATCCTTCGATGTGGAGCCGGTCGCCGCCGCTTCGATCGCGCAGGTCCATCTTGCGGTCTCGACCGAGGGCGAGGCGGTGGCGGTCAAGGTGCTGCGGCCCGGGATCGCCGCGGCCTTCGCGCGCGACCTCGCGATGTTCGACTGGCTTGCGCGCGCCGCCGAGCGCCTGGAACCGGCGCTGCGCCGGCTCAAGCCGCGCGCGGTGGTCGAGACGCTGGCGCAATTGGTGCGGCTCGAGATGGATTTGCGCTTCGAGGCCGCCGCCGCCTCGGAATTGCGCGACAACTTCGCCGACGATCCGACCTTCCGTGTGCCGCAGATCGATTGGCGCCGCACCTCGCGCCAGGTGCTGACCCTCGAGCGGGTCGGCGGCGTCCGCGTCGATGACCGCGCGGCGCTTGTCGCCGCCGGCCACGATGTCCACGACGTGCTGCAGCGCGCGGCGAACGCCTTCTTCAAACAGGTGTTCCGCGACGGGTTCTTTCACGCCGATCTGCATCCCGGCAATCTGTTCATCGATCGCACCGGTGCCATCGTCGCGGTCGATTTCGGCATCATGGGGCGGCTCGACCGCAAGACGCGGTTCTATCTCGCCGACATGCTCCTGGCCTTTCTCATGCGCGACTATCGCCGCGTCGCCGAGGTGCATTTCGAGGCCGGCTACGTGCCGCCACACCATTCGCGCGCCTCGTTCGCGCAGGCCTGCCGCGCCGTCGGCGAGCCGATCCTCGGGCGGCCGCTGCACGAGATCTCGCTCGGCCGGCTCCTCGCCCAACTGTTCCAAGTGACCGAGCAATTCGAGATGGAGACGCAGCCGCAGCTCCTGCTGCTGCAAAAGACGATGGTCCTGGCCGAAGGCGTGGGGCGCATGCTCGATCCCCGTGTCAACATGTGGACGCTGGCGCAGCCCCTCATCGAAGACTGGATGCGCGAGAACCGCGGCCCCGAGGCGCGGATCGGCGACGCGCTGGGCGAGGCGATGGAATCGTTCGCGCGCCTGCCCGCGCTGCTGCGGCGCCTCGATACGGTCTCGGCCCGCATCGATGAAGGCGGCGGATTGCCGCTTCACCGCGACTCGCTCGCGGCCTTCGGCCGCCGGGCGTTGGAGCGCCTGGGTCTGCCGCTCTGGATCATCGCCCTTGCGCTCGCCGCCATCGCCGCGCGGCTGTGGTAGGAACCGTGCCCCGGGCCCGGGTTTCCGGGGTTTGCACAGTGCGAACGCTGTTCTATAATGGAGCAATGCGGCGGATTGCCGGATAAAGGAACGTCAAATGCTCGAGGCGCGGCGCATTCTCCTGATCGTCGCCGGCGGCATTGCCGCTTATAAGAGCCTCGACCTGATCCGCCGCCTGCGCGAGCGCGGCGCAGCGGTTCGCGTCGTCATGACCGCGGCGGCACAGCGCTTCGTCACGCCCCTGGCGGCGGCGGCGTTGTCCGGCGACAAGGTCTATGACGATCTGTTCTCGCTCACCGACGAGAGCGAGATGGGGCATTTGCGCTTGGCGCAGGATGCCGATCTGGTCATCGTTGCGCCCGCCACCGCCGATCTGCTGGCGAGGATGGCCGCGGGAATGGCCGACGATCTGGCAGCGACGGCGCTCCTTGCCACCGACCGTCCGGTGCTGGTGGCGCCGGCGATGAACACGCGCATGTGGCAGCATCCGGCGATGCGCGAAAATCTCGCCCGGCTCGAGGCGCGCGGCGTGCGGCGCGTCGGACCGGGGGCAGGGAAGCTGGCCGAGGGCGAGAGCGGCGTCGGCCGCATGGCCGAGCCGATGGAGATCGTGGTGGCCGCCGAGGCGATCCTCGCCGGCGGCGGCGCCCTCAAGGGGTGGCGCGCGCTCGTCACCAGCGGGCCGACCTACGAGCCGATCGATCCGGTGCGCTTCATCGCCAACCGCTCCTCGGGCAAGCAGGGCCATGCGATCGCCGCGGCGCTGGCCCGGAGCGGCGCCGCCACGGTGCTGGTCTCGGGTCCGACGGTCGAGCCCGATCCGCCGGGCGTTACCGTGGTGCGGATCGGCACCGCGCGCGAGATGCTCGCGGCCTGCGAGCGGGCGCTGCCCGTTGATGTGGCCGTCTGCGCCGCCGCCGTCGCCGATTGGGGGGTCGAGGCGGCACCGCAGAAGCTCAAGAAGGACGGCGCGCCGCCGCAGCTCCGCCTGGTCGAGAACCCCGACATCCTGGCCCGGCTCGGCGCCGTCGGAAATCTGCGGCCGCGGCTGGTCGTCGGCTTTGCCGCCGAGACCGAGAACCTCATCGCCAATGCCGCGGCCAAGCGCGTGCGCAAGAACTGCGACTGGATTCTCGCCAACGACGTGTCGGCGGCCAGCGGCACCTTCGGCGGCGACCGCAACACCATCCATCTCGTCACGGCCGCCGGGGTCGAGGATTGGCCGCCGCTGTCGAAGCGCGAGGTGGCCGAGCGCCTCGCCCGCCGCGTCGCCGACGAGCTCGCGCGCGAGGTCGCGGAATGAGTGCGCTCGCCGTTCCGGTCCGGGTCCTGCCGCACGGCGCCGGCCTGCCCCTGCCGGCCTATGCGACCGCCGGCAGCGCCGGCGCGGACCTTGCCGCCGCGGTCGAGGCGCCGCTGGTGCTGGCGCCGGGCGCACGGGCCCTGGTGCCGACCGGGATTGCGCTCGCCTTGCCCGAGGGCTTCGAGGCCCAGGTTCGGCCGCGTTCGGGGCTGGCGCTGGCGAAGGGCGTCACCGTGCTCAACAGCCCGGGCACGATCGACAGCGATTATCGCGGCGAGATCGGCGTCATCCTCGCCAATCTCGGCAGCGAGAGCGTGACGATCGCGCGCGGCGAGCGCATCGCGCAACTGGTCGTGGCGCCGGTGCGGCAAGTGGCGTGGCAGAAGGTGGCGAGCCTGCCGCGCGCGGCCCGGGGCGGCGGCGGCTTTGGTTCGACCGGAGGCTGACCCCCGTGCTGCGCCTGTCGAAGAAGCTGCTCTTTGCCATCGAGGCGGTGCTCGACATCGCCTACAATGCCGGCGCGCTGCCGGTGCAGTCGGGCGAGATCACCCGCCGCCAGGGTATCCCGCGCCGCTATCTCGAGCAGGTGCTGCAGCAGCTCGTCCGGGCCGGCGTTCTCGCCGGCGTGCGCGGGCCGCGCGGCGGGTATCGTCTGGCGCGGGAGCGCCGCCGCATCAGCCTGGGCGAGATCGTGCGCGTCGTGCGCCTGCTCGACGGCGGCGAGGATCCGCTCGAGGAGGATGCCGGCGCCGCGCTCGGCAAGCAGGTCGTGCGGCCGCTGTGGCACGAGCTGCAGGACGAAGTGATGAAGCGTCTCGACAGCATCACCATCGAGGACCTATGCCTCAGGGCGCATAGCGCCGGCTTGCCCGGCGATTATGCCGGGCGTCTCGATTTTTCGATCTGACGAAGGGAGGCGATCCATGGCCGAGTTCCGCGGCAAGGTCTATGACAGCATCATCGACACGATCGGCGCGACGCCGTTGGTGCGCCTGCCGCGGCTGGCCGCAGCGCACGGCGTCAAGGCCGATCTCGTCGCCAAGTGCGAGTTCTTCAATCCGCTCTCGTCGGTCAAGGACCGCATCGGCTTCGCCATGATCGAAGCGGCGGAAAAGGCGGGCCACGCCAAGCCCGGCAAGACGGTGCTGGTCGAGCCGACTTCGGGCAATACCGGGATCGCGCTCGCCTTCGTCGCCGCGGCGAAGGGCTATCGCCTCGTCCTCACCATGCCGGACAGCATGTCGGTGGAGCGCCGGCGGATGTTGAAGCTGCTCGGCGCCGAGCTCGAGCTCACGCCCGCGGCGCAGGGGATGCGCGGTGCGATCGCCCGGGCGGAGGAGATCGTGCGCTCGCTGCCCGACGCCTTCATGCCGCAGCAGTTTCAGAACCCCGCCAATCCGGAGATCCATCGCCGCACCAGCGCCGAGGAGATCTGGCGCGACAGCGGCGGCAAGGTGGACGCGGTCGTGAGCGGGATCGGCACCGGCGGCACGCTCACGGGCGTCGGCTCGGTGCTGAAGCAGCGCAAGCCCGGCCTGCGCATGATCGCGGTCGAGCCGGAGGACAGCGCGGTGCTGTCGGGCGGCCCGCCGGGCCCGCACAAGATCCAGGGCATCGGCGCGGGCTTCGTCCCGGCCGTCCTCGACGTGGCGCTCATCGACGAGGTTGTGCGGATCGGCAACGAGTCGGCGATGGCGGCCGCGCGCGAGGTGGCGCGGGTCGAGGGCATCGCCTGCGGCATCTCTTCCGGCGCGGCGCTCGCCGCCGGGATCGAGGTCGGCGCGCGCCCGGAGATGGCGGCCAAGATGATCGTGATCGTGCTGCCCGACACGGCCGAGCGTTATCTTTCGACCGGTTTGTTCGAGGGGCTTGGCGCATGACGGCGGCGATCGCCCTCACCGATGCACAGTTCGAGCGTTACGCCCGCCACCTCATTCTCGACGAGGTCGGCGAGGAAGGCCAGGCGCGGCTGATGGCGGCCCGCGTCCTGGTCGTGGGCGCGGGCGGGCTCGGCTCGCCCGTGCTGCTCTATCTCGCCGCCGCCGGGGTGGGGACGCTCGGGATCGTCGACAACGATACCGTCGATCTCTCCAACCTGCAGCGCCAGATCGTTCATCCCACCGCGCGCATCGGCGTCGCCAAGGTGGAGAGCGCGCGGCGTACGCTGGCCGAGATCAATCCCGAGGTGGCGGTCGAGCCGCACGCGCTGCGGCTCGACGCGACCAACGCGGCCGCGATCGTCGATGCCTATGACATCGTCGCCGACGGCAGCGACAATTTCGCCACGCGCTATCTGCTCAACGATCTGTGCCACCGCCTCGGCAAGACGCTGGTCGCGGCGGCATTGTCGCCGTTCGAGGGCCAGCTCTCGACCTTCAAGTCGTATCGCGGCCCGCCGCACCCCTGCTATCGCTGTCTCTTCCGCGAGCCGCCGCCGCCCGACGCGGTGCCGCGCTGCGAAGAGGCGGGCATTCTCGGCGCGATCGCCGGGGTGATCGGCACGCTGCAGGCGACCGAGGTGCTGAAGGAAGTGCTGGGGCTGGGCGAAAGCCTGTCGGGCCATCTCGTCGTCTACGACGCGCTGCGCACCGATTTCCACCG
>DATKQE010000002.1:0-5874 GCA_035532935.1 Allostellaceae bacterium
TTTCTTGCCTCGCGAGGAATGGGCGAAGCCCAGGGGAAGAAAGTCGATCCGACGCCGTTGCGGCTCAGGCGATCGAGGCGCAGCCGGTCTTCGGCCAGATCAAGCCAAGGAGAGGCTAGGTGCTCGCGTGCGATGAACAGCATCCTCGGGAGAAGACGTGGCGGATGTCGGTTGTCTTGCACAAGATGTCGGACAGTTCGAGCGTAGAGAAAGAAGCCGTGGCGTAGGAAAAGGCGGGGTCGTTTGCCGCGAAATAGCCACGACGCAACGCCCGGCGCCCCGGTTGATCGGTGGGCAGGTGATCGAAGTGGATGGCCCGCGTGCCTAAGAGGGCAGCCTTCTCCGCAGTCTCAACACACGACCGATCAACGTCCGATCGTCAGAGCAACCTCTATCAACGAGGACGAGGCTCAACCCTCTCGAGTCGCTCCGGTCAGGAGTGGCTGAGGCGGATTTTGCGATGCTCCGGCCGACCGCAGCGGGAGGGGCTCCGCGAAAATTGTCATCCGTGCCCAGGCCGTGCCGCCAACGAAGAGCGCGCCGATCCAGGCGAATACCTCGCGCCAGATCAGCGACGGCACACCGATCTGCGATAACCCGAGGACCGCATGGTAACCGGCGATCGCCGCCGGAATGGCGAAGGCGGCCGCGATGGCCGCGCGCAGGATCAGCGGACGAACCACCGCGAAGGCGATCTGTCCGAACGCCAAGGTGAGCGCGCCGGCGACGACGCCGACAAGGAGCGCGCCGATGACTCCGGCGCCGCCGTGAAACGCAGCCATCCCGGCGGTGAGTCCGACGAAAAATGGTAGGGCGTAGACCGCGAGCGTGAAGATCAGCCAGCAGAATAGGCCGATCCCGAACATGCTGAGGATGAGTCCGATGACAAGCATGGTGGTAACCTCCGTGACAAAAGATGTGACGGTCGCGCCTTCCACCACCACCGCGGCGCGGTCCGAAGTATAGCCAAAGACGAGTGGCGATGGGAGGGGGAATCGTCCTCGCCGGCCCTTACAGCGGTCGCGGGCGTCCGCAGCACCGCCACGACACGGAGAGGACGAGACCATGACGAAGCAAGCGGCCAAGATCGACCTGCCGGTGTCGCATATCCGGCGCTATCTGGAGCCCGGCCCGATCGTGCTGGTGTCGTCGGCGCTGGATGACAGGCGCAACATCATGACGATGGGCTGGCATACGGTGATGGAGTTTACACCGTCACTGGTCGGCTGCGTCATCGCCGGCGGCAATTACAGTTTCGATCTCATCCGCAAGAGCCGGGAATGTGTGATCAACCTGCCGACGACGACGCTTACCGACACGGTCGTCGGGATTGGCAATACGAGCGGCGCGGAAATCGACAAGTTCGAATACTTCGGCCTTACGGCGCAGACGGCCGAGCGCGTGAAGGCGCCGCTGATCGCCGAGTGTCACGCAAACTTCGAATGCCGGCTCGCCGACGATGCGCTGGTCGACAAGTACAATTTCTTCATCTTCGAAGTGGTGAAGGCACACGTCGCCAAGTCGCCAAAACATCCCGAGACGCTGCACTACACCGGCGATGGCGTTTTCATGGTCTCGGGCAAGATCATCAGCCGCCGTTCGCAGTTCCGGCCGGAGATGTTGTAGCGAGCGGCATTCTCGGATGCGACGCAGATCTCCCCGTCGGAGCACCGGGAATTCGGCAGCGGTCGATTAGTGGATCGTGCCACTCGGCCCGTGTTGTGCCGCTCGGTGGCGCGCGATGCGCAGATGCAGAAGCCGACGAGCCTCGTAGGCTTCCATCGTGCCGCCGTCCGAGCGGAACCGCGCCGTCACCGCGAGGTCAAGCGCAAATTGGGCGACGATGGCCGCTTCCTGGCCGCCGCTGTCGCCGATGGTGTCGAGCGCGTGTCTGAAATCGTCGACGCTGACCTTCATGGTGTCGTCTCCATCGTCGTAAATTCTGCCAAGTCTGACCGTGGGCCGGCGCCGCGTCAATCGCGGCTTCGGCATGGTGTTGCTTCGCGCTGACGTGAGGTGGGGACGGCGCTTACGCGCCGCCCTCGCCGAATTTCCAGACCGGAATGCCAAGCTTCTTCGCCTTATCGGCGACGTTGCCCTGGATGCCGGTGCCGGGGAACACCATGACGCCGATCGGCAGCACCTCCAGCATCGCATCGTTGCGCTTGAAGGGCGCGGCCTTCGCGTGCTTCGTCCAGTCGGGTTTGAAGGCGATCTGCGGCACCTTGCGGTTGGTCGCCCATTTGGCGGCGATCAGCTCGGCGCCCTTCGGCGAGCCGCCATGCAGCAGTACCATGTCGGGATGCTTGGCGTGGACCTTGTCGAGCCGGTCCCAGATCAGGCGATGGTCGTTGAAATCGAGCCCGCCGGTGAAGGCGATTTTCGGACCTGCCGGCAGCATGACCTCGGTTTCGGCGCGACGCTTGGCGGCGAGGAAGTCGCGACTATCGATCATCGCCGAGGTCAACGTGCGGTGGTTAACCATCGAGCCGGAGCGCGGACGCCACGATGATCCGGTGTGGACTTCGAAGCGCTCGGCGGCCTGGTCGCGGAAGAGCTCCATGCTGTTGCGCCGTTCGATCAGCGTGATGCCCTCCGCCGTGAAGCGCTCGAGTTCGACCGAGCGGACCTCCGAGCCGTTCTGCTCGCGCTGACTCTTGCGCTGCGCCTGCTCATTGTCGTCGAGCTCGCGCGCGATGCGATCGACGGCGCGGTGGAAGACGTTGGTCGTCGACCAGAGCAGGTCCTCGAGGTCAGGTTCGAGGCGGGTGTCGCTCAAGGTCGAGACCAGGGCGTCGAAGATGTCAGCGACGGCGCCGGCGACAGCATCGCCTTCGGGGAGCGGCCTTGGGTCGGGTTCGCCCTGGAAGGGACGGTAGCCGTAGAGCTGTAGTTCGGAGAGGACGTGATCGGTCGGGGATGAGCTGTGCGGTGGTTCGAATTCGGTGTCGTCGTGATCGGTCGTCATGGTGAGGTCCTTTGCCGGATCGACCGCGCCCATCGCGGCCTTCGTGGCGATCACCAGACGGCGGGCGGACCGGACCTGCACCGCCAAGCGCAGCGACGGCGGCCGGAGCGCCAGCGGAGGACGGCGGGGCGCGGCTATTTTGTTTCGCGCTGCAAAGCCCCGAAGGGGCGGCGGAAAATAGTAGCGAACCGCCGTTGCGGGGCCGGGCCGCTTGCCGTCCGATCGCCCTCTAGAAGGCCAAGGGCGCGACTCTGTCCGGCCGCCTGGACCTCGCCCGGGACCGGCCACGGGGACCGTCGAAGCGCGGGCGGTCACCCCGTCTCGGCCGTCGGCGATAGCATGAAGCGGATGACGTCCTGCGCCGCGAGCTGGGTGCGCAAGGCCGCCCGAAGCTGATCGATGCCGAGCGTGCGCAGATCCTCGTTGAAGTCGCCCAACCGCGGCGACAGTGCGATCGCCTCGATGCCTGAGCCTTCGGCGCGCTCGGTCAGACGCGTCGCCGCTGCGTCGCCGGCCGCATCGGCGTCGCGAGCGATATAGAGTCGGCGCAGCGTCAACGGGAGCAGCATGGCGGTAAGGTGATTGGCCGAAAGCGCGGCAGCCATCGGCAAGGTCGGCAGCACGCAACGCAGCGACAGCATGGTCTCGATGCCTTCGCCTGCCGCGAGCACGTCATTCGCCACACCGAAGCGGACCGCGTTGCCGAGGAGCTCGCCCATCGCACGTCGCGGCGTGTCGATCGGCGCTTTGCCGCGTCCAGACGGATCGAGCCAGGTGCGGTGTGCGCCCATGATCCGGCCGTCGAGATCGGTGACGCGGGCGATCATCGCCGGCCAGGTCTCGGTCGGCGAGTCCTCGTCCGGGCGATAGTAGCAGCGTGGGTGGAAGCGAAGCGCGCCGGCTTCGTGCAAAGCCGTAATGCCGCGACTGCGCAAATACGTTTCCACGAGAGTCTGGGCGATTGGCTGCGACATGCCGAAGAGCCGTCGCGCCGCCTCCGGCGATCCGATCTGTGCGGGCGACCGAGTGGGTTTCGGCGCGGGCTCCGGGTCGGACCGTGGCAAGCTCAAGAAGCGTCGCGCTTCATCGGCGACATCGTGGAAATCGAGAAGACCGCAGCTTTCGCGGATGACGTCGAGCAGGTCGCCATGCTCGCCCGTGGCGGCGTCGGTCCATTTACCGGCGGCGCCCTTGCCAGATTCCGGGCCCTTGAGGCGTACGAACATCGAGCGGCCGGGCGTATTGCGCGCATCGCCGACCAGCCAATAGCGGCCCTCGCGCCGGCCGTTCGAGAGATAATGACGGCACACCGCCTCGGCCTCGCGCGCGAGACGGTGCGCCAGTTCGGAGGCGTCGCGCGGCATCACGCGGTCTCCCGTTCGTCGATGCGCGCGACGGGAAAGCGTTCAAGCACCTTGGCCAGAACGGCGATCCCGTTCGCGTCGGTCGGCACGAACATACGGAGCTTCCAGGAGATGATCTCATGGAAGAGTCCGTAAGCCTTGAACCGATCGCGCATCGCGTCGGTAAAACCCGACAGCTCGATGCGGTTGGCCCCCATGACCCGGACTCGGCGAAGCTGGTGGCCTTCGGCGAGGTGGAGGATGGTGCGGCCGCCCAACAGCGCGGCGAAGGCATCGTCGGGGGTGAGCGTAGGCGCGTCCGCCGCGAGTGCGCCAGCGACCCAGGCGGGCGACACCTTGCGCCCGATGATGCGCTCGTCAGTGTCGGTCTGAAGCCGATAGACGCGCGAGGACTCGTTCGGCAGCCGTTTCCAGATCGGCAGCAACAAACCGGCGACGATGTGGATGGTGCTGTCGGTGAACGGCGGCACCTCGGCGATCTCGGATTCCCAAGCGGCGGCGAAAGCCTCGCGGTCTGCCCCGATCCAATGGCTCTCCGCCATCATCTTGAGCGGGACGTTCGGCGCTTCCATCGGACGGATGAGCCGGACGCGCCGCTCCACCTCGCCATCGTCGAGCATAAGGCTGGTGGTCGGCACCTGCACGGCGGCACGGCCGGAGCGCTCGTTGATCAGCAGCGCGGCGCGCGGATCGTGGAGATGGTCCAGTGCGGCGTCGAGCGTCACTGGCCGGTTGCGCTCGCGCTGCTGAATTGTCAGCAGCCGGGTTTCCGCGCCGGTTGCCGGGTGGGTGTAGATCGTCCGGCGCTCGATGACGGTGAAGCTCTCGGCTCGAAGCGTCTCGAGTCCCACATCATACGCACCTGACGCGATGGCGCCCTCGATGCGGGCCGCGAGCAATTGCTCGAATGCCGCGAACAGGATGTTCTGCAGATCGATGGTGAGCGCGAGCAGCCGGTTGAGGAAGGTCGTGATCGGCGGCAACTCGTCCTTGATGCCGTTCGCGTCCATGAGCTTGAGGCCGGTGGCGTCCTCGAACATTTGGAGCGAGCAGCCGTCAACCTTGCCCGCGACCAGGAGAAGATAGAGGCGGCGCAACGCGTCGCGCGCATAATGGCTCTCCAGATTGTCCTCGGGACGGAACAGGCCCTGGCCGCCGGTCTGCCGCTGTCCGCGCGTGATTGCGCCGAGCGTGTCGAGCCGGCGCGCGATAGTGCTGAGGAAGCGCTTCTCCGCCTTTACATCGGTCGCGATCGGCCGGAACAGCGGCGGTTGCGCCTGGTTGGTGCGGTTGGTGCGGCCGAGACCCTGAATCGCGGCGTCGGCCTTCCAGCCGGGTTCGAGCAGATAGTGAACCCGCAGCCGGCGGTTCCTCGCTGATAGCTCGGCGTGATAGGAGCGGCCGGTGCCGCCTGCCTCCGAGAACACGAGGATGCGCTTGGCATCGTCCATGAACGCTTGCGTCTCGCCGATATTGGCGGAGCCGGCGCGGCTCTCGACCCGCAGACGATCGCCTTTGCGAACGATGCGCCGGGAACGGCCT
>DATKQE010000003.1:0-151220 GCA_035532935.1 Allostellaceae bacterium
CCGCGCCGTAGCTCTGCCCCGCGCTGGTCGCGACGCTGCCGCCATCGAGCGTCACCGCGCCGGTGGCCACGCTCCCCGCCGTCACGGCGTTGTCGAACGTCGTCAGCCCGGCCGCCGCGGTGTTCAGCGCGCCGCTCACCGTGACCGTGCCGTCGAACGCCGCTGCGGCACCCGCGGCGCTCAGGCTTGCCAGCGCGGTAGTGTGGCCGACGGCGCCATCGAAGGTGATCGCGCCGCCGGCGTCCTTGATGGTCAAGACGTGCGTGCCGTCCAGCGTGCCGGCGAAAGTGATCGCGCCTTCGTCCGTGTCCGTCAGCGTGGCGTCGGTTCCGAGCGTTGCCGCGCCATAGCTCTGCGTGCCGGCCGTCGTAACGTTGGCGCCGTCGAGGCTCACCGCTCCGGTCGCGACGCTCGCCGCCGTGACTGTGTTTGCGAACACGGTGGTGCTGGTCCCGGTGCTGTTGAGCGCGCCGATGCCGCTCACCGCGCCGGCGAAGGTCAGCGTCCCGCCATTGCCGTCGTTCACCGTCAGGCCGTTGCCGCCGCCCGTCAGCGAACTGCCGAAGGTGATCGCGCTGCCGCTGTCGGCGAGCGTCACGCCCGTTCCCAGCGTCGCCGCGCCCATGTACGTCTGGCCGTTGGTGGTGGTGACGCTCGCGCCGTCGAGCGCCGTCGAGCCGCTCACGCTCAGCTGCGCCACAGTCACCGCGCCGTTGAACGTGGCGTTGCCCGTCACCGTCAGCGCGTGCGCCCCGGTCACCGTGGCGCCGAACGCCACAATCGGCCCGGCCAGCACGGTATCGCCGCCCAGCGTCGCCGCGCCATAGCTCTGCGTGCCGGCCGTCGTAACGTTGGCGCCGTCGAGGCTTACCGCTCCGGTCGCGACGCTCGCCGCGCCGACTGAATTCGCGAACACGGTGGTGCTGGTCCCGGTGCTGTTGAGCGCGCCGATGCCGCTCACCGCGCCGGCGAAGGTCAGCGTTCCGCCATTGCCGTCGTTCACCGTCAGGCCGTTGCCGCCGCCCGTCAGCGAACTGCCGAAGGTGATCGCGCTGCCGCCGTTGTCGGTCAGGACCGTGTTGCTGCCCAGCGTCGCCGCGCCGTAGCTCTGGCCGCCCGTCGTCGTCACGCTCACGCCGTCGAGCGCCACGACTCCGGTGCTCACACTTCCAACATTAAGCGAGATCGCGAGTGTCGTCTGCCCGACGCCCGACGTGTTCAGCGCGCCCGTGATCGCAACCGGCGCGGCGAAAGAGATCGTCGAGCCCGTCGCTGTCAGGCCCGCAAGCGGCACCGAACTGCCGATTGCATCGGGCAGCGCGATCGCGCCGTGGCCGGCATTGATCGTCAGATTCTGCGCACCGTCGATGGTTCCGGCGAAGCTCACGGCGCCGCCCGCGCTTCCCGCGCCGCCATCAGTCGCGTCGAGTGTGACGTTGCTGTCGAGCACGGTCGGTCCGGCCAGGCTGATCGCGCCGGCATCGGTCGTGATGTTTTGCGCGAGAGCGATCGTGCCGGAGCCGCCGTTCACGGCGAGCGCCACGCTGCCGCCGGCCTGGCCGCCGCCCGCGGTCGAGATCGGCGCCGCGATCACGATGCCGCCCGATCCTGTGGCATCGGTGCCGGTATTGGCGGTGAACTGGATATTGCCGCTATTGGTCGTGATCGCGGCGCCCGGGTTCGCCAGAATGGAATTGCCGGCATTCACCGTGAGCGCGATCCCGTTATGGAGCATCGTCACGGGATCGTCGAAGGTGATGTTGCCCGTCGCCATCAGCACCACGTTCGCCGTGGCTCCGGCAACGGTCGAGGGATCGATGAAGTAGTTGGCCGTATCGCTGGAGATGAAGGTAGAGACGCTGAGCTCGAGCGTGCCGTTGAGCTGACCGATCAGCAGGGCGGTGCCGCCATCTTGCACCGTGATGTTGGCGGGATCGAGCAGCCACGTTCCGGCTTGCCCCTGCGGCGCCAGCGCGTCGACCGAGCCTGTCAGGACCGAAAGCGCCCCCTTGCCCGAAGTCTCGACGAAGCCGCCATTGCCGCCCTGGGCGCCGCCGCGGACCGTGGTCGCGCCGTCGAAAATCGTATGGCCATCGGACCAGACCACGACATTGCCGCCGTTGCCCTTGGTGACGGCGTCGGCGTTGATCTTCGCACCCTCTGACACAAGCGTGGTCGTGGCATTGGGCAGCGGTCCGGCGCCGTGGGCATTGCCGCCGAGCAGGACGGTGCCGCCGCCGGCATTGCCCGAGGCGTCGATGACCGCGTCGCTGCCGACGGCGACCGTATTGCCCGTCGCCTCGACCGTGCCGCCGGTCTGGCCGGTCGCCTTGCCCGAGACGTCGACCGTGCCGCCGATTTCGGCGGTGCCGTTCGGTCCGGCATCGAGCACGATCTCGCCGTGATCCTCGCGCGCGGTCGTCGCCGAGATCATGCCGGTGGTGTTGATGACGTTGTCGATGACGTCCCGCGCCGCGCGCGCCGTCAACAGGACCTTGCCGCCTTCGGCTTTGATGGTGCCGCTGTTCGCGACCAGGGCCGCGGCGGGATTGCCGTTCGCGTCTTGCGGCGTCTGCGTCACCGGCGCCGTGACCGCAAAGCTCAAAAGCTTGTCGCCGTCGAAGTCGACCGTGAAGGCATTGGCGCCGCCGAGCACCACACTGCCGAGCTTCGCCTCGATCACGCCCTCATTGGCGACCTGCGGCGCCGCCAGCACCACCGAGCCGCCCTTTTTTGCGATGATCGTGCCGGCATTGTTCACCGACGCATTCGGATTGGACGACGGGCCGAAGGAATAATTCCCGTTGAGGAAGTCCTGGTCGCGGATGTCGGAGGTCGTGGCGATGAGCCCGGCCACGTTGACCGAGGCGCCGGCGCCGAACAACACGCCGTTCGGGTTGATGATCCACACCTGGCCGTTGGCGAGCAGGCTGCCGCCGAAATACGAAGGCCCGCCGCCCAAGACGCGGTTGAGCGCGATCGCGGCGCCGTTCGGCTGCACGTATTGCAAAACGCTTCCCGGGAGAACCGAAAGGCTCGGCCAGTTGAGGATGGCCTTCTCCGAGGACTGGCGGATCACCGTGTTGCCGGTTCCGATACCCGACACGGTCGCCTGGCCAGCCGCAACGGTCGGAGCAGTCGCCTGCGCGAGCGCGACCTGCGGGACGAACGCGAATCCAACCCACGCCGCCGTCAGCATCACCCGACCGCGCAGGTTGAGCACGTCCGTCCTTCGCAATCTGCTCTTCATGCTCCCTTTCAGCGCAACGGCGGCACATAAGTCGCCGTCGCCGCGAACGGCACACGAATTTCAAGCTCGTTTCTTGATTTGGTTAACGATACCTTACCATGTGAAGTGTAATTCAATTGCGCGGAAAATTCTACGCGCTCGTAAGCGCCGAAGATCAGCGAAAACGCCCGTATTCCGCAACGTTAATGTTTATGACAGGGTGCCATCCGGCCGTCCCCCCGAAAGCGGCGGGGGACCGCGAGCCTCCGAACGTCTCTCCGGCCGGATCGAGTGGCGCCTGACGGCATCGTTGGAACGGCACCCGAAGAACCGGAAATCCGGTGCCGTTTCCCGCCGCAACAGGGAGTTTGGACTCGTTGCGCGCGCGTATTGTAGCATGCGGGCGCGCTCCGATGTCTGGAGCCGAGGGAGTGGGGAAATGCGCGTCTTCGTCTTCGATCTCCTGGCCTATGGCGAGCAGCTCGATCATCTCAAGGTCGGCAACGAGCTGCCCTATCCGCTGCCGCGGAAGCATTACCGGGCGGACGTGGCGGCCCGCACCTATGCCGAGCATCTCGCGGCCTGGGAGGAGATCGACCGGCTCGGCTATGACGGCGTCGGCTTCAACGAGCATCACTGCTCGCCCTACGGGCTGATGAACTCGCCCAATCTCATGGCGGCGGCGGCGGCGCAGCGCACCAAGCGCGTCAAGCTCCTCATCTACGGCAATCTCTTGCCGCTGCACGAGCCGCTGCGCCTCGCCGAGGAACTCGCCATGCTCGACTGCCTGTCGAACGGGCGGCTCATCTCCGGCTTCGCCCGCGGCATTCCGCGCGAGTACCAAGTCCACAGCGTCAATCTCGCCGAATCCCGCGCCCGGTTCGAGGAGGCCTATGACATCATCACCCGCGCCTGGAGCGAGGAAGTTTTCTCCTATACGGGCAAATTCTGGTCCTACAAGGACGTGGCACTGTGGCCGCGGCCGGTGCAGGTGCCGCATCCGCCGGTGTGGATTCCCGTCACCGGCAGCAAGGAATCGATCGAGTTCGCCGCGGCGCACGACATCGTCATCACGCCGGGCCTGCGCTCGGGCGGCTTGCAGGAGGACATCATCGCCTATTACGCCAAATGCCTGGCGCAGCACGGGCGGCGCGTCACGCCCGACCATCTCTCGATCGGCATCAACGCCTATGTCGCCGACAGCAAGGCCCAGGCGGTGAAGGAAAACGCGCCCTATTTCCTCTACTTCAACCGCACCCTTTTCAGCCACGGCAATTTCACCGAGACGAGCATCGGCCAGGCCGCCGGTTACATGTCCAAGGCCTCGATCGACTACGTGCGCCCGGAAAATCTGCGCGAGGTGGAACGCGCCCGCCAGGACTACCGCAACCTCACGCTCGAGGATGTCGGACGCATGGCCGAGCGCTTGGCCTGGGGCACGCCGCAGGAAGTGACCGAACGGATCATTGCCGCGGTCGACCGCGCCGGCGCCAACCAGATCCAGGTGATGTTCAATGCCGGCGCCATGCCGCAGGAGATGTATCTCGAACAGATCCGCCGCTTCGCGCGCGATGTGCTGCCGGCGCTTCAGGCGCATCGGGTCACGCGCGTTCCGGTCGCCGAAGCGGCCGTCGGGTAGGTCCCGACGCGGCTCGCGCGACGACCGGTGCTTCTTGACGGCCCGGCGATCCGATACAAAATGACGGCAGCAGAGGCAGGTCAGGGTCCCCATGTATTCCGAGACGACGCAATCGATCACGGTTACGGTCGAGCCCAATTTTCTCGAGGACCGTTCGTCGCCTGGCGAAAACCATTATGTCTGGGCCTATCATGTCCGGATCGAGAACAAGGGACCCGAGACGGTCCAGTTGCGGCGGCGCTACTGGCGCATCACCGATGCCCTGGGTCGGGTGCAGGAGGTGCGCGGGCCCGGCGTGGTCGGCGAGCAGCCGGTGCTGCATCCCGGCGACGCGTTCGAGTACACGAGCGGCGCACCCTTGAGCACGCCGTCGGGGATCATGAGCGGCAGTTATGACATGGAGACGCGGGACGGACGCTCCTTCGCCGTGGCGATCCCCGCCTTCTCACTCGACAGCCCGCACCAGTCGGTTCGGCTCAACTGAGCCGGCTTCATTCCGAGAGGGATTTCATTCCATGGCATCCAAGACCGCCGACCTTCGCGCGCTCGCCGCCAAGAGCGCGCTCGTGCCGTCGCCGCGCCCGCGCCCCAGCCGCGCGGAAGCCGAGGCGGCGGTGCGGCTGCTCCTCGAATATGCCGGCGACGACCCGAACCGCGAAGGCCTGGCCGGCACTCCGGCGCGGGTGGTGCGCGCCTACGACGAATATTTCTCGGGCTACGCCGTCGACCCGGTGGAGCTGCTGAAGCGGACCTTCGAGGAGACCGACGGCTATGACGAGATGGTGGTCCTGAAGGACATCCGCTTCGAAAGCCATTGCGAGCACCACATCGCAGCGATCATCGGCAAGGCCCATGTCGCCTACCTGCCGGGCCGGCGCGTCGTCGGCATCTCGAAACTGGCGCGGCTGGTCGAGGTCTATGCGAAACGGCTGCAGATCCAGGAAAAGATGACGGCGCAGATCGCCAACACGCTCGACGAGGTGCTGCGGCCCAAGGGCGTGGCGGTGGTGATCGAAGCGGCGCACCAATGCATGACGACGCGCGGCGTGCACAAGCCCGGCGTCGCCATGGTCACTTCGCGCATGCTGGGCGCGTTCCGCAACGACGCCGCGACGCGGCGCGAGTTCCTCGCCATGATCGGCACGCCCGCCGGCGCCGGCGCGTCCTTTGTGTGAGCCCGCCCGGGGACGCCGGCCCGATTGGTCGTACCCTACTGGTCGTAATAGATCCCGAAATTGTTGCGGATCTCCGCCTCCATCTGCCGGTCGAAGGCGGCCATGGCGGTCTTGGTCATGGCGTACCAGGCGCGATCGCGGTCATTGGGCGTGATGCCGTCGGGCTGCGTCTGCGAGCGTTTCACCGTGACACTGGCGGACCGCAGCGGAATGCCCTGGGCGTCGGTGATTTGCACCGTCGCCTGCAACGTCAGGTCGTAGCGCTTGCCCGGTTGGGTCGTGAACATGCTGGTGATGCCGGTCTGCTGCGGCAGATCCGTTTCGGTCACGCTCGCATTCTTCAGCGTGAAGACACCGAGCAGTTCGAGCCCGCCGGTGCCGATCGGCTGGGTCGCCTTGAGGCGGTCGCGCGCCCAGTCGTCCGCCGCGCGCATCGGCGGCACGGGAAAGAGGTGATCGACGTTGGGTGCGCGGAAGGGCGGCTGATAGTCGTTGCGCACGTCGATGCGGACCACGTCGAGCCGGATCGGCGGCTCCGCGGTGAAACTGAGTTCGGGAAAATTCGGCCGCGGCGGCGCATTCGAGCAGCCGGCGGCAAGGGCGAGAAGTCCTGCGCACAGCAGCAGCGGCAGCAGGCGGCGTGGCATGGTCATGGCGAGTCCGGCTCTCCGCGTGGCGACGGGCCGAGACTGGCACGGCGGCTGCCGCCGACACAAGCCGCACCCTTCACTGGTTGTAATAAATACCGAAATTGTTGCGGATCTCGGTCTCCATCTGCTTGTCGAAATCGGCCATGGCGGCCTTGGTCATGTCGTACCAGGCCTGATCGCGCTGATTGGGTGTAACCCCTTGGAGCAAGCTCTGCGAGCGTGTCACCGTGACATTTGCTGTGCGCACGGGGAGCCCATTGGCATCGACGATCTCCACCGTCGCCTGCAGCGTCAGGTCATAGCGTTCGGCCGGCTGGGTCGTGAGCGCGCCGGTCAAGCCCTCCTTCACCGGCAGCTTGATCTCGACGACGCTGGCCTTGCGCAGGATGAAGACGGCACGGCCGGTCGTTCCCGTGGCTTGCAGGCGGTCGTGCGCCCACGTCTCGGCCGCGCGCATCGGCGGCACGGGAAAGAGGTGATCGACATTGGGCGCGCGCATCGGCGGCTGGTAATCGTCGCGCACGTCGATGCCGGCGACCTCGAGCCGTATCGGCGGCTCGGCGGTGAAGCGAAGCGCCGGGTAGGTGGGATGCGGCGGCGGTGTGGTGCAGGCGGCGACGAGGGCGAGAAGCCCGGCGCCCAGCATCAGGCGCGGACGGGTCAGGATGGTCATGGCTCTCCCGGGGCGGCAAAGGGACCGAGCGGCGAGACTGGCACGGCGCCCGCCGCCGATTCAAGCGGCGCGCAACTATCGTTCGGCGAGCGCCGCGATCGCATCATCGGCGAATTCATAGACGGCGCTGCAGAACTGGCAGGTCACGAGGATGCGGCCCTCGACCTTCATGTCCTCGAGTTCGTCCGGCGCCAGCGCGCGCAGCATGGTCTCGACCCGTTCGCGCGTGCAGCGGCACTGCGCGGCGAGCGGGCGCGGCGCATAGGCACGCACGCCGTCCTCGTGGAATAGCCGGTAGAGCAGCGCGCGCGGCGCGAGCAGCGGATCGACCAGCTCCTTGGAGGTCGACGAACTCATCAGGATCACCGCCCGGCGCCAGCCGTCGTCCTCGGCGTCGCGCCGCAGCGGGTCCTCGGCCGGCAGCCGCTCGATCATGAGGCAGCCGGCGCGCCAGCGCGGCACGCCGCCGTCCTGCGGCAGGCGCGCGACCGCGACCTTGAGCCCGGCCTCGACCTGCTCGCTCTGGCGGAAATAGTGATGGATGCACTGGGCGAGCGTCGCTCCTTGCAGCTCGACGATGCCCTGGTAGCGGTCGGTGTGCTCGCCCTGGTCGACGGTGAGCGCGAGATACCCGGTGCCGAGGAGGCGCGGCACCGATCCCTGCACGGTGGTGCCGTTGCTTTCGGCCGTGGCGATGGCGCGGGCGAGCTTGTCGGCGTCGTATTGGGCATAGCCGCGCACGGCGCCGGCCGCCGTCACGTCCGCGACCATGAGACGGACCGGACCCTCGCCCTTGGTCTGCAAGGTGAAGACGCCCTCGTATTTGAGCGCCCGCGCCAGGGCCACGGCGAGCGCGATCGCCTCGCCCAGCAGCGCCGCGACCGGCTCGGGATAGGCATGCTGGGTCAGGATCCGGTCGATGAGCGGACCCAACCGCACCAGCTGCCCGCGCAGCTGGAACGGGTCGATCTGGAACGGCTGGACGAGATCGTCGGGAACGGGGTCGGACATCGTCGTCACGCGGCCGGGTCGCCGGCGTTTCGTCCGAGACACCAGACCAGGATGCCTTTCTGCACGTGCAGCCGGTTCTCCGCCTCGTCCCACACCGCCGATTGCGGGCCGTCGATGACCTCGGCCGTCACCTCCTGGCCGCGCTTCGCCGGCAGGCAATGCATGAAGATCGCGTCGGGCTTCGCCGCCGCCATGAGCCGCCGATCGACGCGAAAGGGCTCCAGCATGTCGCGGCGGCTGTCGCTCGATTCCACCCCCATCGACACCCAGGTGTCGGTGACGATGCAATCCGCCCCCGCGGCGGCAGCGAGCGGATCGTCGCCGACGCTGACGCGCCCGCCTTCGGCGCGCGCCCAGTCCAGCACCGCGGCGGCGGGCCGGAGCGCCGGCGGGCAGGCCAGGCGCAGCTCGAAGCCGAAGCGCACGGCGCCGTGGATCCAGCTCGTCGCGACATTGTTGCCGTCGCCGCACCAGGCGACGATCTTGCCCTCGGCCCGCCCCTTGCGCTCCTCGAGCGTCATCACGTCGGCCATGATCTGGCACGGATGGCTCTTGTCGGTGAGGCCGTTGATGACCGGGACGCTGGCATAGGCGGCGAGTTCGTCGAGATTGGCGGCGCGGCCGGTGCGAATCATGATCGCGTCGACATAGCGCGACAGCACGCGCGCGGTGTCGGCCATGGTCTCGCCGCGCGAGATCTGGCTGTCGCTGGCGGTGATCACCACCACGTCGCCGCCGAGCTGCTTCATCGCCACTTCGAAGGAAAGCCGCGTGCGCGTCGACGGCTTCTCGAACAGCATCGCCAGGATCTTGCCTTCGAGCGGCGTCTGCCGCGACGCGCGGCGCTTGAAGGCGGTGCCCATGTCGAGCATCTGCCGCAGCGCAGCGGCGTCGATGCCATCGAGATCGAGGAAATGTCTCGGCCGCCCCATCTCAGTGCGCCCAATTGCGCGCCACGCGATCGATGATGGCGATCGCTTCGCCGACATGGCTTTCGTCGATGATGAGCGGCGGCAAGAGGCGCACCACGTTCTCGCCGGCGGCGACGGCGAGCAGCCCCTCGCTGCGCAGCGCGTCGACCATATCGCCATTGGCAACGACGCAGCGCAGGCCGACGAGCAGCCCCTTGCCCCGTGCCTCGACGAAGATCCGGGGATGAGCGGCAGCAAGCGCATCGAGCCGCCGCCGCAGCTCGGTGGCGACGCGCTCGACCCGTGGCAGGAACTGCGGTTCGAGCATGACGTCGAGCACCGCGTTCGCCGCCGCCATGGCGAGCGGATTGCCGCCGAAGGTCGAACCGTGCGTGCCCGCCGTCATCCCGGCAGCGGCGCGGGAGGTCGCCAGGCAGGCGCCGACCGGAAAGCCGCCGCCCAGCCCCTTCGCCAGCGCCATCACGTCGGGCGCCATGCCGGCCCATTCATGGGCGAACAGCTTGCCGGTGCGGCCCATGCCGCTCTGCACCTCGTCGAAGGCCAGCATCAGGTCGAATTCGTCGGCGATCGCCCGCAGGCCGCGAAGGTAGTCGGCGCTCGCCGTCGCCAGGCCGCCCTCGCCCTGAACCGGCTCGACGACGATGCCGGCGGTCTCGGGCCCGATCGCGGCGCGCATCTCGTTGAGATTGCCATAGGCGACATGGTCGAAACCCGGCGCCGGCGGACCGAAGCCCTTGAGGTATTTCTCATTGCCAGCGGCGGCGAGCGTCGCGAGCGTGCGGCCGTGAAACGAGCCGGTGCAGCAGATCAGGCGATGGCGCTCGGCATGGCCACGTTCGGCATGGTATTTGCGCGCGACCTTGATCGCGCATTCCATCGCCTCGGCGCCGGAATTGCAGAAGAAGGCCGTATCGGCAAAGCTCGCCGCGACCAGCCGCTCGGCGGCGCGCTCCTGGCCCGCAATATGATAGAGATTGGAACAATGCCAGAGCTTCTGCGCCTGCTCGACCAGTGCGGCGACGAGGCGCGGATGGCAATGGCCCAGCGCCGTGACCGCGACGCCCGAGCAAAAATCGAGGTAGCGCCGCCCGTCGGCGGCGATGAGATAGGCACCTTCGCCCCGCTCGAACGTAACATCGGCACGAGCATATGTCGGCAACACTGCTGGAATCACGAGAAACGTCTCCTGCGCAAGATGGAGAGGAAAGAAAAGCGGCGAAACCGCTATCGTCGCCGCCGTCGCGGCGGGACCTGCCTTTCCTCGTGGCCCGCGCGGGGCCGACCGTGCTCGCGCATCATCGCTTGGCTCCGAATTCCGCCGGACGGCGGAAGAAGCAGCTAAGTATGGTGAGGGCATGGGCGGGTGTCAACGCCACGGTTGCCGGGGCGCGGCGGCGTTCTTGCGATCCGGTCGAACGGAATTGTTGCGAGAGAAGGTTTCGCATGGTGCGCGCGGGCCGGGCGACGTGAGGGGCGAGTTCGTGACGGCCGTGGCGGAAGCGATCTTCTGGATCCACGTCGGCGTCATCGCGTTCAACGTGTTCGGCCTGATCGCCATTCCGCTCGGCGCCTGGCGCGCCTGGACGTTCGTCCGCGGCTTCTGGTGGCGGGCGCTGCACCTTGGCGCCCTCGGCGTCGTCGCGCTTCAGGCCGTGCTGGGGCGGGCCTGCTTCCTGACGCTCTGGGAGAGCGATCTCACGGCGCGCGCGGGACGGGCGGCGTCGCGCGCGCCCCTGATCGAGACGTGGATCAGCCGGATCGTGTTTTGGCCGTTCCCGTTCTGGGTGTTCACCGGGCTCTATGTCGGCGTCGGCGCCTATGCACTTTTGCTGTGGCGGCTCGTTCCGCCAAGATTGCCCTGGCACCCGCGAGGGCAAGGTCGCTGACGCCGGGGAAGCCAATGGATCGCCGCCGCCGTCCCCTCTATGATTGCGGCGTCAATTCAACAATTAAGCCCATGGGAGGAGCGGAATGAAGCGAGCGAAACGCGATGTGGCGTCGGCGATGCTTCCTGCCGTTGCGGCTTTGGCGTTCGCCGCGGCCGCAAATTTGCCGGCGCAAGCGGCGGCGCCGATCAAGATCGGATTCAGCTGCCAGGAGACCGGCGGCAGCGCCGGGATCGGCAGGCAGTATCTTCTCACCGCGCAGATCTGGGCTGACAACGTCAACGCCAAGGGCGGTCTCTTGGGGCGGAAGGTCGAACTCGTCCATTACGACGACCAGAGCAATCCGGCCAATGATCCGGGCATCTACACCAAGCTGCTCGATGTCGACAAGGTCGACCTCGTCATGGCTTCGGGCACCAATTACAGTGCCGCAGCCATGCCGATTCTGATGCAGCACAAGGTGATGGTGCTGAACACGCTCGCGCTGGCCGTCAACGACGAGTTCCACTATCCGCGCTACTTCCAGACCATGCCCTACGGTCCTCATGGCAAGACCGCGATCTCGGCGGGCTATTTCGCCGCCGCGATGACGATGAACCCCAAGCCCAAGACCGTGGCGATCACCGGCGCCGATGCCGAGTTCTCGCGCAATGCCATCGATGGCGCCAAGACGCATATCAAGGCGGACGGGCTCAAGATCGTGTACGACCGGGTCTATCCGCCCAACGAGATCGATTTCTCGCCGATCGTGCGCTCGATGAAGGCCGTCCATCCCGACCTCGTCTTCGTCGCCTCCTATCCCGCCGACAGCGCCGGCATGCTGCGCGCCGTGCAGGAACAGGGTCTCAAGGCCAGGATGTTCGGCGGCCCGATCATCGGACTGCAAACCGGCCCCATCAAGCAGCAGATGGGCGACCGCATGAACGGCATCGTCGATTATGAGCTGTTCGTGCACGAGCCGACGATGAATTTCCCGGGCGTCGACAAGTTCATTGCGAAATACCAGGCGCGCGCCAAGTCGGCTGGCACCGATCCGCTCGGCTATTACGTGCCGCCGCTGGTCTACGGGACCTTCCAGATCCTGCAAGAGGCGGTCGAGGGGACGAAGTCGCTCGACCAGGCGAAGCTCGCGCACTACATACACGCGACGACGTTCCATACCATCAATGGCGCCATCACCTTCGGTCCCGACGGCGAATGGGCAAAGCCGCGCATCCTCACCGTCCAATACCAGAACGTCCACGGCCACGGTCTCGCGCAGTTCGCCAAGCCGGGCGTGCAGGTGATCCTCGATCCGCCCGCGCTCAAGACCGGCAAGCTTAAATATCCGTACTCGATGGCGTCCGGGAACTGAGGCGCGACGCGACGACGCGGCCGGGGCCGCATCACGTTTCAGGAGGGACAGTGGAACAGCGCACGCTCGGAACGGGCGGGCCGGCGGTGTCGGCTCTGGGACTCGGCTGCAACAATTTCGGCGGTCGGATCGATTTCGCCGCGACGCGCGCGGTGGTCCACAAGGCGCTGGACCTCGGCATCACCTTCTTCGACACCTCTGACACCTATGGCTATCGCGGCCACGTGTCCGGCCCCGGCGGCGATTCTGGCGGCGCGCGCGGCCGCTCGGAGGAGTTTCTCGGCCGCATTCTCGGCGCGCGGCGCAACGCGATCGTGCTCGCCACCAAGTTCGGCATGCCGATGGACGACGAGGGCCGGCTGCGCGGCGCCTCGCGCGCCTATATCATGCACGCCGTCGAAGCGAGCCTGAAACGCCTCGACACCGATTGGATCGATCTCTATCAGCTCCATCGTCCCGATCCCGCGACGCCGATCGAGGAGACGCTGCGCGCGCTCGACGATCTCGTGCGCCAGGGCAAGGTGCGGTACATCGGCTGCTCCTATTTCACCGCCGCAGAGCTCGCGGAATCGCGTGCGGCGGCGGCACGGACCGGCCTTCGCCCGTTCATCACCTGCCAGAACGAATACAGCCTGCTCGAGCGCCGCATCGAGCACGATCTCGTCGCCGAGATCGAGGCCGAGGGCGTCGGGCTGCTGCCCTATCTGCCGCTGGCGGGGGGGATGCTCACCGGCAAGTACCGGCGCGATGCGCCGCCGCCCGAGGGCACGCGGCTCAGCTACCGGCATGGCCAGGCCGGTCAGTTCCTCACGGCGCGGAACTGGGCCCTTGTCGAACGGCTCGAGCGGTTCTGCGCGGCGCGCGGGCGGACGCTGCTCGAACTCGCCTTCGCCTGGCTCGAGGCGCATCACTTCGTCGCGAGCGTCATCGCCGGCGCCACCGGCGCGGCGCAGGTCGAGGCCAATGTCCGCGCCTCGCAGTGGCAGCTCACGCCGGAGGAGAAGGCCGAGGTCGATCGCCTCGCTACGCCTTGAGCTTCCAGCCGCGCGCGATCAGCACGTGGCAGAGCAGGAGCAGCGCCGCATCGAGCGCGACCATGACGGCGACGCCCACCGCGACCGAGCCGTCGGCTTGGCCGATGAAGCCGTAGCGGAAGCCGTCGATCATGTAGAAGAACGGGTTCGACAATGCCGCATCCTGCCACACGGCGGGCAGTTGGCGGATCGAATAGAACGTGCCGGAAAGGAACGAGAGCGGCGTCACGATGAAATTGGTGACGGCCGCGATGTGGTCGAACTTGTCGGCCCAGATCGCGGCGATCACGCCCAGCACCGACATCAGCAGTGACGCGGCGAAGGCGTGGAACAGCGCGAGCCCGGGATCGAACAGCCGCACCGGCACCACCAGGGCCATCGCGGCCGCTACCACCAGTCCCACCAGGAGCCCGCGCGTGACGCCGCCCAGCGCGAGCCCCAGGGTAAGCTCCAACGGGCTTAGGGGCGGCATCAGCAGGTCGACGATGCTGCCCTGGAATTTGGCGATCATCAGCGACGATGTCGTGTTGGCGAAGGCATTCTGCACCATCGCCATCATGATGAGCCCGGGCGCGAGGAAGGAGAGGAAGGGAACGCCGTCGATGCTGCGCTGCTGGCCGCCGAGCGCGAACAGGAAAATGGCGAGAAAGAGCAGCGTCGTCACCACCGGGGCGGCAACCGTCTGCATCCCCACTTTGAGGAAGCGCCGCACCTCGCGCAGGTACAGCGTCCAGAGCCCGCGCCAATTGATCCCGCGCACGATCCTGACGCGCGGCGCAAGGTCGTCCATCGTTGTCTTCGCCATGGCGCAGGAGCCTAGCCGCGGCCCTTGCCAGGAGACAAGCGGCGGGACGACAATTCCGCCATGCCTGCGAAGCGGGAAGGCGGTTCCGATCGCGCGGTCGGCGCGGAAACGGTCGAGGCGGCGGCGCTCGACTATCTCGGGCGCTATGCCAGTTCGAGCGCCAATCTGCGGCGCGTGCTCATGCGCCGCGTCGCGCGCTGGGCCGATCGGGGCCGCGTCGATGCCACGCTTGCCGCGCGCTGGGTTGAGGACATTCTCGTGCGCTATCACGCGACGGGACTCCTCGACGATCGTGCCTATGCGGGGCGGCAGGCCGTGAGCCTCGGCCGCCGCGGCGTCTCCGCCGCCGGCATCCGCTTCCGGCTGCGCCAGAAGGGCGTCGACGAGGCGTTCATTCGCGCCGCGCTCGCCGCGCGCCGGGACGAAGGCGGCGGCGAGCTGGAGGCGGCGTGCGTGCTGGCGCGGCGGCGGCGACTCGGTCCCTATCGGCCTCAGGCCGCGCGCGCGGAATTCCGCGACCGCGACCGCGCCGTGCTCGCGCGCGCTGGCTTCGCTCTCGATATCGCTCGCCGCGTCCTCGCCGCCGCCAGCCCCGATGCGCTCGAGGCACTCGTGCGCGAAGCGGCCGAGGAATGACGCGCGTCCGGGGCCGGGCGGCCGGCTATTTCCCCAGCGGTTCGCCGCCGATCTTGCTCACCCACCGCCAGCGCGGGCCATCGGGGCCGTGCGGATCGTAGGTCACGATCACGGACGTGTCGTGCGAGAGGCCGCGTTCCGGATATTTGGTGAAGTCGTAGAGCCCGTTGATGCCGGCGAAGTCCTCGAGGCCGAGGATCCAGTGCCGAAGCTGCTGCGGCGTCGCTTTGGGCCCCAGCTTCCGCAGGCCGGTCACGGTGATGAGCGCCGCGTCCCAGGTATCGGCGGTGTTGTTGTCCGCCTTCAGCCCGCGCTTGGCCATGATCGCATACATGTCGTGCTGTGCCTTCTCGACGCGCGGGTCGAGGGTGACGAGGCCCTCGTGCGGCGGGAAGAGCGCCGACGCCATGATCAGCCGCTTCGGCAGAAAGCCCTGATACTGTTCGAGCTGCTGGAACACTTCGTTGCCGCCGGTGGGCGCGACGGGGATGTCGAGACCGGCCTGGATCATGCCTTTGAACACGGTGGCGACGGGCGAGCCCGTGACCCAGGCGATCAGCGCCTGCGCGCCCCCGGCCTTGATGCGCTCGATCTGGGCCGAGACGGTGAGGTCGGTCGGATTGAAATGCTCATAGGCGACCACCTTCATGGGCGCGTTCTCCGGCAGCTTCAAATCGGCGGCGAGCGCGCGGTCGGCGTCCTGACCCGTGACGTCGGTGGTGTTGAGGATGCCGATCTTGGTCCAGCCGTTCATGCGGTAGTAGCGCAGCACGGCATTGATGCCGTCATAGGTGTCCGGCCCCGAGGCGAAGGCATAGCTGCCGGGCTTGGGATGGAGCGCCGGCGAGTTGCACCACATCACCGGCCCGTCGCTCAGGAGCGGTGCCACGGCCGCGCAGTTGGCGACCGGTCCGGTGACCATGAGCGCGGTCGGATGGTTGGCCAGGATGTCGTTCGCGAGCTGCACCGCGACCTGCGGTTGGCTCTCGTCGTCGCCGAACACGAAACGCAGCTTGCGCCCGTCGATGCCGCCGGTCTGATTCACCCAGTCCTGGAACGCCTCGAAATTGAGCTTCATGTATTTGCCGACGAAGGCGCTGATGCCGGTCAGCGTCGCGATCACGTGAATGTCGTAAGTCTGTGCCGCCCGCGCTGGGCCGCCGAGGCCGAGCATCGCGACAACACCCATGAACGCCGCGCATGCATAATTGTGGCGAGAGCGCATCAACAACCTCCCTTGCAGCCTGATTATCTGTTGCGGCCCGATCTTAGGTGGCGGGCGGCGAAAATCAATTCCGCGGGTCGGGGCCGGGCCTGCCGCGCGGTGCCGCCTAAGAGGCGGCCTTAAAATTAGGAGGCCGAAGCCAAGGGACTCGACTTTTGGAACGAGGCGGAGGGATCGCTTCCCTTTGACGACCAGGGAGTCGAGAGTGTTATTGCTGAGGAACTGCCTGCATGAGGTGCGGAGGCGATCCCAGCGCGCTTGAAAGGATCGCAGCGACGACGCGCCGCATGGCCGCGCGCGCTGCGATCATCCTCTCGAGCGAGCCCCCTGCCGACGGCACCCGTCACGGGCGAAGCCTGTTGCCGCGGAGCCCAAACAAAAATGAGACGTTGGCGCTTGCCGGCACCGGAATCCGGGGAATGCCGGCTGAAGAGGCGCGTCAGGAAATTTTACAACTATAGGTTTCGGTGCCACCAATATGGAAAATAGTTCATTAATTTAGATTGGCTTGGCCGATTTGGCACGACTTTTGCTTAGACATAAAATGTCGTTATCTGAACATTGAATAAAATCTTTGGACGAGTCGGGAAGGACGGTTTGCGATGAACGATCATCAGAAGTACTTTTCCGGCTGGGCGCTCGCTCCAACCGTCCTCGCCGCGCTTCTTTCGGGCTCCTCCCCAGGATTCGCCACGCCCTTGCTGGGTTCGGATTTGGCAAGCTTTGCCGTTCTGGGTGCCTCTACCGTGACTAATACGGGCGCAACCACACTCACGGGCAATCTGGGCGTCTACCCAGGTACGGCGATCACCGGCCAGTCCACCATCACCATCAACGGGGACCCCGCGCTTACGACGGGGGCGGTGTTCGTACACGCAGACGATGCGCTCGCGCAGAATGCTCAGAGTCAACTCACCATTGCGATGACGGATCTGGGGCTCCTGGGGCCCGGCACCACCCTCACGAGTCCGGATCTTACGGGACTCGTCCTCACCCCGGGGGTCTATACGGTGAAGGCCGGCACGAGTAATCTGACGGGAACAGTCACGCTCGACGGTCAAGGCAACGCCAATGCGGCCTGGGTGTTCGAGATGCAGAGCACGCTGATCACCTCGCCTAACTCGGTCGTGAACGTGATCAATACAGGCTCAGGTGCCGGGGTGTACTGGGATGTCGCTAGCTCCGCGACCCTCGATACAAATACGACTTTCGAAGGAAATATTCTCGCGCTCGATTCCATCACTCTGAACACCGACGCAACAATCGGTTGCGGCAGAGCTCTGGCCAGTACGGGTGCCGTGACGATGGATACAAACACCATCGGCAGCGGCTGCAGCGCCGATACCGGGGGAGAGGGAAGCAACGGCTTCAGCGGCGGTCTTTCGGTTACGCAAAATACAACGGGTGAGAAACCCACCTTCCTCGAATCCGCTTCCGTCGAAGTTCCTGAGCCCAGCTCTATGCTCCTCCTCGCCACGGGCCTGGCCGGACTGGTTCTTACGGCGCTGCGAAGGAAAGCATAGTTCCGCACATCAGCAGCCGGCCGCGTTAGGTCTAACCCGCCAGCAACGCCGCTAGCACTGCCGCCCGCGCCACCGCGCCGAGCACCGCCGCGAGGTCGGGCCGCTACGCCTGGGGACCCGCACCTATGCAGAACGGTTCGAAGCGTGGTCGTGCCTAATGCGATGCATGAGAGCCGTCTTTAAGCCGTCAAGAATGCGCGGACGAGCTGCGCGAATTCCGCCGGCTTCTCCATCTCCGGCATGTGCCCGCAATCGTCGATCACGGCAAGCCGCGAGCCCTTGATGGCGCGCTGGTAGGCCTCGCCGCTCTCGAGCGGCACGATCGCGTCGTTCCGGCCCCAAACGATCAGCGTCGGCGTCGGGATGCCGGGAAGAAGGTAGGGCAAGGTCAGGCTGTGCATATAGGGCTTCCACGCCACCCGGCAGGTCATCTCGCGATGCTGCTCGACGCGATCGATGGTCTCCTGCGTCCATTCCTGGCCGTAAAACTGCGCGTATTCGCGCGCCTGGTCGGGGCGATGGAACGCGCGCCGCAGCCCGGTCCTTCCGGACTCGAGAAAATAATCGAAGATCTCGCCGGCCTGCGGCTTCACGCCCATCGCGCCGACCAGCACCAGCTTGTCGATGAACTGCGGCGCGACGGTGGCGATCTCGGCGGCGACCCAGCCACCCATCGAGCAGCCGATCACGTTCATCGGCGTCGGGATGCGGCTGTCGCGCGCGAACCACGCGATCCAGGCCGCGAGATCGCGGGCGCCCATGATCCAATCGGGCCGCGTCGATCGGCCATAGCCGGGAAGGGACGGCACGATCACCTCGAACGATTCCGACAGGCGCCGGTACGCCTCGAGCCAGCCCGGCACGCCAAGCTCGCCGTGGATGACGAGCAGCGGCGCGCCGCTGCCGCCGCGCCGCACCTCGGCCGTGATTCCCGCCACGTCGACGAGCAGCTCGGTATGGGCGTTCATGGTTGCGGCCATGGCGTAACCTCCCTGCCGGTGATCAGCGCGGATTGGTAATCGCGCAGCGCCGGGATGACCTCCTTGCCGAGCAATTCGATGCCGCGCATCGTCGCGTCGTGCGGCTTCTGGCCCTCGCGCGCCCAGAACGCGATGTAGCCGGGATCGGTCCGGTCGATGATGTGCTTGTATTTCTGGATGATCGTTTTCGGGCTGCCGGTCACGATCAGGCCGCCGCGCACTGCCGCCTCGTAGCTTCCTTCGGACATGCGCCGCTCCTTGGCCATTGCGCCGGTCTTGGCCTGTTTCGTCATGTAGCCGGGCGGGGCGCCCCATTCCGGGTGCGCGCCGCCGCCGGTCGCGCCGGCCGAGCCGGTGGCCTGCGTCAGCGCCGAGGTCGGCCCGCTGGCACGCCCGATGATGGAGGTGGGGCCGTAATGATGCCGGCCCATCTCGAACGCTTCCGCGTCGGTGTCCATGACGCAGGTATGGAGCAGGTAGCCGAGATGGTCGGCGGTCGGCGTCCAGCCGTCCTGCGCCGCGACCTCGTGGTAGATGTCGCGGCAGGCGGCGGTCGCCTCCATGGCGCTGCCCAGCACGAGATAGGTGATGCGCTCCTTGGCCGCCCATCGGACGGTCTCGGGACTGAGGATGCCGGCCACCCAGATCGGCGGATGCGGCTTCTGCAGCGGAAGCTGCCACGGATTGACGACGCGCAGGTGGTAGTGCTTGCCTTCCCAGCGGAACGGTCCGGGCTCGGTCCAGGCCTTCTTGATAAGCTGATAGGCTTCCTCGAAGCGCTCACGGTTGTAGGCCGGGTTGGCGTTGGTCGCGAGCTGCTCGACGCCGCCGCCGCGGACGAAGCCGGAGATGATCCGGCCGCCGGAGATGAGATCGAGCATCGCGATCTCCTCGGCGACGCGCACGGGATTGTCGTGGAGCGGGATCGGATTGCCGACCAGCGCGACCGTGCCCTTGATCCGCTGCGTCAGCACCGCGGCCGAGACGTTGACGCTCTCCTGCATCGACAGCACCGTGTTGTGGTGCTCGTTGCACACGGCGCCGTCGAACCCCATCGCCGAGGCGTATTCGTGCTCGCGGAGGAACATCTGCCACAGGTCGCGCGCTTTGGCGGCGTCGAACAGCCGGTTGGGAAAGAGCAGGTTGGTGAAGCCGTATTGCTGGGCCGACTCGATCGAGTAGGCGTTGTAGCCCATCTCGGAGAAGTAAAAGAATTTTCGCGCCACCTTCATCCTCCCGTCGGATGCTGCCGCAAGCCCTTCGCCACGCGGCAAGGCGTCGTCCCCGGCCGCGGTCCTCGATGCGTCATTCTCCTCTGCGACCGGCGCCCAGGTCCAGCGTCCGCGCGCTACGCGCCCTCGCCGCCCGCCGGTCGCGCCGGGTCGAGCGCCACGCGCACCGGCGGTGCCGCACCCTGGCGGTCGGCGCCGAAATAGATGGTGCGGTGCGGATACGGCATCTCGATGCCGCGCTCGTCGAACGCCTTCTTCATGCGCCGGTTGAACTCGCGGCCCACCGTCCATTGCTGAATCGGCGGGGTCTTGAGCCGGACCTGGATGACGACCGCCGAATCTTCGAAGCGGTCGACGCCCCAAACCTCGAGCGGCTCGAGAATGAGCGGCGCGAAGGCCGGATCCGCGCGCATCTCGTCCGCCACGTTGCGCAGCACCGCGACCACCGCGTCGGTGTCCTCGCGATAGGACACGCCGACGTCAAAGACGTAATAGGCGTAGTCCTTGGTCAGGTTCTTCACCGTGGTCACATCGCTGAAGGGTACGGTGTGCACCGTGCCGGCGGAGTCGCGCAGCCGGATGGCGCGGATCGAGATCGCCTCGACGACGCCGGCGTGTTTGTTGCCGACATCGACGACGTCGCCGATGGCGAGCGTGTCCTCGACCAGGATGAAGAGGCCGTTGATGACGTCCTTGACCAGCGCCTGCGAGCCGAAGCCGATGGCAAGGCCGACGACGCCAGCGCCGGCGAGCAGCGGCGCGATGTTGACCCCGATCTGCGACAGCACGATCAGCGCCACCATGATGGAGAGCACCACCAGCACCGTGGTGCGGAACAGCGGCACCAGCGTGCGGATGCGGGCGCTGCGGGCGCGCTTTCCGCCGGCGCCGTCGCCGGCATGGAGATAGCGCTCGATCGCCGCGCTGAATATCTCCCACAGCATCAGCGCCGCCACCACGACGATCGCAGTCGTGACCAGCGTCGTGGTGATCCGGCGCCCGGTGTCGGTGCCGAGCCAGGCGAAGGCGTTGACGCCCCAGGCCTCGAGGATCGTCAGCGCGGCGAAGCCATCGATGATCGCCGCGCTGACGTAATAGAGCACCGGCACATAGCGGTTGGCGCGCGTCTCGAGCGTCGGATAGCGCAGCTTCAGGTCGGCGCCGATGGCGAACCCGCGCCGGCTCACCCGCTCGATCCCGCGCACCAAGAGCGCCGCCGCCAAAAGCACCACGACGGTGATCACCGTCGCGCGCAGCAGGAACAGGAATCCGCCCGGTATGCCGAGCACGAACACCCCGAACGTGCCGGCCACATAGACGATCGCCAGAACGTGCCAGGTATCGGCGAGGCGGTGGCGAATGATGCGCCACCCGTCCGGCCCGTGGTCGTTGCCGCGCAGCCATTCGGCCACCGTCTTGCGATTCTGCAGCACGAAGACCACGCCAAGGATCGCCAGCATCAGGATGGTGCCGCGCAGCAGCAGCGCATAGATCGCGCCTGGCACGCCAAGCCACCACGATCCCGACGCGACGGCAAAGCCGTAGACCGCCCAGGTGGTGAAGCGGCGCGCCCAGATGTAGAGATACTGCCGCGTCTCGCCGCCGAGCGGATAGAGCGCGACCGCGCTCGGCGACAGCAGCGCGGCCCGCACCGCAACGAGCACGAGCCGGGCCTTGAGAAGGGCCTCGATCAGCACGCTCGCAACGTGGCGTGTGCGGAAAAGCGCATGGGTGAACGGCACGGTGAGCGCCGCGACGCCGGCAAAGGCGAGCACCGGCAGCGCTTCGGCAACGAAGCCTAAAAGAATAAGCGCGAGCCGCAGCGTGAGCCGATCGGTCGATGCGCGCGCAAGCCGCCGCGAGAATCCGGCCAGGAGCGCGCGCACGATCCATTCGGCGGCGAAACCGACGCCGAAAATCACCGCCAGCCGCCCGGACACGTCGAGCCAGAAGCGGCGCGTTCGCTCGTTGCCGATCTGCGCCTCGACCCAGCCCACCAGCCGCGGCGCGTCGACGACGACCTGGGCCGCGGCGAGAATCTCGCCGGTGATCGTGCTGACCTGCTGCGACAGGCGGTCGACGAAGGTGGTGGGACCGGCCGCCGCCGCCGGCGCCTTTTCCAGGCCGCGCTGTGCCGCGATCAGCGCCTGCAATTGGGTGACGAGCGCCGCGCGCTGCGTCGGGTCCTGCAGCGTCGCCACGAGGCGCTGCAAGTCCGCCGCCGAGACGGAAGACGGCGGTGGGGCCGGGGATGCGGTCGTCTGGGCGCGCGCCGAAACCGTCGCCACGGCGATGAGGACGGCCAAAAACAGCGCCACCCCGCAATGATGGCGGGGACGGTGCAACATGGCGCCAAGCTTAGCGCCTCCCTCGCGTGCGCGCCAAGCCGCAGGGCCGCGGCCAAACCGCCTCACACGCGGCCCAGCAGCGCCGCCGCGATCAGCCCGAGCCCCGATAGCGACAGGATCGCGCCCGACAGGTGGCTGAGCCAGCCGAGCGAGAAGCCCCGCGCCATCCGGCGCAGCCAGGCAACGCCGACCGCGAGACCGACCCACCACAGGGCCGAGCCGAGGAAAACGCCGCCGACCAGCACGCCGATGCCGGACCAATGCGCCGCCGCGTCGATCCCGACCCGGGCGAAGATCGCGGCGAAGGCGAGGATCGTGATCGGATTGGTCAGGGTGAGGGCAAAGGCCGAGGCGAAGGCGCCGAACAGCTTTTCGCCGGCCAGCGGCTCGGGCGCGGCCGGCGGGTGCTGCAACAGCGCCCGGATTCCGGCATAGACGAGGAAGACCCCGCCCGCGGCGCCGAGCTCGTGCCGCCACGCCAGGATCTCGTCGCGCACGGCGCTGAGCCCGAGCCCGGCGATGACGCCGAAGAGCGCATCGGCGAGCGCCGCGCCGAGGCCCGACAGCAACCCGAACAAGATGCCCTCGAACAGCGTGCGCCGCACGCACAGCATCCCCACCGGCCCGACGGGCAGCGCGATGACGATGCCAACGGCAACGCCTTTGAGGAGGGTGATGAGCAACATGGAACCAGCCGGCGGGACGTGCCAGTCTCGGCAACACGAACCTCCGGCGCAACCGGAAATGCCGCGCCGCCGCCGGCGCATTACAGCGATTTTAGTCGGCCCGGCATTCCGCGGGCTTGATTTCCCCTGGGGAAATGCTCCACATGGCGCCGGGGAGCAGGCCCCCGGAGAAGAGTACCGGGAGACAGGGGAATAATGGACGTGATGATCGAGGTTCGCCACCTGCATCGGCGGTTCGGGCCGATTCTGGCGGTTGACGACGTGTCCTTCACGGTGGCGCGGGGCGAGGTGCTGGGATTTCTCGGCCCCAACGGTGCCGGCAAGTCGACGACGATGAAGATGATCACCGGCTTTCTCGCACCGACCAGCGGCACCGCCATTGTCTGCGGCAGCGACATCGTCACCGACCCGATCGCTGCCAAGCGCCGAATCGGCTATCTGCCCGAGGGCGCGCCCGCCTATTTCGACATGACGCCGGCCTCGTTCCTGCGCTTCATCGCCCGCATCCGCGGCTTCGACGGCGCCGAGGCGCGGCGCCGCATCGAGCTCGCGATCGAGCGCACGGCACTGCACAGCGTGCTGGCGCAGCCGATCGAAACCCTGTCCAAGGGCTTCAAGCGCCGCGTCGGACTGGCGCAGGCGCTGCTGCACGATCCCGACGTTCTGATCCTCGACGAGCCGACCGATGGTCTCGATCCCAACCAGAAGCACGAGGTGCGCACCCTCATCAACGCGCTCGCGCCGCAAAAGGCGATCATCATCTCGACCCACCTGCTCGAGGAGGTGGACGCGGTCTGCACCCGTGCCATCATCATCGCCGAAGGGCGCATTCTCGCCGATGGCACCCCGGGCGAGCTCGAATCGCGCTCGCGCCACCACAATGCCGTGCGCCTTTCGCTCGGGAATGACGGGATCGACGCGGCGGGCGCGCTCATGCGCCTGCCCGGCGTCGCCTCGGTCGAGGCCGTCGACGACGCCGAGGGGCGCGGCATCGTGATTTTCCCGCGTGACGGGCGCACCATCGTCACCGAGGTCGCCGATCTCGTCCGTACGGCCGGCTGGCCCGTGACGGCGCTTCGGCTCGAGCGCGGCCGGCTCGACGAGGTCTTCCGCGCCATCACCACCACCCGCGCCGCCTGAGCCCCGTACCGGTCCGCTCCCGGAGCCCCCCGCCCATGCGCAGTACCTGGATCATCTTCCGGCGCGAACTCGCGAGCTATTTCGCGACGCCGCTCGCCTATGTCTTCATCGTCATCTTCCTCGTGCTCGCGGGCACGCTCACCTTCTTCCTCGGCAATTTCTTCGACCGGGGTCAGGACGACCTGCAGCCGTTTTTCAGCTTCCATCCGTGGCTCTATCTCGTGCTGATCCCGGCGCTGGCGATGCGGCTCTGGGCCGAGGAGCGCAAGACCGGCACGATCGAGCTGTTCCTGACGCTGCCGATCTCGATCGGCGCGGCCGTGCTGGGCAAGTTCTTGGCGAGCTGGGTCTTCGCCGGCATCGCCCTCGTCTTGACATTTCCGTTCTGGATCACCGTCAACATCCTGGGCTCGCCCGACAACGGCGTGATCCTCGCGAGCTATATCGGCAGTTTCCTCATGGCGGGTGCCTATCTCGCGGTCGGCGCGGCGCTCTCGGCGCTCACCAAGAACCAGGTGATCGCCTTCGTGCTCACCGCGTCGTTGTGCTTTCTCTTCACCGTGAGCGGCTCGACCATCGTCTTGGGATTTCTCACCGGCTGGGCGCCGGACGCGGTCATGAACGCGGTCACCTCGTTCAGCTTCCTCGCGCATTTCAGCGCGATCGTGCGCGGCGTCATCGATTTGCGCGATGCGGTGTTCTTCGTGTCGGTGATCGCGCTCTTCCTCTTCGCCAATGCCGTCCTGGTCGAGCTCAAGAAGGCGGATTGAGGAGCGCATCGTCATGAAATGGTCTCTCTCCCGCAGTGCTGCCGCGTTCATCGCGCTCGCATCGGCCGTGGTGCTGTTCGTCGCCGTCAATTTCATCGCCGACCACACGCTGCGCGCGACCCGCATCGACCTCACCCAGCACCACCTCTATACGCTGTCCGAAGGCACACGAAGGACGATCGCCGAGATCAAGGAACCGATCGTGCTGCGGTTCTATTTCTCGCCGCGGCTCGGCAACGAGATCCCGACCTACGGCGTCTACGCCCAGCGCGTGCGCGAGATGCTCGAGGAATATGCGGCGATCTCCAAGGGCAAGATCCAACTACAGCTCCTCAATCCCGAGCCGTTCTCGCCTACCGAGGACCGTGCCGTGGCCTTCGGGCTGCAAGGCGTGGCGCTCGACCAGGGTGGCGAGCAGGTCTATTTCGGGCTGGCGGCCACGAACTCGACCGACGACCAGCAGATCATCCCGTTCTTCCAGCCCGACCGCGAACGCTTCCTCGAATACGACCTCACCAAGCTCATCCACAGCCTGGCCTTCCCCAAGAAGCCGGTGATCGGCCTCGTCACCGCGCTGCCGCTCCAAGGGGACATCATGGCGGCGATGCAGGGGCAGCCGATGGTGCCCTATGTCGTGATCAGCGATCTCCAACAGCTCTACAAAGTGCGCGCGCTCTCGACCGACTTCGACAAGGTGCCGGCCGATGTCGACGTGCTGATGATCGTCCATCCGCAGCATCTCCCGGACAAGACGCTCTATGCGATCGACCAGTTCGTGATGAAAGGCGGGCGCGCGCTCGTCTTCGTCGATCCCGACTCGCAGACGCAGCAGATGCATCCGAGCCAGCTCAACCCGCCCAATGCGCCGAACGGCAGCGATCTCAACCGGCTGCTCAAGGCGTGGGGCCTCGAGATGGAGCCCAAGATGGTTGCGGGCGACCGCGAGGCTGCGCGCAAGGTGAACGCCGGCACCAGCACCCGCGTCATACCGGTCGATTACGTCGCCTGGCTCGCGCTCGGCAAGCGCAACCTCGACCCCGACGATCCCATCACCGGCGATCTCAGCCAGATCACGATGGCGACGCCGGGGATCCTCGAGCCGCTCAAGGGCGCCAAGACGACCTTCACGCCGCTCATCTTCACCTCGCGCGACTCCGAGGCGATCCCGGTGGCGAAGGTGCAGGGCACGCCCGACATTCAGGCGCTGCTTCGCGATTTCAAGCCGGACGACAAACGTCTCGTGCTGGCGGCGCGCGTCACCGGTCCGGCCGACACGGCCTTCCCCGACGGCCCGCCCAAGGAGACAAAGAAGCCGGCGGACAAAGCCGCGGGCGACGCCGCCACGGCGCCGGCGAAGGCCGCGCCGCTGCCGCCCGAGATCAAGACCGCGCTCCATCCCATCAACGTCGTCGTCGTGGCCGATACCGACATTCTCGAGGACCGCTTCTGGGTCGACGTCCAGGACTTCTTCGGTCAGCGCGTCACGGTTCCCATCGCCAATAACGGCGATTTCGTCGAGAATGCCGTCGACGCGCTCGTCGGCGGGGGCGACCTCATCAACCTGCGGAGCCGCGGCACCTCGGCGCGCCCCTTCACCCTCGTCGAGAACATTCAACGCGCCGCCGACGAGAAGTATCAGGCCACCGCGAAGGATCTCGAGGACAAGCTCAAGGATACCCAGGCCAAGATCAAGTCACTGCGCGAAGCGGCCGGCAAGGCCGGCATCGCCCAGGCGGCGAGCGAGCGCGAGACGCTCGATAATTTCCGCACGCAAATGATCCGCACGCGCGAGCAGCTCCGCAATGTGCAGCTCGCCGAGCGGCAGGATATCGACCGGCTGCAGGCGTGGGTGGAATTCTTCAACATCGCCGCCATCCCGATCCTGGTCGCCATCGCCGCCGCGATCATCGGGCTCGTCCGGATCGAGCGCCGCAAGCGCCGCGCCCGCACTGCCTGAGCGCCGGAGAGGATGCCGCCATGCGCAACAAGGGACTGATCTCGCTGCTCGCGGTCACGCTCGCCGCAGTGGCCATCGCGATCTATGTCGGGCAGAGCGGCGAGACGCCGCAGGAAAATCCGCTCGTCGGCACGTCCGTGCTGCCCGAAGTCGGCAAGCGGATCGACGACGTGGGACGGGTCGCACTCGTCCATGGCGGGGTGAAGACGACGCTCGTGCGCCGCGGCAAGGGCTGGGTGGTCGAGGAGAAATCCGACTATCCCGCCAACGACACCAAGGTCAATCAGGCGCTGCTCGGACTGGCCGGGATCACCTATGTCGAGATGAAGACGCGCACGCCCGCGCTTTACCCGCGGCTCGATGTCGAGGACGCGGACAAGAAGGATGCGAAATCGACGCTCGTCACCATCGCCGACGCGAAGGGCTCGCTGCTCGGCGAGTTGATCGTCGGCAAGAGCCGCATCGATCAACTCGGCGGCGGCAATGACGGTGTCTATGTGCGCAAGCCGGGCGGCGCTCAGTCGTGGCTTGCCCGCGGCACGCTCGATCTCTCGGGCGATACCACGAAATGGCTCGACACGTCGCTGCTCGACCTGCCCGAGGCGAAGGTGAAGGACGTGGTGCTGACCCAGGCCGACGGCTCGAAGCTCGCCTTCAAGCGCGACAAGCCCGGGGACAATTTCGCGCTCGCGGTGCCCATGCCGCCCGGCAAGAAGCTCAAGGCCGGCGGTCCGTTCGACGATCCGGGAAGCGCGCTCGCCGGGCTCGAACTGGCCGATGTGCGACCAGCGAAGGGTTTCGACTTTCCCAAGACGGGCGCCGCCGAGGCGCGCTACGAAAGCTTCGACGGCCTCGTCGTCACCCTCAGCGTGGTGAAGCAGGCCGGTACCGACTGGGCGCGCATCGCCGTCACCGGAAGCGGCGCCGCGGCGAAGCAGGCTGCCGCGCTCGAAGCCAAGGTCCAGCCCTGGATCTTTGCCATCGCCGACTACAAGGCCAAGGCGCTCGAGACCAAGCTCGGCGACGTGGTCGAAGCGGCGAAGGGATCCTAGGCCGCCCGGCCGTCCCGCGCCCTTTCCGCCGCGCCCGCCGATGCCCACATGGGGGGCGGACGATCAGGACGGGAGCGCGCGATGCGGGACGATACGATGATGGTGCGGCCGGTGGCGAAGCTTGCCCCGGGCGTGCCGGCGAGCGACGGCGCCGGGGTCAGGCTCACGCGCGTCATCGGCACGCCGAATCTCGGCGACGTCGATCCCTTCCTGATGCTCGACGAGATCCGCTCCAGCGAAGGGTCGGATTACGTCGCCGGATTTCCCGACCATCCGCACCGCGGCTTCGAGACGGTGACCTATGTCCTCGCCGGACGCATGCGCCACCGCGACAACCGCGGCAATAGCGGGCTTCTCACCGCGGGCAGCGTGCAGTGGATGACGGCCGGGCGCGGCATCGTCCATTCCGAGATGCCCGAGCAGGAGGACGGCCTGATGTGGGGCTTCCAGCTCTGGGTCAACCTGCCGGCCAAGGACAAGATGATCGCGCCGCGCTACCAGGACATCGCGCCCGAGCGCATTCCCGCTGCGGTGCTGCCCGACGGGGCGCGCGTGCGCGTGCTTGCGGGCGCCTTCGCCGGGCAGCGTGGCCCGGTCGAGGGCATCGTCACCGAGCCGCTCCTGCTCGACCTCGACGTGCCGGCGGGCGGCCGCGTCGCCATCCCGCTTCCTGCCAGCCACAACGCTTTTGCCTATGTGTTTGCGGGCGAGGCACAGATCGGCGATCCGGCCGTCAGCGTGCCGCGCGGCACCGTCGCGGTGCTGGGTGCGGGCGACGGGGCGCTCGTGCGCGCGGGTGCGCAGGCGGCCCGCGTGCTGCTCGCCGCGGCGCGGCCCTTGGGCGAGACGGTGGCGCGCTATGGGCCGTTCGTCATGAACACGCCGCAGGAAATCCGTCAGGCGATCGCCGACTACCAGGGCGGGCGATTCTGAGGCTCAGTTTCTCACCGCTGATCCGGGCGGCAGGCTGGCGGGGTCGGGATAGAGGCCGGTGAAGCTGGTGATCCGGCTCGGCTCGGGCGAACTGAAGCAATCGACCGTTGCCAGCGTGCGGTAGCAATATTGCTCCGGAATCGGCGGCGGCGGCGCGTCGACGGCGACGGGCGATGGCTCGGACGCGTTCCAGCGGCTCTGCGGCGCTGCGAATTCGGCACGGTTCTGCCAGGCATCGCAGCCGGACAGCAGGACGACAGCGCTGGCCACCAGCGCCAGGGCGCGAAGGGACATGCTCACGAGGGCTCCGCGGATGGCCGCTCGAAACGGTACGAGACGCGCCGTCCGCCAGGGGCTAGTGTAGTTGGCAAAGGATTAATCAATTCTTGCCGGGGGCCGCGGCAATTCCGGGTACCGGGAGCGAGGCGACATGAAATTGAGCTGGGTTCTGTTGGCGTCGCTTTGCCTCGCCGGTTGCGCCGGCGCGCCGCAGTGGACCAAGCAGGGCGTGACCCCGCAGGTCGCAGCGAGCGATTACGCCGATTGCCGCCGGCAGGCGCAGGCGGCGACGCGGCGCGATGCCAATATCGACGCCGACATCCTGGCCAGCCGCGGCCGCGACTGGCAGCAATCGGGCACGCTCAGCACGCATCAGACGATGTTCGGCGCGACGGCCACGCGCCAACAAGACGACGTCGTCAAAGCCTGCATGATCGCCAAGGGCTACGCGCCGGGCGGATGAGCGGCGTCGGCGACCCGTCAAAGATTAAAGATTATTGCGGGGTCGTAGCGGCGCGTTTCGCGGGGATGCCATAGCAGTGCTCGGGGCCGGGGAAGCGGCGGGCGCGCACGTCGTCGGCATAGGCCGCCGCCGCCGCCGCCACCGATGGCGCGAGTTCGGCATAGCGCTTGACGAAGCGCGGCTGAAACTCGGCGAAGAGTCCGAGAATGTCCTCGGTGACGAGGATCTGTCCATCGCAAGCCGGCGAGGCGCCGATGCCGATGGTCGGAACGGCGATCTGCTCGGTCAGGCGCCGCGCCACCGGCTCGGCCGTGCCCTCGACCACGATGCCGAAGGCGCCGGCATCGGCGACCGCATGCGCATCGGCGATGACGCGGGCCGCTTCGACCTCGCTCCGCCCCTGGGCGCGAAATCCGCCCAGCGCCTTGACCGATTGCGGCTGCAGCCCGACATGGCCGAGCACCGGGATGCCGCGCTCGACGAGGAAGCGGATGGTCGGCGCCATCGTCTCGCCGCCCTCGAGCTTGACACCCGCGGCGCCGCTTTCGGCCATGATGCGGGCGGCGCTGCGGAACGCCTGCTCCGGATTCTCCTGATAGCTGCCGAACGGCATGTCGATGATGACGCAGGCGCGCTGCGCGCCGCGCGCCACGGCGGCGCCGTGCGCGATCATCATCTCCACCGTCACCGGTAGCGTGCTGTCGAGCCCGTATACCACCATGCCCAGCGAATCCCCGACCAGCAGCAGATCGGCGATGGGATCGAGGAGGCGCGCCATCGGCGCGCTATAGGCGGTGAGGCAGACGATCGGCACGCCGCCCTTGCGCGCGCGCAGTTCGGCGGGCGTTTGTCTCTTCTCGGCGATGGCGACGCTCACCTGCCGGCTCCCTCACGCTAATCGGCGGTTCCGGACGGCGCCCGGGACGCCGCGATGGGCGCACACTGCCGCCAGTTCCGCCGCCGGTCAAGCCGGGCTCCGTTCCGCACCCGCCGGAGCGTCTTCGCAGCGGCGGCCTTCGGGACTAGGATGGCGGCCAAGGCCACGCGATCGGGAGGGAATTGCCATGGAGCCGTTGCCGCGCGGTGCGAATTTTCTTCGCGCCAAGATGCTGTGGGAAGTGGGCCTCCAATTCGCGGGCAATCCGGCGACGCCATATGGCGGCAATCGCGACGTCTGCATCACCGTCGGCAATGGTTCGGGCGACGCGTTCCGGCCGGCGCTCCGGATGGCGACCGGCTCGCCCATCCTCGCCCGCGAGGTGGTCGCGGGCGGCATCGAGATGGCGATGGTGAACCCGTCGGGGCTGCTCACCCAGGCCTATCGCGGCGTCGGACTTTATACCGCACCGCTGCCAGTGCGGATCGTCGCGGTCTATCCCTCGCACGATCAGTTCGTGTTCGCGGTGCATCCGCGCACCGGGCTGCGCTCGCTCCACGATATCAAGGAACGGCGCTATCCGCTGCAGGTCTCGGTCAAGGAAGATCCGACCCATTCGACCCGCGTGCTCATCGACCAGGTGCTGGGGCTCCACGGCTTCAGCCTCGCCGACATCGAGGCCTGGGGCGGGCGCCTGCACATGAGCGGCTCGCCCAGCGATGTGCGCCGGATGGAGCCGATGCGGCGCGGCACGCTCGAGGCGGTGTTCGACGAGGCGCTGGTGGTGTGGTTCGAGGAGGGGCTCGCCAGCGGGCTGGTGCCGCTCGAACTCGATCCCGACGTGTTCGCGCGGCTGGACGCGCTGGGCTGGCGCCGCGTCGTGATCCCGGCCGGACGCTATCGCGGCCTCGCGCGCGACCATGCCTGCATCGACTACAGCGGCTGGCCGCTTTACGCGAGCGCCGCGCTGCCGGAGCAGATGGTCTATGACGTGTGCGCCGCGCTCGCCACGCGCGAGGCCGAAATTCAGTGGGAGGACGGCGCCTATACCGGCATCATGCAGCTCTGGACCGAGAGCGAGGCGACGCCCATGGACGTGCCGCTCCATCCCGGCGCCGCGCGCTTCGTGCGCGAGCGCGGCGGGAAGTGAGGCGCGCGCTCAGCGCGGACGCGGCGGTTCCTGGAATTCCCAGGTGTGGCCCTCGGGGTCCTTGATAAAAACCTGGGAGCCGTGGATCAGGCCCGTCACCTCGTCGAAGTGAACGCCGAAGGCGCGCATGCGGGCGCGGAAGGCATCGAGGTCCTGCACCATCCACGCCGTGTGCCGTCCCGTCGGCGAGATCGGGGCGTCGGCGCCGGGCCGGTAATCGCGGTCGGTGCCGATGATGTGGAACTGCACCCGGTCGTGCCGGTCGCCGAGCCAGGCGCCGGGCGCGCGCTCGTCGAGCGCCTTCGGCCGCGGCAAGAGCTTGAGGCCGAGCACGTCGACATAGAACTTGATGCAGGCATCGAGATTCTTGAGGCTGACCGGGATGCCCTCGTGGACGACGCCGACGAAGTCGAGCGCGGGGGCCGTGGTCGCCGTTGCCGTGGTCATGACCGGGCTCCTTCGTGGTGGCTGACGGTGCTGCCGGCAGGGTAGTCGAACCCTGCCGGCCGGTCCATCCTCGGGACGCCGCTGACGCGTGCGGCGCCTTCCCGCGCCGGCGCTCCGGTCAGGCCGGCCGCACGGTGATCGCCGCTGCGGCGACGCGCGCGGGTTGCGGGGCCTTCGCCGGCGCGGCCGCGTCGCTGCACACGATCTCGCGCACCACCGCCTGCGGCTTGCGGTTCACCGTGAGATAGAGCCGCCCGAGATACTCGCCGATGAGCCCGAGCAGGAGAAGCTGCACCCCCGACAGCAGCAGCACCGCCGCGGCAATGGACGCCCAGCCTTGCGGCGTCTTGTCGAAGAGCGCCTCGACCACGACCCAAGCGAACCCGAACAACCCCAACAGGCTGAGCGCGAACCCGGCGAGCGTCGACAGCCGGAGCGGCATCACCGAGAAATTGACGAGCATGTTGAGCCACAGCCGGACGAGGCGGCGGAAGGTGTAGTTGCTGCGTCCGTCCGCACGCGGCAGATGCTCGACCTCGAGCTGGCCGATGCTCTGCGTCACTTGCAGGATGAGCCCATCGACATAGGGAAACGGCCCTTCGTAATCCGTCACCGCCTTGGCGACGAAGGCGCTCATGCAGCGGAAGCTCGACAGGTAAAGCCCCCGGGGCTTGTCGAGGATCCAGTCCGCGACGCGATTGGTGAAGCGGCTGCCGAGATTGCGCCACGATGCGTGCCGCTTGCGCGAAAAGCGGGTGTAGACCACCTCGCAGCCGCTCGACTGGGCGTAGCGCAGCAGGCGCAGGACCTCGCCCGGCGGATTCTGGAGGTCGTCGTCCATGGTGATGACATGGGCGCCCCGCGCCCGGCGCAGCCCGGTCATGACGGCGTTGTGTTCGCCGTAATTGCGCGCGTGGTGGACAAGCGTCATCGGCATCCGGGCGCGCGCGACGAGCTCGCGGCAGATCGTTGCGCTGTCGTGCGGGCTGCCGTCATTGACGAGGATGATCTCGTGGCCGCCCGGCACCTCGAGCTGTGCCAGCGCCGTCACCAGCTCGCCGATGCTGCGCGCGCCGTTATAGACCGGGATGACGATGCTCAACGCCAAGGGCGAAAGTGTCATGGCCTCACCGCCGTCGCCAGGATCGAGCCGCCATAAGGCAGCGCCACCCCGGCCGCAACGAGCCTGCGCTCGATCGCGAGGCAAAGCGAGAAAGCACGCTCGACCGGTGCCGGAAGAAGCCGCACCTCGCTCGCCCCCCTGCGGTCTTGTGCCAGCTTACGCCGCACCAGCATCAGGGGAAAGAGCAGGCTGTTCCAGTGGGTCGCCCGCGGTGCGGCGAAGCCGGCGCCGGCGAGCAGCGTCAGCAGTTCCTGGCGATGAAAGCGGCGCCGATTGTGGACCGCTTCGTCATGCGCCGCATGGAGCCAGCGATAGGCCGGCAGATTGAGCACGACGATGCCGCCGGGCCGGAGGCAGCGGTGGAATTCGCCCAGCGCGGCGCGTTCGGCCACGCCGCGATGGCACAGTACGTCGGCGGACAGGATCGCGTCGAACGACTGATCGGGAAAGGGCAGCGCATCGACGCTGCCCAAGACGACGGCGCAGCCGCTCTTGGCCTGGGCAAGAACGCAAGCCGCAAAATCGCGTTCGAGGCCGAAGGCCGTCGCCTCGGGCGCCCGCACCTTAAGGCGTGCCAGGAAACCGCCGGTGCCGCAGCCGGCGTCGAGAACGCGCCACTTCCGGCACGCGCCCGCGGCATCGCGCGGCGCCGGCGGACGGTTTCGCTCCCACGCCGCGATCAGGTTGGCGTGAAGGCCGCGGAACCACCACATCCGGTCCTCGACCGCGGCGAGGCGGTCGTATTCGCCGCGCTCCAATTCCGTCCCCCTATTCCTCGCCCGTGTGCCGCGCCCGCCGCGCCAGCACCGCGCGCCGGTCGATCACCGCCGAGAGCAGCGTGTCCAGGCGCTCGACGCGATAGATCACCCGGCCCGGAACCGCGCGGTCGCAATTGTCCTTGGTGAAGGCGATGAAGAACTGTGCGGCGTCGCGGTCGGGCGCATAGATGAAGTTCCTCGGGAAGTAATACACCGCCGAGGCCGGCGGCCCGCACACCGCAACGGTGAAGTCGTGGCGCATGAAATCGGCACCGTACTCGGCCTTGAGATGACGTTCGAGGCCCCGCACCGCGTCGGCATAGGAATTGGCCCAGTAGTCGAGCTTGAACCGGCCGCGCGCGCCGTGCACGCCGCCCACCAGGAGATTGTAATAGACGTATTCGTCGGGATGCAGCATCACCATCACGCCCATATGGTAGCCGCCATAGAGCGCGAGCGCGCCATAGGCATGGCGCCGCCAGGGCTGCACCGCCAGGCGATCGAGCGCATGGTCCGCGACAAGCGCCGCGGCGGCGGCGATCGGCGGCAGCACGAAGATGAAATGCCGCATGCCGTCGAACAGCACGGCGCGGATGGCGATGGCGTAGGCCACCGGGAAGACGATGGCGAAACCGAGCAGGAACAGCGCCAGCGTGCGTGCGCGATCGGGCCGCCGCGCGGCGCGGGCGGCCGTGACGCAGGCGACCACCGGCGCCGCCGCGAGCAGCGCGAGCACGAGTTCGGGCAGCTTGATGACGATGTAGACCGGCAGGTATTCCCACGGCAGATCGGTGGCCGGGACGTAGGCGCCGTCGAATAGCGTGGGCCAGGGGAAATCCTGATGCGAGAAGGCCGCGAGCGCCGCCAGCGGATGGGCGATCGGCGCCACCTGCGCCCACGGCCAGAAGAACAGCATCACCGGATAGGCGACCAGCGCCGCCGGCACCAGCACGCGCCACAGCCCGACCCAGCCCTCGGCGATGAAACGGTGCCCGTCCGACGCCGCGACCCCGCGCCACAGCGCCGACAGCAGCAGGATCAGGCCGACATAGCCGAACAGCATCAGCCCGCCGACGCGCACGGACATGGTCAGGCCCATGGCGAGGCCCAGTTTCGCCGTGGCGGCAAGCCGTGGCCGCGGCAGCGACGGCAGCATCCGCACGATCCCGTCGAGCGACCACACCATCCCGACCGCGAAAGGAATGTCCTTCGGGTTGTTGAACATCTGGCCGTAGTAGTTCGGGGTGAGAAGCAGCAACAGCGCGGCGATGAAGCCGCAGCGCGGCCCACCGAGCGCGCGGCCGAGCCGCCACACGCCGATCGCGCCGAGAATGCCGACGAAGCCGTTGAGGAGATGCCGCGTCTCGTAGGTCCCGAACGGCGAGACCAGATTGACTGCCGCCGCGGTCATGTCGAACAGCCCGCCGTAATTGGTGAGGTCGAGAAAATCGAGCGCGCGCCGATCGTGGAAGAACGAAAGATAGTAATGGAGGACATAGACGCCGTAGGTGTTGATCGCGTCCTCGTCCCAGGTGACGCCGTACTGATCGAAGGTCGCGATCACCAGGACGGCCGCCGCCACCACAAGCAGAAGCGTGAGCCGATCCCAGGAATTCGCCGGGGCCGAGGCTGCCGGTGCCCGGAAGCGTGCCATTGCCCGGCTCACAGTCCGCAGGATTTCAGCATCGCGCCGAGCACGCGGTCGCTGTCGAAATATTCCGCCGCCAGCGCCCGCGCGGCGCGGCCGTGGCGCGGATAATCGGCGGCGATGGCGGCCATGGCGTCAAGCGCCTCGGCGCGTTCGTCGAAGCCGAACAGCCCTTCGCCCTCGGGATAGAAACGGTTCCAGCCGGTACGCATCGTGACGACCGGCCGACCCGAAGCAAGGTAACAGACGCTGCGGTCGCTGAACCAGCCGCTCTGCGGCCTGACATAGATGTCCTTGGCCACGGTGAACTCGCCGCGCGAACCGCGGATGAAGTCGGCATAAGAGGTCATGTCGGCCGAGATCGGCCGCGGGTCGACGAGACGCCAGCCCGCGTCGGTCACTTGGCGTTCGACCGCCACGCTCGGCGCTAGCATCGCCATCGTGAAGCACTCGGGCCGAGCGCGCGGCAGATCGAGGAAGCGGACGAAATTGACGTGCTTCGACCACATATAGGTCGCGCCGCCGAACGCGATGTTCTTGCCCTTGTTCTCCCAGGTGGCGATGGTGGTGAAGCAGTCGCCTTCGCCGGACGCGGCCGGCCATTGCGCCAGGACCACCGGCGGCCGCGTCGCCTGCCACGCGATGCCGCACAGCGGCACGATCCAGCCGGGACCGCCGACATTCTCGCCATAGGTGAAGAAATGCGTGTGCGCGTCGAGATAGGCGCGCGCGTCGCCGTCGTCGGTGGCGTATTTGATCTGCTCGTAGACCGGGTCGGTGTCGATCATCACGCGCACCGGGCAGCGCAGGTGCTCCGCGCGCAGCCGCACCGCGCCGCAGAGATTGAACAGCGCATCGGCGTCGCGATAGAGCGCGGCGACCTCCGCGCGGCCGAGCCCGTGATAGACGTCGTTGATCGCGTCCCAATAGGCCCAGCGTCCGCCGAGCCCGCAGCGCTCCATGACGCCGCCGAGATAGGCGACGTTGTAGGCGCAATCCATCGTCACGCTGAAGGCGCGGGGATCGAACGGATTGGCGCCGTGATCCTCGACATACCAGACCTCGTAGCCGAGCCGCTGCAGGCCGAGAAGGTAATGCGCGGCCTGCCAGGCGATCCCAGCGAGCGGCATCTGTCCGACGAAATGAAGCACCACCACGCGGCCGCGCGTCGTCACACTTCCGGCTCCTTGGGCGCCTTCTCGAAGCGGCGCGGGGCGACAATAGCAAAGCCGTGCCGCCGGTGCAGCGCAAGCAATCGCGAGGAAAATCCATAACCCGCCTGGGGTTGAACGGGTCTCACGCGCGTGCTAGGCCAACGTGATGTTCGATCGGTTGCGGGCTTGGTTCGAGGAGGAAGGGGGCGTTCAATCCGGCGGTCGCGACGAATTGCAACTCGCCGTGGCGGTGCTGCTCATCGAGGCGGGGCGGGTGGACGACGCACTCGAGGAGCGCGAGCGCGCCTTGATCAGCCGGTTGCTCGAGCGGCATTTCGGGCTGGCACACGCCGAGGCGGGCGTTCTCCGCCAATTGGCGGAACAGCGCGCCGAACGTTCGGCCCAACTCTTCGGCTTCGTGCGCACCGTCAACGAGCGCCTGCCGCGCGAGCGGCGCGTCGAGCTGATCGAGATGCTGTGGGAGGTCGCCTATGTCGATGGCGTCCTCGATCCGCTCGAAGACGCGCTGCTGCGCCGGATCGGCGGCTTGATCGACGTCAGCGATCGCGAGCGCGGTATCGCGCGGCTTCGCGTCGTCGAACGGCTGCGGATCGTCGACGAGGAATGAAGGTGAGGGTCGTCCTGCTCGCCGCTAGCACGAGGAAGAGTATCGCGCCATGACCTATGTCGTCATCGAAGCCTGCATCAAATGCAAGTACATGGATTGCGTCGAGGTCTGCCCGGTCGACTGCTTCTATGAGGGCGAGAACATGCTCGTCATCCATCCCGACGAATGCATCGACTGCGGCGTGTGCGAGCCCGAATGCCCGGTCGAGGCGATCGTCCCCGACAGCGAGCCCAAGGCCGAGAGCTTTCTCGAACTCAACCGGCAATACGCCAGCACCTGGCCCAATATAACCCGCAAGGGACCGGTGCCCGAGGACGCCGATGCGTGGCGGGACGTCCCGGACAAGCTCGACCAACATTTCAGTCCCAACCCGGCCAAGCGCTGAGCCGCCGCGCCGCCGAACTGGCCGCCGAACGGCACCCGCTGCATAACTGACCCGCTGGCGCGGGCCCGGGTCTTATGCTATTGTAATAAAACGCATTGAGGGAGGAGACGCCTCCCCGATGAATAGGGGGAGGTTGGCGGTGCGGTCGGTCCTGCGCGTCTGCGGCGGGGATCGGGCTGTAGCGCATCTATCACCCCATTGAGGGATGCCCAGCTTTGTCGCGCGCCAAGATCGAAGAGAAAAAGCCCGAAGAAAAGAGAGTTCCGGAGAAGCTTGGCTATGCGCCGGGCGATCTCGTGGTCTATCCGACGCATGGCGTGGGCAAGATACTCGGGATCGAGAGCCAGGAAATCGCCGGCTATGCCCTCAGCGTGTTCGTGGTCCATTTCGACAAGGACCGCATGACCCTGCGCGTGCCGGTGGCCAAGGCCAAGGGGTCGGGGCTGCGGCGCCTGTCGACGCGCAAGGAAATGGACGTGGCGCTGGCCAAGCTCAAGGGCCGGTCCCGGGCCAAGCGCACGATGTGGAGCCGTCGCGCTCAAGAATACGAGGCCAAGATCAATTCTGGCGACCCGGCCTCGATCGCCGAGGTGGTGCGCGACCTCTACCGCAATGCCGGCCAGCCCGAGCAGTCCTACAGCGAACGCCAGATCTACCAGGCGGCACTCGACCGGCTGGTGCGCGAATTCGCCGCAGTCGAGAAGATCGACGAGAATACCGCGACGCGGCGGGTCGAGCAGATGCTGAGCGCGGCCTGAACCCGCGGAGGCGGGCGTGGCGGGCGCACCACCCTGCGATTCCGAGCCTTTCGGTCGGCTGATGCAGGCGAAACGCGTCTGGGCGGTCGCATGCAGCCATGGCGAGGCCGAGCGTGTCGCGGCGCTCCATGACCGCTTGGCCGAGCGGTTCGAGCCCGGCGACCGGCTGGTCTATCTCGGCGACTATTTCGGCTATGGGCCTGACGCGGCGGGCGTGGTCGATGCCGTGCTTTCCTTCCGCCGCGCCGTCCTTGCCCAGCCCAATTCCTTCCTCGGCGACGTCGTGACGCTGCGCGGCAGCCAGGAGGAGATGTGGCAGAGGCTCCTGGAACTGCAATTTGCCCCGAACCCGCGCGAGGTGCTGGGCTGGATGCTCGATCATGGCGTCGCCGCGACGCTCGGATCCTATGGCGTCGATCCGCGTCCCGGGGTGGCGGCTTGCCGTGACGGCGTGCTCGCGATCACGCGCTGGACCGGCACCGTGCGGGCGGCGGTCGCCTCGCGGCCGGGCCATCGCCAGTTCCTGACCGCGCTGCGCCGGGCCGCCTTCACCGCCGAGGGCGACCTCTTGTTCGTCAATGCCGGCGTCGACCCCGGCAAGCCGCTCGAGCTGCAGCGTGACGTGTTCTGGTGGGGCGGCCGCCGCGACCTGCTCGAGCTCGATGCGCCCTTCGCCGGCTTCCGCCGGGTCGTGTGCGGCTATCACCGTCGCCGTGCCGGGCTGACGGAAACGGAATATGCGGTCTCGCTCGATGCCGGCTGCGGCTTCGGCGGCAAGCTGATCGCCGCCTGTTTCGCCCCCGACGGGACCATTCTCGCGCGCCTCGCGGCGTGAGCCCGTGCGCGCCGCCGTCCTTCTGGCCCTGGTGGTTGCGGTTCGCGCCGCAACCACCGCGACGCCGTCGCCATTGCCCGCCTTCGTGCCGGGCGGGACGGTCGTGCTCGGCAACGTGATCGACGGCGAGACCCTGGCCCTGGCTGACGGCCGCACCCTTCGTCTCGCCGGGATCGAGACACCGGGCGCCGCCGGTTGGCGCGGGGGGGCGGCGCTGGCCGCGCGGGCCAAGGCGGTGCTGGCCGGGCTCGCCGCCGGGACGCCGCTTTCGATCGCCTATGCCGGCGCGACGACCGACCGGCGCGGCTGGGTGGTGGCCCAGCTCTTTGCCGGCGGAACATGGGTGCAGCGCGCGCTGCTACGCCGCGGCCTCGCCAGAGTGCATGGCGCCGCCGACGAGCGTATCGGCCTCGCGGCGATGCTCGCGGTCGAAGCCGAGGCGCGGGCGGCGCGGCGCGGCATCTGGCGGCGCGCCGCCTTCGCGGTGCGTGACGCCGATGCGGCCGCGCGCGACAGCGGCAGCTTCCAGATCGTCGAAGGCACCGTGGCGGACGCCGCGCGGGTCGGCGGCGCCGTCTATCTCGATTTCGGGCCGGACTGGCACACCGCCTTCGCGGCGCGCATCGGCCGTGCGGCACTGAAGCTGTGCCGCAAGGCCGGGCTCGACCCGATGAAGCTGAAGGGCGCGCGGCTGCGCGTGCGCGGCTTCATTGACGGCACCATCCGTCCGGTGATGGCGGTGCGCTTTCCCGAGCAGATCGAAATCATCGGCGCGGCGCGGCCCGGAGGCGATTCCGGGCCGCCCGCGTGACGAAATCTAGGGCTGGTCGGGAACCAAGGGCGGTCCGCCGCCGCCGACCTCGTCCCAGATCTCCACTTCGTGCGTGGTCGAGCGGATGCTGGTAAGGGCGACGATCACGCCCAGCGCCGCGATCCCCATCGGATAATAGAGTCCGGCGAGGGCGTTGCCGGTCGCCTGTACCAGCGCCGTGCCGATGAAGGGGACGCCGCCGCCGAACACGCCGTTGCCGATGTGGTAGGGCATCGACATCGAGCTGTAGCGGATCCGGGCGGGGAAGAACTCCACCAGGAACGCCGCGATCGGCCCGTACACCATGGTCACCAGGATCACCATGTACCAGACGAGGACGGTGAGGATGACGGGGTTGTCCTTGTACGCGCCGAATGCCTCGAACACCGGGATATAGGTGAGGACGGCGAGCACGAATCCCGTCACCATGATGCCGCGCCGGCCGATCCGGTCCGAGAGCCAGCCGAAGAAGACGAAGAACGGGGCGCCGAAAATGAGCGCCAGTATCATCATCATATAGACTTCGACGTAAGGCACCTTGAGTACGGCGGTAAGATAGAACAGCGCGTAGAACTGCCCCGTGTACCAGACCACGCCCTCGGGCGCGGTCGCGCCGAACAAAGCGATCAGCATCTGGCCCAAATTGCGGCCGCTGGAATAGGTCTCGAGCGCCGGATTGGCCGAAGTCTTGCCCTGCGCCTTGAGCCGCGCGTAAAGCGGCGATTCCTCGAGCTTCAGCCGGATATAGCCGGACAGCAGCACCAGGATCGCCGAGATCAGGAACGGATAGCGCCAGCCGCCGGCCTTGAACGCGTCCTCGCCGAGGCCGATGCGGAAGGCGAGAATGACCAGCAGGGCCGCGACGATGCCGAGCGTCGCGGTGGTCTGAATCCAGCTCGTATAGAGCCCGCGCTTGCCGTCGGGCGCGTGCTCGGCGATGTAGGTCGCAGCGCCGCCGTACTCGCCGCCGAGCGCAAGGCCCTGGACCACCCGCATCAGCACCAGGAGCGCCGGGGCGAACCAGCCGATCGAGGCATAGGTCGGCAGGCAGCCGACCAGGAAAGTCGCCAAGCCCATCAGCCCGAGGGTCAGCATGAAGGTGAACTTGCGGCCGATGCGGTCGCCGAGATGGCCGAAGAAGATCGCACCGAACGGCCGCACCACGAAGCCGGTCCAGAAGATGCCGAGGCTATAAAGGAATCCCTGCGTCATGCTGCCGGGAAAGAACTGTCCCGCGAAGAAGGCGGCGAGCACGCCGTAGAGATAGAAATCATACCATTCGATGAGCGTGCCGGCCGAGGAGGCGGCGATGATGAATGGCAGGTTGGCAGACGCACCTTGGGTATCGCGGCCAGCGGCCGCTGAGACGGTTGCCATGGACGTTTCCCCTTTAGCCGTGAAAGGCCTTATCCGCATCGCCCCCCTTTTCGCGGCGATGCTTGGCGCGACCATACTCTTGCGTGCGGCGGCGGGCAATCGCAGGGCCGCCGCCGCCATGGCGCCATGATTAGAGCGGGTTTGGCCCGGCGGGGCTGGCGCCGCGGGGGCGGGCGACTAGAATGGCGCGGCCGCAATCCGCGCCATTCGAGGAGGTCAGGTGATGAACAAGGAGATGTTCGACCGGGGGCTCAGCATTCGCCGCGAGGTCCTGGGGCCCGAATATGTCGATGCCCAGCTCAAGAGCGCCGACGATTTCAGCCGCCCGTTCCAGGAATTCATCACCGAATATTGCTGGGGCGCGGTATGGGGCCGGCCGGGCCTGCCGAAGAAGACGCGGAGCATGCTCAATCTCGCCATGCTCACCGTGCTCAACCGCCAGCACGAGTTGAAGGCGCATGTAAAGGGCGCGCTCAGGAACGGCGCGAGCAAGGACGAGATCATGGAGGTTCTGCTCCAGACCGCGATCTATGGCGGCGTGCCCGCCGCGGTCGAAGCCTTCCGCAGCGCCCGCGACGCCTTCAAGGAAGCGGGCGTTTGAGCCGCCGCCGGCTCTAGCCAGCCCTCGTCCCGCCGCGCTGCCGGAGCGTGAGGTCGATCTTGCGCTCCGATTCCGAGCCGAACGACCGCCACGACCGTGGCATCGCCCTCGCGCTGCTGTCGTTCACGGCCGGGAGCATGGATGCCGTCGCCTTCCTGATGCTCGGCAATGTCTTCACGTCGGCGATGAGCGGCAACACCGTGCTCCTGGGCGTTGCGCTCGGGCAAGGCCGGATGGCCGCGGCCTCGCATTCGATCGCGGCCTTCATCGGCTATGTGGCCGGCGTCGCCGGCGCCGTTGTGCCGCTCGCGGCGCCGGCGCGCGGCATCGAGCGGACGCTCGTCGTGGAAACCCTGTTCCTCGCCGCCTTCGCGGGGCTGTGGGCCGCGAGCGGCGGACCGGCGCACCCGCCCGTCGTCTATGGGCTCATCATCCTCTCGGCCATTGCCATGGGCCTGCAAGGCGCGGTCGGCCGCTCGATCCGGGTCCCGGGCATCCCGACCGTTGTCTTCACCAGTACGCTCACGGCCATCGTCGCGGCGCTGGCCGAGCGCGTGCTCGCCCGCGAACGGCCAGTGGTGACGACGCTGACGCGGCGGCAGATCGAGACGTTCCTGGTCTACCTCGCCAGCGCCGCACTGACCGGGTTCGCCGTGTTCCGTTGGCGCGACGGCGTGCCGTTCGTCCCGCTGGCGGCGGTGCTGGCGCTGGTCCTGGGCCTGCGGCTGCGGCGGCTGAAGCTGTAGCGGGGTGGGGCCGTGCTCCGGTTATGGCGGCCGGATTCGCGACTCGCTAAAGTCGCATAAGCGTCCCCGTAGCTCAGCCGGATAGAGCAACGGTTTCCTAAACCGTGGGTCGCGTGTTCGAGTCACGCCGGGGACGCCACCCTACCCCTTTGAACCACCTCAGTTTTGAACCTCGAAGCGTCCGCTTACAACCAAACCATTGGTCGGTGTCAAACAGGCGCTAATTCGGGCGATGATCCCGGACTTCACAGAGACGGAGATGGGATTTCACAGCGGAGTCCGGGTGTCGTAGGGTAGGGCATTATGACCCGCGCAACTTTCACGATTGCCTATGACGGTCCCGCGCTTCGCGACGGCGCGATGGACGTGCGGGATTTGGCGCCAGCGCTGCTTGCGGTCGGGCAGTTATTCGACGCGGCTAACACGGTGCTCAATCGCGGCGAAGCGCGCGTCAACGTCAACGTCACCGCGACGGATCGTTTGAAATCATCTTCGAGGTCGTGCAGACCCTTTCGGCTCAGATCACTGCCCTCTTTTCCGGCGAGGGCGTCACTGCGGCGGCGAACCTAAAGGAATTGGTGATCGGCGGCACTCCGATCGTTCCGGGCCTGATCTGGTTGATTAAAAAACTACGGGGCAAGAAGCCGACCAAGATAGAACGCCTATCCGACAGCCATGTCAGAGTGACAATCGACGGCGAGAGCTTCGAAGTGCCGATGGCATTGATGAGGCTCTACCAGGATTTGGCTGTGCGTAGCGCGGCGCAGAAAATGGTAGCGGAACCGCTGAAGCGCGATGGCATCGATACGTTCGAGGCGAGGGAAAATCGCAAGGCAGTTGTCACCGTGCATCGCGCCGAAATCGAGTATTTCGCGAAGCCCGATCTTCCCGAGGAAACGCTTGTCGAGGCGACGCGGCGCGCGGCGTTTTCCATCATCTCTTTGGCGTTCAAAGAGGAAAACAAGTGGCGCCTCTACGACGGGAACACACAGATCAGCGCGCGGATTGATGATGAGGCGTTCCAGCAACGCGTCGATTCAAACCAGATTGCCTTCGCCAAGGGCGATATTCTCATTTGTGATGTCAAGATAACACAGAAGCGAACAAGCGAAGGGTTGACCACGGAATATGCGGTCGAAAAGGTGGTCGAACATCGCCCGGCATTGCGGCAGTTGCCGCTTCAATTCGATAACGACGATCCGCCGCCGGAACCACGTAGCGATCGACAGCCGCCAATTGCCGCGCCGAAGATGTCGGGATTCTCGCGAATGTTGTAGCGGAACTGGAATTCCAGTCAAGTGCGGGATCATCGCCCGGATGGACACGGCTCAACGACCCGTCCTCTCCAAGAGGAACCAAGGTTCGGGTCAGGCGTCAATCATTTGGTAAACCGGACATAAGATATTACAATAATTAGCCGGCGTTGGCTAAGTCGTTAACGGCCTCGGCGGATCACGGCTTTGCCGTACGGCGCAAGACGCTGTGTCGAGGAGCGCAGGAATGGATCGAGTATTTCATATTAACGCGCCTGCTGTCGTCAGCGAGATCATCGACGGAGAGGCCGTGATCATGAATCTCAAGTCGGGTAATTACTACAGCACCGCGCAAGTCGGCAGTATGGTTTGGGGTTGGATCGAACAGGGTCGGACTCGCGGGCAGCTCCTGGCCCTTCTTAAGGCGAGCTTCGGCACTGTTCCCGACGACTTCGCGCAAGCCGTCGATACCTTCATCGATGATCTGATTGCCCAGGAGCTCGTTCGCGAGGAATTGACCGATCACGCCGTGCCGCTTTCCGACGGCGACGCCCTGCCCCCATTGAACGGCACGCATGGCTTCAGCGCACCGGTCCTCAATGTATATTCCGATATGAAGGATCTGCTACTGCTCGACCCGATCCACGATGTCGACGAAATCGGCTGGCCGACGCCGAAACCGTCCCATACCCTTTGAACGACGGGTCGATATCCAAGCGGATGAGCGACGACATGGCCGAAGCCCCGTGCGAAGGCGAACGCTCCACCGTCAGCGTCGTTCTGATCGTGAAGGATGGCGAACCATTGATCGCCGAAGCGCTCGAGAGCGTGTTTCAATCGACGATCAAGCCTGCCGAGATACTCGTGGTGGACGGCGGGTCCACCGATCGCACGATCGACATCGCCCGTTCTTTTCCTTGTGTAAGCATCCTCGAGCAAAAATCCTGCGGGATCGCCGGGGCCTACAATGAAGGAATCGCGCGCGCGAAAGGCGAGTTCATTGCATTCATTTCCTATGATGATGTGTGGTTGCCGGGCAAGCTCGACATACAGATCGGGCACATGCTGCGCCATCCGCACCTGCTTTGCACGGTGGCGATGGTCGAGCACGTTCTCGCCCCCGGCGCCGCGGTGCCCCCGGGCTTTCGGCGCGAGTTGTTGGACCGCCCTTATCCCGGCATGCTGATGGAGACCCTGGTTGCGCACAGACGCGTCTTCACCTCGGTCGGCGGCTTCGATCCGGATTTCTCGACCGCCGAGGACACCGATTGGTTCGCCCGCGCCCGGGACGCAGGCGTGAAGATGGCCTTGCTGCCAGACCTGCTCTTGCGCAAGCGCATCCACGGCGCGAACGCGTCGCTGACGGACCCGCGATCGAACGCCCTGCTGCTGCTGCGCGCGATGCAGCGCTCGGTCGCGCGAAAAAGGGCGAGGACGGGAGGTGTCGGTGACGCGTGAGGAAATGCTGCGCACGAGCGTCATCGTGCCCTGCTACAATGCCGCCGCCTATGTCGGCGATGCGATCGACAGCATTCTCCGTCAGGACCGCCAGCCGCACGAGATCATCGTCATCGACGATGGCTCTGTCGACGCAAGCGCGGCCATCGTCCACGCCCGATTCGGGGCCCGCCTCCGCTATCACCTTCAATCGCACCAGGGCATTGGCGCGGCGCGAAACCGTGGCGTGCGGCTGGCCGAAGGAAATTGCATCGCCTTCCTCGACGCCGACGATATATGGTCGCCATCCAGTCTCGGCGTGCGGCTCGCGCGCCTCGAAGCGGAAGCGTCGATCGATGGCGTGTGTGGGCGGACCGAACAGTTCGTCAGTCCCGACATCGACCCCGCCAGGCGCGCCGCCTTGCATTGTCCGCCTGGCGCGCAGCCAGGACGCGTCGCCGGGGCGATGCTCGTCCGCAGAAGCGTGTACGACCGGATCGGCTATTTCGATCCTGGCCTCAAACTCGGCGAGACCATGGATTGGGTTGCACGGTTCGAGGAGGGTGGTCTGGTCATGGCGATGATCGGTGACGTCGTTCTCAGACGACGCATCCACGCCGCGAACACCGTGATTACCGAGCGGCACCGGCAAACCGATTATTTGAAGATACTCAAGGCGTCGATTGATCGGCGGCGCCGACAAGAACGCGCATCCGGCACAGCGGAGTAGACGTTGGATCGCGGCGACGGCAATGCAAGCGCAGGCGCCGCGTCGAAGCGGGGCCCGGCGTCGTATCTGTGGCCGAGCTGCCAGCAGACTCTTCTGCTGATCGCCGCGACGAGCGAGGGGACGGACGCCGTCACGTGCTTTCGCAAGTGGCGGCACAGCGTCGATCTCGACGCCGACTTCGACCGTGGCACCTATCGACTGCTGCCGCTCGTTTACGACAATATCCGGCGCCTTGGCGTCCAGGACCCGCTGATGGGCCGGCTCAAAGGCGTATACCGGATGTCCTGGTACGAGAACCACGTGCTCTTCGACAAGGTGCGGCCGATCGTGTCGCATCTCGAAGAGAACGGGGTCCGGACATTATTGCTGAAGGGCGTCCCGCTCGTTCTGACATATTACCGAAATCCCGCGGTGCGGCCGATGGCGGACGTCGATATTGTCGTCCCGCCGGCGCAGGTCAGGCGCGCGATCGCGGCCATCGAGGCGCTCGGATGGCGCCGTAATGAAAGCGCTTCCGACGATGATCTGAAATACCGGCATTCGATGCAGTTTACCGATCGAAAGGATCTTCAGTTCGATCTTCACTGGCACTTCCTTTATGAGGCATGCAACGGCGATGCCGACGAATTTTTCTGGGCGTCGGCGCTTCCGCTCGACTTCGGTGGCGTGCCAACGCTGCAACTCGATGCCGAGGCCATGCTCATCCACGTCGTTCTGCATGGAATTCGCTGGAATGCCGAGCCGCCGATCCGATGGATTCCGGATGCGCTGTCGATCCTACGGCGCGAGGCTTGCCGCTTCGATTGGGAGCGCGTGATTGCGTTTGCGGCCGCGCAGCGTTTGACCCACCGGCTCGGGCTCGGGCTGCACTATCTGGCGGACCGGCACGGCGCGCCGATTCCGCCCAAGGTGCTGTCGTGTCTGCAACGCGCGAGGGTCACCCTTCTCGAGCGCATTGAAAACACCGTCGTCCTGCGCGATCGCGAGCGGATCTATGCGAATCCGCTGGGCAAGCAATGGGTCATCTTCGTCGAATACTGCCGCTGGACAGCGGCGACGGGGCCGATCGATTTCGTCGTGGGCCTGTCGCACTACGTACGTTACCGCTGGAAGCTCAAAGGCCGGATGGAACTGGTTCCGACGATTTTTCGCGGTCTCAGGCGACGCTTTGCAAAAATGTGGTCCTGACCATGGCACCGCCGCATGATGACAGCCCATCCGCCAGCGCCAGCGGCAACGCCGGCCTATTCGACCGCAAGGCCTGGCGTTATTTTGCGGCGTATTACAGGGGGGATTGGGCACGGCTGCTTTTCTACGCGGTGATTGCATCGGCCCAATCGATGCTGGTTCTACCGGTCCTGTTCTTCATCCGCTACGCCTTCGACGTGGCAATCCCCAAAGCGCAGATCACGCTCCTCTTGTGGATTGGCGTCGGCATCCTGGTGACGCGGGCCGCGAACAGCGCGATCACTCTTTATATGCGGGCGCTCATCCTGCGAATAACCAAAGGCGCGATCTGCCAGATGCGGATCGATATCGTGCGGCGGCTCTATACGCTGGCACGCGAGTTCTATGTCAGCGCCGATACGGACATGATGCACACCCGCATCGTTCAGGATACCGAGCGCGTCGACAACATGAGCAACTCGCTACTTTCCGCGACCTTGCCCGCTATTTTCACCAGTGCCGCTCTTGTCGTTGTTTTGATCTTCCTGAACTGGTGGCTGGTGATCCTCACTGCCGCCATCCTGCCGCTGCTCTGGCTCACCAGCCGAATGACCGGCCGCTACGTGAAGCGGCGCGTCAACACCTTCCAGCGCGCCTTCGAGGGCTTCAGCAACGGCGTTCTCTTCGTATTGCGCCAGATGGACCTGACGCGCGTTCAGGGGTTCGAATTCGAGGAGCTTGCCCGGCAAACCCGGCGCTTGAGGGAATTGCGCCGGACCGGCCATCTCATGGCGATGAGCTATGCCATTCACGGCCAGGTGGAGACCAATGTCACGGGCTTGGCCGCCATCATTATTCTCGTTATCGGCGGTATCGCGATCGCGCATGGGACGATGACGTTGGGCGAGTTTCTATCCTTTTACGTCGCTGCCGGATTGCTGAATGGCTACATCGCCCGCATCAACGGCGCATTTCCGGAGCTCATCAGCGGCAACGAATCGCTGGTCACCCTGCAGGAAATGGCGAGCGCCGGTCCGCTTGAGCCCTATCGGGGCACGCGACAGGTGGCATTCGACGGAACGCTCGCCCTTCGCGACGTCACGTTCAGCTACGGCGCGCACACGGTGCTGCGAAATGTCTCCCTCGACATCCGCAACACGTCGAACATTGCGATCGTCGGCCCCAACGGGGCGGGGAAGAGCACGATCTTCTATCTCATCGTCGGATTTTGCCGGCCGGAGGGCGGCGGCCTTTGCGCCAACGGCGTGACCTATGATGAGATCGACATGCGCGAACTGCGCCGGTCCATCGGTGTCGTCATGCAGCATCCGACGTTCTTCTCGGGGACCGTGCTGGAAAACATCAGCTACGGCGCGATCGGCGTTGGCCGCGATGACGCCATTGCGGCCGCAAAGCGCGCTTATGCCGATGACTTCATAAGGCAGCTACCCAATGGCTATGACACCGAAATCGGCAGCGGAGGGATGCTCCTTTCCGGAGGCGAATGTCAGCGGCTGGCGATCGCACGCGCCCTGGTGGGACGGCCCAAGCTGCTCATCCTCGACGAGCCGACCAACCACCTCGACGCCGAGACGATCGCGCGGCTGATGGACGCGCTCGTCAACGATCCGGCGCGCCCGGCGATACTGACCATCAGCCATGATCCGACAGTCGTACGGTTCGCCGACCAGGTCTATCACCTTGATGGCGGCGTCTTGTCCGCCCCCAAGATCTTTCCGGCTCGTGCCGAAATCCAGGCCTCTTGAGCCGATGGCGGATTCATTACGCGAGGATGGCATGGACGTTGCCCATAAATCCGATGTCCCACGCCAATCAGAGGCCGAACAGGAGGCGTTTTTCGACGCGGTTCTGCACCGATCCGTGATGGCGGAAGCACGCGTCGGCGTGGTCGAGCATTTCTTCGAGGTTGCCGAAACCGTCGTGCGTATCGCTTTCGCGGGCCGGAGCCTGGCACAGCATTTCGTGGCGGCGCTATCGCACCTGGAAATCGTGCCGACATCCGATCCCGACCTGACGATTCACGTCTGGGACAGCGCGTCGACGGGTGTCGCCATGGCGGCGCCTCCATGCTCGCGCGAGGCATTCACTGATCGGGGCGACATTTGGGGCATGGACAGCCGGCGCATCAGGAGCGCGTTTCACTGGATCGAGTGTTCGGTGAATCTGATGAATGTCGACACCAGGACCGGCATCTACTGGGTTCAGACGGCCGACACCCTCCCTTATTGGACCAAGGCGTCGCCACTGCGCACACTTTTCCACTGGTGGATGGAGTGCAATGGATGCCAACTTCTTCACGGCGCCGCGGTCGGCGATGAAAACGGCGGAATTCTCATCACCGGCAAGGGCGGGGTCGGCAAATCGACGACCGCCCTCGCTTGTCTTGCCGCCGGTCTCACATACGTGTCCGATGATTATCTCATCCTGCGGCACGACCCGTCTCCCTGCGCCTTCAGCCTCTACAGCACCGCCAAAATCAACGCGGATCAGCTTGATCGCTTTTCGCAGTTTCGCGCCATGGTGGCGAACACGCCGTTTCTCAGCGACGAGAAGGCGGTGCTTTACCTCTATCCGAAATACGCGAGGCTCATTGCGCGCTCATTGCCCCTCAAGGCGGCGGTGACGCCGCGTATCGCCGCTCAGACGCAGACCGAGATCGCGCCGGCCTCCAAGATTTCGCTGCAGCGGGCGGCCGCATTCACCACCATGTCGCAGCTGCCTCACGCCGGCCGCGCCACGCATGCGTTCGTCGATCGCCTGATCATGGAACTGCCGAGCCTCGAGCTCGTGCTTGGCAGCGCCCTGGATCATGTTCCCGTCGCGATCGCCGACCTCTTGACGTGGTCGCGCCAACGCCTCGTCGCAATCTCGGGTGGCGTTCCCGCCGCGAGAACGGACGGCCCGCTCGTCAGCGTCGTCATTCCCGTGCACAACGGAGCGCGGTTTCTGCCGGAAGCGATCGCCAATATTCTCCGCCAGAATTATCCGAGCGTCGAAATCATTGTCGTGGATGACGGCTCGACCGATGCTATCGACGCCGCAGTGCGCGATCTACCCGTCGACGTGCGTTATTTCCGGCAAAAGAATGCCGGCGCGGCCGCGGCACGCAATCGAGGCATCAAGGACGCCTCGGGCGACATCATCGCGTTCCTTGATGTCGATGACCTGTGGCCGGAGAACAACCTCGGTTTGCTGGTCGATACGCTGCTGCAAAACCCGCACTGCGACGTCGTCCACGGGTTTGCCCAGCTCATGCACGTCAGCGGGGGGACCGGTCAGTTCGAATATATTGGCAATCCGCGGGAGTCGTTTCCCTATTACATCGGCGCCGGCCTTTATCGTCGCGCCGCCTTTCAGAAGGTCGGCCTGTTCGATGCCGAGCTGAAGTTCGGCGAGGACACCGATTGGTTCGCGCGTGCCAAGGAAGCCGGGCTGCCGATCGAGAAGCTCGAACACGTCACGCTGTTCGTGCGGCGGCACGATCACAACATGACGCGCGGCAAGTCGCTGGTCGAGCTCAACACACTGCGGGTTTTCAAGAAGACGCTCGATCGCAAGCGTGCTGAGACACCCGGCGTACAGTGTGATTGATCGAATGGTAGGGATCGTGCGGCAGTCTCCGCCGGCAGCGGTCGGGACGGCTGCCGAACGGCTCGGGTTCCGCAAAGCCGGCACGCCGGCGGTCGCGTCGGCGTGGTTGTGGCTATTGGCGATCCTCGCGGTCGGACTGGCCTTGCGCATTTGGCATCTCGGGCAGGAGTCGCTCTGGCTCGACGAGGCGGATTCGTGGCGCTTTGCCCAGCTTTCGCAGCACGCGCTGTGGACGGAACCGCTCGATACCCATCCGCCGCTTTATTATTCGCTCCTGCGCCTGTGGCGGGTATTCGGCCAATCCGAGGCGGCGCTGCGCTCACTGTCGGTCGTGTTCGGCGCGTTGGCGATCGGTTTGACCTATCTCCTGGGCCGGCAGATGGTCGATGAGCGGGCCGGATTGTTCGCTGCCGCGCTCATGGCGACGTCGACGCTACAGCTCCAATACAGCCAGGAGGCCCGCTCGTACGAGATGCTGACGGCCGCCTCGCTTGTCGCGAGCATCGGCCTCGTCGGCGTGTTGCAGGCGCATGAGGCCGGTCGACGCCCGCGCGTCGGGAGCTGCATCGCGTATGTCGGCGGGATGGTGTTCACGCTCTATGCGCACAATATCGCCCTTCTGCTCTTCGCTGTCGCCGGGCTCATTGGGCTGGCCGATGTGATGCGCTGGCGCAGGCTCGACGGCCTGGCCGTCTGGGCGGCGCTCAATGGGCTTGTTCTCGCGGGATGGCGCTATTGGCTGCCGGTCGTGTGGAAGCAAGGAACCGGCAAGTTGCCGCAACTCAACTGGCTCCATCCGCCGGACCTTCATGCCGTGGTCTACACCGCGCATGCGCTCTACGGCGAGCAATACGTCTACACGCTGCGGCCGGTCATCACGCTAATCGGCTTTTCGCTTGGCCTCGTCGGAGCGTTCCTCTACCGGCGAGCGGGCCTGCCGGTTGCCTATCTGCTCGCGGCCGTTTTCGGCATTCCCATCGTCGAGATCGCGATCAGTCATCTCGGCCGGCCCGTATTCATGACCCGCACGGTCATCTGGGTCGCGCCGCTCTTCTTCGTTCTCGTCGCGGCGGCGTTCTCGGGACTGCGCCCGTCGCGAGTCCTGTTCGCTGCCGGCCTGATCGTTGCGTTACAGCTGGTCGGCGTGAAGAACTACGAACAAACGATGCGCAAGGAGCCCTGGCGCGGGACGATCCAGCGTGTCAGAGCGGAGGCCTGTCCCGGCGACGTAACGATCCTCGCGCCCTATTACTTGTTGGACTCGCCATTCTGGTATTATTTTCGGCACCACGTCGTTCCCGGTCGGGTCATCGGCGCCTATACCGGCAACAATGAGTCGCCGGACCGCCGGATCGATCCGATCGAGTTCACGAACTTCAGTCATCTCGACGAGACGCTGTTGTCGTTCCCGCGCGTCTGGGTTTTCGTGGACAAAAGCTTCGCACCGGAGGCAGCCGATTTCATCGCCCGGCTCTTGTCGCATCACGCGTTGAGCAAAAGCATCGTCATGCGGCATACCGCAGTGGAACTGTTCACCGTCCCCGGCTCGTCCTGCTCGAGCCCCGGCGACCAGGCCCGCGCGAGTCCCGAACACCCGTAATCTTCACCGAGGAGCAAGACTGCAACGATCCACCGCGATCGCAGGGTCGCGCCAAGCATACCGCCAATGGTCGTTCACCGCGGCGAGGGCTCTTGCAGGATCAGATCGGCGGCGCGCCATGCCATCGCCATGACGGGTCCGTTGACATTGCCGGACACCTGAGTCGGCATGATCGAGGCATCGACCACGCGCAAGCCCGAGATGCCGCGGACACGCAGCTTCTCGTCGATCACCGCCATTCGATCCTGGCCCATCCGGCACGTTCCGGCAAAATGCGAGCCTGGTGTCCCGCGCCGGCGGCACATATCGATGATCTCATCATCCGATCGACAGTCGGGACCGGGAAAGCTCTCCACGCCGATATAGGGCTGCAGCGCCGGCTGACACAGCAGGCGGCGGACATAGCGGAACATATCCACGGTGACTTGCCGGTCATATTCGGCAGAGAGGAAATTCCCGCGTACCGCTGGCGTCGCAGCGGGATCGGAAGAGCGAATCATCACGGTGCCGCGGCTTTCCGGACGAAGCGGCATGGCGGCGCATTGAAGACCGGGATAGCGCTCGAATGCGGCGGATGCGCCGCCAGGGACGGTCGAGAAAGGTGAAATCTGCAATTCGGCATCGGGACGATCGGCATCGGGCCGCGCCTTGATGAACGCGCCGATCTCAGCCGCGGCCGAGGCGAGAATTCCGCTGCCAAAGATACGGTATCGCAAGGTGCTGAGCTGGAGTCGCCGCCCCAGCAGGCGATGATTGTGACCCGCACATCGCCTAAGCCGATATTGCACTCGGATTTTCCAGTGGTCGCGCAGGTTTGCACCAACGCCCGGACTGTCGCAGACCACCGGCAACCCGAGCGAGCGCAGATGATCGGCGGGCCCGATGCCCGAAAGCTGCAGCAATTTCGGCGATTGCAGCGCGCCGGCGGAGACGATGATTTCACGCCCGGCATAAAAGTGCTCCGACGCACCATTCTTCGTGCACGTGACGCCGATCGCGCGCTTGCCGTCGAAAATGAGCTTGCTGGCCGTCGTTGCAGTCGCGACGACCAGATTGGCCCGCATATTGATCGGCGCCAGAAAGGCGTCAGACGCGCTGACGCGCCGGCCGTGCTTTATCGTGACGGGGAAATAGCCGATGCCTTCCTGGTCGCCCTCGTTGAGGTCCGTCTTGCGTCGCAAACCCATCCGGACGCCAGCCTCGATGATCGCCTCGCAAACCGGGTCGCGGCGTCGCCCGGACGAGATGTGAAGCGGGCCGCCGCTGCCGCGCGTGTCGCTTGCACCGAGTTCATGATGCTCGATCTGCTTGAAGCACGGACCGAGATCGCTCCAGCCCCAGCCCGAGGCACCGGATGCGGCCCAATCATCGTAATCCTGCGGTTGCCCACGGACGTAGAGCATGCTGTTGATGGAACTCGATCCGCCAAGCACCTTGCCGGCGATCAGCGAGCCGTGCCATTCCGCGCTTTCGTGGTCCGCCGTTACCGGGAAGTACCAGATCAGACGCGGATCGCCATGCGTTCTGAGATACCCCTTGGGCATGTGGATGAGTGGGTTGTCGTCGTGAGGGCCCGCCTCGATCAGCAGCACCGTCGTGCTTGGGTTCGCTGACAAGCGATAGGCGAGCACGCATCCCGCGGACCCGGCGCCGACGATGATGTAATCGTAGACGGTCACCGGCGTTTCCGCCGTCCCCTGCGCGTCGCCCGTCGCGACGTGGCGGCGATCAGCCGCGGGCAACGACGGTCCAATCGAGAACCCGATCGAGGGCCGCTTCCATCGCGGATAAGGCGCGGATTCCGAGCACCCGGCGCACCGTCCTGCGCGGGTGCCGAAGCAGACGCGCGCGTTGGGCTTGCTGATAATCGTAATGCGCCGCGAAGATCGGATCGGTTGCGTCGATCTTGTTCTTGCGGGCGAAATGGGCCACGCTGCTGCTAATCCAGCGATCGCTCCACCGCAACAGAAAAAACGGCACGTCGGAAGCGGCGAATGGCGGCGGGGGAACATAGGTTACGATCGAGCGCGGCTCGACATAGATCGAACCGCCGGCATCGCGGACTTGCAAGCACAGATCGTTGTGATCGAAGTACGATAACAAGGCGGCATCGAACATGCCCAAGCGCTCGAATGCCTCGGTTCGCATCAAGAGACAATGGAACTCGACGAGATCGATGGGCCGCCGGTGGAGTTCGCCGCGGACAGCATTGAACGGTTGTCCGCAGAAGAGATGTCGCTCCCGCCAACGGCGCTTGCCATCGGCCTCGTCGATGCCGTGCTCGGCGCCCAGGGTATGAATGATCGGATTGCGCAGATCGCCGACGCAATAGACCGGGCCCACCAGCCAGGAACCGGTTTCATCCGCACAGTCGATCAACGGCTCGAGCCAGTTCGGCGCGACGATCACATCGTTGTCGATGAAGACGACATATTTGGTCCGAAGGTATGGCACCGCCAGATTGCGTGCCACATTCGCCGGCAAATAGCGGTCCTCCCGAATGAGCCGGAAGTCCTTCTCGGCCGCTTGGCCTTCAAGATAGCGCCGGACACGGTCCGGCGCGTTGCCGTCGACATAGATCAGCGTGAATGGCTGATGCGTATGCGCGAAGATGCTTTCGAGCGAGACTTGCGTCTTGCTGAACTGTTCCCGCGGGACAACGACGATGGTGACCTGTGGAAACGCCATGCTCTCTATTACCGAAGCGCTATTTTGAGCAACACGAGAGGATCAAATGACCGGGTCTCGTTGCCGCGCGACGGCGCGCGATCCGGGAGGCGCGCCTATCGTGCCGGGGACTACGCTTCCATGATCCGTCATCCACGGTAAAAATCCAATAAATCGCGGGGCTGCGCCGCAAACTTGGCAATGACCGTGGCTGCGCCGGCAGTGGCGGGCGGGGGTTGCCAGGGCGAGATAAGCTGCGGCGGCCCCGATGCGGGCGGCCCGAGACTGATCAAGCGGCTCTCGCCTGGCCCCTTGCCCCATGCCCCGCACCATGTTGGTTGTGACTACGCGCCGAACGGCGAGCCCGCCCGACGTGATGGCCAACGGGTTGAATTTGCTTCCCGTTTTTGACGTTAGCGGGGGTCAGGATCGGCGCCGATCCCGACCTCTCCGGAAGCGCGCATTTTCGCTGGAAGCCTAACGGGTTGATCACTGCGCGCGGCGGGGTCAACATTCGGTGCGGATTCACAATATCGCGTCGCGCAGCCGGGCGAAGTACTCGCGGCGGGCGGTCGGGGACTCAATTTGATCGATATCGGCGCCCTTGATATGGCCATCGCCAATCTGTTCGGCAGGGCGATCGTCGCCGTCGACGACATTCGGTCCGTGAAGGGACCGATCCTGTCGAGCGTGTCCCCGATCCATTGGGCTTCGACAATGTCCACGGTGATCATGACCGGGATCGCCATCATCGGCCTGCTCTATCGGCCGCAGGTTTGTCGTGTCCCTGCTCAACTCCGACGCCCTCGACAGCCACGGTGAATGATGGCGCAGCGCACGCTCCCGTTGCCCCCCGGCGATGTCCCGGCCTGGCACACGCAGGAGGCCGGCATGGCCGTGCGGAGGCTCGATTCCGATCTCGACCATGGCCTCGGCCCCGACGAGGCGGCGTTGCGCCTTGCGCAAGATGGCACGAACGAGATCCGCGAGCGTGGGCGACGCCGTCTCCTCGACATGGCGGTCGCGCAGTTCAGCGATTTCATGATCGTGATTCTTGTCGCCGCGGCGGTCGTCTCGGGGGTGATCGGCGATGTCGAGGACACGATCGTGATCATCGCCATCGTGCTGCTGAACGGCGTCGTCGGCTTTGTGCAGGATTTTCGTGCCGAGCGCGCGATGGCGGCGTTGAAGCGGCTCGCCGCCTTGAAGGCGACGGTGGTCCGGGCCGGGCGGCGGCAGGTCATCGCGGCGGCGGAGATCGTGCCGGGCGACATCGTGCTGCTCGAAGCGGGAACCGTCGTTCCCGCGGATTTGCGCCTGATCGAGGCCCCCCGGCTCAAGGTGACCGAGGCGGCGCTGACCGGTGAATCCCTGCCGGTCGAAAAACGCACCGGGCCGCTCGCCGATCCGGCGCTCGCGCTTGCCGATCAGTTGAACATGGCGTTCAAGGGAACCGTCGTCACCTATGGCCGCGGGCGCGGCGTCGCGGTCGCCACCGGCATGGCGACAGAACTCGGCAAGATCGCCGACATGCTGGCGGCGGCGCCGACGACGCAGACACCTCTGCAACGACGCCTCGCCGCGTTCGGGCGGCAGCTCGCGCTCGCGGTTATCGGCATCTGCGCGATCATCTTCGCGGTCGGATTGCTGCGCGGCGAGCCCGTCCTATTGATGCTCCTGACGGCACTGAGCCTCGTCGTCGCCGCGATTCCCGAGGCGCTGCCGGCCGTCGTGACCGTGATGCTGGCCTTGGGCGCCCGCACCATGGCGCGCCGTAACGCGCTGGTGCGGCGCCTTCCAGCCGTCGAGACCCTAGGCTCCGTAAGCTGCATCTGCACCGACAAGACGGGCACGCTGACCCTCAACGAGATGCACGCGGTCGAGGTCTTTGTCGCGGGGCGGCGTCATGTCCCGACCGCTCTCGGCGACGCCGGCGCGCCCACGAGGCGGCTGCTCGAGGCGCTGGCGCTCTGCAATGATGCCGGACGGGGCGAGCGGGACGAGATTGTCGGCGATCCTACCGAGGTGGCGCTGTCGCGGCTCGCCACCGGCGCCGGCTTCGACAAGCATGTTCTCGAGCAATCGGCGCCGCGCCGGATGGAGCTGCCGTTCGACTCCGACCGCAAGCGCATGACGACGTTCCACAGCCAGGATGCGGGCTTCGTTGCCTACACCAAGGGCGCGCCGGAGATGGTGATTGCACGCTGCGCCATGGTCATGGAAGAGGAAGGCGAAGCCGCTGCCGACCGCGAACGCCTCATGGCGGTGGCCGAGGCCATGGCGGACGAGGGGCTTCGCGTGCTCGCCGTCGCCGATCGCCGGTGGAACACGCTGCCGCGCGACCAAGACGCCGAGACGATCGAGCGGGACCTCACGCTGCTGGGACTGGTCGGTCTCCAGGATCCGCCCCGGCCGGAGGCGAAGCAGGCGGTCGCGCTGTGCAAATCGGCCGGCATCACACCCGTAATGATCACCGGGGACCATCCCGTGACGGCACGCGCCATCGCCCGCGCGGTCGGCTTGCTGGGCGCCGGCGACAGGGTTCTGACGGGCCCGGAGCTGCGTCTACTATCCGATGCGGATTTGGCCGACGGCATCAAGCGCACGCGCGTCTACGCCCGGGTCGATCCTGCGCAAAAGATTCGTATCGTTGCTGCCGTCCAGGCCGGCGGCGAGTTCGTTGCGATGACGGGTGACGGCGTGAATGACGCGCCGGCGCTGGCGCGCGCGGATATCGGTGTCGCCATGGGCAAGACCGGCACCGATGTGGCGCGCGAGGCCGCAAGCCTCGTTCTGCTCGACGACAACTTTGCCACCATCGTCGCGGCCATCGAGGAAGGGCGGCGCATTTTCGACAACATCCGGAAGTTCATCCGCTATGCGCTCACCTGCAACTCGGCCGAGATCTGGACGATCTTCCTCGCGCCATTCCTGGGTCTGCCGATACCGCTTCTCCCGATTCACATCCTATGGATCAACCTGGTCACCGATGGCTTGCCCGGCCTAGCGCTCGCGGCCGAGCCGCCGGAGAAGGCGGTGATGCAGCGGCCGCCGCGGCCCGCCGGCGAAAGCATCTTCGCGCATGGCATGTGGCAGCACATCCTGTGGGTCGGATCGACGATGGCCGGCGTTACGCTGCTGACGCAGGCCTGGGCGATCCATGTCGCATCCGCCCATTGGCAGACGATGGTGTTCACCGTGCTTACACTGTCGCAGATGGGACACGTGCTCGCCATCCGGTCGGAGCGGGAATCGCTGTTCGTGCAGGGAGCGCTCTCGAACCTGCCGCTGATCGGCGCCGTGGTCGTCACCTTCGTGATGCAGTTGATGACGATCTATGTGCCGGTGCTGAATGCGGCGTTCAAGACGGCGCCGCTGAGCTTTCCGGAGCTCGCCCTGTGCCTGGCTTTATCCACAGTCGTGTTCCTCGTGGTGGAAGGCGAGAAATGGTTCGCGCGGCACGGCTTCATCTATCGCTGAGGCACGGCGGATTCGCCGACGTCGTGCTCAAACTCCTTCCCCGAGCCTTAACACGATACAAGCACGTCTTCCGCGGCGCCGATCAGAACCGAGACCTGCAATGACAAGACGCAGCGTGATCATCCAGGGGCATCCCGACCCCGATGGCGGCCATTTCTGCAACGCATCGGAGCCCACAGTCTCAAGAGCCCGGAGCGCAATATTCTCCGCTTCTCAGGCATTGGACCGATTTGAGAATCCCTCATCGGCATGATCGAGTCAGGCGGCACGAGACGACATCGTCGCCTGCTCGATCAAATGGGGCGCTATGACGGCACCACTTTCTGCTCCCCTTGGGCCGTGGCATAGTGCCCGCGACGGGCCCGACCGGCACCTCAGATCGGGTGAAACCGCTGCGGGAGGACAAGATGGCAACGGAAACCAAAGAACGCACGCCGGACGCGAATATCAAAGCCGCACGCAGCGGTTGGATGATCCGCCTGACTGCGGGCGGCGTGCCGGTGACAGATTTCCTCGAGGTTGCCTATTCCATCGACCGGTGGGACGATTGGTGCCAAGCCTGGTGCGAGCGGGCCGCCATACACGAAAAGATCGGGCGCATCTGCCTCGCCGACAACCAGAACGCTTCGGCCGCGATGCACCTCGGGACCGCCGCAGTCGAATACCATTTCGCGAAGTTCTATTTTACGCACGACGTGAAGCAGATGAAGGCGGCGCACGCAAAGGCCGTCGAGTGCCGCACTTTGGCCCTGCCGCATTTGTCGCCCCCCGGCGAGCGCGTCGCCATCCCGTTCGAGGGCAAGCATCTCTACGGCAATTTGCGCAAACCTCTTGGCGCCACCGGCAAGCAGCCCGTGATTCTCATTATATCCGGCATGGATTCGACCAAGGAGGAGCAGCATTTCTATGAGCAGCTTTTCCTCGAACGCGGCATTGCGACACTTTCTTTTGACGGGCCCGGACAGGGCGAGGGCGAGTATGACTGGCCGGTCCGCCACACCTTCGAGGAGCCAGTCGGCGCCGTGATCGACTGGGTGGAAAAGCGCATCGATCTCGACGGCGACCGGGTAGGCATCTCCGGCTCGTCCATGGGGGGTTACTACGCGCCACGCGCCGCGGCATTCGAAAAGCGTGTGAAGGCGGCCATCGCCAATAGCGGCGCCTACAGCGTCATGGACAATTTTGATCAGCGCCCGCAGACGCTGAAGGACGCCTATGTGCTCCGCACCCACTCCAAGACCATCGAAGAGGCACGCGAGAAGACGCGGCCATTCGACCTGAGCGGCGTAGCCTCGCGGATCACCTGCCCGATGTTCATCATTGCCGGCAAGGAGGACCGCATCACGCGCTGGCAGGACGCGGAACGCGTCGCGAGGGAGGTCAAGGGGCCGTGCGTGTTCGTCGCGCTGGAGGGCGGTATCCATGTCGGCCATAACCGCGGTCACCTGTGGCGCACGCAATGCGCCGACTGGATGGCGGTGCAGCTCGGCGTGCCGAAGAGATGAGCGCTCAGCATGCGCTCCAAGAAAGGAAGAGCACATGCCCGACATCGAGCATCTCATCAAGATCCACGTGTCAACTGAGCGGGTCCACCAAGCGCTCACGACGGCCGGAGGCATTTGCAACGGGTGGACACGGCACGCCGACCTCGATTCAAAGATCGGTGGGACGGGCGAATTTCGCTTCTATGAAAGTCAGCGCGCCAACAAAGTGAGAGTTGAAGAGCGCAAGCCGCCAGTCCATGTGGTCTGGAAGACGATCTCCTCCTTTCGCCCCAAGTGGGACGGCACGACAATCACGTTCGCTCTGCGAGCCGAGGGGAGCGACACCGTGCTCTCCTTCGCGCACCGCGGCTTCGTGCAGGGCGACGAGGTCTACGGATGACGACGACGGGTTGGGGGTTCTATCTCGTCAGCTTGCAACAGTATCTGGAGACGGGAACCGGCGCACCCCATCCGGATATCGATTTTGCGCGCGTTACCCGATAAATCGTCTCGCCTCCTGCCACCACGATCAAACCGTCACTTTTGCCAGAGAATGAGCGCAAGCTCGGTTGGAATGCGGACGCCCGCGTGATGCGGCACGATCCGAACCGTGAAGTCGTCGGGTGAGCGCGTCGCGGGCAGGCGCCCGGTGCAGACATAGCTGTTCACGGCGCCGGCAATGGGCTCGCCTCGAGCAAGTTCGATGATCTCCGGTGTGTCGCCGTCACGCGGGTCCGCATAAAGCTCGATGCGGACGTCGTCCGGCGCCATTTCACCGAGGTAGATGGGCACGGAGAAGATCAGCGAGTCTTCCGTCCGAGCCGCCGCCGTCGCACCGATATGGAGACTCGCCCAGGCGCGGCGGACGCGATGCTCCCATTGGGTTATCGCTTTCGCCCCTGCGGCGGCATCGGCGAGACGCTCGCGGAGCGCCTGCGCCGCCGGCAGGTATGCCTTGGCGATGTATTCGTGGACCATCCGCGTGCTGCAATACTGCGGGGTGAGCGCCGCCATGCTGCGACGGATCCGCGCCAGCCAGGCGCGTGGCATGCCGCCGGCGTCGCGATCGTAGAATTCGGATGCGACCTGGCGCTCGAGCGTTGCGTAGAGCGCCTCGGCATCAAGCGCGTCCTGCTCGTGTTCCTCGTGGCTTTCGCCACCGTCGATGGCCCAGCCGAGGTCCGGCGCATACGCCTCCTCCCACCAGCCGTCGAGCTCGGACAGGTTGAGGCCGCCATTCGCGAGAATCTTCATGCCGCTCGTGCCGCAGGCTTCCCAGGGGCGCCGCGGGGTATTGATCCACACGTCGACGCCCTTGACGAGATCCTCTGCGAGCGTGATGTCGTAATCCTCGAGAAACACGACGCGATGCCGGAACCCCGGGCGCTGCGCGAAGGCGATCCACTCGCGGATCATTCTTTTGCCTTCGTCGTCGTCCGGATGGGCCTTGCCGGCAACCACGATCTGCGCCGGGCGGCGAGCATTGGCAAGAAGACGGCCGAACCGCGCGGCATCGTGAAGCAGCAGGTTGGGCCGCTTGTAGGCCGCGAACCGGCGGGCGAAACCGAGTGTCAGGATATTGGGATCGAGCACGGCCGACGCCTGTGCAACCGTTTCGGCGGGAAGTCCGCGACTGCCCAGATGCGTCTTGAGACGCGCGCGGACGCTTCGCACCAATTCCTTCCGGCTGTCGCCGCGCATTTCCCAAAGCGCTTCGTCCGATAGAGCCTCGATGGATGCGCTCAACGCGTCGGACATCGTGCGCCACCGGTCCTTGCCGCAGGCAGCGGTCCAGATTCGATCGGCCTGCGCCGAATCCCAAGACGGCACATGAATGCCATTGGTGACATGATCGACCGGAACCTCGCCGTTAGGCCAGCGCGGGAACAACGGTTGGAAAATGTGCCGGCTCACGCGCCCATGCAGCCGGCTTACGCCGAAACTCGCCAATGAACTTCGAACGGCGAGATAGGCCATGTTGAATGGAGCGGCGGCGCCATCCTGATCGGCCCGGCCCAGCGCCAGGATTTCGGCCATCGCCACGCCCGCGTCGTCGAAGGCATCCATCGCAACCCGGAGATATCGGCCGATGAGTTCCGAAGGATAGCGGTCGAATCCGGCCGCCACGGGCGTGTGCGTCGTGAACACGGTCCCCGCCCGTGCGGCGCTCCACGCCTCCCAGAATCCGATCCCAAGTCGCTGTGCCAGCCGCCGCGCTCGCTCGAGCACGACCAATGCCGCGTGGCCCTCATTGATGTGGCACACCTCGATCTCCGGCCGCACCGTCTCGATGGTCCGCCATCCTCCGATGCCGAGAACGAGCTCCTGCAAGAGGCGGGTCTCGGTTCCACCATCGTAGAGTTTGCCGGTTATGCCTCGGTCCACCGGACTATTGAGCGGGTCGTTGCTGTCGAGGAGATAGAGCGTCGCGCGTCCCACCGAGCCCGTCCAAACCCGTAGGAAAAGCGTGCGACCGGGCAATTCGAGCGGAATGCGCAGCCACGGCCCGTCACCGGCGAGAACCGGCCGGATCGGCATCGTCGCCGGCTCGTTGTACGGATTTGCCTCGTGTTGCCATCCGGTAGCATCGATCGTCTGCCGGAAATATCCCTCCTGGAAGAGAAGGCCGATGCCGATCGCGGGCACCCCGAGATCGCTGGCCGTCTTGAGAAAGTCGCCCGCGAGAATGCCAAGACCGCCCGCATAGAGCGGCAACGCGTCGCTGAGGCCAAATTCCATACTGAAAAAGGCAACACCCGCCAGCGCTGCGGCGCCGTAAGCCGAACCGAACCAGCCGGATCGCGCGAGGTAGGCACGGCGTGCTGCAGCCAGGCGTTCAAGATGATCGAGGAATGAACGGTCGGCGGCAAGCTCGCTCAAATGCGCCGTCGAGGCATTTTGAAGGATTGTCCAGGGATTCCGGGTCCGGTTCCATGTTTCGGCATCGATGCGTTTCCACAGCGCGTCCGCCTCGTGATTCCATGTCCATCGAAGATCGAGCGCAAGATCCTCCAACGGAGCAAGCGCAGCGGGAAGCTCGCGCAAGAAAAAGGCTGCCATCACCGCCACCCACGTTGTTATTAGGCGGCCAAGCCGCCATCCGAGCGGGGCTGTTTCGCCTCTTCGGCCTCGCGCACGACCGTCATGGTTCGCATCAGGCTCGTCGGGTTCACGCTGATCGAATCGATGCCGAGTCCGGTCAGGAAGCTCGCAATCTCCGGGTAGTTCGCAGGCGCTTCGCCGCAGATTCCGACATGGCGGCCGTTGCGCTTGGCGCCATCGACGGCCAGACGGAGCATCTCCAGCATTCCCGGATCACGCTCGTCGAAATCGAACGCGACGATCTCCGAGTCCCGATCGACGCCGAGCGTGAGCTGAGTCAAGTCGTTGGAGCCGATGGAAAACCCGTCGAACAGTTTCGAGAAGGCGTCGATCTGGATGACATTGTTCGGGATCTCGCACATGACGTAAATCTCGAGCCCATTGTCGCCCTGCTTCAGCCCGTTCTTCGCCATCGCGGCGATGACGCGGCTGCCCTCCTCGACGCGCCGGCAGAAGGGCACCATGACACGGAGGTTGGTGAGACCCATCACGTTGCGCACGCGCCGGAGCGCAGCGCACTCCAAAGCGAAACCGGCAGCATAGGCGGGATGCGCGTAGCGCGAAGCGCCGCGGAAGCCGAGCATCGGGTTCTCTTCCTTGGGCTCGAAGCCGGCGCCGCCGATCAGCTTTGCATATTCGTTGGTCTTGAAATCGGAGAGGCGCACGATCACGGGCTTCGGATAAAACGCCGCGGCAATGGTGCCGACGCCCTCCGACAGCCTCTCGATGAAGAAATCGGTCGGGCGCTCATATCGCTCGACCAGTTTTGCAACCACTTTCCGGTCCTCGGCGGACGTAATCTTCTCCGGCTGCGCCAACGCCATCGGATGAACGCCGATATGCTCGCTGATGATGAACTCCATCCGCGCGAGCCCGACGCCTTCGTTCGGCAGCATCGCCGTCGCAAAGGCGAGGTCGGGGTCCCCCAGGTTCACCATGATGGCGGTGCGCGGCCGCTTGAGCGTCGCCACGGCGATGCGCGTGGTCTCGAACGGAATTCGCCCGTCATAGACGCGACCGACTTCGCCTTCCGCGCAGGACACGGTCACGGTGGCCTCCGCCTTGAGTGCCTGCGTCGCGCCCTCCGTGCCGACGACCGCCGGCACGCCGAGTTCGCGGGCGACGATGGCCGCGTGACAGGTGCGGCCGCCGCGATTGGTGACGATCGCGGCGGCGGTCTTCATCACCGGCTCCCAATCCGGGGTCGTCGTATCCGAGACCAGGACCTCGCCCGGTCGAAACGCCCGGAGATCGCCGAGATCGGCGACGACATGCACCGTGCCCACGGCGATCTTCTCGCCCACGGCACGGCCGGTGGCGAGCACCGGACCGGTTCCTTTGAGGGCATAAGTCTCGAACGCATCCGCGGATCGTTGCGAGGCGACGGTCTCCGGCCGGGCCTGCACGATATAGAGCCGGCCATCCTCGCCGTCCTTCGCCCATTCGATGTCCATCGGCATCGGCCGGCCGGCCTTGCTCGTGTAATGGTCCTCAACCTTGATGGCGAAGTCCGCGAGGCTTAGCACCTCCGCATCCTCAAGGCAGAATAGCTTGCGATCGGCATCGGAAGTCGCGATGGTCTGCGTGGTCGCGCCCGTGTCTCCTTCAGCATAGACCATGCGCACCTGCTTCTTGCCCAGCGAGCGACGAAGAATCGCTCGAAACCCCTTCTTGAACGTCGGCTTGTGGACATAGAATTCGTCCGGATCGGCCCGACCTTGAACGATGATCTCGCCGAGGCCGTAGGTCCCCGTGATGAAGACGACGTCGCGAAAACCCGATTCGGTGTCGAGCGTAAAGATCACACCGCTTGCGGCGAGGTCGGAGCGGACCATCTTCATCACGCCGACCGACAGTGCAACCTTGAAATGGTCGAAGCCGTTATCGAGACGATAGACGATCGCACGGTCGGTGAAGATCGAGGCGAAACATTGCCGGCAGGCCTCGAACACGTGATTCTCGCCCCGGACGTTGACGAAGCTCTCGTGCTGTCCGGCAAAACTGGCGGTAGGAAGATCTTCCGCAGTCGCGGAGCTGCGGACGGCGACGGCGACGCCACTCCCGTACTGCTTCTCGAGATTGCGATAGGACGCGGCGATCTGCCGACGCAGCTCATCGCCGCCGGTTGCGGCATAGACGATCCGGCGTGCCTCGGCTGCCCGCTTCGCTAGAGCCTCGACGTCGGTCTTGTCGAGGTCGTCAAGGAGCCGATGGAGCTTGCCCAGCGCGTCAGCTTCGGCGAGAGCATTGCGATAAGCCTGTGCGGTGAGGGCAAAACCATTCGGCACCCTGATGCCTTCCGAGGCGGGGGCGGAATAGAGCTCGCCAAGCGAGGCGTTCTTCCCGCCGACGATCGGCACATCCTCGAGCCGAATCGTATCAAACCAGCGGACGTATTCTTGCGCGCACATCACCAACCCCTTCCCAGGCATCCGCAATGCATGGAGGCTAATCGCCGCCGCTCTCGGGAACATTGACACAAATCAAACGCCGGAGAACCCGCGTGGCTGCCGATCGGGCGGCATCGAGGTTGTCTTGATCTGAATCAAGGCTGTTCGCCGTTGACATACGAAACTCGCGATTGGCGCTGCAAGAGCAGCCGACGGCGGCCGCTCTTTGCGTCACGAAACGATCGTCAAATGTCCGGGAGACGGTCCTTGCGTACGCTTTTCGTATCATCGGAGATCTACCCGCTCGCCAAGACGGGCGGCCTTGCGGATGTAAGCGCGGCGCTGCCAAAGGCGCTGACCGCTCTCGGCGTCGAAATGCGGCTGCTGCTCCCGGGCTATCCGAAGGCCATCGAAGCCGCGGCCAACAAGTCGGTGCGCGTGGAACTCGCGGATTTCATGGGCGCCGGTCCGTTGCGGCTGATCGCCGCGCGTACGCCCGACACCGCGCTGCCGATCTGGCTCGTCGACTGCCCTTCGCTGTATCGGCGTTCCGGCGGCCCCTACCAGGACGAGAACGGGCAAGATTGGCCCGACAATGCGCGGCGGTTCGCGATTTTCAACCATGTCGCTGCGCAACTCTCGCTGGGCGTGCTCGTGGCGGATTGGCGGGCGGACATCGTCCATGCCAATGACTGGCATGCCGGCCTGCTCCCGGCCATCCTCGCCGAAACCCCTGGGCAAAGGCCCAAATCGGTCTTCACGATCCACAATCTCGCTTATCAGGGCCTGTTTCCCGCGGACCTCTATTCCCAGCTCGGCCTTTCCGGCGATCTGTTCGGACCCGACGGGCTCGAGTTCTATGGCCAGATCTCATTCCTGAAGGCGGGCATCCGCTATAGCGACCGTGTGACGACCGTGAGCCCGACCTATGCGCGGGAGATCCTCACGGCCGAATATGGCTGCGGGCTCGAAGGGTTGCTGCAACGTCGCGCGAGCGATCTCATCGGTATCCTCAATGGGGTGGATTACGGGATTTGGGATCCCGCGACCGATCCCCATCTGGCCGGCAATTTCACGGTGCGGAATATCGCCGGCAAGCGCACATGCAAGCGGGCGCTGCAAAGCGAGCTGGGTCTTGAGGCGGATGCCGAGGCCGCGCTCGTCGTGTTTCTGAGCCGGATCACGGAACAAAAGATGGCCGATGTGGTTGCCGATGCGTTGCCGGGGATCGTCGAGAGCGGCGCTCAATGCGCCCTGCTCGGGGATGGGGATCGCGCCCTCGAAGAGCGCTTCGGGCATGCGGCGCGCCGTCACCCGGGTCGGATCGCGGTCCGCATCGGCTACCACGAGCCGCTGGCGCACCGGCTTGTGGCGGGCGGCGATATCCTGCTGCATCCCGCGCGCTTCGAACCATGCGGGCTCACGCAGCTTTATGCCATGCGCTACGGCACATTGCCGGTGGTGAGAAGCACCGGCGGCCTCTGCGATACCGTGGTGGACGCGACCGGCCGCTCGATTCGCCACGCTACGGCAACCGGATTCGCGTTCGAGGCACGAATGGTGCCGATATGCTTCGCTGCATCGACCGGGCGCTGGCGCTGCACCGCCAACCCCTGGTCTGGCGCATGGTGCAGCGGCAGGCGATGGCTCGGGAATTCGCTTGGTCGGCGCCAGCGCGCCGCTATCTCGCGCTCTATCGCGACCTGGCACCACATGCGGTCGCGATCCCCGAGACCGTGATCGCCGATCCGCTACTCGAACAGGCTGCCGGATAAGAGATCGTGGGCGATGACACCCGGCCGCGGCGTCGAGACCGAGCTCAGCGACTTTTGACGAAGCGTGCTCAGCGCCGATCCTAATGGACGAGGGATCGAGGCAGATCGAAGAACTCGCCCCGATCCAAACATTGTACGATAGCGAGGGTTTGCTTACAGGTGAAGCCGCGAGCGGCGCCGTCGAAAGGCTAAGTGCGAAATCGCAACGTTCCCGCAGATTCTTCGTTCGAGGGCAGTACCGTGAAAGTCTTGATTGCCGAAGACGAACCAAAGACGGCCGCGTACCTGAAGCGCGGCTTGGAAGAGAACGGCTTTGTCGCCGACATCGCCGACAACGGCGAGGATGGGGCTCACTATGCCATCACGGGATCATACGATTTGATCGTCCTCGACGTCATGTTGCCGGGTCGGGACGGCTGGAGCATCGTCGCCGACCTGCGACGCAGGGGAATCGCCACCCCGGTGCTGTTCTTGACGGCACGCGACGCCGTTCATGACCGCGTCAAGGGACTGGAACTCGGTGCCGATGATTATCTCGTCAAGCCGTTCGCATTCTCCGAGCTCCTGGCACGCGCGCGATCGATTCTGCGTCGGGGCCCGGCCCGGCAATCATCGCTGCTGAAGATCGCCGACCTCGAGTTGGACCTGCTCCGCCATCGAGCGATGCGCGGTGGGCACGCCCTCGATCTGACGCCCAAGGAATTTCAGTTGCTGTCGCTGCTGCTGCGTCGCTCCGGCGAAGTCCTGTCTCGGACGTTGATTGCCGAACAGGTCTGGGACATCAACTTCGACAGCGATTCCAACGTCGTCGAAGTCCATATGCGCCGGCTTCGCGGCAAGGTCGACGAGCCGTTCGATTGCAAGCTCATCCATACCGTCCGCGGCGTCGGCTATGTCCTCGAACAGCGTAGCTGACGTGGTCGGCGAGGACGGATCACGCCCGCGCCGAGTGCTGTCGATCGCATCGCGAATGACGGTATGGTACGCGCTCTCCGCGTTTGTACTGATCTTCGTCGCATCGGGTCTGCTCTATTGGGTGCTGGTCAACAGCATGTATCAGGAGGATCTCCGAGATCTCGCCGACAATCTGAACAATGCGCGGATATTGCTGCGTTCGACGCCGACTGGCCCGTTTGTACAAGCGCCGGAACGGCGACCTTCCTGGGCGCCGCCGCACCAACCCGAAATCTATCTGCGTGTTCTCGACGGCAATGCGCGGACGCTGGCCGAGACGCCGGGGATGGCGAAAGAACTGCCGCCGCCGGCCAAAGCGGAGCTTGCGAGCATCCGATCGCTCGACGGTCAAAGGCGCGAGGTCATCTCGCGTTCCGGCAAGCCGTTTCTCACTTTGATCGTGCCCGTCGGCCAAGACAATACGACGAGCCCTGACGAATTCATGCAGGTCGCGATGGACCGGGAGCACGACGAGTATCTGCTTGCCCGATATCGCGATCGCTTGTGGCTCGTCCTTGGTGTGTCGCTGGTGTTGTGTTCTCTCGTCGGTTATCTCATCGCCCGGAGCGGCATGCGGCCGATCGAGAATATCGGGCATAAGGCCGCGCGCATTCGGGCAACGACCCTGCATGAGCGGATCGAAACCCGGGGCTTGCCTGCCGAACTCTGCGGGCTGGCGGAGACGTTCAACGCCATGCTCGATCGGCTGGAACAGTCGTTCCGCCATGTCTCGCAGTTCTCCGACGACGTCGCGCACGAGCTTCGAACGCCGGTCAACAATCTACGCGGCGAAATCGAGGTGGCACTGAGCAAGTCCCGGTCAGGAGAGCAATATCGCGGGGTCCTCGAATCGTGCCTGGAGGAATGCGCGCGCATCGCGCGCTTGATCCGGACGCTGCTTTTCCTTGCCCGTTCGGATACCGCCGCCGAGGCGCTCCAACGCGAGAAGATCGATGTCGGTCAAGAACTGCGGACGGTCCAGACATATTACGAGGCGGCCGCCGCGGAAGCGGGTATCGACCTCAACGCTTCTGCCGTTGCGGGCGTCTATGGCGAGTTCGACCGCACCCTGTTCCAGCAGGCGATCGGCAACCTGGTCTCGAATGCCATTGCCCATACCCCGGCGGGAGGCCTGGTGAGCCTCGCGGCCAGCGCGGACCCGAGCGGGCTCACCGTGAGCGTCAGCGATACGGGATGCGGAATCGCGTCGGAGCATCTGCCGCGCGTCTTCGAGCGCTTCTATCGGGTCGATCAAGCGCGGACGGGCTCGCGGCAGAACGTGGGGCTGGGGCTGGCCGTGGTCAAAAGCATCGCGACCCGCCATGGTGGCCGTGTCGAAATCGAGAGCGAGGTCGGACGCGGTACGCAGGTGAGGCTGGTCCTCCCCGCATCTGCTTAAGATACCCCTGCGCGCTGATCCTCGGCACAGATGACGATTTCGTTATCTGGGCGTCACCGCCGCTTCAGGTCGGCCGGCTAGGCTTGGCCGGTTGCATGCGTTGGCCGAGCCCTGAATGCGGTGTGCACGCTTTTCCGTCATTGTTGCTTGCGTCGTTACGCCTCTTTTGGGCTGCGCAACCTACAAGCCGGCACCGATCTCGCCGGCGATCAACGCGGCGGCCATTGACGCGCGATCGTTGAATAGCCTGCGGCTTCGGGAATTCATCAAGGCCGCGGCGGCGTCCGATCCGGAACCCGGCCCCGATGCTCAACGCGGATCCGAATTGCCGTGGACTCTGACGACGCTGACTTTGGCGGCGCTCTATTACCATCCGGATCTCGATATCGCGCGCTCCAAGCTGGCCGAAGCACGGGCCGGCGTTATCACCGCCGCGCAGGTGCCCAACCCGTCGCTGAGTTTCGAAGAGCTCAGCTACAATACGAGCATCGCCACGCCTTCGCCTTGGGTGGTGGCCCCCGCCATCAACTTCCTCATCGAGACATTCGGCAAGCGGGAAGACCGCACGGCTCAGGCTCGTCATTGGGTTCAGGCGGCCCGCGACGATCTGGCGACCGCGTCGTGGCAGGTGCGGCGAGGGGTGCGCAACGCCCTCATAAACCTTTGGGCCGCGCGGCGCCAACGCACGATGCTGCGGCAAAGGCTCGACCTCGAAAACCAGCTCGTCATGCTGCTGGAGCATCGCTTGGCCGCGGGCGAGGCTTCGGCGCTCGACGTCGCACGCGAACGCATCAACCGGGACCGGATCAGCCTCGCCGTCCGGAATGCCGAACGCGGACGCGTCGAGGCTCGAACCGAGCTTGCCGCCGCCATCGGGATCCCGGTTCCGGCTCTGGATGGCATCGCGCTCTCCTTCGGCGTTTTGCAAAGGCCCGCGCGGCCGAAGGCCGATGTCGCAACGGGGGCGCTGCGGCGAGAGGCCCTTGTCGATCGAAGCGACGTGCAATCCCTTCTGGCGGGCTACGCTGCCGCGGAATCCGCCCTCGCCCTCCAGATCGCGAACCAGTATCCGAACATTCGGTTGAGCCCGGGCTACATCTATGACCAGGGGCAGAACAAATACATGCTGCTGCCCGCCGCCGCGCTTCCGGTCTTCAATCAGAACCAGGGGCCGATCGCCGAGGCCATGGCAAGGCGTGCGGCAGCGGCGGCGCGCTTCACGGCGCTGCAAACGCGGATCATCGATCAAGTCGATGGCACCGCGGCAAGCTATCGCGCGGCCACGCAAACCCTCGATACCGCCACTGCGCTCCTGACCGGCGAAGAGAATCGGGAGCGGCGGATCTTGCGATCCTTCGGGGCGGGCGCGGTGGACCGTCCCACCTTGCTGACCGCCGAGATCGAGCGCGTTGTGGCCGAGCAGTCGCGCTTCGCCGCGATGATCCAGCAGCGTCAGGCGCTTGGCGCTTTGGAAGACGCGCTCCAGCATCCTTTCTTTGCGCCAACCGCGGCGCTGCCGGTGCTGCAAACCAACCCCCGCCGGCCTGCGGAGCCCTCGTCGTGACATTGCAACCTCGTTCGCATAACAGATGCCGTACCCTTGTTGCCGCCCTCTTCCTGGCGGTGCTCGGGACGGGCTTGGCATCGGCTTTCCCACCCTTCGTGATCCCGAGCAAGGCTGACGAAGACGATGCGGCCGAGGGCACGGTCAACGCACCTTCGCGCGTCTCCGTCAGGGACGGGGTCATCACACTGACCCTCGACGCGGCGGCTCAACGGAATGGCGGGATCGAAACGGCCCCGCCGATGTCGCCGCCGTCGCAGGATTCCGTCACGGGCTACGGCACCGTGCTCGATGCGGCGCCACTCACCGATCTCAACAACCGATACCGGGACGCGAAGGCCCGATTGCAGATGGCGCAAGCGCGGCTGACGGTCTCGCGCGCCGCGTACGAACGTGCGAAGACGCTTTATAAGGACCGGCAGAACATCTCGGCTGCGAAGCTGCAAAGCGCGGCGGGGAACTTTCAGGTGGACCTGGCCTCGCTCGCTGCAGCCCGGTCCAGCCTGGCGACTGTGACAGCGAGCGCTCAACAGTCTTGGGGCCCGGTCCTCGGGAAGGCGCTGATCGAAGACGCACCTCTGATCAAGCATCTCATCGAGCGCCGCGCCTACCTGGTGAAAGTCACTCTTTCACCCGGTGTCACGGTGACGCCGCCGCCGCAAACGGCCAGCGCCACGCTCGATGGCGGGACAAAGATAGCGCTCGACTTCGTCTCACCGGCGGCGACGACCGACCCGGAAATCCAGGGGATCGCCTATTTCTACGAGGCGCCTGCCGAAAACGGCGTCCTGCCGGGGCTCAACGTCCTGGCATCGCTGCCGGGTGCGGCGGCCGCAAGGGGCGTCGTGGTGCCCGAGTCAGCCGTGGTCTGGCTGCAAGGAAAGGCATGGGTTTACCTGCGCACGAGCCCGAACACTTTTATCCGGCGCGAAATCGCCCCCGGTTGGCCGGGTCCCGATGGGGGATACATTGTCACGGGCTTGCCGGAAGGCGCACAAATCGTCGTGGCGGGGGCGCAAATGCTCCTGTCCGAAGAATTTCGCGCGCAAGCCGCGATTGGCGGAGATCAGGATTAGCGATGATGCGCGTCACCGGCCTGCAAGCGCACGTCATCCGCTTCGCCCTCCGTTTCCGCGGCATCGTCGTCGCGCTCTCCGGCCTCCTGGTCGCCTACGGGATTTACGCGCTCGATCACGCCAGCTACGACGTCTTTCCGGAGTTCGCGCCGCCGCAGGTGAGCATCCAGACGGAAGCGCCCGGGCTGTCGCCGGGGCAGGTCGAGACCCTCGTCACCCGAGCGATCGAAACCGCCATCGAGGGCGTCGCCGACGAGCAGCGAATGCGGTCGAACTCGATCCAGGGTCTCTCGGTCGTCACGATCTATTTCGATCCGGCGACCGACATCTATCTTGACCGGCAATTGGCCGCCGAACGCCTGGCGCAGGTCGCGGGCCAGCTCCCCGCGGGGGTCGAGCCGCCGATCATGACGCCGCTCACCTCGTCGACGGAAATCGCGCTCGTGGCGGGCTTGACGTCGCCGACACAATCGCTGATGCGGCTGCGGACGATCGCGACGTGGACGATCTGCCCGGCTCTTATGGCGGTCCCCGGCGTCGCCGGCGTCGAGGTGTTTGGCGGCCAAACCCGGGCGACGCAGATCCTTGTTCACCCCCGCAAGCTGATCCGTTTCGGGCTCGGCATGAACGATGTTCTCGCCGCGGCGCGGCAGGCGACCGGCATACGCGGCGCCGGCTTTGTCAGCACGCCGAACCAGCGCATCCTGTTGCAGACGGAAGGCCAGTCCTTGCGGCCCGCGGCGCTCGCGCGGACGGTCCTCGCGCGCCATGGCGGGGTCAGCGTCACGCTGGGCGATGTCGCGGATGTCATCGACGCGCCCGAACCTGCCATCGGCGCCGCATCGATCATGGGTCAGCCCGGCGTCGTCATGAACGTCACCGAGCAATATGGCGCCAACACCCTCCAAGTGACGAAAGGCATCGACCAGGCGCTCGCCACGCTTCGCCCCGCCCTCCAGCGCGAAGGTGTCACGCTTCACGACAGGCTCTTCCGTCCGGCCAACTTCATCACGACCGCTACCGGCAATCTGCGCTCGTCGCTCGTCATCGGGGCCGTCTTGGTGGTGATCATATTGTTCCTTTTCCTTTTCGACCTGCGCACCGCGGCGATCTGCTGCACGGCAATCCCGCTTTCCCTCCTCGCCGCCGTCGTGGTCCTGCAGCGGGCCGGCATCACGCTCAACACCATGACGCTGGGTGGACTGGCCATTGCGCTGGGCGAAGTCGTCGACGACGCCGTCATCGCGGTCGAGAACATCACTCGCCGACTGCGCGAGAACACGCGGCGCCCCGAACCGCGCGCAGCGGCGCGGGTCGTGCTCGAAGCGACCTTCGAAGTCCGCAGTGCGGTCGTCTACGCGACCTTCGCGGTCATTCTCGTCTTCATGCCGGTGGTCACGCTCGCCGGAATCGGCGGCCGTCTGTTCGGGCCGCTCGGGCTCACCTACATCGCCGCCGTTCTGGCCTCGCTTATCGTCGCCGTCACGCTGACGCCGGCGCTCGCTCTCCTGCTACTTCCACACCACACGAACGAGCGCGACCCGCCGGTGATGGTCTGGACCCGACGGCGCTATGAGGCGCTGCTGCGGCGCGTCGCGCGGGCGCCTCGCTCGGCGATCGCGGGGGCGGCGGCGCTGACCCTTGCGGGCTTTGCCCTGGTGCCGCTCTTCGGCGCGACCTTTCTTCCCGAACTCCATGAAGGGCACTTCATCGTCCACATGACCGCGATGCCCGGCACGTCCTTGGCCGAGTCGCTGCGAATGGGCGCGCGGGTCACGGCGGCGCTCGAAAAGCTGCCCATGGTCCGCGCCGTCGCCCAGCGTGCCGGTCGCGCCGCGTTGACCGCCGACACGCACGGCACGCATCAGAGCGAGTTCGAGGTGGACCTGAAAACGCTGACGGGGCAGCAGGCGGAGACGGCAAAATCCGACATCCTCAAAGCGCTGGCGGATTTTCCCGGCGTCAACATCTCGGTGAACACGTTTCTGACCGAGCGGATCAACGAGACCTTCTCGGGCTATACAGCGCCGGTCGCCGTCAATGTGTTTGGCAATGATCTCAACGCGATCAACGATACCGCGCAAAAGGTGCTCGACGTGATGCGCGGCATCGCGGGCGCGACCTCGGTCGAGATCCAGTCGCCGCCGGGCTTGCCGCAATTCACCATCAAGCTCCGCCGGACCGATCTGCAACGGTGGGGGCTCGATCCCGTGCAGGTTCTCGACGTGATCCGCACCGGGTACCAGGGTGACGTCGTGGGGCAGACCTATGACGGTAATCGCGTTTTCGATGTCCTCGTCAAGCTGGCCCCGACGAGTGAAGGGAATATCGCAGCGATCGGCAATTTGCCGCTGCGCGCGCCCGACGGAACCTACGTTCCGTTGCGGCAGGTCGCCGATATCGATCCATCATCCGGTCTCTACCAGATCCAGCATCAAGGCGGGCGCCGACTCCAGACGGTGACATCTGATGTCCAGGGTCGGGCGCTGTCGTCCTTTGTCCGCGATGCGCAGGAGCAGATTGCCGCGAAAGTAAAGCCGCCGCGTGGCGTCTATATCGAGTTCTCCGGCGCTGCGGAGGGGCAGGCCCGGGCGCAGCGTGATCTGGCGTTCAAGACGCTCCTCGCCGGTATCGGCATCGTGATCCTCCTGTCGATCGTCACCCGGAACTGGCGTAACCTTCTCCTCGTCCTGGCCAATCTTCCTTTCGCGCTCGTCGGCGGGCTGGTGGCGGCTTTCGCGTCGGGCGCCGTGTTGTCGCTAGGATCGTTGATCGGCTTCGTGACGCTCTTCGGCATCACGTTGCGCAATTCTATGATGATGATCTCGCATTACGGCCACCTGGTCGAGGTTGACGGCATGAAGTGGGATATCGAGGCGGCGATCCGTGGCGCGGCCGACCGGATGGCGCCGATCCTCATGACCTCCCTCGTCACCGGTCTCGGCCTGCTGCCGCTTGCCGTCGGCATGAACGCGCCGGGCCGCGAGATCGAAGGCCCGATGGCTCTCGTGATTCTCGGCGGGCTGCTCACATCGATGGCGCTCAATCTGTTGGTGCTGCCGACGCTGGCGCTCCGGTATGGGCGGTTCGAGCCGACAGGGACGGAGGATGAGTGGCTGGACCTCATGGAAATCGGCACGGCACGCCGGTCATCCCCCGCAGAGTGAATGATCAGGCTCCTTTATCGGCTCTATGAGCGACATCTGGCCCGGGAGGTGGGCCAGGGCCCGATGCCGGCACATATCGCCTTCATCCTCGACGGCAATCGTCGGCATGGCGAACGTCATCGCCTTGCCGATCCCAACGCGATCTATGCGCTCGGCGCTCGCAAGCTCGACGAGGTGCTCGAGTGGTGCGGTGAATTCCGGGTTCCCGCCGTTACGCTCTGGGTCCTGTCGACCGACAATTTCAACCGACCGATCGATCAGGTCTCGGGCATCCTTGCCGCGATCGAGACGAAAATGCGTGCGCTTGTCCACGACCCGCAAATCCATTCGCGGCGCGTGCGCATTCAGGCGATCGGCAAGCTGGAATTGCTGCCGAGTTCGACCGTCGCCGCGATCCGCGCCGCCCGAGAGGCGACGTCCGGCTATGACGGCATGGTGCTCACCATTGTGGTCGCCTATGGGGGGCGGGCGGAGATCGTCGATGCCGTTCGGGCGCTGCTCGCCGAAGAACGACGCAACGGTGCGACGCTCGACGATGCGATCGCGCGCGTTAGCGTCGAGGCGATCAGCCGCCACCTCTATATGGCCGGCATGCCCGATCCCGATCTCATCGTCCGCACGAGCGGCGAGGTTAGACTCTCGGGCTTTCTGCTGTGGCAGAGCGCTTACAGCGAATTCTATTTCTCCGATGTCTATTGGCCGGCGTTCCGGAAGATCGATTTTCTCCGTGCCATCCGTGCTTACCAACAGAGGAAACGTCGGTTCGGGAAGTGAGTGACTTTCACCGTGATTTTCAGACGAGGCTGAGCAGCCGCGAGAACGGATCGATAGAGCCGGCTCCTGTTGCTGCCCGAGAGATCGCGGGGAGTCGCCCCCGGAGGTGTGGCGGCGTCGGCTGAACGCGTGATCGAGCGGTCCAGCATACCATAAACGCCGCAGAATCGGTCAGCCTTCGCAGATTCGTAGCATCCGGATTCGGACGCATATGATGACGCAAGCGCTTGGGCCCCGAGCGCAAGCGCCACTTCCTCGGGACCTTGGTGCGCCTGGGCACCGAGATCGATTTCACGAGGGAGGTCTGCGAATCGGTGATGGGCGTGTTCGAGCCGACGCCAGCGAAAAGGCGGATCCTGAATCCGCCCGCCACGGTCGAGATGGACACGTCCAATGTCGATGCCGACCAGATCGAATGGTTCTCGCGCAACATCCGTGACCGCGATTCGATCACGCTCTCGGTCCATCCGCACAATGATCGTGGCACCGGCATCGCCGCCGCGGAGCGGGCGTTGCTGGCCGGCGCCGATCGCGTCGCGGCGGAATGACAAGAGACGCGGGCACGCCATGACGCCGGCCGCTTGAAGCGGCGGCGGCGGCAATTCATACTGCCGCAGGCCGGACGGAACATTGGCCGACGGAGAGGGAAGCATGATGGAGATCGTTCCGCTCAGCATGCATGTGGGGGCGGAAATCCGCGGCGTGGACTTGTCCCGCGAGATCGACCCCGCGACCGCGGCGGCGCTCTACGCGGCATGGCTCAAACATCTCGTGCTCGTCTTTCGCGGCCAGACCCTGACCGTCGAGGACCAGCGCCGCTTCACCCGGATGTTCGGCGAGATCCAGCCGCCGCGGTCGCGCCCGGGCGAGCGCGATCCCAACAATCCGATGCTCTTCATCGGCAATGTGAAGGTTGAAGGGCAGCGCAACGAGCTGCCGGAAGGCGACATGCAGTTCCACGCCGATCAGTGCTATTACGAGACGATCGCCAAGGGCGCCGTGCTCTATGCGCTCGAGATTCCCTCGCGCGGCGGTAACACACTCTTCGCGAGTACCCATGCCGCCTATGAGAGCCTGCCGCCGGATCTGCGCGCGCAAGTGGACCGGATGCGAGTCCTCTTTCTCTATGATTACGAGAAAAACGCCAATCGCAAGGCGCCAAGTGACTGGGCCGATGCGCCACGCTGCATACATCCGGCGGTCGTGGTCCATCCCGAGACCGGCCGGCGTGCGCTCCTTGTCAATCGCTTGATGGCGGACAGCATCGTCGACATGCCGCGCGAGCAAAGCGACGCGCTGCTCGGGCGCTTGTGCCAGGCGGCCGAGCGTCCCGAGCATATCTACGAGCATGAATGGCGCGTGGGCGATCTCCTGATCTGGGACAATCGCGCGACGCTTCACGCCCGTACCGACTTCGATCCCGCCGAGCGGCGCCTGCTACGCCGCATGGCGCTGCGTGGCGAACGGCCGATCGCCGCCGTAGAGGCGGCCTGAGCGGAACTCGCGGCTATTTCGCCGCGGCGAGCGCGCGGTCTGCGGCGCGCGGCGCCGGCCCGCCGGCGATCAGCTCCGCAGCCTTCTCCGCGATCATGATGACGGTGGCGTTGATGTTGCCGCCGACGAGGTCGGGCATGACCGAGGCATCGGCGACGCGCAATCCTTCGACGCCGCGCAGCTTGAGCTCGCGATCGACCACCGCTTCCGCATCCGTCCCCATGCGGCAGGTGCCGCAGGGATGGTGAGCCGTGGCGGGCGCAGAGCGGATATAGGCGTCGAGTGCCGCGTCGCTCTGCACCTCCGGACCCGGGGCAAGCTCGCGCCCCCGGAACCGGTCGAGCGCGGATCGCGCCGCCACCTCGCGCAGCAGCCTGAGCCCGGCGCGCAGCGTCTTCACGTCGGATTCCTCGGCGAGGAAGTTCTGCCAGATCCGCACGCGGTCCTCGGGCTTGGCCGAACGCAGCCGGATCCGGCCGCGGCTCGCCGGCCGCAGCAGGATCGGGCGGCAGACGAAGGCGTCTTGCCACGGTCTCCTGAAGCCGGGAAACCACGGACCGGCATCGCGCGATCCGGAGCGGAACAGGAGCTGGATGTCGGGAATGTCAAGGCTCGGATCGGTCTTGATGAAGGCCATGAAGCCGCTCGGTACGTCGGTGGCCGGCCCCGTCCCGGCGAGATAGGCGCGCGCAAAAGCGAAGGCGAGGCGATCGGCCCGCGTCGCATGGATGAAGGGGCCGGGCTCGCGCCGCTGGTGCAGCAGCCCCGTAGCGTAATGGTCCTGGAGATTGCGCCCGACATCGCGCAGCGGCACCGCCGGCGCGATGCCGACCTCGCGCAGATGGTCCGGGTCGCCGATACCCGACAACATCAAAAGCTGCGGCGTATTGATGGCGCCGCCGCAGAGGATCACCTCGCGCGCGGCCCGTGCGGTCTCGAGGCGGCCGCGGGTGCGATACTCGACGCCGACGGCGCGGCCATGCTCGAGCACGATGCGGACGGCGAGAGCGCGCGTCGTGACCACAAGGTTCTTTCGGCCGAGCGCAGGATAGAGATAGCCGCGCGCCGTCGTGTCGCGCAGTCCCGCACGGATCGTCCATTGTGCCCAGGCGAAGCCGTGCTGCTCCGCGCCGTTGTAGTCCTCGGTATAGGGGTGGCCGGCCGCCAGTCCCGCGGCAATATAGGCCTCGTAGAGCGGGTCGAGGTCCTTGGTTCGTCGGACATAGAGCGGGCCGCTGCCGCCGCGGTACTCGCTTTCGCCGTCCTCCCAGGTCTCCGCCCGCTTCAAATAGGGAAGAACCTCGCGGAACGACCAGCCCTCGAGCCCCTGGCGCAACCAGCGGTCGTAATCGGCGCGATGTCCGCGGATATATCCCATGGCATTGATGGAATGCGAGCCGCCGATCAGCTTGCCGCGCGCCACTTCGATATTCCGATTTCCCGTCCCCTCGCCGGACTCCGCCGTATAGCCCCAATCGAACCGGCCGAAGCCCCAGATCCGGCCGACGCCCAGCGGCACCCTAACCAGCGGATGCCAGTCCCAGCCGCCCGCTTCGATGAGAAGCACCCGCACTTCCGGGTCGGCACTCAGGCGGTTGGCAAGAACGCAGCCGGCGGAACCCGCGCCGACGATCACGTAATCGAACGCGCGCGCTCGCGTCATCTCTCCTCCGATCCGCCCGATTTGTCCCGCACCGGCCCCGTCCACACAAAAAAGCGGTTGAACGGCAAAATCAAGGCGGTAATGTCGATGTGTGGCGTGAATGCGTCGGATTTCAACACTACGGCGCCGGGCCGCGGGGGGCTTTACGGGCACAGGCGAACCGGCTTCTTGCGCTGTCGGTCGATGGCGTGAACATGGGAGATTTCGGACAATGAGGATCAGCAGACGGCAGGTATGCGCCGGTATGACGGCGGTCGCAGGCCTTGCGTTCACGGCGCAAGCGGCGCGCGCCGCACCGCTCGTCATTCGGCTTGGCTACTCGCAAGCCGCCGAGGAACAGACTTGGCTGCTCATGGCGAAGCACGATTTGGGCAAGAACTACGGCAAGCTCTACACCCTCGAGCCTACGCTCTTCCGGAGCTCGTCGCAGCGCGCGCAGGCTTTCGCCGCCGGTGCCATCGATCTCGCGTCCTCGGCGGCCAATGGCGTCCTCTTCGCCGCGGCCGAGGGCATCCCGAGCACGATCATCGCTTCGATCTCGAAGGACGCCTTGCACCGCGGCTTCAATACCGCCTTCGCGGCCCTTGCGTCGTCGCCGATCAACAAGATCGAAGATTTGAAGGGCAAGACGATCGCTATCAACGGGTTCTCGACCTCCGGGGAGCTGTGGCTGCGCTCCGCTCTCGAACGGCATGGCCTGTCGGAAAAGGAAGTGACCGTGGTGCCGGTCTCGTTCCCCGCGATGGCGGAATCGCTGCGGTCGGGACGGGTCGATGTCGCCGAAATGCCGCAGCCGTTTTTTGCGATGGCGCAGCACGAAATGAAGATCAAGACGATCTTCACGTCGAAGGACGGCGCGCCGTTCACCGAGGAGTTGGTCGTGACCGTCGGCCAGGAGAAATTCCTGAAGGCGCACGCCAAGGCGGTGCGGGGATTCCTCGCCGACCTCCAATCTGCGACGAAGTTCTACCTCGAGCATACGAAGGAAGCGCGGCAGATCCTCATCGACAAGAAGTTCGTGCGCGTTCCCGCCAGCATCTATCTCAATATGAAGGACTACTACCGCGACCCGAAGCTGCACGTCGATGTCAAGGCGCTGGAACGGATGCAGGATTTGCAGGTATCGGCCGGCTTCCAGAAAAAGAAGGCGGACATCAAATCGCTCGTCGATCTGAGCTATCTGCCGAAATAGTCCGTCGCGACCGTCGAGATGCCTCTGCTGGATGTCCAGCGCCTGGACAAGTCATTCGTCGCCGACAGCCATCCCATAACGGTGCTCGACCAGCTCTCGCTCGCGATCGACGAGCACGAGTTCGTCTCGATCGTGGGTCCCTCGGGCTGCGGCAAGAGCACCTTCCTCCACATCGTCGGCGGCTTCGAGCCGAAGAGCGGCGGGGAAATGCGGCTCAACGGGCGGCCGCTCGGACCGCCAGGGCCCGAGCGCGGCATGATGTTCCAGGACCATTCGCTGTTTCCCTGGCTGACGGCGCTCGGCAACGTGTGCTGGCCGCTGGAAATGAAGGGCCTCGCCAGGGCGGAACGGCTGGCGAGGGCGCGCGAATACCTCGATCTCGTCCATCTCTCGCGCTATGCCGATCTCTATCCAGGCCAGCTCAGCGGCGGCATGAAGCAGCGCGTCGCCTTGGCGCGCCTCCTTGCGCTCGATCCGCAGGTATTGTTGATGGACGAGCCTTTCGGCGCGCTCGATTCGCAGACCCGCGAGCTGCTACAGGAAGAGCTGCAGACGATCTGGCGGCGCGACCGCAAGACCGTGCTGTTCGTGACGCATGACATCGACGAGGCGATATTCCTGGGCACGCGCGTGATCGTCTTCACGGTGCGGCCGGGGCGCATCAAGGCCGACATCCCGATCGCAGCCGATGATCGCTCCGGCGAGTTCCGCAAATCCGCAGCCTTCTTCGAAATGCGGGCGCAGGTGTGGGATCTCTTGCGCGAGGAAGTTCTGAAGACGCGGGCCTTGGAGGAGAATTGACAATTCGCGCCGCGACCGTCCAGAAATGCCTCGTGCCGGCGGCCGCCATTGTGGCGTGGGAGAGTCTCGGCCGCGCCGCGCTGCTGCCGCCCTATCTCTCCTATCCCTCGAGCATCCTCGCGGCGCTGTGGGAGGTGACGGCGGACGGCGAACTTCTCCAGGCCGTAAGCGCGAGCCTCTTTCGGGTCGTGGGCGGATTCGTGATCGGTACCGCTGCCGGCATGATTGCCGGGCTCGCAGCCGGCCGCGCGCCGGCGGTGCGCAATTTCTTCGATCCGCTGGTCTCGTTCCTCTTTGCCGTGCCGAAGATCGCCTTTCTGCCGGTCTTCCTGCTGCTGTTTGGCATCGGCCATGCCTCCAAGATCGCGATCGTCGGCTTCTCCTGCTTCTTTCCCGTGTTCATTGCCTCGCGCCACGCCGTGATGTCGGTGGACAAGGTTCTGATCTGGGCCGCGCAGAACATGGGGACGCCGCGCCGGACCCTGTTCTTTCGCGTCGTCATTCCCGCGGCGGCGCCGCAGCTCTTTGCCGGCGTGCGAATCAGCCTCGCCCATGCCTTCATCGTGCTGTTCGCGGCCGAGCTTATCGGCTCGCATGCCGGCCTGAGCGAACTCATCGCGGAGGGCGACGATGCCGCGCGGTTCGATCTCATGTTCGCCGGCATCCTGGCCTTCGCCGTTCTCGGCTTCGCCGGCGACCGCATCCTGATGGCCGTGCGCGCCCGTGTGCTGAAGGGGCAGACGCTCGGCACGGAGGAGCAGGTCGTGTCATGAGTGCGCGTATCCTGCGGCTCGTCGCCCAATGGTATTCCATCCCCCTGCTGCTGGTGGTATGGCAGCTTGCCGTGTCGAGCGGGCTCGTCGAATCGCGGCTTCTTCCCAGCGTCGTGAGCGTGTGGGACACGCTCGTCGCCCAAGTGGGCGACGGCACGCTCGTTTACGACGCCGGCGTGACGATCGGCCGCGCGCTTGCCGGCTTCGCCTTGGCGGCGGTGGTTGGAATTCCTTTCGCGGCGGCGATGGCCCGCTCGCAGCTTTGGCGCAACCTGTTCGAGCCGATCTTCTTCTTCGGGTATCCCGTCCCGAAGATCGCGCTCTTTCCGGTGTTCACCTATATCTTCGGCTTCGGCACGCCGTCCAAGGTGGCGTTCGCCTTCCTCGAATGCCTTTATCCGATCGTGGTGACCTCATATCTCGGCTTTCGCGGCGTCGAGACGCGCCTCGTCTGGGCCGCGCGCAATTTCGGGGCGGGCCGCTGGACGGTGCTGCGGCGGGTCGTCGTGCCGGCGGCGCTGCCGTCGATCTTCTCGGGCTTGCGGATCGCGCTCCCGGTCTCCATCATCGTCGTCGTGCTGACGGAGATGATCGGCGATTCGATCGGGCTCGGCTACTACATCACTGTTTGGGGGACGCGGTTCACCTTCCAAAACGTCTATGCCGCCATCATCATCATCGGCGTGTGCGGCTACGCGCTCGACCAGTGTCTCGTCCTGGTACAGCGCCGCGTCGTCCACTGGCAGCGCGAGGCATCGCGTTGAACGCCGCCTTGGAGGCCGGCCGCCGATGACAGGCGCGGGCGTCGATACCAGGGACCGCTATATCGGCCAGCCGCTGCGCCGGCGCGAGGATTCGCGCTTCCTTCAGGGCCGCGGCCGCTATGTCGACGATGTCGCCCTGCCGGGCATGGTTTGGTGCGCGTTCCTCCGCAGTCCGCATGCCCACGCGCGCATCCGGGCGATCGCCACGGAAGCCGCGGCGGCGATGCCGGGCGTGCTCCTGACTCTCACCGCCGCCGACTGGGCGCGGGCCGGGCATGGCGAGCTCACCATCGTCCATCCCATGCCCTTCGGCGACGGCCGGCCCATGAACGGCGCGCCGCGGCCGGCCTTTGCGCGGGACAAGGTCCGGCATGTGGGCGATGTCGTCGCGGCCGTCGTAGCGGAGAGCCGGTTCGCCGCGGAAGAGGCGCTCGAGGCCATCGAGGTCGCGTATGAGGCGCTGCCCGCCGTCGTCACCCCGCGCGAGGCGCTGGCCCACGGCGCGCCGCTCCTGCATGAGCGGTTTGGCACCAATCTCGTCTTCGACATCGAGCGCGGCGACCGCGCCGGGACCGAGGCGGCGCTCGCGTTGGCCGCGAAGACGATCGAGCTGCGCCTTACCAATACGCGGCTCGCCGCCAATCCGCTCGAGCCGCGCGCCTATCTCTGCGACTACGACGCGGCGTCCGACCGCTACACGCTCTATGCGACGAGCCAGCAGCCGCATTATCTACGCCGCTGGCTCTCGGTCTATACGCTGCACATCCCCGAGCACAAGCTCCGCGTCATCTCGCCCGATGTCGGCGGCGGCTTTGGCGTCAAGGGCAATTTCGCGGTCGAGGTCTCGACCGTGGTATGGGCAGCGCAGCTTCTGCGACGGCCGGTGAAATGGACCGCGACCCGGTCGGAAACGCTGCTCTCCGATGCCCAGGCGCGCGACCACGATACGGTCGCGCGGATGGGTTTCGACCGCGACGGCCGCATCGTCGCGATGCAGGTCGATACGCTTGCCGCTCTCGGCGGCTATCTCAGCAATTTCGCGCCCAGCATTCCCGGCAATTCCTATCCCCAGACCATCACCGGGCTCTATCGCACGCCGCTCCTCCATCTCCGGGTGCGCGGCGTCTATACCAGCACGGTGCCGGTGGACGCCTATCGCGGCTCGGGCCGGCCCGAGGCGACCTGGACCAACGAGCGGCTCGTCGAACGCGCGGCGCACGAGCTCGGCATCGACGCGGTCGAGATCCGCCGGCGCAACCTCATTGCCAAGGCCGATTTTCCTTATCCCGCGCCGGGCGGACGCACCTACGATTCCGGCGACCCGCCAGCGCTACTCGACAAGCTGCTGAGCGTGGCGGACTATCCCGCTTTGCGGCGCGAGCAGGCGGCGCTGCGCGCGCAGGGGGTCCTGATGGGAATCGGCCTCGCCTGCTTCATCGACAAGGCCGGTACCGGTCCCAGCGGCAATCTGGCGAAGCGTGGCGGGCTGCATGGCGGCTGGGAATGCGCCATCGTGCGCGTCCACAGCGACGGCAACGTCACCGTTTATGCCGGTAGCCATGCGCATGGCCAAGGCCACGAGACCGCCTTCTGCCAGATCGCCGCGAGCCGGCTGGGGCTGGAGATCGATGCGATCCGGCTGGTTGAGGGTGACACCGATCAGGTGCCATTCGGCAATGGCACCTGGGGCGCGCGCTCGGCCTCGGTCGCCGGCACCGCGATCTATCGCGCCGCCGATCAGGTGCTCGACAAGGCGCGGCGCTTTGCCGCACAAGTGCTCGAATGCGCGGACGCGGATCTCGACTATGCGGATGCCCGCTTCGCGGTCCGCGGCACCGATCGCGGGATCGGCTTCGGGGAGATCGCGGACATCGCCTATCATGGCGCGGCGCTGCCGCCGGACGGCTCGCTGACGCCGGGCCTCGAAGCGACCGAATTCTACGATCCGCCCGATACCAACGATCCGCAGGCCATGCATCTCGCGGTCGTGGTCGTCGATCCGGACACTGGCGTCGTTCGCCTGCGCGACTTCTACGCGGCCGACGATTGCGGCGTGATCATCAATCCGATGATTGTCGAGGGCCAAGTCCATGGCAGCTTGGCGCAGGGCATCGGCCAGGCGATGATGGAGCACGTCGTCTATGATCGAAACGGCCAGCTTCTCACCGGCGGCTTCATGGACTATGCCATGCCGCGCGCCTCCGACCTGCCGGACTTTCGCACCGCCTTCATCGCCACGCCCGCGCCGAGCAACCCTCTCGGCGTCAAGGGCGGGAGCGAAAGCGGAACGATCGGCGCGCCGGCCGCGATCGGCAATGCCGTGATCGACGCGCTTTGGCATCTCGGCGTGCGGGACATCGGCCTGCCGATCACGGCCGAGACGGTATGGCGGGCGCTGCATGGAAGCGGCGCACCGAACTGACGGAGTTGAAACATGGCGGACGCGAAACAGGAAATCGCGCAGCGGCTCCTCGATGAACTGTCGCAATGCGGGATCAAGCTCATTGCGAGCCTGCCCGACAATTGGGTCATGGACGTGATCGGTGCCGCCGCGCGCGATCGCCGCTTCGTCCACGTGCCGGTCAATCGCGAGGAATCCGCGATCGGCCTTTGTGCCGGCGCCTATATGGGCGCCATGGGCTCGGCGGCGCTCATGGGCGCGTCGGGCTTCATGACGGTCATCTACGCGATCACCAAGATCAATTATTCCTACGAGATTCCGCTGCTGCTGCTGATGACGCTGCGTGGGGCGATCGGCGATCATCACAAGCACCATGCCTCGAACGGGCTCTATCTTCAGCCCGTGCTTCAAGCCATCGATATGCCCTATCAGATCATCGAGCGGCCGCAGGAGATCGGCATGATCTCGCGCGTCTATCGCCAATCTCGGACGGTCGCGCGGCCGATGGCGGTTCTCCTTTCGCGCGACCTTCTGCGGGGCGAGGTCCGGCCATGAAATATCTCGACTGCTTTCAGTTTCTCGCGGGCCGGCGCAACGGGCAGCTCGTCGTGACCTCGGCGGGCAATTCGGCGCAAGCCTGGTGGAAGGCGACGCACGATACCGAGGCGACCTTCTACCTCGAAGCGTCGATGAGCCTGTCGAGCATGTTCGCCGCCGGACTCGCCATGGCGCAGCCGCAGCTCAAGGTCTGGGCCTTCGTCGGCGACGGCGCGTTCTGCATGAATCCCGGCATGCTGATGGTGGAGCGGCAGATGGACCTGCCGAACCTCACGCATTTCCTGGTGTCGAACCGCGCCTATGGCGCGACCTCGAATGCCGCGTTGCCGAATTTGCAGCAGAACGACTATGCCGCCATCGCGCGTGGCATGGGGCTCGAGCGGGTCTTCGCCTTCGACAGCATGGCCGCGCTGCAGCAGGGTTTCGATGCGGCGGTGAGCGCTAATGCGGGCCACACCTTCGTCGTGCTCGAGGTCGAACCCTTCTCGGATGCCGAGCAAAGGCTCGAACAGCCGCCCTTCGATGGACCGGAGCTGAAGTACCGCTTTGGCCGGCATCTGGAGCAGCTCACCGGCAGCGACGTCTTCGGCTATCGGCTTTGAACCGGCGGCGGCTCGACCGGTTCCGCCGGACAGTATCGCATGCACGGTGAGTGATGAGTGGGGTACGGAGACGGCGCTTCCTGGTCGCCGCCATTATCGGCAATGCGCTCGACTGGTTTGATTTTACCGTCTTCGGATACCTCGCGGCGCCAATCTCCGCTCAGTTCTTCCCGGTCGATGCTCGATGGGCGGGCGTCATCTCGACGTTCGGCGTTTTCGCTCTGTCCTTCCTGATCCGTCCGCTGGGCGGCATCGTGATCGGGCATTACACGGACATTCTGGGCCGCAAAACGATGATGGTCGTCGTCATCGGAACAATGTCGGTCGGTACGGGCATGATCTGCTTGACCCCGGGCTACGCCGTCATCGGCATGGCTGCCCCCCTGCTTCTTGTCGTGGCGCGTGCCCTGCAAGGCCTCGCCGCCGGCGGCGAGTTCGCAAGCGCAACGACGTTTCTCATCGAATATGCGCCGGACGGATCGCGCGGCCTTTACGGCAGCTGGCAAATCGCGGGACAAGGTGCGGCGATTTTTCTTTCCGGCGCCATCGTGACACTTCTGAGCAGCGTGTTGACCCCCGAAGCGGTGCAGTCATGGGGATGGCGGGTTCCTTTTTTCGTTGGGCTCATAGCAGGCCCCATTGGATTCTACATTCGGGCAAGTGCAAGCGAGAGCTTGGAGTTCCTCGAGACGCGGGCCACGTCGGCCGCCAGTGCCGTAAGCCCAATTCGCGCGATCCTACGACATCAGAAACGGAGGGTTGTGATCGGATGCGGTCTCGTCATCGGAGGGACGGCGGCGCTTTATGTGCTTTTCATTTTCATGCCCACCTACGCCCTGCACGTTCTGAAGCGGCCGCCGGCGACATCTTTCCTGGGACCCGGCATCGGGGGGCTGTCGTTGGCCGCCTGCTGTCCGCTGGCAGGTGCGCTGTCCGATCGCATCGGCGCAAAGTCGGTCATGACAGTTGCGGCCCTGTGTCTGCTGCTCGTCCTTTATCCGGCGTTTCTTTGGTTGAAGGATGAGCCCAGCCTCATGCGGCTGGCCGCCACCGAATTCGCGTTCGGGGCCATCGGCTCCCTTTACGGGGGTCCGTTCTGCGCCGCAATTGCCGACCTTTTTCCCGTGAAGCTGCGCGCAACGGCACTCGCGGCGGTTTACAATGTGTGCGTGGCGCTGTTTGGTGGCTCGGCCCCGTTGATCGTCGCATGGACGATCGCAGCCACCGGCAATCCTCTGGCGCCCGCCTATTATGTCATGGTGTGCATTCTGTCGAGTTTAGCTGCCGTGATCGCGTTGCCGCCTGCGCGACGTTCATTGTGATCTCTCACGTCGCGCGTTATGCGGCGATTTGGTCAAGTTCAAGAATGACGGTCGATGTCAGCACGCGCCCCGACTCGCCTGCTTCCGGGAGGGAAAGATTGAGATACCTGACCCGGTTGTCATCGATAAAGCCGCTCAGTTCGTGGTAACCCGGCCCATCGCGCCGCGCGCGAAGAATGCGTGCCTGAACCATGAGCCCATATTCGATATCCGCCCGTGACAGTACGTTGTAGCCGATGATGGTCCGCGGATCGAGGCCGGGTCCGAACGCTGTTGCTACGTGATGTGAGACGACGTCGTCGCCGTGGACTCCGAACACATTGCTGGTTGTGAGAGCACCCATGTCGGCTGCTGCGTGGATCAGCCGATCCGGCGCTTGATGGTAGGCGCGCATGAGGCCGACAAGGCGGCGATCGGTGATCGAATCGATCGGCAGCGGCGTTACCGTCCATGGCCGACGCGGCAGCCGGGTAATGAATGCGACCCGCGCGATCGCCGCCGCCGCCGCTCGCGCGCCGTTGTGATTGGCCTCGATCCATTTTCCATCCATGTGCACCACACGGCGAACATGAGAGATGCGATCGTCCTGGTCTTCAAGCCATTCGCAAATCCGTTCGGCTCCAAGGGGCGCGACGCGCCGTCCGTCGTGGCGGATGACGACAACCCCATCGGTCCGCTCCGTGAGGGAAAGCCAACCGAGCACACGTAAGGCGTAGGCGGAAAGGTCTCCCGCGCTTTCGGGAATCCCGATCTCGCGACGTATCAATTCAGCGTGTCCCGATGGCGCGGCGGAAATCGTTCCATCGGTCTTGAACCAGCTATAGGTGTCGCGGTTCGGTTCCGCTCGGTTTCCGACTTCGGCCAAGGCTTTCCTAATCAAGGCGAGTGCATCGGACTCGACCTCTGGTTTTCCCGCCTTTGCGCCGAGGAGCCCGCCAAAGATTTCGTTAAGGAAGCTCGCGTCGCCGTGCGCGCAGAAAAGTTCGGCCAAAGCATAGAAATCTTCCGCCGAAATATGCGTTTCGCCGCGCCACCACCGCGATACAGTGTTTTCGGACCGGCCGACTAATCGCGAAAGTTGTTTCAAATGGAGCGAGGTATTCGGATATAGGCGTCGGCGGAGGGCGTCTCTGAACCGCGACTGGAAGTTGTTCATTTCGCAGACCCCAGTTCTGGCGATCGCGGCACCAAGCTTGGACCCTCGCTCGCGATATTTTTGCTCATCTTGAATCTGTCCGCAAGGGCGCGCTCAACTTGGCACGGCGCAGGGCTCAAATGAAAAATTCCTATCCGCTGAACAGCAGTAGTGGCGCCGACATCGCTCGGCTGCTCGAAGAGCTCGCGACCGACCTGCGGGAAGCGGGGTATGGCGAGGCAGCAATGATTGTCGACGTTGCCGCCCTGTCGGTGTGCGACCAGGCCTGTCCCAGGGACTCCGTCTATCGAGGATCTTGTCCTTGTCCGGTTCGCGATCACGATGCTGGCGACGCTTGGCCCGGGGGAAACCAGGAGCCATGAACGAGTCGATACGTAAGGTGCACGCCGCCGAGATTCCATCGGAAGGATTCGATTCCATCTCGGATCGAGTACTTTCGCAGCTCTATAAGTATTGGAGCGAAAAGCGGTGCGGACGACCCATGCCCCCGCGTTCGGTGCTCGACCCTGGAGAGATGCGGTTTGCCCTCGGTTATCTCGTCCTTCTCGATGTCGTACGCCCCGAGCTCCAATTTCGCGTGAGGCTGCAAGGTACGGAATTGGAGCGGTGGATAGGGGGCGACTTCACCGGAAAGATGATCGATGCGCTTCCGGACGGAGATATTCGTGTCCTCGCGCATGAACTCCTGGAGGCGTCGGTTCTTTCGCGCGGCCCGATTTACAAGGCGGGCCGGTGCGAGGTCGGCGGATTCCTGCGCCGTTATGAAGCCATCGTGCTGCCGATGTCGCTGGGCAACGGTAACGCCGATGAGAAAATGGCAGACACCGTCAGCATGCTTCTTGCCGGCATACGATGCCAGAGCGGCGTCCTAGAGGAAGCCTAATATAACGGTGCCCGACGGGCGCGAAGCAACGAAGGCCAGGGCGCCACGGACATACGTATGCCCTTCAAGGGGCGTCGATGAATTGACGCGCAGGCTTCCTGTCCCGCGATTACTTTTGAATTGCTACGTCGAGGTGCTTCCCGAATTCGGGGCTCGTCGGGAGCACCCCTTTTGGAGGTAGCCCCAAAACGAGGACTCAGATGGCAATCGCAAATGTCGTATATGGCGATTTCAATTCGATCGGTGACGATCTCACCCCGTATGTTGACAGCTTTTATCCCGGCGATCATGTGCCGTTTGATCGCGTCGAAATGGCCGGGAGAGAAATCGTACCACCGTTGCTGCGTTATCTGGATGACCTAGGCATCGAGGCCTTCGTCGGACGCGACCTCAATACGGTCGCCAAACTCCATCGCGCCAGCGGCGGTCGGATGAGGCGCCTGATTCAGACCAATGACCCTCGTTATCACCCGAATGCAACGCCGGCCGATACGATGGTCCTTGCGCTGATGCGTGACGGAGTACCTCAAGGCTGCGTCGCTTCGCGCCTCATCTGGTGCGAGCGCAGCCTCCTCGACGAAATGCAAAGCGGTCGCTTCTGGGTGATGCATCCGGTCTCCATGTGGACGGAGTCCGACAAATGCATCGTCACGGCACCGACCGCCGCGCGCATACGGGCCTGCCAGGTCGTTTTCACCGGATCGATCTACCTGGCGCAGGGGGTCACGGGCGGCAACACTCTCGCCGCGATGCTGCGTCTTCATCATCTCTGGGTTCTGAGCCATTGGCGCTGGTCCTGGCTCGTCGGCATTATCGAAGGCGCTCTCGCGCGGCGCCACGCCTTCGATGTCTATGGCGCGATGGGCCTCGAGATCGGTATCTGGAGGACGCGCCCCGGTGAAGGCCAAGAGCTTCACAAATACGAAATGACGATCTGCGAGCGTGAAGCGTGCATGGATCTTTGGCTTCGCCCGGAGATGGGCCTGCTGTCGCGATCGATGGGACGCCCTCCAATCTCGCTCTTGCCCGTCGATGGAAAACGGGTGGAATGCGAGGCATGATCGCACTTTCGCGCGCGACGTTGAAGATTCAGAAATCCCATGCGCCGCTGCGTGAAACCGAATGACAAAAGCGTCGTCGTGTGGCTGAATCTTGCGTTCGAGCGGCCGGTGAACGGATTGATGTCCCACCGGCCGCTCTCGATTTCATTGGCACGATGCACTCTCAGGCAGCCCGAATCTGAACTCTCCGACATGCAAGCGCGAGTCCGTGCGGTGCTTCATCTGTGCTTGCGACCGTTCCCTTGGCGGGAACTCCCTATCATCGGAGTCCGTTGTCGTTGCTCAGTCGTTGGACCAGACGACGCTCGTCATTAACATATCAATAGTGTTGCCCTCGCGCGATAGGGGCAATGCCAATGATTCACAATTCCAGAATCGATGATCCGTCCATGCGCGCCGGAAGGTAATCGCAACCGGCCTGCGTTGCTCGATGACGGCCCGAAAATGCTTAAGCAACCCGGCTCGCCACGCAATGTCAGGTACATCCTCCACATTCTTGCCGGTGAGATCGACTCCCGCGCGCTGGGCAATGTTGGTGCCATGCAATCGATAGCGAAAGCGTAGTGGATCATAACGGACGTCCAGCAGCGACACGTTCCCGATGATATAGCCCAGATCGAGCACGTCAAAATCCGACCGCGCCGGGAACGCGCGACCGTTGCGGCGCCGATCCCAGTCCTCATACAATCGCCTCAAGAGTGGCGAGTGCAGGTCGAGCACTTTGCCGTCCTTTCCCGAAGAGCAACCTAAGCGTCCAGGCCCGTTGCCCAACGCCGCTCTCGAAAATGTCGCAGTTTTGGTCGGGCGTTTCTCATGCCCGACTTCCGCTTAACGGAGTATGCGTTGCCGCTCTCGGCGCGTTTTCCTGGGTCGATCGACCATCAACGATTGGTTCGCACCGCGTCGGCGGCGCGCTGCATCCCGAACTGAGTGAATTTATTGTCGCAATGTTTATAGACATTTACGAATTCGTCGAATTGGATGCATTTCTTTGGTCCAAAGCGCGATCATACCCTCAAAGTCCAGCCCGGAAGGCGATGGTCTCGGCCCGTCCACCGGAATTGGGAATCGAAGCGGCGACAACCGTGCTGTCCCTTTGTCCGCACGAGCGACGGGTGGCTCGCCTCGAGCGCCGTCGGATCGGCCACTTCGTGACGATCACCACCTCGAGATATTCGCCCGGCACCACCATGGTGCCTTCATGGAGCGGCTGGGCGATGGTCTTGCCATAGCCGGCGTGCCTCGGGCTTGATGGGCATGATAGGCACTGAAGAGCGGCGAACCGCCGACCGTCGTTCCCCGATCGGTGCTCGACGGTGGCGCCAGCGTACGACAGAAATTGTAAATCACGAAAATGGGCTGTAATACCAACAATGGGATCAGCCTTCGCCGCCTTGATCGGCGCGATTCCGGGCGGCTGTCTTGGCCGGAGGACCATGCCGAATCCGCGCCGATCCCCACGCTCCGGCACCTCCATTCGAACGAACGAAAGGCAGGACTCCGATGGTAACGACCGAATCATACGAGACCGTCAAGGTCGAGAAGGATGGCGGCATCACCTGGATCTACTTCAATCGGCCGGAGAAGCGAAACGCCATGAATCCGCAGCTCTGCTTCGACATGGAAAAGGCCTGGATGAAGTACGAGACCGACGAGGAGACCCGGGTCATCGTGCTGGCCGGCCAAGGCCCGGCCTGGAGCGCGGGTATGGATTTGAAGGAGTATTTCCGCGCCAACGACCAAAACCCGGATGGGCAATACCGCGCATGGATGGCCAACAAGCGGTGGCAGTGGGAATGCATCACCAACTGCCGCAAGCCGACCATCGCCATGGTGCACGGCTATTGCTTCGGCGGCGCGTTCGTACCGCTGTGCGCATGCGATCTCGCCGTTGCCGCCGACGAGGCGACGTTCGGCCTGTCCGAGATCAATTGGGGCATCATTCCCGGCGGGCTCGTCTCCAAGGTCGTGGCCGACATGATGTCGGCGCGCGACGGCATGTTCTATGCGATGACCGGGCGCACCTTCAACGGCAAAGAGGCTGCGGCGATGAAGCTCGTCAACATGTCCGTGCCAACCACCAAGCTGCGCGAGGAGACGATCAAGCTCGCCCGCGAGCTGATGGAGAAGCCCGCGATGCCGCTGGCCTATACCAAGCAAGCGCTGCGCTATGTCGGGACCATGGATGTGCCGGCCGCGTACGAATACCTCGCGGTCAAGAATATGGCGTTACGCTTTGCCGATCAGAAGGGCACGCGCGATCAGGGCATCGAGAAGTTCATCGACAAGAAGGAGTACCGCCCCGGCCTCGGCGCGGTGAAGGTCGATTGACCGCGGGGAGGTGTGTCGCAGCGGCCCCGGGATGTGCTATTGACGAGACCCGAATTTCGTTGGATTGCTCGGCTTACGACGATTGGAAGCAGAAGAATGATGGAGCTTGATGCCGCCACGCTGCGGTCGCTCGTGCGTCACGACCGCGTTCACCGTTCGCTCTACCGCGATCCGGACATCTTCGCGCTCGAGATGAAGCGGATTTTCCACCGGGGCTGGGTCTATGTCGGGCATGACAGTCTCGTGCCATCGCCTGGAGATTTCGTCACGACCCGCATCGGCGTGATGCCGGTCATCCTCGTTCGCGACGACGAGGGCGAGGTCAGGGTGATCTTCAACAGCTGCAGCCATCGCGGCGCCATCGTCTGCAGCGAGGCGAAGGGCAACACGAAGCTGTTCCGCTGCGGCTATCACGGCTGGACCTTCAAAACCAATGGCGATCTCGACGCGGTTGCCATGCCGCGCGGCTATGGCCCGAGCTTCGATCTGTGCGATCCCGCGCTCGGCATGGGACGCGTGCCGCGCGTCCGCGCCTATCGCGGATTCGTGTTTGCGAGCCTCGCTGCGGACGGGCCCGATCTCGACACCCATCTTGGTCCGGCGAGGGACAGCATCGACGAGGTGGTGGACCGCGCCCCCGCCGGCGAGATCGATCTGAGCGGCGGCGTCCACAAATACCTGTTCCGGGGCAATTGGAAGCTCCAGATCGAGAACATCGTCGACATGTATCACGTGCCCTTCTCGCATGAATCGACGATCAGCCGCAGCGGGCGGCAATTCGGGCGCCGACCCGGCGAGGAGGCGAGTTCGGCGATCAGCGACCGCGGCAGCGCGGCCGCCCGCTGGGAGGAGCGCGTGGCCTGGGGATCACCGAGCACCGGGCATAGCTATGCCGGGCACCAGCCGATTGCCGAGAACCTGCCCGATGATCCGACCTTCCGCACCTATCTTGCCGCGCTCGAGGCCCGCCACGGCGCCGCGCGGGCCAGGGATATCCTTCAGCCGAAACGTCACAACACCGCCTTCTATCCGAATATGGCGTTGCAGGCGCTGAACCAGCACGTGCGCGTCGTTGTGCCGGTGGCGGTCGACCGGACCGAGGTTCACGTCTATCCCGTGCAGCTCAAGGGCGCGCCCGACGCCATGAACCGCGGCTTCATACGGCATCTGAACATCACGCATTCGGCGGCGTCGCTCATTCAGACCGACGATCTGGAGAATTTCCGACGGTGCCAGGTCGGGGTCGATGCCGAAAGCTCGGAATGGGTGTGGTTCGCCCGCGGCGTCGAAAGCGATGTCGAGGACAATCATGGCGACTATCGCAATCACGGCACGGTCGAATTGCAGCAGCGCGCGCAGTATGCGGCCTGGCTCAGGCTCATGAGCGAGGGGGCATGAAGACGATGCACAGCGCGGCGGTCGCGCTCGGCGACCGCGGTCGGGTCGAGGATTTCCTGATCCGCGAGGTCCGCCTTCTCGACGAACGGCGTTTCGAGGAATGGCGCGACCTCTTCGACGAGGACGGATATTACTGGGTGCCGCTCCGGCCCGACCAGACCGATCCCGACAGCGAGGCGTCGCTCTTCTACGACGACCGGCCGATGATGGCGACGCGCTTCGAGCGCCTGCGCCACCCGCGAATCCACGCCCAGACGCCGCCGCACCGCACCTGTCACCTGATCGGAAACGTCACCATCGACGCGGTCGATGGCGAGCGGTCGGAATGCCTCGTTTCCTCCTCGATGATCATGGCCGATTACCGTGTCGGCGTTAAGCGCGTCTTCGCCGGCCGCGTTCGTCACCGCCTGCGCTGGGACGGCGAGCGCTTCCGCATCGCCTGGAAGCGCGTCGACCTCATCGATTGCGACGACGTGTTCGAACTGATCGCGGTTCCGTTCTGATCGCGCTCGCTATTTCTCGGCCTTCCTCACGAAGCTCTGGTCGATCATCGTGGAAATGTCGACGGCCCTCACCTTGGGGTTGGTCGCGCCCATCGCCTTCTGGGCCGCTTCGACCTGCGCGATCTGCGGTAGCGGAGCCGTCGGAATGACCTGGTTGACATAGAAATCATAGGTGAAATCGAGCACGGCCTTGTCCTTGACGCCCAGGTGATCGCGCATCTCGCTTTCGACATAGGCCCGATCGGTCTTCTCGCGCTGGAACCCCTGCATCACTGCGGCCACGACGCCCTGGACGACCTGCGGATGCGACTGAATGTAGGCCGTGGTGAAGAGAACCCCCGCACTCACCGACGGAAGTCGCTTCTTCGTCAGGTCGACCAGGTCCACGAATCCGTTGCGCTGAAACTGGTACGTCGCAGGCGGATGCGAGGCCGCCGCGGCGATGCTGCCCGCCAGCAAGGCGTTGTTCACGTTCGGCACGCTGCCGAGCGGCGTGATGGCCACGTCCCTGGTCGAGAGGCCGAGTTGCCCGAGCGTCAGGACCGTGGCGGCGAAGAGCGAGCCCGTGGTGCTGGGGACACCCACCCGCTGCCCCTTGAGCGCGTTCGCACTTGCAAATTGCGGCCGCACCCAGAACTGGAAGGTATAGACGGGCGAGAGCGTCATGACGAATTTGAGTTTGGCTCCCTGCGCCACGGCAGAGATGGCATCGGGCCCGCCGATGCCCGCGGCTTGGACCTGACCGGTGAGCAGGGCGGGGACGCCCTCCTGGGCCGGCAGGTACCGCTCGGTCACGTCGAGGCCGTGCTGCTTGAAATAGCCGGCATCGCTCGCGATCCACAGCGGCATCATGTCGGCCGTCTTCTCGCTGTAGGAGAGGGTCAGATGCGGCATCGACGCTGTCGACGGCGTCGACGCGGCATCGGCGGCGGTCGCGCCGCCCGCCGCGCCAAGTACGATCGCTGCCGCGGCATAGACGACATGGCACCGCTGCGCCCGCGATAGAGTCCGCCCGAACGGAACCAGATGTGTCATGGAAGCCTCCCTGGATCTTGTTATGGCGCCGCGAGAACGCACAGGGCCTGGCTGGCCGATCCCGCGACGCTTTATGCGGCGCTCGATCCGAAGCCCGGGCGCCGTCGGCAGGATGCCGGCTCCGGCGAAAATGGCAAGCCCGACGAGAAGCGCCGGCGCCCGGCACTACCGAGCGCGGCCGGGTCGAGAATTTCCGGATCGGAGCGGGCCGATCCGGCTCAGGGATGCATGTCTTCGGTAAACCAGATCGTGGGGAGCCGTTCGCCCACGCCCTGTTGGTCGGCGGCGGATAGAATCTGCTTGGCGACCGCGGCAAATTGCAGTCCGGTTCCGACCGGATTGAGAAAGACCACGCGCTCGCCGGCCGCCACGCGGGCCTGCACGCGTCCGGTCACGACATCGGCGAGATCGGGCGCGCTCGCCGCAATCGTCTTGAGGAGTTCCCGGACGTCGCCATCGCCGCGCTTCTCGCCGAACAGCGTATCGATGAAGTCCGTATCCTTGAACGGCTCGGTTCCCTTTCCGGCAACATAGTTGACCGGATCGAGATCCCGCGTGTGAATGACGATCCGGTCGGCGCCGGTGAGGAGCTCGCGGCCCAGTTCCTGGGCCTTGACGCAGGCGACGAGCGTGCCCGGGCCGATCCAATCGGGTTGAACGACGCGGTCGAGCGCGTTGGTGGCGGTGACCACGACGTCGGCCCCCTTCGCGGACTGTTCCGGCGATTCCATCGCCTCGATATTAAGGCCGTCCGCTCGGCAGCGCTGCGCCAGGGCCCGCCGGCGCTCCCGGTTCGGACTCCAGAGGCGTATCTCGCAGTTCGGAAGCACCGAGGCGACCGCGTAGACGGCGCCTTCCGCCTGGGAGCCGCTGCCATAGACGCCGACGACCCGCGCGTCCGGCCGGGCGAGATGCCGGACGGCCACTGCCGTCGTTGCGCCGACGCGCCGCCGCTGCACCTCCCCGTCCGGCATGATGGCGCGCAACTCGCCGCTGAGCGTGTCGAAGATGAAGACCAGTCCCACCCACCGGCCGCCCTCGGCGGCAGGGATTTTTTCCTTTCGCAAGTTTCCTTCCCGCCGCGTCCAGGAAATGACGTCGGAATTGATCCTGAGCGCCACGACATGGTCTTTTGCGAGCAGGCCGACCATCGACTTGAAGACGCAATACTGGTTCTCGGCAGGCGATTCGCCATAGAGGTCGGTCCGCGTCTGGATCACGGCGCGGCCCAGCCCATACTCGCGATAGGCGGTTTCGATGGCGTCGACATACGCCGAAATCGGCACGAGCGTCTTAACCTGCTCGTTCGTAAGCACCAGAACGGACATGGGGTGGCTCCTTTCGACGCCGGCGGCGTGCTGCAGTCGACGGCTATTTGCTATTTTGCGCGGCCACAGCCGTCTTCACGAACCTCTGGTCGACCAAGGCGGAAAGATCGACGGTCTTCACCTTCGGGTTCTTGACGCTCAACGCCCGCTTCGCCGCTTCGAACTGACTGATTTCCGGCATCGGAATCGACGGCGCGACTTCGTTCGCGTAGAAATTATAGGTGAACTCGAGCACCGCCGCGTCCTTGACGCCCATATGCGTGCGGATCTCCTGTTCGGCATAGGCCTTGTCGGTTTTTTCGCGGTGAAGCGCCTCGACGATCGCGTCGACGACGCTTTGCACGATCTTGGGATGCGCCTGGATATAGGACGTCATGACGGCGAGCCCGGTATTCACGTTCGGGATCCGCTTTTCCGCCAAGTCCACCATGTCGACGAATCCGTGCTGCTTGAACACATAGGTGGCCGGCGGATGCGACGCCGCCGCAGCGATGCTGCCGGCGAGCAGCGCGTTGTCCACGTTCTGGACGCTGCCGAGCGGCGTGATGGCCACGTCGGAAGGCGTCAGCCCGAGCTGCTGAAGCGCGATCACGGTTGCTGCATAAAGCGAGCCTGTGGTGCTGCTGACGCCCACCTGCTTGCCCTTCAGCTTGCTTGCCGTGGCGTATTGCGGCCGCGCCCACAACTGAAACGTGTAGACGGGCGAAAGCGTCGCGACGTATTTGAGTTTCGCTCCCTGGGCCGCGGCTGAAATCCCGTCGGGGCCGCCGATCGCTGCAATCTGCACTTGTCCCGTCAGCAGGGCGGGAATGCCTTCCTGGGCCGGAAGATACCGTTCGGTCACGTCGAGGCCGCGCTTCTTGAAATAGCCGGCGTCGGCGGCGATCCACAGCGCCAACTCGTCCGCCACCTTCTCGCTGTAGGAGATGGTCAGGTGCGTCGGCGCGCCGGGAGACGACTCGGCCCTCGCGCCCTGCGCGGTGGCAAGCACCAATCCCGCGGCGAGGACGAGATGGAGCGGCCGGGCCGCCGCCGAGACCCGGTGCAGCGAAATCACGTGTGTCATGCAATCCTCCCCAAGGTTTGTCGATCCGAGTCGAAAGTGTCGTCCGCGGCGCTGTTCGCCGCCTCGACGCCGTCCAAGATGCCGCGCAACCCGCGCGCGACGAACGTCACACGCGCCAGGCATCGAAGTGGCGCTCCAACCGGCGAACGAGCGACGTGAGCAGCAAGCCGGCCACGGCGAAAATGACAAGGCCTGCGAAAACCATCGCCGTCTGGAATTGCTGGCCGGCATTCTCGATCATCGCCCCGATCCCGTGCTGAGCGCCCAGCAGTTCGGCCACGAACACGCCGATCAGCGATTGACCCACCGCAAGCCGCAGGCCGCCCAGGATGAACGGCACCGAGCCCGGCAGCGCGACCGTGCGAAAGATCTGCAGGTCGCTGGCGCCGAAGCAACGTGCCACCCGCACCATATGCGAATCGAGGCTGCGGATGCCGCTGCTCGTATTGACGAGCACGGGGAAGACGGTCGTAAGGAAGACCAGCGCGACCTTCGAGGTCATGCCGATGCCGAGCCAGACGATGAGAAGCGGCCCCAAGGCCACGCGCGGGATCGCGTAAAGAAACGTCACGAACGGCTCGACGAGGTAGCCGAGCCGCACATACCAGCCGATCACCAGGCCCACGACAATGCCGACGGCCGCCGCGAGCGCAAATCCATAGAGAAGCTCCTGCCCGCTGGCCGCGAAATCCGCCCAAATGTCCGGCGAAGAGAACATCTCCCCGAACGCCCCGACCACATCGGCCGGGGCCGGCAAAACAATGGGCGGCTCGACGCCGAGTGCCGTCACCAGCTCCCAGGCGGCGAACAGCGCCACCATGAAAATGCTGCCCAGGAAAACGCGCTCCGTGCGCTGTCCGACCCGCCAGCCGATGAGCCCGCCCGGCCGCCGGCCGGGCGTTTCGGAATCCCCCTGCAGAATCACTGTCGCCATGAAGCCGTTCCTCCCCCCGTTCTCAACCGTCGCCCAGCGCCGCAGGCTCCCGACCTGCCCCGAGCGCCTCCGCGACCTCCTTGACATAGGCGAGGAACTCCGGGCGCAGACGTGCGTCGGCGCGCGGCTCGGGCAAGCTCACGCGAACCTCCCGCACGATGCGTCCCGGTCGCCGGCTGAAGACGCAGACCCGATCGGCAAGGAATACCGCCTCGCCGATGTCGTGGGTCACGAACAAGGCCGTGACGTTGGCCCGCTTGCAGATGCCGAGGAGCTCGATCTGCAGTGTCTCGCGCGTCTGGGCGTCCACCGAGGCGAAAGGCTCGTCGAGCAGGAGCAGCTCCGGCTCGACCGCCAACGCCCGGGCGAGATTGACGCGCTGCTGCATCCCGCCCGAGAGCTGATGGGGATAGCTGTGCGCGAAGTCGCCGAGCCCGACCAGCGCCAGGAGTTCGCGCGCGCGTGCCGCCGCCTCTTTTCCCCGCATCTTGCCGGACATTTCGAGGCCATAGGTCACGTTGTGCAGAACGTCGCGCCACGGCAAGAGTCCCGGCTGCTGAAAGACCATGGCGCGATCCGGCCCCGGCCGGGTGATCTTCTTTCCCTTCAGCGTAAGCTCGCCCGACGAGATCGGCAGAAAGCCCGCGACGGCGTTGAGCATCGTCGTCTTCCCGCACCCGGACGGGCCGACGACGCAGACCAGTTCCCCGCGCCGCACGGCGAGATCGACGCGATCTACCGCCAGCACGATCTGCGTCTCCTTTCCCGCGGCGTAGGCGACGGTTAACTGGCGGGCACAAAGGTAATCCCCTGCGGCGCCTATCGGGTCCGCAATTTGCCCTCCCTGCTCGGCCTTCCGGGGCAGTAGGCTCACAGGCTCGATCGCCATGCCATGGCTTTCATCAAAACAGGAGACCTCACGAATGCCGTCGCGACGCCGCCGCAAGCGCCGTTGCCGGGCAATGCTATGAATCCCGCCCCAGCCATGCAAGCCCCAAAGCCTGGAATTCACTGTGGCGCTGCGCGCGCTGCCACCGGTATGGATGGGGCCAGATCATCGGCCATATCATGGGAACGTCGCGGTTGCCGAGGCTGAGTCAAAGGTCGAGGACAATACAGCACGCTGCGGCAAAGGCGAGCAAGTTCCGGGCCGCCGGGGCGGAGGCCCTGTCTTGCGCATAGAGAGATCATGGCAACCCGAGAAACCCGGCGGCGTGCTCCGGCCCAACGGTCGCGGCCGATGCCTTACGCGGCGAGGATCGGATTGTGGGCGGCCTGCCAGCTCGACGCGAGCGCTCCGATCGGGCCGCCGCCGATCTGCGCGGTCCCGTTCATCTCCCAGACGGAAACCGCGCCCGTCTGGGTATTCTGCCACAAAATGTCCGCCTTGGTGTCGCCGTTGTAATCGCCAATGGCCGCAACCTGCCACGCCGGCGACGGGGTGGCGATGGGGCCGCCGCCGATGATGGTGGTCCCGTCCATCTCCCAGAGCGAGGCGGCGCCTGTCTGCGTATTCCGCCACAGAATGTCGGTCATGCCGTCGCCGTTGAAATCCCCCAAACCGGCGATCTGCCACGCGGGTGACGGCGCGGCAATGGCGCCGCCGCCGATGACGCTCGCGCCGTTCATTTCCCACAATCCCAGTTGGCCGGTGGCGGTGTTCTGCCACAGGATGTCGGCGTAGCCATCGTTGTTGAAGTCACCCACGCCGGCTACCTTCCAACTCAGCGCCTGCGAGCCAAGCGGTCCGCCGCCGATGACGTTCGTGCCGTTCATCTCCCAGATCGACACGGCGCCGGTCGTGGTGTTCCGCCAAAGAATGTCGGACATGCCGTCATTGTTGAAATCCCCGACACCGGCGACCTGCCAAGACGGCGACGGAGCGGTGATCTGCCCGCCGCCGATAACGCTCGTGCCGTCCATCTCCCACAGTCCGAGTTGAACGGTGGCGCCGTTGCGCCACAGGATGTCCGCCTTTCCATCGTGATTGAAGTCGCCAATACCCGCCACCTGCCAGCTCGTCGGCGGATTGCCGATCGGTCCCCCGCCGATGAGGTTGGGGCCGCTCATCTCCCAGATCGACACCTGGCCGGTAACGGAGTTCCGCCACAGGATGTCCGACGTGCCGATGCCGAAGAAGTCCGATGCCGGATCACCACCGAGCATGAAACCGTGCGAGCCGCTGGCGTCGACGTAGTATCCGACGACCGTGCCGGCGTCGTTGATCCCTTCGGCGTACGTCCCGTTCGTCCCGTTCGGATTGTCGAGCGTGGTGTAGACGCCGCCGGATTCGGTAAACCCGTGCGCGCCGCTGGCATTGACGTAGTATCCGACGACCGTGCCGGCGTCGTTGATCCCTTCGCCAAACGTCCCGCCCGTCGCGTTTGGATCGTTAAGCGTGGTGTAGACGCCGCCGCCTGATTCGGTAAACCCGTGCGCGCCGGCGCTGTCGCGGTACCACCCGACGACCGTCCCGCCGTCGTTGATCCCGGTCGCTTCCGTCCCGAAAGCCGTATTAACAGGTACGTTCGGATCATCGAGCGTGGCGTAGACGCCGGCGGTGTCGGTGAAGCCGTGCGTCACCCCGTTGGCGTCGTAATAGTATCCGGCGACCGTTCCGCCGTCGTTGATCCCCATGGCGAGCGTGGCGATTCCGTTCGGATCATCGATGGTGGCATAGGTGCCGCCGGTCTCCGTAAACCCGAATTCGCCGCCGGCGCCGTCGAACCAACCGACGACCGTCCCGCCGTCGTTAATGCTGACGATGTCCGTTCCGTAGATCCCGTTCGGGTCGTCGAGCGTTGTGTAGACACCGGCGGCCTCGATGAAGCCATGGCTGCCGTTCGAGTCGAAGTAGTGTCCGACGACCGTCTCGTTATCGTTAATTCCGAGAGCAAACGTCCCTGGTGTGCCGTTCGGATCATCAAGCGTGGTGTAGACGTTCATCAGATATTTCCCCCATGCTCCGGGAGATGCTGGGCGATGAAGGCGGAAACGATCAAAGCTGCGCGCGAGACGAGCAATTGAGCCGGGATACAGTCATCGTGCGTCCTTCCGACAAGTGCGTGCCTTCTGACCGACAAGTCCTGGCGGGCAGGCCGGCGAAATGTTTATTGACGGGCTTCGAAATCGATAAACGGCCGATACTGGCTGGGACCCGGCAATTTTTGGGCCAACTCTTTGAATCCAGATGCTTAGCCGTGATCGGCGTGCGCTGCCGCGGCAAGATGTAAAATCCGCCGACAAGCGCGTCCGGATTCGGCGTTAAGTTTCACATGGGATTAATGCCGGATTCGTCGGAACGGATGCCGATCGGCGGTGCAACGCCGCGCGCGCCTACACACGGCCTGCAGTTGGCGATGAACTGTGAGGCGCTTCGCTCCCACGAGCGCGTCAACGCGAAGGCGCGGCAAGCCGCGCGTGAAATGGTTAGCGCCTTACGACAGGCAGCCCCGAGATCCTCGTCGAGCGCGCCGATGGGATGGCCGCCGATCACGTCCTTGGGGCCGGTCACGGGGTAGGCCGCGACCGGCACGCCGCAGGCCAGCGCCTCGAGCTGAACCACGCCGAAGGTGTCGGTACGGCTGGAAAACACGAAGACATCCGCGGCGGCGATATGCGCGGCGAGCGTTTCCCCTTCCATCGCGCCGAGAAAATGGACGTGCGGGAACCGGCGCCGCAGCTCGGCCGCCTGCGGGCCGTCGCCGATGACGACTTTGGAGCCCGGCAGATCGAGCGCCAGGAACGCCACCAGGTTCTTCTCCACCGCGACCCGTCCGACGCTGATGAAGATCGGGCGGGGCAGATCGAGCGAAGCGGCGCGATCCGGCCTGAAGAGGTCCGTGTCCACCCCGCGGGTCCACATGCCGAGGTGCCCGAACCCGCGCCGGCTCAGTTCCGCCATCAGTGACGGGGTCGAGATCATGGTTACCGCGGCCGCCGCATGAAAGCGGCGCAGCAGCGCATAGCTCCACGATTCGGGGATCGGCAGGCGTGCGGAGATGTATTCCGGAAAGCGCGTCATATAGCTCGTCGTGAACGCCAGGCCGCGGGCGAGGCAATAACGCCGCGCCATATGCCCGATCGGTCCTTCGGTGGCGATGTGCAGCGCGTCCGGCGCCGCCCATTCGATCCGGCGCGCGATCTCCTGCGGGTTCGGCACGGCGCAGCGGATGCTCGCATAGGTCGGCAGCGCGAAGGACGGAAACCCTTCCGGCGTCAGAAACTCGATCTCGGCGCCAAGCCGGCGCGCCTGGGCGGCGAGGGACTGCAGGCTTCGCACCACGCCATTGACCTGCGGCCGCCAAGCGTCGGTGGCTATCAGGATCCGCATCGCTACGCACCCCCTTCAAATCGCGTCGACCCCTGTTCCGCGCACAAACGCGACCGGCACGTCACGGCAGCCGCATCAGCGGCCGTCCCATGCGGATCGTCGTCCCTTCCCGCACCGCGTCGCACAGCGCGAACCCCTTGGGCGCCAGAACGATGATGGTCGAGCCATGCTCGAACCAGCCCATCTCCTCGCCCTTGCCGAACGAAGCGCGGCAGGGAATCTCGGCGTCGCCGCAATAATCCATGCCGAGCGACGCGTCGAGAAAGCGAAGGCGGATGCCCGCGACCAGGATCGCGGCAACCGGCACCAGCGTCACGACCGCACCCGAGCCGCGAAGCACGGTTTGGACGACGGCGCGCTCGTTCTTGCAGAACAGCTTGGCGACGCGTTTCAGCGCGATCGGATTGACGTTCCAAGTGTCGCCGCGGATGAACGCAACCTTTTCGACGGTGCAGTCGTGCGGCGCGTGGAAGCGGTGATACATACTCGATGTCAGGCGCAAAGTGACGAATTGCCCATCGACGTAGCGGTCGGCGAGCCGCGGCTCGACCAGGAGTTCCGCCAGCGTGTAGGTGAACCCCTTCACCTGGATCAGCTCCTGGCCGCGAATGCGTCCGCAGGCGCCGACGATCGCGTCGCACGGGCTGGTCATCACGTTCGGATCGGGATCGACCGGGCGCGCGCCCGGCTTCAGTTCCCGCGTGAAGCAGGCGTGCAGGCTGTCGAATCGCTGGAGCCGCGAATCGCTCAGGTCGAGATCGGCGAAAATCCGCCATGATGCGATCGACGCGCGGGCCAGAAGCGGGTGCTCGATCCGGCTGAACCAGCCGATGAACCGCGTCGCGAGTTGGCGCGGGATCCAATTCGTCAGTAGGAAGTTGATATCTTCCCGGAGAAATATTTTCGCTATTTCCGCGCCCGCTGTCATGTCTTTGTAAAGGTGATCGCGTAAGGACTGCAGCGATGGAACCGGCCATTACGATGGCGACCTCTGTTGCCCTGGGCGCCCTGGTTCTGGCCGCGTCGGCGGTCAAGCTGAAGTCGCGCCTCGAGCTCGCCAAGGCGAAGCACGCCTCGCTTGGCGGCCATTCCCGCATTGCCCGCTGTGTGGCGGCGCTGGTGCCATTCTACCAATACGACGACACGCGGTTCTTCACAGCCGACGGCGCGCCTCCTGGCGTCGCAGCGCAGCGGCGGGCGGATTTCGAGCGGCTCGCCGCGCTCTATCGCACGCGCTGCGCGCGCACCCTGCATCTCACCGCCGAGGCCGCAGCGCGGATCTCGGATTTGGAGTTCACCGCGTCCTACCGCGTGCCGTTCCAGTTCAGCCGGTTTGTGCGCCGGCATTTGCCGGTTGGGGCGTTCTTCGAGTCGTCGTCCGGCGTGATGGTGACGGATCTCGACGGCAACACGCTTTACGACCTGACCGGCTCTTATGGCGTCAATCTCTTCGGCTACGACTTCTACAAGGAATGCATCGATCGCGGCCACGAGCGCGCGCGCGCGCTGGGTCCCGTCCTCGGCTCCTATCATCCCGTGGTTGCCGACAACGCCGCGCGGCTCGCGCGCGTCGCCGGAATGGACGAGGTGTCGTTCCACATGTCGGGAACGGAAGCCGTGATGCAGGCAGTGAGGCTGGCGCGCTACCACACGCGGCGTTCGCATCTGGTGCGGTTCTGCGGCGCCTATCACGGGTGGTGGGGCGATGTGCAGCCGGGCGTCGGCAACCCGGTGCCCGCGCACGAGACCTACACGCTCAAGGAGATGTCCGAGGACTCGCTGCGCGTGCTGCGCCGCCGCCGGGATATCGCCTGCGTGCTGGTCAACCCGCTGCAGGCGTTGCATCCCAATCGCGCAGCGCCGTCCGATTCGACCCTGGTCGACAGCGGCCGGTCCGCCCATTTCGACCGCGCGGCCTATGTCGATTGGCTGAAGCGGCTCCGCGCGGTCTGCATCGAGCGCGGCATCGTTCTGATCTTCGACGAGGTCTTCGTCGGCTTCCGGCTCGCGCCCGGCGGCGCCCAGGAATATTTCGGCGTTGCGGCCGACCTCGTGACCTATGGCAAGACCCTGGGCGGCGGCCTGCCGATCGGCGCCGTCTGCGGCAAGGCGCCTCTCATGAAGCGCTTCCGCGAGGATCGGCCCGCCGACATCTGCTTTGCGCGCGGCACGTTCAATTCCCATCCCTATGTCATGGCGGCGATGAACGAATTCCTGCGCCGCCTCGAAGAACCCGCGTTGGGCGCACTCTATCGCGATCTCGATGAAACCTGGGACCGGCGGACGCAAACGCTCAATCGGCGTCTCGCCGAGGCCAATGTGCCGGTGCAGGTGGCGAACCTCTCGTCGATCTGGACGGTCTGCTACACGCAGCCCTCCGCCTACAACTGGATGTTCCAGTACTATCTGCGCGCCGAAGGCTTGGCGTTGAGTTGGGTCGGCACCGGGCGGCTGATTTTCAGCTTGAATTATACCGACGCCGATTTCGCGGCGGTCGCCGACCGCTTCGTCGCGGCCGGCGAAGCGATGCAGCGCGGCGGCTGGTGGTGGCGCGACCCGCACGTCACCAACAAGACGATCAAGCGCCGCATCTTGCGCGAGATGATGGCTCATCGGCTCACAAGGGCGCACCGGGAAGTCATCGGCTGAAAGCTCTGCCGCCTCGCGCCTAGCCGTGGGGATCGAGCACGATCGACTCGTCCATCTCGTCGATGTCGTCCGCCATCGCACGGCGCAGCAGGAGCAACGGCGCCTTGTAGTAGAGCTTGATGTCGTGGAACGGGTCGGTGATGATTTTCGTCGCCCATACCAATCCCGTCTGCATGTCCCGGATAAGGAATAGCTGGACGGTGCGGAAGAGCAGGCCCGAAATGCCGACGAACAGCCAGATCTGCCCGACCTCGCGAATAAACCCCACGAAATTGGCGCGCGGCCGAAGCAGGCCGAACAAGGTCGGCTCGAGATAGAGCGCGAGCGGTGACAAGGCCCAGATCGACAGCAGTACCGCTTTGCGCCTCAGATTATAGCCGACCTTGATCTCTTCCTTGTATTCGTGGGTCGCCTGGTTGACCGTATCGTATCCCTTGGGCTCGAAGATGAAATGTCCGATCTGGCGGCTCGTCATGGCAACCGTCCAGGCGATGAGCGCCGCCGCCGCCGGACTCCAGAAAAGCACGGCATAGGCGACGAGAAAGCTGGTCGCACTCAGCAGATGAAGCGACTGGTTGACCAAACTGTGGTGATAATAGCGATGGTCATCCCAACGCTGCACCTTCAGCACCTGCATAAAACCCTTCATGAGGCTCTCGCTTTTTCCGAGGGACGATGGGGGCGCGATCTCACGCGGCATCAGGGCCGCTGCGCCCGAGACCGGGCGGCGAGTGGTGCTGCGTCGATCACGCGTGAGACCCTGGCTCCGACTTCACGAATCTGACGAGCGAGAAATGGCCAAATGGCGGCATCGTGCGACGCTCGACCAGCCGCACATCGGGACGCCGTTCGGTCCAGCGCGCGAACCGTTCCCACGGAAATTCCGTCCGCCAGCCAAGACGGCGGACGACGGGCTGAAACAATTGTTCCAATACCTGGCGCGGGCCGGTTTCCGCGCCGATTCGGCTGAGGATGACAATCTCGCCGCCCGGCCGCAGCGTGCGCGCGAATTCATCGAGCGCGGCTTCCGGGTTGGGGACGGTCGATACGACGTAATGCGCCACGACCACATCGAACGAAGCATCCGGGAACGACAGATGCTCGGCATCCATCACCTCGAGCCGTTCGACGTTCCCAAGGCGCAGCGTCTCTACCCGTTCCTGCGCCTTGCGCAGCATCGCTTCGGAGAGATCGATGCCGACGATGCGATGCCGGGGCGAGTAGCCGGGCAGCGAGATGCCGGTGCCGACCCCGACCTCGAGAATCCGGCCGCCGACCCGCTCGGCTGCCGCGATCGCCGCCCGACGCCCGGGCGCGAATACCGCACCGAAGACAAGATCGTAGATAGGAGCCCAGCGCGCATATGCCTTCTTGACGGTGAGAGTGTCGAGCTCTGCTGTCATTCCCATGCCGATTGCCGCCTGCCCCGATGGAGGTGCCGTCTTGGCCGAATTTGGCTAGAAGCTAGCCACGGACGGTTGCAGTTATGTGATACCGCAAGCGCTCGTGTCGCCACGGGGCCGGGACGGCACGCGACCATCCGATTTCATCACCGGTTGCCCATCGAGGCGGCAATGCGGATGGCGGCGCGGGACGATTGGCGCGTGTTGGCCGCGATGACGCGACGAATCTGCCCCGATACCCCCGGCGACTCGCCGACGGTTTCGGAGGCACCCCAGGTCGCGATGGCCGTGCAGCTCAATGCCAGCGCCGGGTGCCTGGCTTCATCTTGATTTCGAATTCATTAATGCAACCGATGGGGCTGCAATAGAAATTCGTGGCGGCTTGATCTGAATCAACGCGCGTCTCGACCCCGAACGATAGAGTTCCGGCCGACGATTCAAGTTGGTAACGAAAGCGCCATGGTCGGGCAGCACCGGTTGAGGGCAACGGCCGACGAGGGTTTCGCAAGCGGGCCCGGATAACGCGCCCATGGCGCAACCGCGCCTGCCGCTCCCATTTCCCGTCAATGGACATCCCCATGTCACCGACCCTGCCGAATCTTTTCGACAACGAACCGTATCCCTGCGCTGCGCCACAAGGTCCAGAACAGGCCGAGGCCATACCGCTGATGTTTCCCGGCCTCATTTTCCGGCGCATCCTTCGTCCGGACGGCACGATCGCGTATTCCGGCGTGGCCGGGGGCCTGCTGCAGCAATTGGGGCTGAGCGCCGCCGATGCCGCGGCGAAGATAGCGGCCTGGATCCATCCCGACGATCTCGCCCGCGCGCACGACGACATCATGCGGTCGGCACGGGACCTTCAGCCGCTCGTGACGGTTGCCCGCGTCGTCCTTCCATCAGGTGAGACGCGGTGGTTCGAAAGCCATTCGGAGCCGCGCCGTCAATCCGACGGGTCGGTCGTTTGGGATGCGGTCTCGGTCGACGTGACCACGCGCCGCGAGGCGGAGCAGGAGCTCGAATACGCCAATATCATTGTCGAGCAGAGTCCGACCGTCCTCTACAAGGCGTTGGCGACGGAAGGCGCGCCGCGCGTCTATACCTCGCGCAATGTCATCCAGTTCGGCTACACCGTCGAGGATTGCAAGGCGGGACGATTCCACTTTCCCAATTTCGTGCACGAGGATGACCGGCCGCGGGTGATGGAAGCCGTGCGCCGCATGATCGAGGAGGGGGGCGATCTCTTCGAGCAGGATTACCGTCTCGTCACGCCCGATGGCAGCATTCGCTACGTCGACGACCGGACGACGGCGCTACGTGACGAGCACGGCAACATCACGCATTGGCAGGGGATGCTCACCGACATCACCGAACGCTGGCAGTCGGAGAAGCGCATTCGCTTGCTGCAAAGCGTCAGCCTGGCGATCGCGGAGGCCGAAAGCTTCGATACGGCGCTGGCGACGGTGATACGGCACGTCTGCGAGGCGGCGGGATGGTCGGCGGGAGCCGCGTGGATTCCGAGCCACGGCCGGATATGCCGGGAGCCGGACATGAAGCTCGGCCCCCGTTGGCACAACGGCGAGGCGAAGTTCGCGCGCTTCTTCGAGCGGATGAATGCTGTCGCCTACCGCCGGGGGGTCGGGCTCATCGGCGCCGTCATGGAGACGCGCCAGCCCATGCGCGTCGCGGATTTTGACGATCCGGTGGGCAAAAATCCCGAGCGCCTCGCCGCTGCGCGCGAGCTCGGTGTTCAATCGGCTTACCTCGTCCCGATTTGCGTCGGCTCCGACGTGCTCTCCGTCCTCGTGTTCACCTCACTCGAACGGAAAGGCATCGACGAGGCGATGACGGCATCGGTCACGGCGGTCGCAGCGCAGCTCGGATTGGCCTTGCATAAGAAAGGTACGGAGCAGGCACTGCACGAGAACATGCGGATTCTCGAATCGGCGCTCGAAGTCGCAGAAATGGGGAGCTGGACGACGCGTGTCACGGATGGCAGTCTCGACTGGTCCAGCAAGATGCTCGAAATATTCGGCCTCAAGGAGGACGAATTCGACCACCGCCGCGAGACGTTCATCCGGATGGTACATCCCGACGACCTAACGATGGTGAGGGACGTCAGTCGAAACGCGGTTGCCGGAGGCGATCCCAACTTCCTCGACCATCGGATCCTACGCGCCGACGGCGCGGTTCGCTGGATTCGTCAACGGACCAAGCTCACGCGGGACGAGGCCGACCAGCCGGTTTTGGTGGGCGTTGCGAAGGACATCACCGATGAGCGCCAGGCGGAACGGGAGAGAGCGCACGCGCAACGGATCGAGGCCATCGGCAATCTGACTGCCGGCGTGGCGCACGATTTCAACAACATCCTCGGCGTCATCATCGGCAATCTCGATCTTGTCGAGCCAATGGCCGCTGAACACGGCGATGCTTCGGACTTGATCGATGACGCTTTGAAGGCGGCACTCCACGGTGCCGAGCTGACGCGGAGCCTACTTGCTTACGCGCGGCGCCAGCCGTTGCAGCCCCAGCGGATCGTGCCCAACGATCTCGTTGCCGGCATGGGGCGGCTGTTGTGCCGGACGCTCGGCGAAAATATCGAAATGACGCTCAATCTTGCCCGCGATCTGTGGACGATCGAGGTGGACCCGGCGCTATTGGAGGCAAGCATCATCAATCTCGCGACGAACGCCCGCGATGCCATGCCCCGAGGCGGCGAGCTCGTCATCGCCACCAGGAACGTGCATGCCGACGAGACAATGATCGCCATGCACCCGGAGGCCGTCCCAGGCGACTATGCGGTGGTCGAAATAAGCGACTCCGGATGCGGCATGACGCCGGAGGTCATCAAGCAGATTTTCGAACCGTTCTTCACCACCAAGGAGGTTGGGAAAGGCACGGGCCTCGGGCTCAGCATGGTGTTCGGCTTCATCCATCAATCGGGCGGCTTCGTCACGGTCTATAGCGAGCCCGATGTCGGCTCGACGTTCCGTCTCTATCTGCCGCGGACCAAGCCGTCGACGGATCGCAGCGCTGCAACGGACGGTGCAACGGCTTGCCCCGGTGGCGAAGGTCAAACGATCCTCGTTGTCGAGGACAACGCGGCCTTGTGCCGCGTTGTCGTGCGGCAGCTGACCGATCTCGGCTACCGCGTCCTTCAGGCGAGCCACAGCGCGGATGCGCTCGCCACGCTAGAGCGCGAGTGTGTGCACATGGTCTTCAGCGACGTCGTAATGCCGGGCGACATGGACGGAATTGCGCTCGCGCAGCAGATCATCGAATCCCGTCCCGACATTGCGGTCGTCCTGACCTCGGGCTTTCCCGAAGTAAAGTTCGGCGATCGCTTCCGCCAATTGGACTCGACCATTCATCTGCTCGGCAAGCCCTACCGAAAGGACGAGCTGGCGCATGTCGTCCGTTCGGCGCTGTCTCGGCTCGCGCTTACTCGGCCGCTTGGGTAGCTTTCGTGGGTCGTATCGTGATCATCGAGGATGATGAAGGCGTGCGGCGCGTCATTGCCAAGACAGTGCGCGGTGCCGGATACGAGTGGTTCGCCGCCGAGAACGGACGCGAGGGCATGCAACTTGTCGCTGCCTATGATCCGGCGCTCGTCATTACCGATATTTTCATGCCGGAGATGGATGGTATCGAAATCATCCGTATATTGCGCTGCGAACGTCCAACATTGCCGATCCTTGCGATCTCGGGAGGCTTTGGCGGCCAGTGGCATTCGCTCAATTATCTCGGGATGGCCAGGGAACTCGGAGCGACGATGACCCTCAGAAAGCCGTTTCGCGTGTCGGTCCTGCTCGAGGCCGTCGCATTCCTGCTGGGCAATCCGGTCCTCGCGCCGCCCGATCATTCTTCGGCGAAAGCGGACGGCAAGCCGGATGCAAATGAATCAATCCGAGCGCCGCGTAAGGCATCGCAAGCTTGACGGTGGGTGAGCTCGTGCGCCGGATCAGCTCGTCTTGATCGACGGGGCGCGCGCAACCAGGCTGGGCAGGGGACCGAGCGCGCGACTGCGCCGCGTGTCGCCGCGCATGTGCTCCAGCAGCAACTCGACGCCCCTGACCGCTATTCCGTTGCCTTCTTTCTCGATCCCGATCCCGACGCCGTCGTCGCTTGCCTTGCGCCATGCACGGGGTCGGACCGTCCGGCCAAATATCCGCCGATCGCTGCTGCCGATTTCCTCCGATCGCGGCTCGAGCCGACCTAAGAACCGACGGGACGCATCGGCGGAATCGGATCATCGACCGGGGTTTAGATCGGTGCCGCCGCTCGATCCCTGGTTCACCGAAGGCGCTGGCGGATCGCGTCGAGGCCGGCGCGGGCACAGGCCTCGTCGAACTGACCGCCCGGCGCGCCGGACGCACCGATGGCGCCGACGACCTCGGTGCCGATCTTGATCACCAATCCGCCCCGGAACAGCAGGAGATGCGGCAGCCGCGAGGTGAGCGGGCCGATCGCCTGCGCACGCGCCATCAGCGCGCCCGTGTCCGCTTTGAAGCTGAGGCTCGTATAGGCCTTGTCGTAGGCGCTATCGAGCGTGTGGATGCCGGCGCCGTCGCCACGCAATTCGGCCTGGCGTACGCCGTCGCTGTCGACGAGGACGACGGTCTCGGCATAACCCTGTTTGGCGCACGACGCGACCGCGGCGCCCACCGCTTCGTTGGCAAGCGCCGCCGCGATGCGATGACTGGTGAGCACGTCGGCGGCGAAGGCCGACGTGGCGAAACCGGCGATGGCGGTCGCAACAAGAAAGCGAAGCATGGCCTCCTCCCGAATGAACGCGAACGCCCGACACTGTGCGGCGCCGCTTCAGCGGGCACAATGGCCATAGGCGTGGCGCGTGGTCTCGCTGCGGCGGCGCATTGCAATCTGTCGCCTTGGCGGAAATGATGACAAACGCCTCCGCCGCGCTCGGCCGCGCTGGCGGGTGCATCGATCTTCGCCGACCGGGTCATTGATGCTTCCGACGATCCAGATCCTGGTGTTCCTGCTGATCGTGATCGCCGTCGTCGGGGTCGTCGCGGCACGGTTGAAGATTCCACCGTCCATTCTTCTGGTGCTGACCGGCGTCGTCCTGGCGCTCGTCCCCGATCTGCCGCCGGTGGAACTCGCGCCGGAGTTCGTCCTGCTGCTCGTCCTGCCGCCGGTCATTTTCTCGGCTGCGGTGGCGATGAGTTGGCGCGAGTTCCGCTTCAATCTGCGCCCCATCGCGCTCCTCGCCGTGGGTTGCGTCGTGTTCACGACGATCGCGGCGGCGGCGGCGGCCCATTGGCTGCTGGGCTTTTCGTGGCCGGTGGCCTTCGTGTTGGGGGCGATCGTTTCGCCGCCGGATGCGGTGGCGCCGCTCTCCATCGCCCGCCGCATGCAACTGCCGCGGCGCATCGTCGTCGTCCTCGAAGGCGAAGGGCTCGCGAACGACGCCACGGCGCTCATCCTCTATCGCTTCGCCGTAGCGGCCGTCAGCGTCAGTGCGTTTTCGTTCGGTCATGCCGTGGGCACGTTCGCCGCCATCGTCGTCGGCGAGCTTCTCTGGGGGATCGGCGTCGGTTGGGTGATCCTGCGGCTGCGGCGCTGGGTCAACGATCCGCGCATCGAGATCACGCTCTCGATCCTGACACCGTTCCTTGCCTATTGGCCGCCCGAATATCTCGGCGGCTCGGGCGTGCTCGCGACCGTGACCGCCGGGCTCTACATTAGCTGGAACGGCCTGCGGCTGATCAGCGCCGCGACGCGGCTTCAAGGCATCTTCTTCTGGAATTTCTTCATCTACCTGATCGAAGGCATGATCTTTCTCATTACCGGCCTGCAGGCGCGCACGCTGATTGCCGGCATCAGTCAAGATTCGACCGCCGAACTGGCGATCTCCGCTGCGGTCGTCAGCGCCGTCGTGATCATCGCCCGATTCGTGTGGGTCTATCCGGCGACCTATCTCCCGCGCTGGCTTTTTCCCCCTGTCAGGCGCCGGGATCCGGCTCCGACCTGGCAATGGCCGTTCGTGCTGGCATTCACCGGGGTCCGCGGCATCGTCTCGCTCGCGGCGGCGCTCGCGATCCCCCTCGCAACCAAGAGCGGCCAGCCGTTTCCCGACCGCGATCTGATTCTTTTTCTCACCTTCTCGGTCATCCTGGTGACGCTGGTCGGCCAAGGCTTGCTGTTGCCCTCGGTGGTGCGCTGGCTCGGCCTCGCCCGTGCGGGGCGCCGCGAGCGCCATGCCGACCGAGCCGAGGAATTCGAGGCTCGCCGGCAGGCAATCGAAATCGCGATCGATCAGCTCGAGCAACTGGCGGCGGAGCGTGGGTTGCCGGAGGACGTCGTTCGGCCGCTGCGCGCGCATCATCGCGAACGTCTCAAGCATGTCGAGCATCGCAGCGACGGCGATGGCGGCCATAAGGCGCGCATCGACCTCAGCGACGAGATCGAATTCCTCCTGATCGCCGCCGAGCGGAAGGCGATCAACGATCTCTTCCGCAGCGGCAAGGTGAAGGACGAGGCGCGGCGCCGGATCGAGCGGGAACTCGATCTGCGCGAGGCGCATCTCCTCAATCTGCGCACCGATGAATGAGCGGCCGGCGCCGGATCAGCCCTAATGCCGCAGCAGCGACAGCAGCAGCGCCAGTCCCAACAGCGCCGCGACGCCCTGCCAGACCTGCACCGGCGCGCGTTCGTAGAGCGTCCGTGGCCGGCGGACCGCGGCCGGGGCGCGTTCCGGCCCCGCCTCCATCTCCAGCGCGAATTCGATCATGTCGTGAATACGTTCGGCGGGATCGGCCGCGATCGCCCGCCCGAGCACCGCCTGGACCCATGCGGGCAGATCCGGGCGCAGCGCGGAGAATTCTTTCGGCCGGCCCGGGCGCGGCCGGCTGGCGGCGTCGAGATGGCCATAGGGGAACTCGCCGGTGAAGGCGCGGAACATGGTGACGCCGAGCGCGTAGATGTCGGTGGCCTCGTTCCCCGGTTCGCCTGAGAACATTTCCGGCGCCATGTAGTCGGGTGTGCCGGGAACGTCCTCGGGTGGAAAGTCCTCCAACCCGGGGACGCGCACCACCCCGAGATCGAGCAGCTTCAGCGAGCCGTGGCCCTCGAGGATCACGTTGTCCGGCTTGATGTCGCGATGAATGATACCGGCGCGGTGCAGTGCCGCCGCGGCCCGGGCCAGCCGGACCGCGATCGTGCGTCCTTCCTCCAGGCCCAGCGACGGGCGGCGCGTGATCCGCGTCTCGAGAAGCTCGCCCTGGTAGAGCGGCATCACCGTATAGAGGCAGGTCTGCCGCCCCGGCGGCAGTTCGATGATGCGGGCGACCCAGGGGCTGTTGATGCGTGCGCCAACCCACGCCTCGCGAACGAAGGCCGCGCGGTAGGTGGCCACGGCGGCGACCTGGGGCTTGGGGAACTTCAACGCCACCTCGCCGCCCTCGACCTCGTCCACCGCGCCGAACAGACGGCTGTATCGGCCGTCCGACAGCAGCACCTTGAGCACGAAGCCATCGATCGTCTCGCCGCCCTGCGGCACGGGGATCAGCGGCAGCTGGCTGATGGCGGTCCCGATATGGGCCGATTCCGCCGTCGGCAGCCCCACCACGTCCAGCACCAGGGCAGTACAGTTGTCGTTGCCGCCGAAATCGAGGGCCGCCGCAACCAGCGCGCGGGCGGTATCCCCCGGCGCCGAGCGCTCGCGCATGATCTCGGCGATCCGCTCGTCGGTCAGGAACCCGTGCAGGCCGTCGCTGCACAGGAGGAAGCGGTCGTGCAGCGCCACCGGCTGGGTCGCGTAATCGAGGCGCACCTCCGCCTCGATGCCCAGCGCGCGGGTCAGTATGTGCGACCGGCCGCCGTCATCCCGCACATGGTCGATAGTCAGGCAGGCGAGGCGGTCGCCGCTCAGCCGGTAGGCGCGCGTATCCCCGACATGCAACAGGTGGGCGACGCGACCGCGCAGCACCACGGCGGTGAAGGTGCATCCCATCCCTGCCAGCTCGGGGTCGTGGCGGCCCTGGGAATGGAGCCATCCGTTAAGCGAATTGACGATCGTGGCCGCCGCACGCCGCACTTCCAAGGTCTCGGGCAAGTCGCAAAATCCATCCAAGAACCCGCGTACCGCAGTCTCGGCCGCGACGCGACCGCCCTTGGCGCCGCCAATTCCGTCGGCGATCGCGGCGACCACGTCCTGGCGCGGCTCGGACAGCTCCGAGCCGAAAACGACGCCGGCGAAATCCTCGTTGCGCTTGCGTGGCCCCGTCTCCGAGACGAACCCGACGCTGGCCCTGGCGCCGGCGGGAACCTCAACCATTGGCGCTGCTCCGGTTTCGCCGGGCGGCGGGTGGTGCCGATCGTGCCGCAGTCGCGGCGCCGCGGCGATTCCGGGATCGCCGCTTCAATGCTTCAGCCCGAATTCTTCAGCGTGCAATGGTCAAAGATGAAATAGCCGCCGGTGCTCGATGCGGCGACAAACGTAAGGCCCCCGGTTTTGCGATCGAGCGTGTAATTGCCGCCGTCCTTTGCGTCGTGCCACGAAATAGCCGCGTCGCTGATATGCGCCGGGTAGGCATCCACGGTGCCTCGATCGTAGTCGATCCTGAGCTGCCAGCGCGCGCCGCTGGCGGGATTGATGCAGGTGATCGCGGTCTCGCCCGGTTGTGCCCGAACGTTGCCGGCGAAAACAGCAACGCCGACTGCCAGCACGGCGATCCCCGCCGCCAGGGGCCGGTTCAGGAACATGGACGCATCTGCATCGTCATGCGTCGATCCATACCCAATTCTGATGAGGTTGCAAAGAACGCTGCGCAAGCGGGCGGCGGATCGGGTTTTCTTCCGATCGCGACATGATCCGAAGCCCTGCCCCGGGTAGTTTGCCTAATTTATATTCAGAATGCCGTTTTGTAGGCATCGCTCTAAAAATAAGGCACCTGATCGGCCCGAACAAGAAACGCCGTCCGGCTGGCACGAGAATAACCGCGTCTCTGGCATAATTCTTGCCTGAATTCCGGCGGCGTTGGCCCGTGGGGGTCACTCGCTCGCGTGTCATGGGCACATGGCTCCGTCCCTGCCATAGGGGAAGGCAACAGCGATAAACACGGGGGAAGCATTCCATGCTCGTACCATCACCTAAATGGCTAGATACCGGGGACAATGCGTGGCAATTGGCGGCCGCGACCTTCGTCGGCATGCAAAGCATCCCCGGGCTGGTGGTTCTCTATGGCGGCGTCGTCAAGAAGAAATGGGCGATCAACTCCGCCTTCATGGCGATGTACGCCTTTGCATCGGTCCTGATCGTCTGGGTCCTGTTCGATTACAACATGGCCTTCGGGCCGCAGTGGTTCCCGTTCCTCGGCAAGCCGCTGCCGGCGGTATCGGCTGGGTTCACGCTGGGCCAGGCGACCATTCCGGCAGCTGCCGGGGGCATGCCGGCCCTCGGCTTCCCGATGGCTACCCTCATGTTCTTCCAGTTCGTGTTCGCCGCGATCACGGTGATCATCCTCGCCGGATCGGTGCTTGGCCGCATGAGCTTCAGAGCGTGGGTATGGTTCTGCCCGCTGTGGATGACCTTCGTCTACACGGTCGGGGCGTTCAGCGTGTGGGGTGGCGGCTGGCTCGCCAGCATGGGCGTGGCCGACTTCTCGGGCGGCTATGTCATCCATCTCGCCGCAGGGACGTCCGGCTTCGTTGCGGCGGCATTGATCGGTCCCCGCCTGCAGCAGGACCGCGAGCATTTCCCGCCCAACAGCCTGCTCGTCACCTTGATCGGTGCCGGCATCCTGTGGCTGGGTTGGAACGGCTTCAACGGCGGCGATCCCTACTTCGCCAACGCCGATGCGGGCGCAGCGGTGCTCAACACCAACACCTGCACCGCCGTGGCCCTTCTGGTCTGGACGCTGCTGGACAAGATGGCCTACGGCAAGCCGTCGATCATCGGCGCGGTCAACGGCATGATCGCGGGCTTGGTGGCGATCACGCCAGGCGCCGGCTATGTCAATGGCTGGGGCGCGATCATCATCGGCATCTGCGCCGGGATCATTCCCTGGCTCAGCATGAACAAGTTCCAGAAGACCAAGCTGATGCAGAAGGTCGACGATACGCTGAGCGTATTTTCCACCCACGGCGTTGCCGGCCTGATGGGCGGTCTGCTCACCGGCATCTTCGCCAACCCCCACATGCTCGTCTATATCGGCACCGACAAGGATGCGCCCGGCGTCAGCGTGACCGGCCTGCTCTACGGCAACGCCCATCAATTGGTGCTGCAGTTCTATGGCGCGGCGTTCATCATCGTGTACAACATCATCGCCACCTTCATCATCCTCAAGGTCATCTCCATGTTCACGCCGCTGCGCATGGACGACGCGACCCTGAAAGTGGGCGACGATGCGGTGCATGGCGAGACCGCCTATGCGATCGGCGCGGAAGGCGAGTAGTCGGTCGGGGCCGCTTGGCTCGCGCCGGCAGCTTCCTCCGTGGCGTGGCGGGCGTTGCACTGTTGCCCCGCCCTGAACGAAGCGACCCGTTCAGACAGAATCAGTCATCCCGTCGTCCCCGCGAAAGCGGGGACGACGGAGCGCCGAAATTCCGCTTGCCCGACCCGGTGATCGCTTTGCGATCACCGGGTCGATCGGTTTCGAAATTAGGTCATGGTTCGGTGCGGTCCGGCGCTTGGCCGGATCGCGTCGGGATGACGCTCAGGACTGCCCGAGCGCATCGAGCAATGGTTGCAGCCGTTCCTTGTAGGGAAGCCAGCGTCCGACCGAGGTGCGATAGATCGGTTGACGCACCTGCGTCGCGCTCGAGGTCTGGACGGATCTTTGCGTCTGGTAGAAGGCGAGACACGCTCCATCCCACGGCAGCCCGCAATGGTCGAGGATCCGGCGGGCCTGCCCCTCGATGTCGTCGACCACGTCCTCGTAATCCACCTCGATCATGACGCCCGGCGGCAGCACCGCGCGCCAATGCGCCATAAGCGCCTGGTAGGCACGATAATAGCGGCCAAGCTCGGCGAGATCGTAGGCGAACGGCACATCTCCGCCGAACAGGATGGAGAAGCAGGAAAGGCATGTGTCGACCGGGTCGCGACGCATGTGGATGATGCGGGCGTTGGGAAGCGCGAGATGAATGAGACCGGCGAAGCGGAAATTCGCCGGCATCTTGTCGGTGATCCGATCCGCCGATGGGGCCAGGGACCCGACCGCGGCGACATAATCCGCGCCAAGGCGCCGCCATTCGTCGCCCGTCCAATCCCGTGCCGGCGCGCGCGGTGCCGCCATCCGACCGTCCGCGCCGGTCAGCCGCTCGACCGCGACACCGAAGTCCGGCAGCTCCCCGGCACCGAACACGCCCGGGTGGCTGGCGAGAATCTGCTCGACCAGGGTCGTGCCGGACCGCGGCATCCCGAGAATGAAGATCGGGGCGGCCGACGGATCGCCATAGCCGCGATGGCGGCGCAGGAAATCGGCTGAAAGCAACGCTTGTGTCTCCGCCAATTGGCGCAGCACCGTCGCCTCGTCATACGCGGTCCCTTGCCGCTTCAGTGTATTCGCCTCGAGCAGATGACAGAACGATCGCTCGAACTGCCCGAGATCGGCATAGGCCTTGGCCAGACCGAAGAGCAGTTCCCAACGAAGCCGCGGCGTGAGCGGTGCCGGATCGCGGAGCAATTCTTCCATCCTGGCGAGGTGCGGATCGTCCTCCGCGAACCGGGTGAGATTGGCAAGCGCGAGGTAGAACTCCGCCGGGTTCGGCGCGAGCGCGATGGCCTTTAGAAGATGGTCACGCGCCTCGTCGAACCGGCCGATGGCCCTCAGGCTCCACGACTTGTAGCCATAGGTCTCGGCCACGCCCGGCTCCGCGGCGATGACCTTGTCGTAATGCGGGATCGCCGCCACATCCTGATGCAGGATCGCCAGAGCCTTCGCGAGATTGAGATGCGCGTGCAGGTGGTCGGGCTGGAGCGCGAGCACTTGCCGGAAATGCGGGACCGCTTCCTTGAAGCGGCCAAGGGCCGCGAATGCGGCCCCAAGATTGAGATGTGCATGAACATGACCGGACCGGAGCGATATCGCCGCCTCGAACGCGGTAATCGCCTCCTCGTGCCGCTCGAGTGCCATGCACAGGTTGCCCAGCTTGAGATGCGTGTCCGCGTTGGCGGGGTTCAGTGCGATCGCCTTCTTGAAGCGCGCGACCGCTTCCTCGTTATGGCCGAGCATGCGGTGCGCCGCGCCGAGCAGGGCATGGATCTCGGCGGCACTCGGGTTGATATTGAGCGCCTTGCGCAAGAGCTTGATGGCGTCTTCGCCGGCTCCCGCACCGATGCGGATGACCGCCAGGTCGTGAAGGGCGCCCAAATGATGGGGATTGGCTTTGAGAATCGATCGATAATGCCGCTCGGCTGCTGCGTTAGGGCCCACCGGCTGGAGCGCGGGGACGCTCCGGAAGGTCTGCGGGAGAAGACGTCCCCGGTCGGCGTTCAAGGGAGGCATGGCGCGATCACGCATGTGACGAGCGCCAGCGACCGTGGCGGCCGGACCCGCGGCTTCCCAGGCGCGGCATTCCGGTGCCGCCCATAGGGCAAGGCGCTCCAATAATGCGCGGCGTCTTGGCGATCATCGATTCCCCCGTGATCCCTTTCGGACAATGGATCGCGCTTCATTGCCCGGCCGCTATCAAAGTAATCTGACAACCAACCTCAAATCAAGGACGGTGTTTTGAGGTATTGGGCTCCTTCGGGGAGGTTGAGCGGATATCCTGGGGTGCGCGACCCGTCGGTTCGGCGGGGCAGGTCGGGTGGCCCGGAGACGACGGGGCTGGAGCCTCTCGGCGCGCAGGCGGGCGAGGTTCCGATGACGCGCATCAGGTGCCGCCGCGCTTCTTTCAGAAAAAATCGCCCAGCCCTCGCTTGCAGCGAGAGCTGGGCAGTGCTGGCGCAAAAAATACGATGGCGCGGCGCGCCGTCGCGACCGGGCCGCCGGCCTAGAAGGCGATTTGCGTGCGAACCGCGACGGCATCGAAGCTCGCGCCGGCCTCTCCGGCGGCGGCGGGCTTGTCGACCACCCCGTGCAGATAGTTCAGCGTGAAGCGCACGTTGTTGTTCGGGTACCAGTTCACGCCGAGCGTTACGACTTGTTGGCGGCCGCCGGCGACGCCGTTGGATTTCGGCGCGCCGCCGGCAATGGCACTGCCGGTGTTGTCGTCGAGATTGATATAGCTGTAGCGCGCGGCGAGTTCCCACGCGCCTATCCCCATCGAGGACAGCGAGAACGGGTGCGCCGGGTTGATGCTGCCATAGGCCCCGGACGCGGGAATGTAGTGGTGCTCCTCTCCGGTCAGGGTCCAGGCGCCTTCGACATAGGCGCCCCAGAAGGTGTTGGCGGGAAGCCCTTCGCGGCTGACGTTGTAATTGAATCCTTCGCTCTGGATGAACAGGTTCTGATAGTTTCCGGCCAGCTCGACGCCATAAACGGCGGCATTGTCGACGGGATTGGTCGCGGTCCCCAGAGCGCCCGTCGAAAGGAGCGAACTCGTATCGATGCGAAGCTCGGGGCGATCGCTCAGCGATATCGAACGAACCTCCGCGGGCGTGTCTGTCGTCGGCGCTTTCAGAAGGCCTTCAGCGTTGATCCCCAGATGCAGCGAGTAATCGGGTGCCTGGATGACCTGGTAGGTGAGCCGACCGGTTGCGCCGTATTGCTGGGGGAAGGCGTGTGTCGTACCAGAGACCGGGCCGGTCAGATAAATCCCGGCCCAATATCGGTTGTCGTTCGAGCGCACGCCGAAGGCAGACCGGTTGTCACCCGCGGCGATACCGGCTGCGACCGCCTGCGAGGACGATTTCTCCATGAACAGGATATCGTTGGAGCTCGTCGCTTCGTCGAGCGTGAACGGTACATCCTGGTAGCCGAGATCGAAGGCGAGCGGGTAGGGTCCCTTGTAGAGCCCATTATAGGTGAGATAGGCCTTTTCGATCCCGGGACCGTTCGTTCCGCCGGGTCCGGAGTCGTTCGTGCCGCCGAAATCGTAGACGAAGGTATAGGCCCAATCCCCGTCGAGCTTGCCCAGGAAGCCGAAGCGGGCGCGACGAGCGTTGATGCCGCTATTGAGGTCGTGCGGGCTCGTCACCTTCGAGTCGGGATGGTAGTTGACGTAATCGCCGGCATCGAAATGCAGCTGCATGGTGAGCCCGATCGAATAGCGCCCATCGGGGCTTTCGATCGAAAAGCGGTTCCCTGGCGACTGCGTGATGTGCGGCGCCGGGGCGGCGGCGGACGCCGCTTCGGCCGGCGGCGCCTGCTGCGCCTGGGTGTTGACCCGGGTTTGAAGTGATTGGAGCTGCTGCTGCAACTGCTGAATCTGCTGGTGTAGCTGCTGCATCTGGGTCGAGACCGGCGCGTCCGTTTGTGCCGAAGCTTCGCCGGCGGCGAAAAGCGCACAAATTGCGACACCGCAGAACAGGCGGTTTCTCGCTGTCATCTTATGCCCCTCGGTTATTTCCGAGGCGGTAACCTATTGGCGTCTTGTGACATTGCTGTTGCGGGCGTCTGACGAAATGATGACGCGACATTTCGGCGCATCTCGCTTCGGATGGTGACAAGCCGTTCGCACTCGATGACATTGTGATTGCAGATTTCTGACGAGATCGTCACACGATCTGCGCGATTTCTTCGTTGCAACGAAGGGACGCAGGCACATACATTGCGCCGAGCCCGTTCGACGACGCTGACCATTGCTACCGCAACGAAAAGATCGCCTCCTCGTCTCCGCAACCATGCGTGACGGACGGATCGGGACATGCAAACGATGCCGCCGCTCGTGCCTGTGGCCGCCGGCATCGGCCGCAAGCGTGAAACGGTGATGCGTTGACCCCGTCGACCGATGCCCCCGTTTCGGCGCGCGTGATCATTCATCGTCTGTTGCCGGGCATCGCGGCCGGGCTCGTCGCCGGAATCCGCACGGTCATCGGCAGCGCGGCGCTCGCCGCGTTGATCTTTTCCAACGACCTGGCGCTCGGCGTGCCGCAGGGCGTCGCCATCATGCTCATTACCGGCGGCGTCTTGGGAGGGATCGTCGCGCTGCTGAGCTCCTATCCCGGCACGGTTGGCCAGCCCCAGGACGGGCCCGCGGTCGTCCTCGCTCTGATGGGCGCGGCAATGGCCGCCGCTTTGCCGCGCGACCTGCCCGCCGAAGCCAAGATCGGCGCGGTGCTCGCCGCGATCTCGCTCGCGTCATTGCTGACGGGCGCCTGCTTCCTTGCGATCGGGGCGCTGCGTCTCGGCTCGCTGGTCCGCTTCCTGCCTTATCCGGTTGTCGGCGGGTTCCTTGCCGGGTCCGGCTGGCTCCTGGCGACAGGTTCCATTTCGGTGATGACGGGAATTCCGCTGCGGCCGGATACGATCGCCCTGCTGTTGACGCCGCACATCATGATGCGTTGGGTGCCGGCACTGGTCTTCGCGCTGGCGGTCCTCGGGACGCTGCAACGGTCAAACCATTTCCTCGTCGTTCCCGGCGCGATGTTGGCTTTCGGCGCGCTGTTCTACGCCGCGTTGGCCGCATGGGGCGTGCCGGTCGCCCAAGCGCAAGCCGATGGCTGGCTGCTCGGTCCGTTTCCCAAGGGGACCGGGCCGGCGCTCTTCACGCTCGGCCACTTTCGCCATTTCGGACAGGCGATATTCATCGAGCAATGGCCGAAGTTCGGCACCATCGTCATCGTCGCGGCGGTGCAGCTCCTTTTGAATTCGAGCGGCCTGGAGTTCGCGACCCAGCAGGACGTCGACATCAATCGCGAACTTCGCGCTGCCGGCTTGGGCAATCTTGCCGCCGGGGCACTGGGCGGCCCGCCGGGCTTCCAGGCGATGAGCGCTTCGGCGCTCGGCCATCTGATGGGCGTCAACACCCGAATGATCGGACTGGTATCGGCTGGCCTGTGCCTCGCGGCGTTCTATGCCGGGACAACCGCCTTGTCCTATGTGCCGAGGATGCTCGTCGGCGGCCTGCTCATGTTCATGGGCGTCTCGTTCCTGTCGGAATGGCTCTACCGCGGCTGGTTCCGCTTGCCGCGGGCGGATTATGCCGTCGTGCTGCTGATCCTCGGCGTGACCGGCCTCTTCGGCTACATGGAAGGCGTGGCGACCGGCATCGCGGCGGCGATCGGGATTTTTATCGTCGCCTGCAGCAAGATCAAGATCATCAAGCAGGAGATGACCGGCGCCGAGTATCGCAGCAGCGTCGATCGCGATCGCCGGGCGCGCGAGATCCTGGACCAGCGCGGCCGGGCCATCCTCGTGCTCAAGCTCGAGGGTTTCATCTTCTTCGGCACCATTCACGCCTTGGTAAGCCGCATCGAGGCGCGGATCAAGGGCGGGGAGGGTTCGCCGCTCACGCATCTCGTGCTCGATTTCAAGAATGTGGTGGGGATGGATTCCTCCGCCGTCAAAGGACTGAACCGGCTCTACGACACCTGCCGCGCACGGCAATGCGCCTTCGTCCTTTCGGGCCTGTCGCCGGACTTGAAACGGCAGTTCGAGAATGCCGGGTTCGACTCGGTCAGCGCCGGCGGCGCCCGGCTTTTCGAGGACCTCGACCAGGCCGTGGAAGACTGCGAGGACGAGCTCCTCGCCTCCGCCACCCTGGAGTCGCCGATCGCTCCCGTCCGCTGGCGCGATCAGCTCTCCGCCGCGCTTCCCGCGCAGGAAAAGATCGACCGGTTCATGCAATATATGGACGTGCGCGACCACGCGACGGGCAGCTACCTCATTCGTCAGGGGGAGCAGGCGAGCGACATGTTCTTCATCGAAAGCGGCCGGATCACCGTCCGCCTCCAATTGGCGGACGCAAGGTCGGTTCGCCTGCGCACCATGGGCGCCGGCACGACGGTGGGTGAGATCGGCTGCTATCTGGGCCAGATGCGAAGCGCTGCCGTTATCGCCGATCAGCCGACGCGGGCCTACCGCCTGACCGCCGAGGCGTTGCGTCGCATGGAGGAGCGCGACCCCGATCTTGCCGCCGCCCTGCATCGATACATGGTCGGCCTGTTGGCGGACCGCCTGTCCTCGACCGCGGCGCTGCTCCAGAAGGTTTTGGGCTGAAGCGTCGTCGGCGCAGCCATCATTCTCGTCCGGCGCCGATAGGGACGAGGCGCAACCCGCGCTGGCAGGAGGCTTGCGGTGCGGGCGCGGCTCCGCCACATTCGGTTGGTGCATCCCCCGATGGAGATGAAGCGCCGTGGTTCGTTTCGTTGCCGGCCTGCTTGCGGCCGCCGTGGCGGTTGCGGCGGCGCATGCCGCGCCGATCCGGGTCGTGGCGGCGGAGAATTTCTATGGCGATGTGGCGCGCCAGATCGGCGGCGACGCCGTTGCCGTCACCAGCATCCTCAGCAATCCCGACCAGGACCCGCACCAATTCGAGGCGAGCGCCGCGACGGCCCGTGCCATTTCCGACGCCGCGGTGGTCGTCATCAATGGCGCCGGCTATGACCCTTGGGCGCGCAAGCTGCTCGCCGCCTCGCCGTCGCTGGGGCGCGACGTCATCGTCGCAGCGGATCTCGTCCACAAGAAGCCGGGTGACAATCCGCATCTCTGGTACGACCCCGCGACGATGCCGGCTGTTGCTGCGTCGCTGGCGGCGGTGCTGTCGCGTCGTGACCCGGATCGGGCCGGGTTCTATGCCGGCCGCGCCGCGTCATTCGCGGCGGCGCTAAAGCCGCTTGATCAGCGGATCGCGGCGCTGCGCCACAAATATGCGGGCGTGCCCGTGACCGCGACCGAGCCGGTGTTCGGCTACATGGCGAAGGCGCTCGGCCTCGTGATGCGCAATCACCGCTTTCAGCTCGCGGTAATGAACGGTACCGAGCCGGGCGCTCGCGAGATCGCCGCTTTCACCGACGATCTGCGGGCGCACCGGGTCAAGGTTCTGTTCTATAACAGCCAGACCAGCGAGGCGCTGACCGAGCGCATGCGCGCCGTCGCCACGAAGGCCGGCATTCCCGTGATCGGCGTGACCGAGACCGAACCCGAAGGAAAGACCTATCAGGAATGGATGCTGTCGCAACTCGACGCGCTCGATCGCGCGCTGGCAACGCCATAGACACGGCGGCGATCGAACTCGACCGGGTGACGCTCACCCGGTCGGGCCGTGTCGTGCTTGCCGATGTCAGCGCCGCCATCGCGCCGGGCGAATTCGTCGGCGTGTTCGGGCCCAACGGCGCCGGCAAGTCGACGCTCCTGCATGCGATCCTCGGGCTGCTCCGGCCGGTTGCCGGCAGCCTGAAAGTGTTCGGAGCGGCGCCGGAGCGCGGCAATCGCGCCGCCGGCTATCTGCCGCAGCATCGCAGTCCGGTTGCCGATTTGCGCCTGCGCGGCCGCGATTTCGTGGCGGCGGCCTGCCGCGGCGAGCGCTGGGGGCTGCCGCTCATCGGCGCCGCGGGCGCGCGCGATGTCGATGACGCGATCGCCGCGGTCGAAGGCGAGGCGCTCGCCCTGCGCCCGCTATGCGAGCTTTCGGGCGGCGAGCAGCAGCGGCTGCTGCTCGCCCAGGCGCTGCTCGGCAAGCCGAAGCTGCTGCTGCTGGACGAGCCGCTTATCAGCCTCGATCCGCATTTCCAGCACGCCGTGGTCGCACTGGTGAAGCGGCTGCAGCGCGACGAGGGCATGACCGTGCTGTTCACCGCGCACGAGATCAATCCGCTGCTCGGCGCCATGGACCGCGTGCTCTTTCTCGGCCAGGGCCGCGCCGCGCTGGGCACGATCGACGAGGTGGTGCGAAGCGACGTGCTGACCCGCCTCTACGGCACTCCGATCGAGGTCTTCCGCGTCAAGGACCGCATCCTCGTCGTCTCCGAATACGGCTTGGGCGACGGCGAAGCGCACCGCCACGATGCTTGACTACGATTTCATGCGCGCGGCCTTCCTCGCCGGCGGCATCGTCGCCGTGGTCGCGGGTGCGGTCGGGATCTTCCTGGTGCTGCGCAATCTCACCTTCGCCGGCCATGCGCTGTCGCATGTCGGCTTCGCCGGGGCGACCGGCGCGGTTCTCGTCGGCGTGGACGCGCTGTGGGGCCTGCTTGCCTTCACCTTGGTGGCGGCGGTGGCGATGGGACTGCTCGGCGAAAGGCTGCGCGGCCGCGACGTCGCGGTCGGGATCGTGCTGGCTTTTGCATTGGGCCTGGGCGTGCTGTTCCTCTACTTCTATACGAGCCATGCGACGCAGGCGACCGCGATCCTGTTCGGCAACGTCTTCGGCGTGAGCTTCGACACGCTGTGGGGACTCGCTGCCCTGGCCTGCGGCAGCCTGATCGCTCTGGCCGTGATTTCGCGGCCGCTGCTATTCGCGACGCTGGCGCCGGACCTCGCCGAGGCCAAGGGCGTGTCGCTGCGCCTCGTCTCGATGCTGTTTCTCGCAATCGTCGCGGTCGCGGTGGCCGAGGCGGCGCAGGTCGTGGGCGTGCTGTTGGTGTTTGCGCTGATGGTCGGGCCGGCGGCGGCATCGCTGCGCCTGACCTCGCGCCTCGGTGTCGGCGTCGCGCTCTCGATCGGGCTCGCGCTGTTCGACACCTGGGCCGGGATCGCGCTTGCCTATCTTACCGACTGGCCCCCGAGCTTCTGGATCGTGCTGCTGAGCTGCCTCGGCTACGCCCTCGCGCTGCTGGCGCGTAGCGGCGGCGCCAGACTGCCGCCGCCAGCGCATGGCCACGACTCCACGCTGGCGACGATCCGGGCGTGAGGCGGCGAACCCGCCGGCGGCTACGGCGCGAAATCCTCGGGACGGAGCATGATCGGCGTGCCGTGCGGCGTGCGGTCGGCGGCGTGGTCCCAGGCATCGCGATAGCGCGCCATCGCGCGGCCGTCGGCGATGCCCTTGGCGGCGACGATCCGCTCGAGCGCCGCCTGCCAGTGCCGGTAATAGGTCTCGCCGGTATCGGGGTCGCCTTCTTGCTGCGCCCGCCTGATCTCGGCGGCGAGCGTTGCCGCCCATTCGCTCCAGGCGAACAGGCCGCGCTCGTAAAGGGCGAGCGCCATGGCAAAGGACTGTGCCTCCCAGGGCTCGCGGAACACCGGCCCCTCGGGTCCGAGGGGAATGCCCGGAAGGGTGGCGGCGGCGCGGCGCGCCTCGCTGTCGCCGCCGCTCATGCCGGGACGAGATAGGGCTCGAACGCCTCGATCGAGATCTTGATCGCGGGGTCGCTGTCCTCGCCCCATAATTCGCGGCCGGTGAAGACGACCGTGTAGAGCCATTGCGGCTGTTCCCCGGCGCCGATGGCGACGGTATCCGGGAAGACGTGACAGCCGCGAACGGCCTCGACGGTACCGGTCTTGCCGCGGGCATAGCGCGGCAGCCGCGTATGGGTGACGGGATTGAGGTTGCGGGTGTGGACGCGGTCGCCCGGCTTGAACTGCGCCGGTGCCGCGGGCGGCCGCGTGTATTCGCCGCGGCGCATCACGCGGTCGACCTCCGCGGGCGAGAGCGTGCGCTTCACCTTTACGCCCGGACGCAGCGCGCGGCCGGCTTCGATCTCGTCGGCGCCGACGAGGCCGTGCGCGAGCACGCGATGCTCGAGCCCGAGGAACCAGCGCTCGTAATACGCGGCCGAGAGATAGGAGAGCGGCGGCAGCGCCTCCTGCGAGGCGCGCGACATGTCGATCGTCCACAGGCCGATGAAACCGAGCGCGCGCTGCATCGCCATCACACGCCCTTCCCAGGTGGTGTGGAACGGCGGTTCGTTCGCCTCGGCGACCACGGGGCCGAAGCCATGCATGCCGCCCATGTCGTGGATCGAGTTCATGGCGCGGCCTCCGCCGCAACCGTGGCGAGCCCGGTGCCGATCATGCTGTCGCGGGTGACCAGCGCGGCCAGCCGCTCCTCGCTCCAGCCGTCGGTGCCGGCGGGCTGCATCGGCACGACGAGAAAGCGGGTCTCGGCGGTCGAATCCCACACCCGGACCTCGCGGCCGGGCGGCAGCTTGACGCCGAATTCCGCGAGCACGCTCTTGGGGTCGATCACCACGCGCGAGCGATAGGGCGCGGATTTGTACCAGACCGGCGGCAGCCCGAGCACCTCCCACGGGTAGCAGGAGCAGAGCGTGCAGACCACCATGTTGTGCACCCGCTCGGTGTTCTCGACCGCGATCAGGTGGCTGCCGACGCGGCTCGCGAAGCCGAGCGAATTCGCGGCCTCGCTCGCATCGGCCAGGAGACGCTGCTTGAACGCCGCATCGGCCCAGGCCTTGGCGACGATGCGCGCGCCGATGCGGGGGCCGATCCTGGTCTCGAACGCCTCGACGATGCGGTCGAGCGCGGCCGGATCGACATAGCCCTTCTCGGTCAGGATGGTCTCGAGCGCACGCACGCGAAGCTGCATCTCGGAAAGCTCCGAGCCATGTGCGTGATCGTGCGGATGACGGTTGTCCTCAGACATGGCGGAACCTCAACGTTCGGGTCCGGAAGGGCACAGGCTCGCACGTTCCTGTGCCCGGTTTCAACCCCGGCGCTTTCCCATGAAGCGATGCACCATGCGCACCAGCCGCGGCACCGCGCGCGGGCGCAGCAGGCGGGCATCGTAGCGGCCGAGCCGGCGGTCGTTCTCGGAGAGGCAAATGCCCATCAGCGCCGCGGCGTCGATGTCGATGCCGATCGACTTGCTGCCGGTGACGGTGAAGTTGTTGTCCGGTGCCGCGCCGCCGACGCTGCGCGCGATGCCGATGCGCTCCCAGACGAGAAACGCCCATACCGCCAGCGTCTTCGCCACGAACAGCGGCTTGCGCCAGAGCGGCAGGTTGCGCCGGTGCCAGGCCGCCCAATTGACGAAGAACAGGATGTGGCGTCCTTCCTCCTGCATTACCGGTTCGAACGTATCGACAAGATCGGGCGGGAAAAAGCCTGACCGCTTGGCCACCTCGAACAGGCCGAAGGCGAAGAAGCTGTCGATGCACTCGCTATAGCCGGTCACCATGAACGCCCATTCGGCATCGCGCGGCGCCACGTATTGCGGCTCCGGCGGCAGATTGATGCCATAGGCGGCGACGAGGTTGGACAGCACGTCCTTGTGCCGGCCCTCCTCGAAGGCGTTGAGCGTCACCGCCTCGCGCAGCAGCGGATCGGCGATGGTCTCGGCATAGGTCCTGACGCGCAGCCGCGCCTTGCCCTCGGTCGCGACCGCGATGTCCCAGATCGGCAGCGAGACGAGCCGGTTGCGCGCTTCGTCGTCGAGCTTGGGCCAGTCGATGATCGCCGGCTTGTAGGGATCGAAGGTGTCGAGCAGCATGCGGCAGAACAGCGCCTTGTGCGCATCGCTGCCGATGGGCGCTGGATCGGGCGCATAGTGGCGTCCCGCGGTCTGGGCGACGGTCATGGGCGACCTGCTTCGTGCCGTGCGTTCGCCCTCATGCCGCCAGCGGGTGGCGCGAGGTCTGGGTTTCCTTCTTGGTGATGAATTCGATCAGCGCCGGCACGCCCTTCCTGGTCTCGGCGATGCCGCGCTGCAACGCGGGGACGATCTCCGACGCCGCGGTGACGCGTTCGCCATGGCCGCCGAGCGCGCGCGCGAGCGCGGCATAGTCGCCGGAAATGTCGGTTGCGCGGTACTTGTCGGTCGAGGTCGGCATGATGTGCAACTCGCACGCCATCGAGGAATTGTTGAGCAAGAGCGACAGGATCGGGATCCGGTTGCGCGCCGCGGTCTCGAAATCCATGCCGGTGAAGCCGATCGCAGCATCGCCCCAGAGATTGATGCACAGCTTGTCGGGATGGACGAGCTTTGCCCCCATGGCGAGGCCGAGCCCATAGCCGAGCTGCGTCGTCTTGCCCCAGCCGATATAGGAATGCGGCTCGCGCGCGATCCAGAACGGCGAGAGCTGATCGCGCGGGCTGCCGGCATCGTGGGTGATGATCGTGTTCGCCATGTCGACCGTGTGCATCAGGTCCCAGATGACGCGGTAGGGCGACAGCGGCGCTTCGTTGGAGGTGAGCTTCGGCATCCATTCGCCGAGCCAGGCCTCGCGAATTTCGGCGATCTCGCGGGCGACGGCGGCGGCGTCGCGCGGCGCCTTCACGAACGCGCCCAGCTCGGCAATGAGCGCATCGAGCGTGAGCGCGGCGTCGCCGACGAGGCCGATCGCCGAGGCGACGTCCTTGTTGAGGTGGTCGGGATCGAGCGTTGCGTGGATCATCGTCTTGCCCTTGGGCATGGCGATCCCGAACGAGGTCTCGGTGAAGCTGCAGCCGATGCCGAAGATGACGTCGGCATGGTCGAGGAAATGGCGTGCGGTCTTGGGCACCGCCGCGCCGCCCGAGCCGAGCGCGAGGCGGTGGTTCTCGGGAAAGGCGCTCTTGCCTTCGAGGCTCGTCACCACCGGGGCGGCCAGCAGCTCGGCCAGTGCGCGGAGCTGCGGCCAAGCGCGCGCCCAATGCACGCCTTGGCCGGCATAGATCACCGGCCGTGCCGCCTTGGCGAGGAGCCGCGCCGCCTCGCGCACGGCCTCGGTCTCGGGGGCGTAGCGGGTGGCGCGCACCGGCGCGTAGTTGAGTGGACCGGGCATCTCCTCGTGCCAGAGATCGGCCGGAACCTCGACCAAAGCCGGGCCGCCGCGGCCGTTGCGCAGATGCGAGAACGCGCGCCGCATCACGTTCGGCACCTCGGCGGGCGAGGTCAGCGGCTCGGCCGATTTGGAGACGCCGCGCATCTCGCGCGTGGCATTGTAGTTGGCGCCGACATGGGCGAGGCGGCGCGGATAGCCGCCCGGAATGACCAGGATCGGGATGGATTCGCTGAACGCCTGGGCGATGCCGCCATAGGCGTTCTCGGTGCCGGGCCCGTGCTGCATGCAGAAGGCGCCGATCTGGCGGCCCTGGGTCATGCGCGAGATCGCGTCGGCCATGTGCAGGCCGATTCGTTCCTGGCGCACGATGATCGGCCGGATGTCGGCCGCGGCCGCATATTCGATCAGATGATTGACCGGATAGGCGGTGAGAATCTCCACGCCTTCGCGCTTCATGATCTCGGCGATCGCCGCTCCTACCTTCATCGTCGTGCTCCTTAGTTCGCGGGACCGCGTTCCATGGAATAGGGTTGCCAGCGCCTGAGCTCGGTCTTCTCCAGCACCGAGGGGTTGACGCAGCTCCTCGGCCACTTGCCGCGCAGGACGAGCGCGATCTCCTGGCCGACGCGGCGCCGGCGCATCGGATCGAACCGCCCGGAGGCCGAGGCGACATGCGGGGTCAGGATGACATTGTCCATCTTGAGGAGCGGGTTGTCGGGCTGCGGCGGCTCGACCGCGAGCACGTCGAGCCCGGCGCCGGCGATCCAGTTCTCCTGCAGCGCCTTGATCAGCGCCGGCTCGTCCACCGTCGCGCCGCGCCCGGTGTTGATGAAGAGCGCGCCCTTCTTCATCATGCGGAAGTGGCGTTCGGTCAGCATCTGGCGCGCATCATCGGTCGCCGGCGCGTGCATCGACACGATGTCGGATTGGCGCAGCAGCTCCTCGAGCGTCACTGCCTCGACGCCATAGGGGCTCATCACCAGCTCCTCGACATAGGGATCATAGGCCATCATACGCAGCCCGAAGGCGCGCGCCCTCGTGGCGACCGCGCGCGCGACATGGCCGAAAGCGATCAGGCCGAGCGTCTGCCCCATCAGGCGCGGCTGGTCGAGCGCCGGCCGTCCCTCGCGCCAGCGCCCCTCGCGTACCATCCGATCCTGCACCACGAGCCGGCGGAAGCTCGCGAGGATGAGCATCATGGCGTGGTCTGCCACCTCCTCGATGAAGGTGTCGGGCACGTTGGTCACGGGAATGCCGCGCGCGGTCGCCGCGGCGACGTCGATATAGTCGGTTCCGACCGTACCGACGGCGATGATCTTGCAGCGCTCGAGTCCGTCGATCATGCGCTGGGTGAAGTTGCGGCCCTTGGCATAGACCGCGTCGGCGTCATGCGCCGCGGCGATGAACGCGTTCTCCGAGGCGGCGTCGATCTCGACGATCTCGGCATCGAGCGGGACGAGCGCCTCGTTCTCGAGCTCATAGGCTTCGGCGGTCACGGCGAAGCTCGTTCCCTTGGGCGTAACGACCTTGAATCGCGCCATTTCCTCCTCCGGCATTCGCGCCATTGAACGGGGCGCGGGCGCGCCTGTCAAATCCCGGTGCGGGCGGCTTAAGCCTCGATGCCGGTGCCGAGATAGGCGGAACGGAGGCGCGCGTCGGTCTGGAGCGCGGCGGCGGTGCCGCTCGCCACCACGCGGCCGGTGTCGAGCACGTAGCCGCGATCGGCCATGCGCAGCGCCGCGAGCGCGTTCTGGTCGGCCAGCACGATGGTCATGCCCTGCTCGCGCTGCAGCCGCCCGAGCGTCGCTAGCACGTCGCGGACGAGGCCGGGCGCGAGGCCAAGCGAGGGCTCGTCGCACAAAAGGAGGCGCGGCTCGGTCATGAGCGCGCGGCCGATCGCCAGCATCTGCGCCTCGCCGCCCGAGAACGTGCCGGCGAGTTGGCGCTGGCGCTCGCCGAGGCGAGGAAACATGGTGAAGACGCGCTCCATCGCCGTCGCCATGCCGGCCGGTATGCGCACGCCTAGTTTTGCATAGGCGCCGAGAATCAGGTTCTCGCGCACGGTCATGTCGGGAAAGAGCTGCCGTCCCTCCGGGATGATGCCGATGCCGAGGCGGATGCGCGCAGCCGGCGCGATCGCGGCGAGATCGCGGCCGCGAAAGCGGATGGTGCCGCTGCCGGCTGCGAGCACCCCGGTCACCGCCTTGATGAGCGTGCTCTTGCCGGCGCCGTTGGGCCCGAGAATGGCGACGAACTCGCCCGGGCGCACGTCGAGGTCGACGCCCTTCAGCGACTGGATGTTGCCGTAGGCGACATGCAGGCCGCGCACTTCGAGTATCGGCTCAGGCGCCAAGATAAGCCTCCACCACCGCCGGGCAGCGGGCCACCTCGTCGGGCAGCCCGTCGGCGATCTTGCGGCCGAAATCGAGCACGACGACGCGATCTACGAGCCCCATGACCAGCGGCATGTTGTGCTCAACCAGTAGCACCGAGCAGGCGGTCTCGCGCACGATGTCGCGCAGGATGTGCGCAAGCTGGTACTTCTCGACCTCGTTGAGTCCCGCCGCCGGCTCGTCCAGCAGTACCAGCGCCGGCTCGCTCGCCATCGCCCGGGCGATCTCGGCGACGCGCTGGAGGCCGAAGGGCAGCGCCGTCGCCGGCATGTCGGCATAGGAACCGAGACCAAGCCGCTGCAGCCAGTCGTCGGCCCGCGCCGCCGCGATCCGCTCGAGGCGGCGGTGGACGCCGAGCCGCAGCATCGACGCGAAGAGCCCGCACCGCCCGGCGCGGAAGGCGCCCATCATCACGTTCTCGCGCAGCGACAGCTCGCCGAACAGGCGCACGTTCTGAAACGTCCGGGCAATGCCGAGCTGCGCCACCAGCTCGGGCGCGAGGCCGGTCATGTCGCGGTCGGCGAAGACGATCCGGCCCGCGGACGCGTTGACGACGCCGCAGAGCGTGTTGAAGATCGTCGTCTTGCCGGCGCCGTTCGGGCCGATGAGGCCGACGATCTCGTTGCGCCCGACTTCGAAGGAAACGCCGTCAACGGCCTGAAGTCCGCCGAAGCGCACCGACAATCCTGCCACGTCGAGCAGCGGCGCGGTCATGACGGCCGCAACTCGGGCGCCGTGCGCCGCACCCGTCCCAGCGACCGCAGGCGCACGAGGAAGCGGCCGCCATGCTCATTCGTCTGAATCAGCACGACGCAGATGAGCACGAGCCCGAAGATGAGATATTGCAGTCCCGCCACGACCTGGGTCGCGGACGAGCCGCCGACCCACGAGATGAACGCCGGCAGCGCCACGACGACGGCCGAGCCGACATAGGCGCCCCACAGCGACAAGAGCCCGCCGAGCGTGAGCGCGGTGAGCTGCGCGATGGTGGCGTCGAGACCGAACGGCGTCGGATTGGCGATGCCGAGATAATGGACATAGAGGCTGCCGGCGGCGCTCGCGACCGCGGCGCTGAAGGCGAAGCTGCGCGTCTTGAGCGCGACCACATCGACGGCGCAGGAGCGGGCGGCGGACTCGCTCGAGCGGATCGCCAAGAGCGCCCGCCCGAAGCGCGAGCGGGTGATGCTCAGCCCCAGCACCAGGACCACCAGCGAGACGACCAGGCCGACATAATAGAATTGCCGGTCCGCGAAAAAGCTCATGCCGCCGATGGCAAAGGGCGGAATGCCTGGCAGGCCGTTGGGTCCGCCGGTAATCTGCGACAGCTCGCGGGCGAAGGTGAGCGCGATCATCAACAGGCCGAGACTCGCCATCGACAGATAATAGCCGCGCAAGCGAAAGATCATGCGGCCGAGCGCGAGCGCCGTGAGCGCGGCCAGCACCACGCCGAGCGCGAGCGCCGGCAGCGCCGGCCAGCCCTGCTTCACCGTGAGATAGCCGCTGGTATAGGCGCCGATCATCATGAACGCGCCCTGGCCGAGCGAGAGCTGACCGCAATAGCCGGTCAGCAGCACGAGCCCCATCACGACGATCGCGGTGATCTCGGCGAAGATGGCGGTGGTCAGCCAGACGCCGTTCAGAACCTGCCCCAGGATCACGAGCACGACGATGCCGACGGCGAGCCGGACCCCGTCGGCCCGGGTGAAGCGCGTCGGGGAGACCGTGGTGGACAGAATCTCCTCGGGCTTGTCGTCCCCGGCGCTGCGCGGCAGCGTTCCCAAAAGACCTTGCGGGCGCACCAGCAGCACCGCCAGCAGCAGCCCGAAGGTGATCGCATCCTGATAGGCCGAGGAGATGAACCCGGCGCCGAAGCCTTCGGCCAAGCCGAGCACGAGCCCGCCGACGATCGGTCCATAGGTGGTCGAGAAGCCGCCGAGCGCCGCGGCGGTAAAGCCCTTGAGTCCCAATCCCAGCCCGATATCGACCTGGGCCAGCGAAATCGGCGCCCAGACCGCGCCGCCAAGACCGCCGAGCAGGCCCGCGGCCACGAAGGCATAGAGACCGAGGCGGCGGGCATCGATGCCGACGAAGGCGGCGCCCAGGGGATTGGAGGCGCCGGCCCGGAGCGCGAGCCCCATCACCGTGCGCTGAAAGAACCCGGCCGTGGCGATGCTCACCACCGCCAGCGTGGCGATGAGCCATAGTTCCTGCGGCAGGACGCTGACCCCGAAGACATTGAGCGGATGGCTTCCGGTGAAGGACGGCACCGGAATCGGCTCGGCGCTCCAGATCGTCGTCACCGTGCCGCGGATCAGGATCGAGAAGCCGATGGTGATGAGCACCGATTGCGCGATCGTCGCCCGTCGCGCCGGCCGCAGCCCCAAAAGATAGAACGCGCCGGCGATCGCCGCGCACGCGACGACGGCGATGGCGGCGCTCACGCCGACGGGAACGCCGGCCCGCGCCAGCACCCCCGTCAGGATGGCGCCCAGCATGGCGAGATCGCCCTGGGCGAAGTTTATGATTCCGGTGCTGCGGCTGACCAGCCCGAAGCCAAGGCCGATGAAGGCATAGAGCGCCCCATTGGCGAGGCTCGAAAAGACGGTCTGAGCGACGGTAACGAAATCCATCGCGCCGTTACTGCGCCTGCAGCCACTTCCCGTGATCGTATTTGAGCAGGGCGATGCCGCTCTTGAGCGAGCTTTCGTGGCTCGTCGGCGAGAACGTCCAATAGCCTTGGATACCGGCCACGTCCTTCAGCGACTCGAGCGCATGGAGCAGCGCCTCGTGATCGAGCGCCTTGGCGCCGAGCGACTTCGCCGCCACCTGGGTCAATAGGATCGAATCGGCGCAGGTCGCCGACAGCGCGACCACCTCGACGCCGGGGTCGATCTTCTCGAACTCGGCACGAAAGGCCTTGAGGTTCGCGGCCAGCGGATTGTTGCTGCCCTCGCCGGACACCGACGCCTTGAGGCCGATATAGAGAATCTGCCCTGCGGCGTTGCCGGCAAGACCGGCGAAAGCGCTGGTCTGGAGATTGGTGCCGACGACGATCGGCTGCTTCATGCCGAGCTCGTAGATCTTCTTGGCGATGATTGCGCCCGGCGGCGGATTGGAGGACATGTCGAAGATGGCATCCGGCTTGGCGGCGCGAACACGCGTCACCTGCGCCGTCATGTCGGTATCGGTCTGCGTGTAGAGTTCCTCGTCGATGATCTTCATGCCGACCGCGCCGACGGCAGCCTTGAGATTGGCGGCCACGTCCGCTCCGAACGGACCGTTATCGCGGATGTCGGCGACGGTCTTGACGCCCTTGGTCTTGAGATAATCGAGTGCGACCGGGATCTGGTCCTCGTTGGTCGCCAGCGCCTTGAACACCCATTTCCGGACCGGCCGGAAATTGATGGTGGCGCCGGCGATGGCGAAGGTCGGCACCCCGGCCTGGGCGATGACCGGCTGTATGGCAACGGTCTGCGGCGTGGTGCCGGCGCCGAGCAGGAGATCGACCTTATCGTCGAAGAGCAGCCGGCGCGCGCACAGCACCGCCTGCTGCTCGACCGTCTGGGTGTCGCAGATGGTCATGTCGACATGCATCCCGCCGATGCCGCCGCGCGCGTTGGCGAGCGCGACGGTGGCCTTGGCTCCCTCGACCAGGTACTTGCCGATATCGGCGCCCGGGCCGGTCAGCGGCAGAATGGTGCCGATCTTGAAATCCGCGGACCGCGCCGCTGTCAGCGGCAGGCCGGCAATGGCGAGAGCGGCGAGCGTCAGTGTCGAGCGATGCACGTCAGTGTCCTCCCCTGCGGTTGATGCCGTCATGCGCAACCTTGCGGATGCGATGACGAGCGCTTTGCCTTTCCGGCTATTTTGGTTGACAAGCATAGCCGATTGCCGCGCCCTGTCGATGCCGTGTTTGGCGCGCGGGGCGGTCCGGCGCGGCGTCGTTCTCGGGCCCGATCGGCCCATGCTATACTGGCGTCGTCGCCGCTCGATGGCGGCCGATGGGACGAGGGGTCTCGCCATGCTCAAGACGGCGCACGGCAACGGCAACGGCAACATCCTCGGCCGCGACGCCGCGCGACTGTTCAATCTCGACGTGCCGGAGCGCAAGCTCACGCGCGCGCCGCGCATTCCCGCGATGGCAGGCTGAGCCCGGCGCCGCCGCGCCCGCGCTCGAGGAGCCGAATGGTGACCGACAGGACGGCGACAGCGGCCGAATTGCTCTATCGCGAGGCGCGCTGTCTCGACGAGCGGCGCTGGGACGACTGGCTCGCGCTCTACGACGATGCGGCCGAGTTCTGGGTGCCGGCGTGGAAGGGCGAGCACGAGCCGACTGACGATCCCGCGCGCGAGGTATCGCTGATCTATACCGCGACGCGGCGCGCGCTCGAGGAACGCGTGTGGCGCGTACGCTCGGGGCAGTCGATCGCGTCGATGCCGTTGCCGCGCACCGCCCATGCCGTGTCCAATGTCCTGGTGGCGCCGGCGGCGAGGGTCGAGATCATGGCGGTCAGCTCGGTCGCGACCACGCATGTCTACAACGTCAAGCGGCGCGAGCAGCATGTTTCCTTCGCGCTGGCCGAACACCGGCTGGCGCTCAACGCCGGGGTATGGCGGATCAGGCGGAAGAAGCTGATCCTCCTCAACGATTACCTGCCGACGATGCTCGACTTCTACACCATCTGAGCCGCGCATGAAGCGCTCGCCGCCGCCGCGCGTTTCCCGCCTCATCGTCACCGCCGCGTTCGCGGGGCTGGGCCTGTTGATCCTTTGGGACTTCGTGCCGGCGCTGCTCTGGGCCGGGGTGTTGGCGGTGGCGACCTGGCCGCTCTATGCGCGGTTCGTCCGGCTTGCCGATGGCGGACGCGCCGGCGGCGTGGTGACGCCGCTCGCCTTCAGCCTGTTGGTCGGGGCGATATTTCTCGTGCCGCTGGCGTGGATCGCGGTCGTGCTCGGAAGCGAGGCGCTGTTCGTCGCGCGCTCGCTTCCCTCAATCGCGGCGAACGGGCTGCCCGTCCCCGCCTGGATCGGCGATTTGCCCTTCGCCGGGCACTACATCGCGTCCTGGTGGCAGGAAAATCTCGGCGATCCGCATGCCGCAGCCGCGCTGTTGGGGCGGCTCGACCGCGGCGTCATCATCGACTGGACGCGCACGCTCGGCACGCAGCTCGCGCGCCGTTCGACCGAGCTGGTGTTCACGCTGCTGACGTTATTCTTCCTCTACCGCGACGGCGCCGCGCTGGCCCGCCAATTCGAGGCCGTGGTGCTCGATCTCGCCGGGCCGTCCGGGCGGCAGGTCAGCGTCGACATGGTGCAGGCGGTGCGGGCAACGGTGAACGGGCTGGTGCTGGTCGGCGTGGCCGAGGGTTTGCTGCTCGGCATCGCCTATGCGGTCGTGGGGTTGCCGCATCCGGCGCTACTGGGCGCGCTCACGGGCATACTCGCGATGATCCCCTTCGGGGCCGCGGCGGTGTACATCGTCGGCGCGCTGATGCTGCTGCCGCAAGGCGGGATCGCGTCGGCGATCGTGCTGGTTGGCATCGGCGCCGTGGTCGGGTTCATCGCCGATCACTTCGTGCGGCCGGCGCTCATCGGCGGGGCGGTGGAGCTGCCGTTCTTGTGGGTGCTGCTCGGCATTCTCGGCGGTCTGCAGAGCCTGGGGCTGCTCGGTCTTTTTCTCGGGCCGGCCATCCTCGCGGCGCTCATCGCGCTGTGGCGCGAATGGGTCGCCGCGGCTGCGGCGCCGCCCGAACCTTAGACCTTGTCCACCAACGTGTTGGTGTAGAGCGACGTCGGGTCCTTCACGTCGACGATGCCGACCGAGCGCAGCGCGTCGCAGCCCGCCTGCCACTGCGCCGGCTCGTTGCGCAGCAGGTTCTTCGCCCCATACTTGCCCAGCCAATTGACCTTGATCGACTCCTTCTGCAGCGCGACCATGGTGTCGAGATCCTTGATGCCGGGAATCTCGAAATCCTTGCCGGCGCGCTCGAAGATGGGGCGGATCGGCTTGGTCATGATCTCTTCCATCGACGATTTGAGTGCGCGCAGCACCTTGACCACCAGATCGGGCTTCTTGGCGATGGCGTCGCGCGTGCCGATGAAGACCTGGCCCGGCGCCGGCACCAGATCGTCGACGTTCAGATAGACGAGCGGCTCTTTGATGGTCCGCTCGACCGTGAAGGTGACCGAGAAGGTGCAGATGAAGCAATCGATCCGGCCCTTGCGGATCAGCTCGACCTCGCCGGGGCTGTTGCCGGCGACGATCAGCTTGACGTCGCTCTTCGGAATTTTCGCCTGGGCGCGCAGCACGTCGATATAGGTCTCGGTCGAGCCGCCGATCGACAACAGCCCGACCGTCTTGCCCTTGAGATCGGCGCCGCTCCGCACCGGCTTGTTCGCGAGGCTGATGATGTGGAAGCCGAGATTCTTGCGCAGCGTTGCGGCGGCCAGCAAGGGCGCGTGCTTGCTCGCGACCGCGCGGATGAAGTCGATGCCCGAGAAGCGAGTGAACTGCGCTTCGTCGGCGATCACCGCCTGGAGCGCCTGCACCGTGCCGCGCCCGCCCAGCACCTTGGCGTCGAGGCCTTCCTTGGCGAAATGCCCGCCGGAATAGGCGTTCATCATGTCGATGAAGTCGGAATCGTAGCCGAAGGGGGTGATGAGCGTCACCGGCTCGGCGGCCCGTGCATAGCGAAGGATGGCAGGAAAGCCGCTCACGGCCGCACCGGCGGCTGTGGTGGCAAGGAATCGGCGTCGTGTCGTCATCTCGCTCCTCCCGTCTGCCGCGCTGGCGCCGCGCGGATGCTTTTGCCTATTCGATCGTCTCGCTAATGCATCGCCGAGCCGCCGTCGACGACCATGGTCTGCCCGGTCATGAAATCGCTGTCGTGCGCGGCGAGGAAGATGAGGGCGCCGACGAGATCCTCCGGCATTTCCTCGCGCTTCAGGCTGCGCGAGGCGACGTTGGCCGTGCGCATCGCGCCATATTCGTTCCGGCCCTTGACCACGTCGCTCAAGGTGAGGCCCGGGGCCAGGGCGTTGCAGCGGATGCCGGCCTCGCCCAGCTCGCGCGCCATCGCCCGCGTCATGGCGACGACCGCGCCCTTGGACGAGACATAGTGCAGCATCATCGGCGTGCCCTTGAACACGGTACCCGAGGCGATGTTGATGATCTTGCCATAGCCTTGCCGGCGCATCACCGGCAGCACCGCCTTGGCGCATTCGAAGGGCCCGCGCGTGTTGACCGTCACCACCCGGTCCCATTCCTCGGACGTGATCTCGAAGAACGGCTTCATCGCGATCTTGCCGAAGAGCGCGGCGTTGTTCACGAGCACCTGGACGCCGCCGAACGCTTCATCGGTCGCGCGCACCAGCGCCGCCACCGCCTGCGGGTCGGTGACGTCGCAGACCCGGCCGATCGCCTCGCCGCCGGCAGCGCGGATTTCCTTCACCACGGCGTCGGGCGCGTCGATGTCGCACACGCTGACGCGCGCGCCCTCGGCGGCGAGCGCCTTGGCGTAAGTGGTGCCGATGCCCTGTGCCGCGCCGGTCACGATCACGGACGTTCCGCTCAAGCGTGCCATGGGTTCCTCCCGCTAGTGGGTCGCCGCCGGTTCCATGCCGGCGTATTCCTTGTCGGTGAGGCCTTGCAGCGCGGGCAGCACCTCGCGCGCGAACAGCCGCAGGTTTCGCTCGGTGAGGTCGCCGGGCAGCGTTGCGAATTGCAGCACGGCGAGGAAATTCTGGAAGCCGAGCGCGCGATGGGCCGCAACGAGCTTGTCGCGCACCGTGTCGGGCGAGCCGCACAGGAATATCCCGGTCTCGATCAGCGCTTCGATCGTCACCTTGCCGCCCTGAATCGACGGCCGCCGCACCGCGCGCATGTTCCTGAGCGACTGCTGCGAGAGATAGCCCGGCGGGAACAGCATCTCGAACGGCAGCGTCAGGTACTTGTTGAACAGCGCCTCGATATGCGGCCGTGCCTCGGCGATCGCGCGCTCGTCGCTGTCGGCGAGATAGATCGGCGCGGCCCAGCCGATCTGCTCCGAGCGCGCGGTGTAGCCGTGCAGCCGCTCCGCCGTCTGGCGATAGAGGTTGAGATAGCGCACTACTGCGGCGATCGGGCTGAAATTCTGCACATAGACATAGCGGCGCGCGGGATGGCTCGCCCACTCGATCGTCTCGGTGCTGCCGAGCGAGGGGCACCAGATCGGCGGATGCGGCTGCTGGTAGGGCCGGGGCCAGACATTGACGTATTCGAAATGATAGTGCCGGCCCTCGAAGGCGAACGGGCCGGGCTTGGTCCAAGCCTCGATCACCAGATCGTGGGCCTCCTGGAAGCGGGCATGGGAAAAGGCCGGGTTGGCGCCGAACGAGAAATATTCGGCGCCGATGCCGCGCACCATCCCCGAGATGAGCCGCCCGCCGGTGATGACGTCGATCATCGCGTGCTCCTCGGCAAGCGTGAGCGGATGCTCGCGCAAGCCGAAGGCGTTCCCGAGGATCGCGATCTTGGCGTTCTGCGTGCGCCGCGACAGCGCCGCGGCCATGACGATGGGCGACGGCATCAGCCCATAGGCGTTCTGATGGTGCTCGTTGACCGAAATGCCGTCGAAGCCCAATTCGGCGGCCAGCTCGAGTTCGTCGAGATAGCGGTTGTAAAGCTCGTGCCCCTTGACCGGATCGAAATAGGTATTCGGTAGCACCACCCAGTCGGTCCGGTACTTCTCCTGATAGTTCATGTCGAGATAGGCATAGGGCATCAGGTGGAAGAACAACACGTTCATGCCGCATCCTCCCGGATGAAGCGGCGGATCTCGGCGGCGAAGCGCTGCGGCTGCTCGACCGGCATGAGATGTCCTGTTCGCGGCAGCATGACGAGGCCGGCGCCGGCGATCAGCTCCTTGAGACGCGCGCCATAGGCGGGCGGGATGATGCGGTCGTCCTCGCCCCACAGAATGCGGGTCGGCCGGTCGATGCGGTGCAGCCATTTCTCGAGCTTGGGATTGAACAGGCGCGGCTGCCAGCACAGTTTCGCCGCCTGGAACCGATTGCGGTCGGCGATCTCCTGCAATTCGGGCGTCGCGGTGAGCGACGCGTTCCACGCCTGCCAGCCGTCGCCGGCGAAAATGAGCCGCGCCAGTTCCTCAGGCGTGCAGATGAACATGTCGGCGCGCGGCACGCCCGGGACGCGGATACCGGCCGCGGCGGCGAGGATCAGGCTCTTGATGCGCGCGGTCGAGCGGATCGCCATCTCGAGCGCGGTCCAACCGCCGAGCCCATGGCCGACCACATGCACGTCCTCGAGGCCGAGCATTGCCAGCAGATCGAGATAGAGAAAGGCGAGATCCGGCACGTCGTCGATCCAGTCGAACGCATCGGAATGGCCGAAGCCCGGATGATCGGGGGCGAGCACCGTGAAATCCTGTGCCAGCGCGTCCATCGCCGGATCGGAACCGGCATATCCTTGCGCGCCGTGCAGGAACAGTACCGGCGCGCCCTTGCCGCCGCGCCGTAGATTGAGCTTCGCGCCCCGCAACTCGACGAAGGTTTCTTCGAGCATCGCCGTCCCCGTCCTCCGCGCGCACTACGGAAAGACTACCGGCGCGCCGGTTCACCCGCAACAGTGCGGCTCAACGCCACAGCCCGCGCAGCTCGGTTGCGACCACGCGCTCGTAGGGCACGTCGCCCGCGAGGACGCCGACGTCGCGGGCAAATTCATTCATGCGGGCCACCGATGCTTCCGAGATGGCGGCGTCGTAGAAGGGAAGGTCGCGGCGGATCAGTTCGGCGATGAGCTCGGCCTCGGCCGGCGGGAAGAGCTTGCGGCCGACCGCTGTCGCGCGCGCGACATCTTCTTTCAGCGCGCGATGGGTCTTGACGATGGCGCGGACCGCGCCTGCGGCGGCTTCGGGCGACGCGGCAATGAGGCGATCGGTCGTCGCGATCGACGCCATGGTGTAGTCGAAGCATTCCTTCGGCCCGTCGCCGCGGCGCACGTCGGCAATGACGGTGCCGTAGCCGCCGCGCACGGCGACCTCGGTTCCCATGCCGTTGGCCCAGAACCCGTCGATCTTGCGCTCCTCGAGCGCCTTCGCCGCGAATAAGCCGAAATTGACGGTGCCGCCGCCAGTGAAAGCGCCCGGCACCGGCGCGATACTGACGCCGTCGCGCACCGGATCGATGCCCGCGGCGATCAGCATCCGCTTCAGCCCCATATCCACCCATGGTGCGGCGCCGATGGTGCGGCCCTTGACTACGGAAAGATCGCCGCGCGTTCCGCCGAAATCGCGGTGCATTACCAGGAACCAGTACATGCCCTGGCCCTGCGCGCAGATGAGCTTCACGCCCTGCCATTGCGGAAAGGCCGCGAGCGCCGAATGCGCCGAGCCGCCGACGAAGTCGATCGTGCCGTCGTGCATCTGGCGGTAGCAGTTGTCGACCGGATAGACCAGCTCGAGCGTCACGTCGAGCCCTTCCTCCCGGAAGAACCCCAGCTCGACCGCGGCCGCCGCGGGGAAATAGGAGGGCGAGATAAGGTCGGGGATGGCGAGCTTCATCGCAGGTTATTTCCCACTCTCGTCGTAATAATGAATCTCGTAGAGGAGGCAGCCGGCATCGGAGCGGAACGGTCCGTGCCAGGCGCCGGGCGGGCGGCAGGCATAGGTCGGCGCGTGGAACGGCTTGCCGCCCTTGCCGAGCGTGTCGTTGCCGACGACGAGATCGCCCGAGACGAGATACACCTCCTCCCAATGGTCGTGGACGAAGGGCGCGGTGGTGTAGCTGCCGGGCGCGAAGCGCAGGAGCCGCGTGCGGCTGCCCATCTTGCGCGTCTCGTCGAGGTCGCTCGCCAGAATTTTCTGCTGAATGCCCGGCGGATAGCCCGCGATCGTCTCCCAGCCGCTTTCCATGTCGACGGGGCGGAACTCGAGGTGCGGCTTGTTCATCGGCATCGGCGCGGTTCCCTCTATTGCGCTGCGGCTGCGGCCGGATCACGGCCGTCGGTGGCGTTGCGCTCGAGACAGGCGACCACCATGTCGGTCGGCATGATATCGCCGAAATTGAGATAGAAGGCGGTGAGCGAGGCATTGTGCTCGGCGTCAGTGGTGGCGGCGTTGCCGTCCGTCACCATGATGGTCTTGAAGTTCATCATCATCGCATCGCGCGCCGTCGATTCGCAGCACACGTTGGTGACGGTGCCGGTGACGATCACGCTGTCGATGCCGCGCCCGCGTAGGATGCGGGCGATGTCGGACGAGCCCGGCAGGAACGCGCTGAACCGCTCCTTGTCGATGACGAGGTCATCGGGCAAGGCTTCGAGCTCGGGCCACAATTCATATCCCTTGCCGCCGGGGGTGAGCGCGCCGATGCGCTTTTCGGCCGCCGCCGGCGTCAGCATCCCGTAATAGGTCGACCACGCCGTCAGTGAATCCGGCGTGAAGCGCGTCTTGACCCAGACGACGGTGCCGCCGGTTGCGCGCAGCATGCGGGCGATGCGGTTGATGTTGGGCACGATCTCGGGCGCCGTCGCGCATGGCGAATGGCCGACGCCAGGCAGCATGAAGGCGTTCTGCATGTCGATGACGACGAGCGCGGTTCGGCGCGGATCGAGGTCGTCGAAGCAATGCGGCTTGCCGCGCCGCGCGATGATCCGGTCGACGACGGATGGGGGGATCGAGACCTGGTGCATGGTTGTCCTCCGCGAGCGGGCTTTGAAGCTTGACAGACCGCGGCGCCGCATTCAAGAACGCTAGGCCCCGTGGCGCGCGGGCGGAAGAGGTCCATGGCGGACGATGATCGACGCGTTCTGATCGCGGGCGGCGGGCCGGTCGGGCTGCTCGCGGCACTGCTCCTGGCGCGCCGCGGCATCGCCGTGCGGGTGTTCGACGCCAATGATGGCCCGCAGGCCGACCCGCGCGCCGCCACCACCCATCCCGCGACGCTCGAACTGCTCGGCGCGGCCGGGCTCGTCAATGACATGGTCCGCGTGGGGCTCGTCGCGCCGGTGGTGCAGTTCTGGGACCGCCCGACCGGCACGATGGTGGCGTCGTTCGATCACGCGCTCATCAAGGACGACACGCGCTATCCCTTCGTCGTGCAGTGCGAGCAGTTCAAGACCGCGCAGCTCATCCTCGGCCGGCTGGCGCATCTTCCGGGGGTCGAGCTTCTGTGGGGCCACGAGGTCGTCGCGGTCGCCCAGCACGGCGATCGGGTCGGCGTTGAGGTGCGCGGCTTCGATGGTCGGGTCGCGCGCCACGACGGCGCGTTCCTGATCGGCGCCGATGGCGGCCGCAGCGCCGTGCGCAAGGCCTGCGACATCGAGTTCGAGGGCTTCACCTGGCCCGAGCGCTTCGTCGTCCTGACGACCAGCTTCGATTTCGCGGCCTCGCGCGGCTATGGGCCGCGCAGCTACTTCGCCGATCCCGACGAGTGGTGCAACTGCTTCAAGGTCGCGGCCGACGGCCCGCCGGGCCTGTGGCGCACGGTATTCCCGACCCGGCCCGGCGAAACCGACGACGACGTGATGAGCGACGGTGCCGTCCAGGCGCGGCTGCAGAAATTCTTCCCCGCGCCGCGCCCCTACGACATCGTGCACCGTAACCTCTACGTCACCCATCAGCGCGTCGCCGCGCGTTTCCGCCAGGGCCGCGTGCTGCTCGCGGGCGATGCGGCCCATGTCAACAATCCGATCGGCGGCATGGGCCTCAACGGCGGCATCCAGGACGCGGCGAATCTGGCGGAGAAGCTCGCGCACGTTCTGCTCGACGGCGCGCCCGAACGCCTGCTCGATCTCTACGACCTTCAGCGCCGCACCGTCGCGGTCGAATTCGTGCAGCAGCAGTCGATCGAGAACAAGAAGCGGCTCGAGGCGCGCGATCCCGCGCTCCGCCGCACCAACCTCGCCGAGCTGCACGCGATCTCGCTCGATCCCGCGCGGGCGCGGCAGTTCCTGCTGCGCAGCTCGATGATCGCCATGCAGCGCCGCGCCGCCGCCATCGCCCTTGAGGAGTGAAGCCCATGAGCGCCCGCAATCCCGCCACGCCCCTTCCGACCAGGCGCCCCTTCGTCGGATCGACCGCTGGCTTTGCCGCCGGCAGCGACACGCCGCGCGATTATCTCGAACGCTGCCTCGAAGCCATCGCTACGCTCGAGCCCAAGATCGGCGCCTTCGTCAATCTCAATCGCGACGGTGCGCAGGCGGCGGCGGACCGGTCGAGCGCGCGCTGGAAGGCGGGCAAGCCGCTTTCGCCCATCGACGGCATGCCGGTCGGCATCAAGGACATCATCGAGACCGCGGACATGCCGACCGAGATGGGCTCGCCGATTTTCGCCGGCTGGCGGTCCGGGCGCGATGCCGCCACCGTTGCCGCGCTGCGCGAGGCGGGTGCGGTCGTGCTCGGCAAGACCGTCACCACCGAATTCGCCTCTACCGAGCCGCGCGGCACGCGCAATCCGTGGGACCTCGAGCGCACGCCTGGCGGCTCGTCGAGCGGCTCGGCCGCCGCCGTCGCGGTCGGTATGCTGCCCGCGGGGCTCGGGACCCAGGTCATCGGCTCGATCGTCCGGCCGGCGAGCTTCTGCGGCGTCTATGGCTTCAAGCCGAGCGTCGGCGCGATCAACCGCGGCGGCAGTCTCGACGGGCTGAGCCAGAGCTGCCACGGCGCGCTGGCGGCGACGCTCGCCGACGCCTGGGCGACCCTGCGCGAGATTTCCGCGCGCGCCGGCGGCGATCCCGGCTATCCCGGCCTCGCCGGCCCGCGCGCCTGTCCCGAGGCGAAAAAGCCGCGCCGGCTGGCGCTGCTCGAAGGTCCCGGGTGGACGGCGATAACGGACGCGGCGCGCGCCGCGCTCGCGGCGACGGTCGCGCGGCTCAAGGCGGCGGGGGTCGAGATTCTGACGCGCAGCGACACGCCCGCGCTGGCGGCGGTCGAGACCGCGCTCCAGGACGCCAACGCCATTGCGCGCTCGATCAATTCCTGGGAGTTCCGTTGGCCGCTCAACCTTTGGCGCGACAATCCTGGCTTGAGCCAGGCGATGCGTAACCGCCTGGTCCAGGCCGAGGCGATGAGCCGCGAGGATTTCGCGGCGCTCCTTGCCGAGCGCAGCCGCATCCGCGGGGTCTATGCAAGCCTCGGCGCACTCTGCGACGGCTGCGTCACGCTGCCGGCGACGGGCGCGGCGCCGCTGGGGCTCGGCTCGACCGGCAATACGATCTGCGCCGTCGCCGGCTCGCTTCTCGGCGTGCCGGCGCTGTCGCTGCCGCTGCTCACGGTCGAGGACCTGCCGCTCGGGCTCCAGATCATGGGCTTCGAGCAGCAGGACGCCGCAGCGGTCGCGACCGCCGCCTGGATCGACCGGCTGTTCGCCCAGGCTTGACGCCCTGGCGCCGCTCAGCGGTCGCGGCGGATGATGAAGCCGTTGGCGACGGGCTCGAGCCGATGCGGCGGTAGTACGCCATCGCATCGGGCGCCGAGAGGAGCAGGAGCATGCATCCGCCGCCGGCGACGTCGGCGGACGGATCGTTCATGGCGGGGTCTCCCGATGACGACTCATGTCGTCACGCGTGCGCGCAGGCGCCGGGCGGCGGTCTCGCGCCACAGGATGTAGAGGCCCGAGCCGACGACGATGGCCGAGCCCAGGTACAGCATCGGCGTCGGCACGTCGCCCCAGACCAGAAACCCGACGATCGTCGCCCACACCAGCGCAAGATAATTGAACGGCACCACCGCCGAGGCCGGCGCCAGGTGCAGGGACTTGGTCCACCAGTATTGCGACACGCCGTTGAGCACGCCGGCCGCCGCCAGCAGCGCGAAATCGACCGGCCTCGGCAGGATGAAGCCGAACGGCAGCAACGCCGCGGTGAAGAGCGTCAGCAGGCTGATCTGATAGACGACCAGCGTCTCGGTCGATTCCGTCGCGCTCATCTTGCGGATCGCCACCGCGACGGTCGAGATCATGATGGCGTTGCCGAGCGCGAAGACGGCGCCGAGATGAAGGCTCTCTCGTCCCGGATCGACGACCAGCAGCACGCCGACGAAGCCGATCGCCAGGGCCGACCAGCGGTGGAGGCCGACCCGCTCCTTGAGCACGACGATCGACAGGAGCGTGGTGAAGAGCGGTGCCGAAAAGCTGATCGCCACCGCGCCCGCCAGCGGCATCAGCTTGAAGGCGATGAAGATCGACGTCATCGAGCAGAGCTGCGACAATGCGCGCTTGATGTGGTCGCCGATCCGTTCCGTCCGCACCACCCCGAGCCCGTGCCGCGGCAGGGCGATGAGATAGCTGGGCACGAGGGCGAACAGCGAGCGGAAGAACGCGACCTCGCCGACGGGATAGAGCGCCACCTCCCACTTGACCAGCGCATTGACGCCGGCAAAGCCGATCGTTGACGCGATCATGTAGAAGATGCCGCGGACCACCACGTCGCGCTGCGGCGCCGGCATCTTAATCTGCATGGAATAAGATGGCGGACCGCCGCGGCCGGAAACCTGTGTCCGGCCGCGGCGGCGCAACAGGCTACTGCGCCGCGACCGCCATGCGGCCGGCGACGCGGGCGATCGCCGCGGCCGCGTTGCCGCCGAGAATCGCCGCCTTGTCGGCGTCGCTGATGCGCGCTTCGGCGATCGCCTTCTGCGTCCAGTCCATGCCGAAGGTGGTGCCGTCGGAGCCGAACACGATCTTGTCCGCGCCATAGACCTCGACCGCCCGCTCGATCGAGCGCGCGCCCAGCGAGTTGCAGTCGACGATGACGCGCGCGGCGCGGAAGCGCTTCGACGGCAGCTCGTTGCCCGGATCGTCGACCAGCGTGCGATGGTCCATGCGCTCGACCTCGAACGGGATGTTGCCGCCGAGATTGTGCGTCATCATCGTGACGTTCGGATATTTCGTCATGAAGTCGGTGAGGCAGAAGGTCAGCATGCTCGACGAAATGCGCGCCTGCATGTCGAGCGTGCCGATGCGCAGGCGCCGGTTGTCGGAGAGGTCGGGCTGCGGCGCCTCGCCGTCATTGGGAAGCCGGCCGTAATGGGCGAGGATCACGGCGCTGCGCCGGTTCGCCGCCTCCAAGAGCGGCGCGAATTTCTCGGCGCGCTTCGCCGTCAGGAACGCGTCGCCGGGGATGATGCAGCCGACGATGCCGGGCAGCGACATGGCGCGCTCGAACTCCGCCGTCGCCGCCTCGACCGAGCCCACCGGGATCGCCGCGAACGCGTTGAGGCGGTCGGGATATTTGACGCAGGCCGACGAGATCGCGTCGTTATAGGCGCGGCACAGCGCAACCGAATCCTCGAGCGGCAGCGACGAGATGTCCTGGAGCTGGTTCGACAGCACGGCATGGGTGACGCCGTTCTTGTCCATCTCGGCGAGGCGCCGCTCGACGCTGTCGAAGCCCGGGTCGAGCTCGCCGCGGCTGTTCAGCAGCGAATTCATGTATTCCTTGCCGTCCTCGCCGCGAATGATCATCGGCGGCTTGGTACGCGCGCGGAGCGCGTCGGCGAGGCCCTTCGGAACGATGTGGGAATGCATGTCGATGGTCATCGTCATGGCGTATCACGGCCGGAGGGCCGTCCTCTCGGTGAGTTGTTCGGCCAAAGGGTACAGAAATTGGGGGGTGGGCGCAATAATGTGACCGCGAGCAGCCCCGCCTATCGCCCGGCCTCTCCCGAGCGGGCACTACTTGCTCTTTGGCACAGCGCGAGCCAGATTTCTTGTCTTGGCGCCGCGGCCATAGAGCCCGGAGCCGCCGCGCATGAATGAGGGGTCTGCCGTGACCGGAAAGCTCGCGAAACTGATCGAACGGGCGCGCGCCGTGATGATGAGCGGCGAACAGAAAGAAGAGCAGCGCCGCAGCTTCGCTTATGGCAATACGAACATCGAGAACGACTTGATCACCCGCGAAATGGTGAATGAGCAGGCCGAGGCCCAGAAGTCGCGCGAGAATGGCTAACGAACCGAAGGACGACCGCAAGAGCAAGGCGGAGGCCCCCGACCTCATCACCGACCCACACGAGAAGGCCCGGCGCGAGGCTGACAACGGCTTGCGTCAATACGATCAAGTGCTCGAGATCGTCGAGCACTACCGCGACACTAAGCGTCCTTTCAAATTGCGGCCCTCGGTCGTGATTG
>DATKQE010000004.1:0-7408 GCA_035532935.1 Allostellaceae bacterium
CGTCGAACAGCTTGCCCGCCGCGAAGCCGAGGACGACGACATCGATCTCGACCTCAGCGGCACGTCCTGGGAGTTCTTTCTGCAAGACATCGTGAAGCGTTCCAAAACGCTGAGGTATCTCACCGTCCTCTCCGCCTTCACGTGCAGCAAGATGCGCCCCGACGGGTTCGGCGGGATGGCGGTGCTCATTACACCGGACGCGATCGTCGGGAAGTCGACCAACGATCTCCTCTCGGATTTTCTCGCCGAAGCGGGCCTCGACGGTCACGAGGCGTGGGCGCCCGTGGAGATCGACGCAGCTCCGACCGGTCCCGCCTCAGAGCAAGAGGTCTGCCGGGACGCGGGCGAACCCGGTGGATGAAAGAGAGCGCGCCGCTGGGCTTGCCCGTCATCCGCTCTCGGAGTCCCGATCATGTCCAAGACGTCCACTGCCTTCGACTTCCGAAGGCCGGTTTCCTATGACGACGCGGCGAAGCGCACCTTCCACGCGCGTGTCCGGCGTCAGCTCAAGCACCTCGCCGATGCGCTCGGCCTCGCACCCGGCGCCTATGACCTTCGATCCAACAAGGGCGGCATAGCCGTCTCGGGCGAGGTCACCTTGCACACCGATCACCTCTATGTGCAGGCGTGTCAGCCGGCCACCAGCGACGACACCGGCATCCTGTTCCGGACCTGCCAGGGCCGAAAGGACTATCACGGCGGTCCCAACAACTTCGCTTCGCTCGACTTTCTGAACCGGCCCGCGAACCTCGCTCGTCGCATCAAGGAGGTGTGCCATGTCTGATCTCGCTCAACGACCGTACCGGACTCTCGCATCGCGCATCGGCCTCTGGCGCTATCGCGCGAAGGCCCGGGCCGAGCACCTGTTGCGCGTATGGCGCTATTTCATCGGCCGCCTCAGCGCCGATGATGCGCAGCGGATCATGCTCGATTGCCGTTACCCCGCGGGCTGGCATCCGCTACTGGTTCTGACCGTCGAGGACACGCTCGAACAGGCCCTTGAGACCTTCGCCGATCACCCCGAGCTGCCGCGGCTGATCGCCGACGGCTGCGCGCGCGTCGGCGACAAATGGGAATCCTACAACGACGAACTTTATGAGGCTCGCCGCTGGGCGATCGATCTCGCCGAGGAATACGCCGCCGCCGAGAACATTTCGCTTGCTCGACTGGACGAGGATAGCGTCGCGACGGCCGCCGACGGCGAAGACACTTCCGAAGGAGGCACACCATGAGCGAATACATCGTCAAGATCGGCTTCTGGCTCCGCGCCTATGACGGCTTCACCGTCGATGCAAACTCCGACGCCGAAGCCATCGAAAAGGCCAAGGCAGCCGCAAACACGGCGATGGAGTCCGGCGCCTATCCCGAACACATCGAGATCGCCGAGCGGCGGGAAGGCGTGATCGCCTTCATCGACCGCGTCACGCCGCAAGGCCGCCACGCCATAGGCGAGGACGTCGCGTTCGACGACGACCGCATCCACGACAGCCCGACCGGCTGATCCCCGCTTCACCGCAATTCCAGAAAGCCCGGCCCTCGCGCCGGGCTTCGTCGTTTCAGGAGACTGTCATGGCTGACTTCTTCACTCACTTTTCCTGTCTGCTCGAGGTCGGCACGCCCGATAACGCGGCGCGCACGCTCGATCTCTACCAGATGTTCATGGAAGAGGCCGCACGCGAGGACGTGCCGTCCAACGGCTTTCTTCTGTCTATACAGCCGGAGCATGGCGGCTCGATGCTCTGGATCCATGACGACGTCACCGGCGATCCGCAGCAGGTGATCATGTTCGTGCAGCGCTGCGCCGAAGCGTTCGGTCTCACGGGTCGCTGGGGCTTTCAATGGGCCAACACCTCCTCCCGACCGCGCGTCAACGCCTTCGGCGGCGGCGCGCATGTGCTCGACCTGGCGACCCGAGAGACGATCGCCTGGACCGACACCAATGGCTGGCTGGCGCGCACACTCGCCCCGGCGCGGGGAAAGCGAGGTGCGCGATGAGCGTCCCCGACCACGCTCGCGCGAATTTCCAGACGCTGCTTCGCGCGGCAGCAGACGGCAATCTCGCGCTCATGGAATGCACTGACGCCGCGACCGGTGAGCCACGCTACGTCATTTGCGCTGTTGGCCGCGACGGGACCGATTTCTTGTTCACGCCCTTCTGCCATTTGACCGGCGGCAACCCCTTCGACGCCTACCTGCCGCCGTCCAAAACCCTGCCGGACCCGTCGCTCTCCTGAGCCCGCCGCTCCTTCGTCTGTCTGAGCGCGGCGGTTCACGCGTCAACGGGCGAGCCGTTCCCGCATCGTCCGAGATCCGATGCATGACCCGCGAACCCTGAACCGCGCTCCGTCGCCAGCTCGTCGCTCGGGATCAGGAGGCGAAAAGCGATGTGCAGGGTTCTCAACAAGCATCACGCAGGCGTGCCGGCGGGAGCCGTCTACATCGGCCGCGGCAGTAAATGGGGCAATCCGTTCCGGATCGGCCCCGACGGCGACCGCGCTGCCGTAATCGCGAAATACGAACGCTGGCTGGCCGATCAGCATCATTTGTTGCGCGTGCTCGACGAGCTGCGCGACCGCGATCTCGTCTGCTTCTGCGCTCCGCGCGCCTGCCACGGCGATCTGCTGCTGCGGCTCGCGAATGCGACCCGCGACGCGCGCATCGCATGGTGGCGCGGCGTGAAGGCGGCGGCGTGACGAGAGGGAGAGGTCGGCCGGGACGGGTTTGAGTCGGTCGGGATCGAGAGAGAGCGTCCACCGGCTCGGCCCTTCCTGCTCTCCCGAGGTCTTCTTCATGTCGAATACCGCTGCTTCCGCGACCGGCCTTACGGCCGCGCCGCGTCTCCTCGCGTCCAGCTCCGCCGGCGCGATCTTCTCAGCCGCCGAGCGGCTTCTCCCCGATCTCGAACGTGGCCGCCGCGTCGATGCGGCCGTGCTGCGTGCCGCCATGGAGCATGCCTTCGGCGGCTCTGACGCCGATGGCCAGTGGGACTGGAAGAGCGCCTACGACGCCTGCGAGGCGGCGACGGTCCTCTTTCTGCGCAAGTTCGGCCCGGCGATGCGCGGCAGCGCCGCATCGCCTGCCGCGATGCTCGCCATGCTGGAGAAGATCGCTGCGCTCCTTCCCAGCCACACACGCCGTTCCGAGGAGAGCCGGGCGCTTCAGCAGTTCTCGACGCCGATCGCGCTGGGACTCGCCGCCGCCACGGCCGCGGCGATCACGCCTGCCGACCTCGTGCTCGAGCCTTCGGCCGGCACGGGCCTTCTCGCCATCTTCGCCGAGATCGGCGGCGCGGGCCTCGCGCTCAACGAGTTCGCCGCGACCCGGGCCGATCTCCTCGACCGTCTGTTTCTGGCGACCGACGTTACGCGCTTCGACGCCGCGCGGATCGACGACCACCTCGGGGCTGGTCCGCAGCCGACCGTCGTCTTGATGAACCCGCCCTTCTCGGCGGGCGTCCATATCGAAGGCCGCGTCGCCGACGCCGCGCTCTGTCACCTTCGGTCCGCGCTTGGCCGTCTTGCTGATGGTGGCCGCCTCGTGGCGATCACCGGCGCGAACCTCTCTCCCGAAAATCCGGATTGGCGGGACGCCTTCGTGCGGCTGCAGGAGCAAGCGCGCGTCGTCTTCACCGCCGCGATCGACGGCGCGGTCTATGCGCGGCATGGCACGACTGCGGCGACGCGGCTCACCGTCATCGACAAGCATCCCGCCGAGACAGCGAATGTCTTTCCGTCATCGGCTGGTGTCGCACCGGATGCCGCGACCTTGCTCCGATGGGTGACGGGGCAGTTCCCGCCACGACAGCTTGTCACCGCGCCCACAATCGTCGCTGTCGCTTCGCGACCGGCGATTCATCGCACCGTGCGCGCCTTCGTGACGCGTCCGTCGGCTGTCGCAACGTTGGAGCCGCAGGGCGTCGAACTCGCCTATGAGACGGTTGACTGGGCGCCCGCAGAGGACACGCGGCTCACCGATGCGCTTTATGAAGGATACGGATTGCAGTCGATCCGTATTCCTGGATCTCAGGCGCATCCAACCAAGCTGGTGCAATCGGCGGCGATGGCCTCGGTCGCGCCGCCGAAGCCGAGCTACCGGCCGCATCTCCCCGCGAATGTCGTCTTCGATGGGCTCCTATCCGACGCGCAGCTCGAGTGCGTCATCTACGCTGGCGAGGCCCATTCTGACTTCCTCGCCGGATCGTGGACGGTCGACGAAACCTTCGACGTCGTCACCGCTGCGCGCGACGACGCCGAGAACGCCGTCCGATTCCGACGGGGCTGGTTCCTCGGCGACGGCACCGGCGCCGGCAAGGGCCGCCAGGTCGCGGGCATCCTGCTCGACAACTGGCTCAAGGGCCGGCGCCGCGCGGTCTGGATCAGCAAGTCCGACAAGCTGATCGAGGATGCGCAGCGCGACTGGTCCGCGCTCGGCATGGAGCGGCTGCTCGTCACGCCGCTCTCCCGCTTTCGTCAGGGCACGCCGATCCGGCTGGCGCAAGGCGTCCTATTTACGACCTACGCCACGCTGCGCACCGATGAACGCGGCGAGAAACTTTCGCGCGTCCGGCAGATCGTCGAATGGTTGGGCTCCGATTTCGACGGAGTGATCATTTTCGACGAGAGCCACGCCATGCAAAACGCGGTCGGCGGCAAAGGCGAGCGCGGTGACCAGGCGGCCTCGCAGCAGGGCCGCGCGGGATTGCGGCTTCAGCATGCGTTGCCGAACGCCCGCGTGGTCTATGTCTCGGCCACCGGCGCCACCACGGTGCATAACCTTGCCTATGCCCAGCGTCTCGGCCTTTGGGGCGGCGAGGACTTCCCGTTCGCAACCCGGGCCGAGTTCGTCGAGGCGATCGAGGATGGCGGCGTCGCGGCGATGGAGGTGCTGGCGCGCGATCTCAAAGCACTGGGCCTCTATGCCGCGCGCTCGCTCTCCTATGAAGGTGTCGAATACGAACTGATCGAGCATCAGCTCACGCCGGAGCAGGTCCGCATCTACGACGCCTATGCCGGCGCGTTCTCGATCATTCATAACAACCTCGACGCGGCGATGCGGGCCGCCAACATCACCGGCGAGACGGGCACGCTGAATGCGCAGGCCAAGTCCGCCGCCCGGTCCGCCTTCGAATCCGCCAAGCAGCGCTTCTTCGGGCATCTGCTGACGAGCATGAAAACGCCCTCACTGATCCGTTCGATCGAGCGCGATCTCGAGGCTGGCCACGCCGCCGTCATCCAAATCGTCTCGACCGGCGAGGCGCTGATGGAGCGGCGGCTCGCGGAGATACCGACCGAGGACTGGAACGACGTCCAGGTCGACATCACGCCGAGGGAATACGTCCTCGACTATCTCGCCCATTCTTTCCCGGTCCAACTCTACGAGCCCTTCACCGACTCTGAGGGCACTCTCTCCTCTCGGCCTGTCTATCGCGACGGCCAGCCGGTCGAGAGCCGCGAGGCCGTTGCCCGCCGCGACCGTTTAATCGAGAAGCTCGCCTCGCTCCCGCCGGTCCCCGGCGCCCTCGACCAGATCGTGCAGCGTTTCGGCACCGGCACGGTCGCCGAGGTGACCGGTCGCTCGCGGCGCGTCATCCGCAAGGGCGACCGGCTCATCGTCGAAAACCGCGCCGGCTCCGCCAATCTTGCCGAGACCTCCGCCTTCATGGACGACGTGAAGCGTATCCTCGTCTTCTCGGAGGCGGGCGGCACGGGGCGCAGCTACCACGCCGAGTTGTCGGCGCGGAATCGGCGCCTTCGCGTCCACTACCTGCTCGAACCCGGCTGGAAGGCCGATGCGGCGATCCAGGGCCTCGGCCGCACCAACCGCACCAACCAGGCCCAGCCGCCGCTGTTCCGCCCGATCGCGACCAACGTAAAGGCGGAGAAGCGCTTCTTGAGCACGATAGCGCGCCGCCTCGACACGCTCGGCGCGATCACCCGTGGACAGCGCCAGACCGGGGGTCAGGGTCTGTTCCGGCCCGAGGACAATCTCGAAAGCCACTACGGGCGCGACGCGTTGCGGCAGCTCTACATGCTTCTAGTCAGGGGCAAGGTGGACGGCTGCTCGCTTCAGACTTTCGAGGACGCCACCGGCCTGAAGCTAATGGACGCCAACGGCATCAAGGACGAGTTGCCGCCGATCACAACCTTCCTGAACCGGCTGCTGGCCCTGACCATCGACCTGCAGAATGCGCTGTTCACTGCCTTCGAGCAGTTGCTGACCGCAGGCATCGAAGGTGCTGTCGCGTCCGGGACCTACGATGTTGGGCTGGAGACGCTGCGCGCCGAAAGCTTCGCGGTCACCGACCGGCGTGCGATCTACACCCATCCCGGCACTGGCGCGGAGACGCGCCTGCTCACCATCATCCAGCGCGAGCGCAATCGTCCTGTGACACTGGACGATGCCCTGGATCGGCTTTCGGACCCGCGCGCGGTGCTGTTGATCAACGAACGGTCAGGCCGCGCGACTGTCCAGGTTCCGGCGCCCAGCATGATGCTCGACGACGGCGAGATCGAGCGGCGCGTGCGACTGGTTCGGCCGATGGAGCATCATAGCCTTCCCTTGAAGATGATGACGGAGAGCCACTGGGTCGAAGCCGATCAGGAACGCTTCGTCGCCGCCTGGCAAGATGAGCTCGCAGAAGTGCCCGAATTCACCGACAGCACGATCCACATCGTCGCCGGCTTGCTCCTGCCGATCTGGAAGCGCCTGCCGAACGAGTCGACGCGTGTCTATCGGCTTCAGACCGATGCTGGCGAACGCATTATCGGCCGCAAGGTCTCGCCCGCCTGGGTCGCAACCACGCTGGCGGCGGACGCACCGACGCTCACGCCCGAGGACGCGTTCGCAGCGCTGATGGACGGCCGCACCGTTCTCGATCTTGCCGAAGGCCTCCAGCTCCGTCGCGTGCGTGTCATGGGCGCCCACCGCATCGAGCTGTCGGGCTTCACCGACACGATGCGAGATCGGCTCAAGGCCTACGGCCTCTTCCACGAGATCATCTCCTGGAAGCTGCGCATGTTCGCGCCCACTGATGCGAGCGGCGTCGCGATCCTCGCGAAGGTTCTGGAGCGCCACGCAATCGAGCGCATCGGCGAGCGGGAGGCCGCGTGATGCCACGCGCCGCTTCCGAGCTGGCGCACCGCCTCGCGCGCGAGGCCGAGGCAGTGTGCCGTCGCTATCTCTCCAACGGACGGCGCGAGGGCCGCTATTGGCTGGTTGGCGACGCGCGCAACACGCCGGGCCGTTCCATGTTCGTCCGGCTGAAAGAGTCGCCCAAGGGTCCAGCCGGAAAATGGACCGATGCCGCCACCGGCGAACACGGCGACCTGCTCGACATCATCCGTGAGAGCTGTGGCCTTCTCGATTTCCACGATGTCGCCGACGAGGCGCGACGCTTCCTGAGTCTGCC
>DATKQE010000005.1:0-5015 GCA_035532935.1 Allostellaceae bacterium
CTGCCGCTCGAGCCCGGCGGTGAGGAAATGCGACCAGCCGCCGGCAGCGATCTCGGCATCGACGCGCTGCAATTGCGCCTCGAGCCCGCGGAACTGCTCGGTCAGCCCGTCGAGCTTCGCCTGGTCGGTGACGCCGAGCAGATGCACGACGCCGTCGGCGACCATCGTCAGGCCGCGCGCCAGGCGCTCCAGCGCCGGCTCGATCCGGTAGAAGATCGACTGGAACGCGCCGTCCATGGCCGAGCCGAGATCGGCGAAGGCGGAGGCCGCGTCCTCGTCGCGCGCCGCCATCGCGGCGGTGAGCGTGCCCGCCTCGCGCGCCTGGATTCCGAGCTGCGCCAGCCCGGCCGCGCCCTGATCGAGGATCGGGATGAGCTGCATGCCCGCGCGCCCGAACAGCGACATCGCGATCGCGGTCTTGGTCGGGCCGTCGGCCGTGGCCGCGAACCGGTCGGCGAGCTCGGGCAGGATCTCGGCGAGCGGCTTGATCTTGCCGGCCGCATCCGTCGCGCTGATGCCGAGCGCCTGGAACGCGGCGCGCGCCTGCAGCGACTCGCCCGAATTGGCCAGCACCATGTTGCGCTCGAGCCGGTTGAGCGCGAGCCCGGCCGCATCGGTGCCGACGCCCATCTCGCGCGCGGCATAGGCAAACGCGCCGATCTGCGCGACCGCGAGCCCCGTCTCCTGCGCCATGTGCTGCAGCTGCGCACCCCCCTCGGCCATGCGCTCGGCGAAGCGCATCACCGCGTCGGCGCCGAGCGCGACGATGAACGCCTCGCCCATGCCCTGGAACGCCTCGGTCAGGCGGCCGACATTCCACGCCATCCCCTGGAGATTGCCCTTGGCGCCCTCGAGCGCGGCGACCAGGCCCTGGAACGTGCCGGTGATCTCGACCTGGACTTTATTCTCAGGCATCGGTCAGATCCCCATTTTCAAGCCGCCCCGCACCCTCGCCTCGGCCGCGCACGAGGCGAGGAATTGCTGCCATTCGTCCGGCGCGGCAGCGGCGGCCGGCGCCGCGCCCGGCTTCCACACGCCGAGCCCGGCGGCGATCATCGCCAGCGTGCGCCGCGCCGGCGGCGCAAGTTCGAACGCGGCATAGAGCGCCTTGAGCCGGCGAAGCGTCAGGCGGCCAACAATGGCCCAGTCCCAGCCGGTGTCGGCGCAGATGGTGGCGTAGAGCGCGAGCCAATCGACCGCTCCTATTGCAGCGTCGGCATCGTTTTTTTTTCGACGCCGGCGAGCGCGGCGATCGCCGCCACCGCCGCCATCGCCTCGTCGAAGCTGGTGCGGACCGTGCCGATCTCGGCCGGGCTGCGGCGCAGCGCCAGGCCGATCAGCCCGCGGATCGCATCGTAGCGCTGCGCCGGATCGGCCGCGCCGAGCGCGCGGAAGAAGCCCTCCGCGAGCTGCAGCTCGTCGAGCGTGAACGCCTCGATGACGTAATCGGCGCCGCCGAGCCGGATCGTGCCGCGTTCCGGCATCACGACACCTCGCCGAAGCTCATCAGCCCGAGCTGCCCGGCGGCGTTGACGAAGCACGAGAAATCGATCTCCGGCATCATGAAATCCTCGAGCTTGAACGCCATCGACAGCTTGTCCGAGACGCAGCTGTAGAGCTGGAGGTTGAGCGGCACGCCATTGGTGCTGGTGTAGTACCAGAGCTGGAACGTCGGCGCCGCGCCGATCAGCGGGTTGGTGATGGCGAGCTTCTGCCCGCTCGCGGCGACCGCGTAGGTGTAGGTGATGAAGACGGCCTTGCCGTTGTCGCTGGTGTTGAAGGTGTAGACGCCCGCCGCGACCGAATACTCGCCCACCGCCGGCGCCGATGCGACCAGGGTGAGCGGCAGCCCGGACGACTGGTAGATCACGCCGACATCGGCGACGAAGGTGGCGCTGTTGGCAACCGTGACGGCTTCGGCCGTGACGGTGCCGGCCTCGGACACCGCCGTCGCCTGCTGCCCGGTGGCGAGGCTCATGCCGTAGAAGGCGCTGGCGAGCGCGATGCCGGACACCGTCGCAGCCTTGGCCTTGGCCGTGAACTTGGCGGTGCCGCGCGCGACGAAGAGCGGGAACTGGTTCTGGCCGTACAGCTCCTTTTTCGAGAACTGCTGGTCGAGCTGGAACTCGTTGGCCTTGCCGATATTGATCGGCGTTTGGAGCGCGATGTCGGTGCGCTGCACGAACAGCGCGCCGGGACCGTAGACGGGCAGCATGTCAGGGTACCTCCATCATGACCGGCACGATCGCGGCGGCGCGGGTGCCGTTGGGCGCGGAAAAAATCTCGGTGTCGCCCTCGATCCAGCAATGCGACACCAGGCCGCCGAGCGTCTGTAGCGCGAGCGCGCCGGGATCGAGCGCCGCCTCGACCGCGTCGATCATCCCGTTGAGGGCGATGTCGGAAGCGGTCTTCGGATCGGGATTGGCGACGAAGAGGAAGATCTCGGCGCCGAGCCGGCGCAGCGGCAGCGCCGATTTGCGCTCGGTGACCTGCTTGGCGACGACCATGAAGAGCGCCGGCAGCTCGCCGTCGCCCATGCGCTCCATCGCCCGCAGCCGGCGGTCGTAGGTCGCGATCGCCGGGCTCGTCACGACGCCCTGCAGCAGCGCCCACAGCGCGCGGTAGTAGGTCTCGCGCACGAGCGCCGTCATGGCGCCTTCACCGTGGTTTCAATCGCCGCTTGAATGCGCGCGGCCGTGGCGGCGGCGCGCTCGGCCAGCGCCGAGCGCAGGTAAGAGCGCTCGGGCATGTGCATGCGGCGGCTGAACGCGCCGACCGCGATCTCGCGCGGGCTGATGGCGCGGCCGAACGCCATCGTGATCCGGCGCAGATGCGCGCGCACCTGCTCGACGCCGTCGAAGCCGTATTCGTGGATCGCGGCATAGGCGACATCGGTGCCGACCACGGCGCTGATCGCCGCGTCGTCGTCGCGCACCAGCGCGTAATGCACGCTGTCGTGGAGATGATGCGTGCGCTCCTTCAGCACCTCGCCGGCGAGCTTGCGCCGCGCCACACCCTGCACGTCGATCGCCGAGGCGATGACCGCGCGCCGCAGCATGGCGCGCGCCTCGACCTTGAGCGCGGCGAGATTGGCGACGACGCGATCGCCGCCGATGATGCGGACCTCGACGCTCATGGCCAGACCGGCGTCATGCGGCGGTAGGAATCGAGGACGCCCTGCGTGCGCGGATTGAGCTTGTGCACGAACGAGGTCGTCTGCGCCGCCACCGTTTCGGCGGCGAGATCGATATGGGCGCGCTCGCGGTACATCAGCGCCACCATCTCGTTGCACGCCTGGGCGATGTCGGGCGGCGCGGCGTCGAATCCGCCGGTATAGGCGATGGCGACGTTGCCGATTCCGCGGCCGAAGCGGTAGCCGTTGAGCGCCAGCACCAATGGCGTGAAATAGAAGCCCGGCTGGGTGACGCTGCCGGCAGGGATCGCGACGCCGTCGACCGTGACGGACGCGACCGCGACGATCGGCTGGTTGAACAGCACCAGGGTCCTGCCGCCGCCGCCGCTGCGCAGCTCGGTGTAATCGGCCGCGACGAAGCTGCGCCCGCAATACGTGGCGATCGCCGCCGAGGCCGCGGTGATGAGCGCCGCCAGCGCCGGCTCGTCGTCGTTGCCCGGCGGCAGCGGCAGATAGTCCTCGAACGCGCGGAGCGTGGTGAGGTCGGGCATGGTCGATGCTCCGCACGTCTCGCTGCGCTGATGCTACGCCTTGGCCTTCCGGCCCTCGAGCGCGGCGACGCGCGCCTCGAGGTCGGCGAGGCGCTGCTCGAGCGGCACGGTTTTGGCGGCGGCGGCGTCGCGCGCGTCGCGCTCGCCCCGGGTGACGAGGCCGTGCGGGCGCAGCTCGTTCACATGCGCCTCGTCGACCTCGAACGCGCCGTCGCGGTCAGGCCGGTAGACCGCGCCCTGGTGGTAGAGAACGCTGGGCGCGCGCGCGGGATCGGCGGCGACGAGCTTGATCGTGGACATGGGATCGACTCCTTGGTTTCGCTACGCAGCCTGAAATCAGCCGTTGCCGATGTTGGTCCGCATCCCGAATGCCGGGATGAAATAATTCTGCAGCACGCCGTCCAAATACACGCCGTGCGTCCACTCGCGCGTCACCTTGGGCCAGAGCGTCGCGTAGAAATTCTTCCGGGCGCGAAATTGCAGAACGTTGGCGACGTTTGACGCCGGATAGGGCAGCTTATCGGTCTCGTAGAGGATCGTGCCCGGCGGCAGGTTCGGGTGCAGCTCGATCGGGATCTCCATGCCGTCACTCGGGCCGCCGGAGAGACCGGCGGTGTAGCGGTTCAGATAGGCGCGGGCGATCACGGCGCCGACCAGCTGGCCGTTCGTCGCGTCGCGCATGAACCGCATATTCGACGTGCCGCTGCCGGGGCCCTGGCCGATCTTCTTCGAGATGTTGCCCGACTCCTGCGAGCTGACCATGATCCGCGACGGCGACAACCTCAAATTGTCATAGAAATACTTGAGGTCGGCGTCGATCTCGACGATGCCGCCATCGCCGTCGGCGGTGAGCGGCGTGCCGGTGCCGGCGGTCCCGGTCGCCTGCTGCGCGACATAGCCGTTGAAGCCCGATTTGCAGATTTGCGCGATGAGCCCGTCGCACACATAGGCGTTCTGCGACCAGTCGGTGGCGGAGAGCGAGGCCGCCGTCTGCGTGCCGGCGGCGGCGGCGGTGATCAGGATCGAGTTGATGGTGGTGATCGCGCCCAGAACCTCGGACCCGGACGCGCCCCAGAACCACGCATAGGCGACCGCGCCCGTGAGCGCCGGCGTCGACGCGGTGCACGACCCGGTCGGGCCGGTGATCGCGGCGGTGGTGTTGGACGAGAGCTGCCCGGTGCCGCCACCATAGGTGGTGGTGGTGCCGTCGGCGTTGGTGCGCGCGACCTGGCCGGGCACGCCGTTGGCGACCGAGCCGTTCAGATAGCCGTCGAGCGTCAGCCCGGCGACCTTGACCGAGAGGGTCTGCGTGGCGAGCGTGCCGCCGGTGG
>DATKQE010000006.1:0-3327 GCA_035532935.1 Allostellaceae bacterium
TGTCGAACTGCGTGACGCCGGCGCGGCGCAGCGCGTCGAGCACCGCGTTCATGCACGCGGGCAGGGCGCCGATGGTGCCGGCCTCGCCGATGCCCTTGGCGCCGAGCGCATTGGTCGGGCTCGGCACGCCGTGCTCGCCCAGGCGGATCTCGCCGATCAAGTCGGCGTGCGGCATGACGTAATCCATGAAGCTGCCGGTAACGAGTTGGCCGGTCGCCGGATCGTAGACGCATTGCTCGCCGAACACCTGGCCGGCGCCCTGCGCGACCGCGCCGTGGATCTGCCCTTCGGCAAGCACGGGATTGATCACGATGCCAGCGTCATCGACCGCGGTGTAACGGACGACGGTGATCGCACAGGTCTCGATGTCGATCTCGATCTCGGCGATATGCGCGCCACTCGGAAACGCACGCTGCGCCGGCTGCTCGGCGATGGTGTCGAGCGGATGCTGCGCGTCGGCGCGATGCCGGTCGATCAGCTCCGCCAGCGTGATCGCACGGTCGGTGCCCTTGACGACATAGCGGCCGTCGCGGAATTCGAGATCGGCGGCAGCGCACTCGAGCGCCTCGGCGGCGAGCGCCATTCCCTTGCGGATCACCTCGACCGAGCCGAGCTTGAATGCGCCGCCCTGCGATTGCGTCGAGCGCGACCCGATGGCGGCGTTCCCGATCAGCGGCGGCGCATCGGGATCGTTGACGCGCGCGATGACCCGCGCGGGATCGAGGCCGAGCCAGGCCGCCATCAGCTCGGCGAAGATCGTTTCGTGGCCTTGCCCGCTCGGTCCGGCGACGTTGTAGAGGTTGGCGCGGCCGTCGCGGTCGAAGCGGATGGCGATCTGGTCCTTGGGCGCGGCGCCGCCGCCCGACGGCTCGAGGAACACGGCGCAGCCGATGCCGCGCAGCTTGCCTTGCTGCGCCGCTGCTTCTCGCCGTGCCGCAAAGCCGCGCCAGTCGGCGGCGGTTTCGGCACGGTCGATCAGCGCGCGGAAATCGCCACTGTCGAAGGTGCTGCCCGTTGGTGATTTGTAGGGTAGCTGCTCGCGCGCCAGCACGTTGCGCCGGCGTAATTCCAGCGGATCGGCGCCGAGCTGCGCTGCCGCTTCGTCCACCAGCCGCTCGACGATCAACGCGGCCTCGGGTCGGGCGGCGCCGCGATAGGCGCTGGTCGGCGCGGTGTTGGTGATGACCAGCCGGTGATGGCCATAGACCGCGGCGACGCGGTAGGGACCGGCGCCCATCTGCTGCGGATTGAGACAGTTGGTCATCGCACCGCTCGGAATCAGGTAAGCGCCTTCGTCGCACAGCCATTCGGTGCGCAACGCGAGGAAGTTGCCGCCGCGCCGCGTGGAGCAGCAGCGCGAATTCGGGAAAGGGCGAAACACGCGCACCGAAGCCGCCGCCGACATCGGTATGGTTGATGCGCACGCTCTCCGGTGGAGCGCCGAGCATAGTCGCGAGCTGGTTGCGCATCGCCGCCATTCCCTGATGCGCGCACCAGATCTCGTAGCGGCTCGCCGCAGCGTCGTAGTTGGCAAGCACGCTGCGTACTTCCATCGGATTGGGCGCGACGCGAGGCGATTCGACGGTCAGGCGAACGACGCGCGCGGCGGCGGAGAGGGCAGCCGCGGCCTTGGCGGCGTCGCCGTATTCGAAGTCGAAGCAGACATTGCCGGGAATATTGTCGTGCACGAGCGGCGCGCTGACCGCGAGGGCGGCATCGAAACCGATCACCGGCGGCAAATCCTCGTAATCGATTTCAATCAGATCGGCGGCATCGACCGCGGCGGCGTGGCTCGCGGCAATGACCAGCGCGACTTCCTCGCCGGCGAAGCACACGCGATCGCGCGCGAGGTACGGTCGCTCGGGCATGATCGGCTTCGTGCCGCCGCGGCCGGGCGGCGGCGGAAACGGCGGCAGCGTCTTGAGTCCGACGTCGGTGAGGTCGCGGCCGGTGAGCACGGCGACGACGCCGGGGGCGCGTAGGGCGGCCTGCGTGTCGATGGCCCGGATGATCGCGTGCGCGCGGTCGGCGCGGCGGAAGGCGGCGTGGAGCTGGCCTGGTAAGTTGTGGTCGGCGGTGTAGTGGCCACGGCCGGTGAGCAGCCGCAAATCCTCGCGCCGTCCACGAAACCGATCGCTCATGCGCACAGCCCCCGATAGTTCGGCGGCTCTTATATCAAGCCGCGCGTCGGCGCGCGCGGACTACGTTACTTCGCCAGCACGTCCTTGAGTGCGTCGCGCAACGGCGGCACGGCGCCGACGGCAAAACCGGCGAGCAGGGCGGCGGCAACCGCGCCGGTCGTGTGCTGGCTGGCGAGCGACGTCAGTTCGTGGCTCAATCGCGCGCCCAAGGGCTCGTTCGCTTTTTGCTTGGCCCGCACGGCGACGACGACGATGACCGCGATTACGCCGCCGCCGGCAAGCACGCCAGCGGCGGTCGCCAGCGCCGCCATCGGCGGCGTCAGCCAGGTCTGGAGCGCGAGATCGAGCGCCACGCACAGAGACGCGATGGCGGCGACCACGAGAACGGCGACGATCAGCAAGCCGCCGGCGGCGATCGCGAGACGGGCGACCAGGCGATCCATCATCGTTGCGGGCGCTAGGCGCGCCGGTTGTTGAACAACATGCCGAGCAGCATGCCGATGGAGAACGCCGACACCAGGGCGGTGACCGGCTTCTCCTCGATCTGCTTCGACAGGCTGTCGGCGAGGCCCTTCGCCTCGGCCCACGCCTTGTCGGCGGTGTCGTTCACCCGGTCGATGGCTTCGGCCTTGCCGGCGCGGACCACGCCGCGCACGCTGTCGGTCAGGGCGGCGATGTCGACCTGGAGCTGGCGGATTTCGTCGCGCAGGCTTTCGATCTCGGGTTGCATGCGGGGATGCGTCGTGTCGGGCATGGGGGCCTCATATCTGGCGGCTTAAGGATTGATCCTATAGGAATTTAGCGGCGCCGGACCAGACCGGCCTTGACCTGGATCAAGCCGCCGCGCGGCCCGCCGAATCCGGCCGCTCAGGGCAACGGCGCCGACGGCGCCGGCTCAAGCCGCGCCGGCCCGGCCGGCGGCCGCAGCCGATAGACGCGGGTCAGCAGCCACGCCTGCGTCAGCACCGCCGGCAGCGCCAGGAGGATGGTCGCCTGCGGCGAGGCGCCGACGGTGCAAAGTGCGGCCGCGATTACGCTAACGCCGGCGCCGCCGAAATCCCAGCCGCCCTCGGCGGCGAACTGGAAGCGGAAGGGGCACGGCGACGATTTCGACGCGTTGTAAACCGCCGTCATCAGCACCGGCACGTACATGCCGCCTAGCATCGTGGTGACGAGCGCGACGGCG
>DATKQE010000007.1:0-14916 GCA_035532935.1 Allostellaceae bacterium
CACGTCGAATGGCGTGCCAATTTTGGCGTCGCGAGTGCCTCGTTCACTCTTGTCAATGGCAGCAATCGGTGGGTCAGCGACCTCACGCTCTTCTGCGAATTTTTCGCGCCGAGCGGCACCGAGCTCGGCGATGTCTCGCCTGTGCTCTATCAGCGCGTCGCGCCGGGCCGATCACTGCACGTTACCGGTTTCACGCTCGGCCGAATCGACCCGCAGGTTGCGACCGCGAGGTGCAACATTATCGGGTTTCACTAGTTCCAAGATGACAATTTTGTAATGTGTGAGCGTCGCCCTGCATAACATTGACATGATTGGCAGTTTTGTAACTGCGAAAGGCGGCGGCGCCGCTGAGCCAAATTTCCAGGTTCGTCGCCGCAACTGCGAATCGTCGCGCCGCTCCCGATCGCCCTCTTACGCCCGGCGCATCGACACATCATGCTCGCGCGCCATTTTTTTCGGGAGTCCAGAACCGGCCGCAAAATCCCCACCCGCGCCCGCGCGCCTGTCCAGAAGCGCCCTTCGTCCGCCGCCCTCAACTTTTCCCCGCCCGATCAACGCCGTGGGCGCCTCTCCTCGACCGGCCTCGACCGGCCCCGACTGTCCAGAACCGGCCGCGAACTAACATCCAGCCACCTGCGATCCCCCCGCACCGCGACAGGCTCGTTGTGCGCGGTCGCTCCTTCGCATATTTTGCCGCGTCATGACACCGCCTCTCGAAAGCCAGGCGCCGGGCCCGCTCGCCGGCGTCGATTATCTCGAACGGGTGCAAGCCCTGGCGCCGCTGATCGTGCAGTCGGCCGACGCGATCGAGCGCGAACGGCGGCTGCCGGCGGCGCTGGTCGCCGGGCTGAAGGAGGCCGATTTCTTCCGCATGCTGTTGCCGCGTCCCTTCGGCGGCGGCGAGATCGACCCCGTCACCTTCGTGCGCGTCATCGAGGCGGTTGCCAAGCTCGATGCGAGCACGGCCTGGATCCTGGGCCAGACCGCCGTCACCGCCATGGTCGCAGCGCGGCTCGAGCCCGACGCGGCGTGGCAGATCTGGCGCGATCCCGGCGCCGTGCTGGCGTGGGGGCCGAGCACGGATTCGCGCGCGGTTCCGGTCGCGGGCGGCTATCGCGTCAGCGGCACGTTCGCATTTGCGAGCGGCTGCCGGCATGCGACCTGGCTCGGCGGCGACTGCACGCTCGCCGCGCCCGACGGCACGCCCCTGCGCACGGCGGACGGCAAGCCCGAGCAGCGCCGCGTGCTGTTCCCGGCGTCGCTGGCGGTCATGCGCGACCTGTGGAACGTCGTCGGTCTGAAGGGCACCGCCAGCGACGGCTATACCGTGACCGACCTGTTCGTGCCGGACGCGCTCACGGTGACGCGCATCGACGACCCGGCCGCGCTGCGCTATCGCAGTCGGCTCTACGCCATGTCGGCCTACAGCATGTTCGCCTGCGGCTTCGCCATGCTCGCGCTCGGCGTGACGCGGAGCCTCGTCGACGCGTTCGTCGAGCTCGCCCAGGAAAAGACGCCGCGCGGCTATCGCAGCCGCCTCCGCGACGACGCCATGACCCAGGCCGAGCTGGGCTATGCCGAGGCGCGGCTGCGCGCGGCGCGGATCTATCTCATGGGCACGCTGGCCGAGGCGTGGGACGAGGCCGGGAGCGGCGTCGGCGTCTCGCTCGCTTCGCGCATGGCGATGCGGCTCGCCGCGACCTACGCCATCCGCCAGGGCAAGGCGGTTGCCGACACCATCTTCGACGCCGCCGGCACGACCGCCATCTTTGTCAGCAACGCGTTCGAGCGCCGCTTTCGCGACATTCATACCGTCGCGCAGCAGCTTCAGGGCCGCACGGCGCATTACCGCACCGTGGGGCAGTATCTCCTCGGCCTCGAGGGCGAACTCGGTTGGGTCTGACGGCGGCGGCGGATTATGTTGACAAGGCAACACGGTCTCGCAAATCTTCGCGGCCACCGCCGCCGGACGGGCGCCAGCCGTTGCCCAAACCGGCGGGTTTCGTGAGCGGGGAGGGTCTGATGTCGGGGTATCCCAACCTCGCGGCGCTGCACGGCAGGTTTGAGGCGCAGGGAAAGATCGAGGTTCGGGACATGATCGACAGAATTACGATTCGCGACGTAAAGCACGTTTACCGGCCGCCGCGGCGCCGGCCGGTGCTGGCGCTCGACAACGTCTCGCTGACGGTGCGGGACAAGGAGTTTCTGGCGCTGCTCGGCCCCTCGGGCTGCGGCAAGAGCACGCTCCTCTATCTCCTCGGCGGGTTCCTTCCGGTCGAGGGCGGCAGCATCATGGTCGGCGAGAAGCCGGTGACGGGGCCGGGTCCCGACCGCGGCATCGTGTTCCAGAACTTCGCACTCTTTCCGTGGAAGACGGTGCGCCAGAACATCCTCTATGGCCTCGAGAAGCTCGGCATTCCCAAGCCCGAGCGCGAGCGGCGCGCCAAGGACCTGGTCGATCTCGTCCATCTCACCGGGTTCGAGGACAGCTTCCCCTCGCAGCTCTCGGGCGGCATGAAGCAGCGCGTGGCGATCGCGCGCACCCTCGCCGTCGACCCCGCCATCCTGCTCATGGACGAGCCGTTCGGCGCGCTCGACGCGCAGACCCGCGGCCTCATGCACGAGGAGCTGGCGGCGATCATGCAGCGCTCGCCCAAGACCGTGGTGTTCGTCACCCACGACGTGCGCGAGGCGGTCTATCTCGCCGATCGCGTCGCGGTGATGACGGCGCGACCGGGGCGGATCAAGGAGATCGTCGAGATCGAGCGGCCCGCGAACGCCGGGCCCGATGTCATGAACTCGCCCGCCTTCGCCGAGAAGGTGGATCATCTCTGGCGGCTGGTTCGCGACGAGGCGATCCTGGCGCAATCCCGGCACGAGTGACAAGGAGCAAGCATCCCATGGGTCAGGGCATCGGCATCAAGGAAGTCGCGTGGCTCGATTGCGCCGGCGGCGGTCAGGTCGTGGTCGACGGCAATTTCGCCTATATCGGCCACATCGACGCGCCCAACGGCACGACCATCGTCGACGTCGCCGATCCCAAGAACCCGCGCATCGTGTCCGAGATCGCGATCCCGCACGGGCTGCATTCGCACAAGGTGCGCGCATCCAACGGCGTCATGGTGGTGAACCGCGAGCATCACGGCCGCGCCGCCGACGGCAAGCATCCCGGCCGCGGCGGCCTCGTCATCTACGACATCGCCAACCCGCGCCAGCCGCGCGAGCTCCGCCATTGGGAATGCGACGGCACCGGCGTGCACCGCTTCACCTTCGACGGCCGCTATGCCTATATCTCGCCCGAGATCGAGGGCTATGTCGGCAACATCGCCATGATCCTCGACCTCAAGGACCCGGCGCACCCCGAGGAAGTCGGGCGGTGGTGGATGCCGGGGCAATGGAAGGCCGGCGGCGAGACCGCGAGCTGGAAGGGCCGCGCCCATCGCTGCCATCACCCGATCCGCCGCGGCGACCGGCTCTATACCAGCTACTGGCTCGGCGGCGTCGTCATCCTCGACATCGCCGACATGGCGCATCCGAAACTGGTGTCGTCGATCGACTGGAGCCCGCCGTTTCCGTGGCCGACCCATTCGGCGGTGCCGATCGAGCGCACCATCAACGGCCGGCGCTACATGCTCGTCGCCGACGAGGACGTGCAGCCGATGGACGAGGCGATGGCGCCCGAAATGAACGCGTTCATCTGGATGGTGGACATCACCGACGAGACCCGGCCGGTGCCGGTCGGCAGCTTCCAGGTCGCGGGCATCGAAGGCAAGCGCAACCCGACCATGACCGGCTGCCACCAGCCGATCGAGACCATCACCGGCACCGAGGTGCCGTGCGCGTGGTTCGCCCAGGGCCTGCGCGTGCTCGACATCGCCAACCCGCACGCCATCAAGGAGGTCGCCTCCTTCATGCCCGAGCCCAAGATCGACGGCAAGCGCGTGTGCAGCAACGACGTCTATCTCGACGCCCGCGGCCTGATCTATCTCGTCGACCGCTGGCGCGGCCTGTCGATCCTCGAACGGGCATAGGGCGGGGCGGCCGGGCGCTGGCGGCCATTTCCGCATTTAACCTGGTCTTCAACCGTCCTTAACGCGAAGGCGCGTAAAACAGCGGCGGGTATCGAACCGGGAGCGAGCGCGGATGGTGCACGCGGAGCCCGCTGCGGACGCGCTTTCTTTCTTCGCCAAAGACCGCGCCAGCCGCATCGCCACTTACGACGAGGGCTGGTCCGGCTTCATCGACGTCATCGCCGCCCATGTCGCGCGGGGCGCGTCGCTGGCCGAGCTGGTGAGCCGCTATGACGCCGCTATCGGCGAGTACAGCGGCTTCATTGCCGAGCGGATCCGGCGGCAGATCCCCAGGATCGCGCTGGGGCCGTTCGCTTCCGTCCCGGCGCCGCGGCGCCTCGCCGTGGTGAATGGCCGCTATGTCGTCCTGCCGGAGGCGCCGCGCATGGACGCGCTGTTCGACACCATCGCGCGCGCCATCGACCCCGCGGTGGACTGCATCGTCGAGTTCGGCTGCGGCCTCGGCTTCAATCTGGCGCGGTTGCGGCTGCGCCTCCCGCACATGCCGATCACCTACATCGCCTGCGAGCCGTCCGAGCATGGCCGCCGCGCGGCGGAACTTGTTTTCACCGCGGATCGGCACGCCCGGCTCGAATCCTATCCGTTCGACTATGGCGCTGCCGGGTGGCGGTTCCTCGATCGCTTCCGCAAGATCGTCGCCGTCACCGTGCATTCGGTGGAGCAGGTCCCCGTGCTGGGCGCGGCGTTCTACCGCGCGCTGCTCGCGACCGACATCGTGCACTGCTTCCATATCGAGCCCGTCGGCTGGCAACGCTTCACCAATCTCGGCGAGACCATCCACGGGATCCATCGGGATCCGCGGACATGGCAGCAATTCATGCATGACTGCCATCAGGGCGGCGCGTTCGTGGTCGAGGATGCGCGGGTCGTGGACAACGCGGCGCGATGGTCTGCCACCTGCGGCTACAACATCGACCTGCTGGCGCTGATTTCCCACGCGGTTGATCGCGGCGACGTGGCGCTGACCGCGCTCGCCTACGACGTGGTCGGCATCAACCCCTTCAACCCGTCGACGCTGATCGCCTGGAAGCGAACGCGCGGCAGCGCGCGCACGGGGACCGCGGCGCCGCACTAAAGCGGGATCGCCAGCAGCGTGTCGATGCGGCGGCTGTCGCAGATGACGAGCTTTTCCTCGAACAGCGGCTCGGCGCCCGCAAGCGCAATGCGGTCGAGATAGCGGCCGGTGCTGAACAGCGCCATCGCGCCGTCCTGGAGGGTGCGGATCACCTGGTAGCTGGTCTGCGCCGTGACCGTCGCGTCCGCCGCATCGAGCACCAGCGTCGGCGACAGGATGTGGCGGTAATGCTGCGCCTCGTAGATGTTCGCGTCGCGCAGCGATGCCACGCGGTCCTCGAGCATGCGCCGGCTGTCGGCGTAGAAGATGCCGACCGGCAGGCCGCGCTCGTGGTTCTCGCGGGTGATGATCTTGTAGCGGCCGGCGGGGACGAAGAAGCCGGGCCAATCCTCGAGCCGGTCGTCGTCGATCGCCGCGGCATAGCGCGCGTTGAGCCGCTCGACCACGAAGTGCAGCGCGGCGTCGGTCATGGTGCTAGAGCCGCATGTGCTCGCGATAGACCTTCCAGAAGCCGCGCAGCGGCGATTCCGTCGCGCGCGTGTCCTGGGAGCGCCACTCGCGGCCGCCCATCTCGAGGAGCTCCCGATCGTCGCCGGCGCCGACGATGCCGCTGCGCACGAAGCCGCCGACCGCGCCGTCCTCGAGCGAGATGTAGCCCGCCGGCCCGACCAGGTTCGCCTGCTTGAGCCGGCGCTCGGTCATCGCGTCGTCGTCGTCCTCGAACCCGAAATAGGTCCACAGCAGCTCGGTCTCGTCGCGCCCGCGCGGCACGATCTGGCGGGCGCACAGGCAGTTCTGGATCTGCTGCAGCACGAAGAGCGGAAAGACCGAGAGGATCTGCAGCGTCACCCCGTCGCCGAACTCGTCCGTTCCCTGGATCAGCGACGGATCGGCGAGGCGGAAGCGTTCGTGCTTGGCGCGAAGGTCGGCCGCTTCGTATTCGGCGCTCGCGGCGTCGGTCGCCATCTTGGAATAGCTGACGTGGTGGCCGCCGGTCTCGTCGATGATGATGCCGCCCTCGGCCGACAGGCGGTTCAAACGGAAGGTCGTGAAGAAGAGATGCAGCAGGCTCGCGTGATAGGGATCGCGGACGTTGCAGATGTACATCTTCCAGTTGTTCGGCAGGATCTGGCTGTTGGTGCCGAGCACCTTGACCTTGCCGCGCATGACGCGGGCGATGCGCTGGGCGATGGCGGGACCGAGATAGGTCTCGAGCGGCGGCGCGGTGGCGGCAAAGCTGCCGAAGACGAGACCCATGAAGCTCTCGACCGTGAGCGCGCGGCGCTTCCATTCCTCGCGCCGGAAATCAGCGGGCATGCCGCCTTTGCCCTTGATGCCGCGCTCGAAGGTGACGGCGGTGAGGTTGCCTTTGAGGTCGTAGGTCCAGCCGTGATAGACGCAGCTCAAGCGCGCGGCGTTGCCGCTCATCTTGTGGCAGATGAGCGCACCGCGATGGGCACAGCGGTTCTCGAAGGCGCCGATTCTGCCGTCGAGGTCGCGCGCGACGATCACCGGCACATCGCCGACATGGGTCGCGCGCCAATCGCCCGGATTGGGAAGCTCGGCCTCGAGGCAGAGATAGTTCCAGGTCGTGCCGAGGAAGATGCGCTCGCGCTCCGCCTCGTAGATCGCGGCGTCCTTGTAGAGCGCGTAGGGCACGCGGCTCGGACCCTCGTCGGGCCAGGTCACGCTCGCTTGCTCGTCCATCGTCTCCTCGCGTCAACGCGCGCCGAGCTTAGCAAGCCGTGCCGCTGCCGGGAATGGCGCCTGGCGCGGGCGCCAACGCCGGCGACAGGCCGCGGGCGAAACCGCGCCCGCGCGCACCTTTCGGGGAATCTCTCTTGCGCTCGGATCGCGCTTCGTGCTCATTGGCGGCATCGCGATTGTACGCATGATCGCCGTCGTATGCGCGGACCGGTCGCCGAGATGAGGGGCATGGACGACATGCGGCGAAAGCCGCGACACGCGGTACGGCTTGCCTTCGTCGTCGTGGTCTGCATGGCTGTGTCTGCAACTTTGCGTGGTGCGGAGCCCCGCGCGGCCATCGTCCTCGCCGCCGCGACCTCGCTCGCAGAGTCGGGGCTGCTGGACCATCTCCTGCCGATCTTCACCGCGGCGACCGGAATCGAGGTGCAGGCGGTGGCGCTGGGCACGGAACAGGCGCTCGACGCCGCGCGCCGCGGCGTCGCCGATCTCGTCCTCGCCGATGATCCCACGGCCGAGCAGCGGTTCTTCGATCGAGGCTTCGGCACGTCCCGCCGGCAGATCGCGTGGAGCGACCTCGTCATCGTCGGGCCGTCGCTCGATCCCGCCAATGTGCGCGGCCGCAAGGACGCGGTCGCGGCGCTCGCGGCGATCGCTCGCGCCAAGGTGCCGTTCGTCTCTCGCGGCGACCAGAGCGACACCAACCAATTGGAGCGCCGGCTGTGGCATGAAGCCGGGATCACGCCGCCCGATCCCGCGGATGGATGGTATCGCGCCGTCGGCGGCGGCATGGGCGCGGCGCTTCAAGCCGCCGCGGCGACGGACGCCTATGCCTTGTCGGATCGCAGCGCGTGGCTCCGCTTTGGCGACAAGCGCGATCTCGTCATCTGCGTCGCGGGCGACGGCCGCCTCCTCAACCGCTACGACGCGATCACGCTCGATCCGAACCATCGCCCGGCCGCGCGGATGAGCGAGGCCCAGGCGCTCGCCGATTGGCTCGTCTCGGGTGCGGGCCAGACGGCGATCGGCGAATTTCGCATCGCCGGCCAGCAGGTGTTTCATCCATCGGCCGCGCACCCGCGCTGACCGGCGCGGCGCGGCGTCAGCCGCCCAGGATCGTACCGGCGGCGATGCCGGCCTCGGCGCCCTTGATCTTTGCGCCGTCCTCGATGCGGCAGCGCAGCACCTCGATGAAGCCGCCCTGGGCATGGACGGTGAAGCTTTCGGCGCCGACCCGCGCCACCTGGCCCAGCTTCATCCCGCGTACCTCGGCAAAGCGGCGGGCGATGATCTTCTTCGCATCGAAGAGTTGCAGCCGCTTGCCGTCCCAGCGCGTCCACGCCCCCGGCGCCGGGTTGCAGCCGCGCACCAGATCATAGATGCGGTCGATGTGCTTGGCCCAGTCGATATGCGCCTCGGCCTCGCGCACCCAGCCTTCATAGGTGGCGCGGCTCTCGTCCTGCACCGTCTCGTGCGCGGTGCCGGCGTGCACCGCCTCCGCTGCTTCGATCAGCGCCGCGACCCCGGCGGGGAAGATCTTGTCGAAATAGACGCTGCCGATGGTGTCGTCCGGGCCGATCGCCACCGTCTTCTGCAACAGCACCGGCCCTTCGTCGAGCCCGTCATCGGGGCGGAAAATGGTGAGGCCGGTCTCGGTCCGGCCCTGGATGACCGCCCAGTTGATCGACGACGGACCGCGGTGCAGCGGCAGCAGCGAGGGATGGAATTGTATGGTTCCATGCCGTGGCAGGGCGCAGAACGCCTGCGGGATGAACTGCGTCACATAGGCCATGATGCCGAGATCGACCGCGAGCCCGCGCATCGTCTCGGCGGCCTCGGGGGTGGCATAGGAGGTGAAGGAATGGACCGGCAGATTGCGCTCGACCGCCGCCTGCTTCAGCGGATCGGGCCGCGCGCCCGGCTTCTCCGGCGCCACGAACACGCCGGCGACAGTGTGGCCGCGCGCTTCGAACGCCTCGAGCGCCGCCTTGCCGAAGGCCTGCTGTCCGATGATCGCGATGCGCATTCCGTCCCTCCTGCACGCTGGGCTTGCGTCGATATCGCCCATCTATCGCCGATGCCGCCGCCGCTCACAAGAGTTCGGCGAGACGGCCAAAACTAGGGTGGTCCGCGCCCGGCGCGAGCCGCGGCAGCATCAGCACCGGCACGCCCGCGGCGAAGCGGGCGATGCTCGCCGCGGTGGCGTCGAGCGGGACCGCGCTGCCCTCGGTCTCGCTGACCACGGCGGCGAGGACGGAAAGGCGGCGCTGGCGCAGCGCCGCGAGCGCGGTGAGGCTGTGGCTGATCGTGCCGAGATAGCTCCCGGCCACCAGCACCACCGGCAGCCGCAGCTCGGCCATCCAGTCGAGCACGGTATGGCGCTCGTCGAGCGGCACCATGACGCCGCCGATCCCTTCGATCAGCAAAAGATCGGGCGCGGCCGCGATCTCCCGGCGCGAGAACGCGAGGAGGGCGGCGAAATCGACGGTTCTTTCTTCCAGCCGCGCCGCCTGATCGGGGGCGAGCGCGGCGCGGAAGCGCCACGGCGCGATGCGCGCCATTTCCGCGGCGCTCGCCGGCAGCCCGAGCGCCGCGAGGAGCCGCGCCGGATCGCTCATCGGCGCGCTCCATTCCTCGAAGCCGCTGGCGACGGGCTTCAGCGCCGCCACGCTGCGGCCGCGCCGCCGCATCTCGCGAATGAGGCCGGTGGCGACGAAAGTCTTGCCGATATCGGTGCCGGTGGCGGTGAGGAAGATCGCGGTCATGCGGCGCCGCGCGCCAGCACGCGCTCGCGGACGATGGTGGCGAGGCGCAGCACCGCCGCGTCGGGATGGCCGGCGGTGAAGGCGATGCGCAGCCGCGCCGTGCCGACGGGAACGGTCGGCGGCCGGATCGCCGTCACCAGGAATCCCTCGTCCTCGAGAAGGCGCGAGGCGGCGAGCGCCGCATCCTCGGCGCCCAGCACCACCGGCACGATCGCGCTCGTCGCCGCGGGCAGTCCGGCGGCTTCGGTGAAGGCGCGCGCCTTGGCGAGCGGCCGGGCGACGAGGTCGGCATCGCCGGCGATGACATCGAGCGCGGCGGCGGCGGCGGCGACCGTGGCCGGCGGCAGCCCGGTCGAATAGATGAGCGTGCGCGCCCGCGTCACCAGGAGGTCGACCACCGCCTGCGAGGCGCAGAGATAGCCGCCATAGCCGCCCACCGCCTTGGAGAGCGTGCCCATCTGCAGCTTCACGCGGTCCGCGACGCCGGCGGCAAAGACCGCGCCGCGCCCGCCGCCGACGACGCCGAGCCCGTGCGCGTCATCGACCAGGAGCCAGGCGTCGAACCGCTCGGCGAGCGCGACGAGACGCGGCAGATCGGCGAGGTCGCCGTCCATCGAGAACACGCCGTCGGTGGCGATGAGCGCATGCGGATGCCGGCCGCGATGGGTCCCGAGCAAATCGGCGGCGTGCGCCATGTCGTTGTGGCGGAAGGCGAGGGTGCGGCCGCGCGCCAGCCGCGCCCCGGTCCACAGGCACGCATGCGACAATTCGTCGAGCAGGATCAGATCGTCCTCGCCGCTCAGCGCCGGAATGATCCCGGCATTGGCGAGATAGCCCGAGCCGAACACCAAAGCGGCCGGGCTGCCCTTGAACGCGGCGAGCTTCGCCTCGAGCGCGCGATAGAGCGGATGGTTGCCGGTGACGAGCCGCGAGGCGCCGGCGCCGGCGCCATAGCGCTCGATCGCCGCGACCGCCGCCGCCCGCACCGCCGGATGCTGCGTCAGGTTGAGATAGTCGTTGCACGAGAACGACATCAGCCGCCTGCCGTCGCGCACGACCCAGAATCCGTCCGTGCGCGCGCTTTCGGCGAGACGGCGGCGCAGGCTGCCGGCCTCGAGCGCACCGAGCTTGTCCAAGGCGAATCGGTCGAGCGAGTCCACGTGACGGCTTCCGCTGGAGGGCGGTGGGGTTGTAGCCTTGCGCCTCGGCCCCGCCGAGGCAAGAGGGAGAACGGGACATGGCCAGCGCTTGGGACGATGGCGCCGTGCGGCACGACTGGACGCACGACCAGGTCCGGGCGCTGTTTGCGCTGCCGTTCCCGGATCTCATGTTCCGCGCGCAGGCGGTGCATCGGCGCCATTTCGATCCGCGCCGGGTCGAGCTTGCGACGCTGCTGTCGATCAAGACCGGCGGCTGTCCCGAGGACTGCGCCTATTGCCCGCAAAGCGCCCAATACGATACCGGCGTCGCCGCGGCGAAGCTGATGGACGTCGCCGCGGTGACGGCGGCGGCGGCGGCGGCCAAGGCGGAAGGCGCGACGCGGTTCTGCATGGGCGCGGCGTGGCGCGAACCCAAGGACCGCGATCTCGACGCCGTCTGCGCGATGGTCGAAGGCGTCAAGGGCATGGGGCTCGAGACCTGCGCCACGCTCGGCATGCTGACGGCGCCGCAGGCGCGGCGGCTCAAGGGGGCGGGGCTCGATTTCTACAATCACAATCTCGACACTTCGCCCGCGTTCTATGGCCGCATCATCACCACGCGCACCTATCGCGACCGGCTCGACACGCTGGCGCGCGTGCGCGAAGCCGGGATCAAGCTGTGCTGCGGCGGCATCGTCGGCATGGGTGAGAGCCGCGCGGACCGTGTCGGCATGATCACGGCGCTCGCGACGCTGCCCGCGCATCCCGAGAGCGTGCCGATCAATCTCCTGGTACGGGTCGAGGGCACGCCGCTTGCTGCCGGTGCCGCGCTCGATGCGATCGAGTTCGTGCGCACCATCGCGGTCGCGCGTCTCGCCATGCCGCGATCGGTGGTGCGGCTTTCCGCCGGGCGCGAGGGCATGAGCGAGGAAACCCAGGCGCTGTGCTTCCTCGCCGGCGCCAACTCGATCTTCTGCGGTCCGCGCCTGCTCACCACCGCCAATCCCGCCGCCGACCGCGACCGCCGCCTGTTCGACCGGCTCGGCCTCGAGCCGCAGGCGACGTGATGGTGCAGCGGCGCCCGGCGCCCGGCGACAGCGCGCCAGGCGCGCGCCGTCGCGGGACGCACCGCGCCGATCCGGCGCCGGATTGGTACGAGCAGGGCGTTCGGCATCTGTGGCTGCCCTATGCGGCGATGAAGGGCGCGGCGCCGCTTGCGGTCGCCCGCACCGAGGGGAGCCGCATCGTGCTGGCCGACGGGCGCGTGCTGGTCGACGGCATCGCCTCGTGGTGGACCGCCTGCCACGGCTACAACCATCCCCATATCCGCGCGGCGGTGGCGCGCCAGCTCGCGCTGATGCCGCATGTGATGCTGGGGGGGATGGTGCACGAGCCGGCGGCGACGCTGGCGCGCCGGCTCGCGGCGCTGCTGCCGGACGGGCTCGACCGCGTGTTCTTCGCCGATTCGGGTTCGGTCGCGGTCGAGGTCGCGCTCAAGATGGCGGTGCAATACTGGCGCAACCGCGGCGTCACGGGGCGCACCCGCTTCGTTGCGTTCCGCGGCGCCTATCACGGCGACACCACCGGCGCGATGGCCGTGTCCGATCCCGAGGACGGCATGCACCGGCGCTTTGCCGGCATGCTGCCGCGCCACGATTTCCTCGATCTACCGCGCGATGCGGCGAGCGCGGAACGCCTCGAGCGTCATCTCGAGCGCCATGCCGACGGCCTGGCCGGGATCGTGGTCGAGCCGCTGGTGCAGGGCGCCGGCGGGATGTTGTTCCACGACGCGGCGGTGCTGCGCCGCCTGCGCGACATGGCCGACCGCTTCGGGCTGCTGCTCATCTGCGACGAGATTTTCACCGGCTTCGGCCGCACCGGCACGATGTTCGCGCTCGACCAGGCCGGCGTGGTGCCCGATATCGTCACCCTGTCCAAGGCCCTGACCGGCGGCACGATGGCGCTCGCCGCGACGGTGGCGCGGCGCCGCGTGTTCGAGGCGTTCTGGTCGGACGATCCCGAGGCCGCGCTGATGCACGGCCCGACCTTCATGGCCAATCCCCTGGCCTGCGCCGCCGCCAATGCCTCGCTCGAGCTGTTCGAGCAGGAGCCGCGCCTGGCGCAGGTGGCGGCGATCGCGGCGGCGCTCGCGCGCGGCCTCGCCCCCTGCCGCGATCTTCCCGGCGTCGTCGATGTCCGCGTCAAGGGCGCGATCGGCGTGGTCGAGCTTGCCGCCATCGCCGACGGCGCGGCGCTGTGCCGGCGCTTTGTCGCGGAAGGCGTGTGGGTCCGGCCGTTCGGGCGGATCGTCTATCTGACGCCGTCCTTCACCATCGCCGCGGACGAGCTCGCCGCGTTGACCGGCGCCGTGGTGCGCGTGCTGGGCGGGCCCGGCAGCGCGTGTCTCAGCTCACGTACTTTGCCATCACCAGAATGATCGCGACTTGCAGGACGCCTTGCGCTCCGGCGAGCCAGATATTGATCCGATTGATGCGCACGATCCGTTCGCGATCGGGCGCGGGTCGGCGCAGCTCGTGCCAGATGCGCAGGCTGTTCGGCAGCAGGAAGACCAGGCCCATGACCGTCATCGCCGCCACCAGCGCCAGCGAGATCACGACCAAGGGGTACATCGGGCTCGCCGGGGCCGTGTAGCCGAACCAGTCGGCAAGGAACCACCCGGCGGTGCCGGCGGTGAGCGAGACCATGGGAAAGTAGAGGAGCGTGCGCGGCACCAGGTAGGTAATCAGCGCCGTGCGCGAGCGTATGTCCATCGCGCGCAACGTCGGTCCGAGAATGAATCCCATGTACAAATCGGCGCCGGTCCAGAGCGCCCCGGACAGCACGTGAACCCAATTGAGGAGGTACACGTCGTGCCGTGCCAGGGCCACGATCATGATCACGGGAAAGGCGAGCGCCCACCAGGTGAGCTGGCGCCACAGCGGGCGGAGCGGCGTCGTCGGCTCGATCGCGGCCGTGCTCGGAATATGCATGGGAAGCGCCTAACCCTCAATGCAGATGGCGTGGGTGAGTGACCCGGTTCACGGTCGCCATCTTAGCCGATATTCCACCGCCGGTCCGGGCCGCCCGCGGCGCGGCCCCGCACCGGCGCCGGACCTACTATGGCGGGCTCGCATTGTCACGCGGCGCCACCCGGAACCCGCGCAAGCCGCCGCTCTCGATCGCGCGCTGAATCAGGCCCGACGCCTTGGCCTCCTCGACAAATTCGCCGATATAGGCGAGCCGTCCGGGCTGCCCCTTGCGGAGCGCGATTCCGACGCGATTGACACCGTAGGCGTCCGCCAGCACGCGCGCGCCGGGCAGCTTCACGGCATAGTCGACAATCACGTCGCGCGGGCCGGCGAAGGCATCCGCGCGTTCGGCACGCAGGACCTCGAAGGCGGCATCCGGCAGCTCGCTGCCGACCAGTTCCGCGTGCTTGACGATGAGGCTCAAAGCCAAAGTCGAGGCGTGACCGCTGACGACCGCGACGCGAAGCCCCGGCCGGTCCGCGTCGGCGGCCGTGTGAATGGCAGAGCCGGCCGGCACCAGATAGGTATAGTCGAATTGGAAAATCGCCGGGGAGAAGTCGAGCTCCGCCGCCCGCGACGGTTCGATTCCCATGAACGCCACGTCGCACGCCCCGGTCTTGAGACACGCCACGACGCTGGATGGCGTCGGATATCCGACCATTTGCGCCACAATGCCGAGCCGCGCCGCGAGTATGTGCGTGATCGCCGCCGCCGCCGCCCCCGTTCCGCGCCCCTGTAGCGCACCGCTTGCAGGGTCCTTGACGTATTGCGGCAGGAACAGCGCGGTCCGGATCGCGCCCGCTTGCACCAGGTCCGCGACGCGCGGGTCGGCCCGCTGATCCATGGTGTTCTCCCTCTCCGATTGTTGGAAGTGTTCACGGGTGGCGCCGGAGGCAATGGTGGGAAAGCATTACGCACCGAAGCGCCTCCGTCGAGCGCTTCCCGCGGGCCGAGCGGAGGGTGGCGCCGGGAAGCACGGGTTTCTGGCGGCGCGCGATTCGCGTCTCGCAAGGTCGCGAAGCCGATTCGATGCATTACCGCGCTGATGGTGTGTTCTTGACCCTGACCGGACCATCCGCTCGGTGCAGAATGACGCACCAGCCCTACGATCGC
>DATKQE010000008.1:0-219776 GCA_035532935.1 Allostellaceae bacterium
ATTCCTACGCGCTGATCTCCACCACCTTCCATGTCGGCTTCTGGACGGCGCTGCCGGTCGCCGGGCTGCTCGCCGCGTGCTGGGGCGTCATGCTCGGCTTTCCGGTGCTGCGGCTGCGCGGCGACTATCTCGCCATCGTCACGCTCGCATTCGGTGAGATCATCCGCGTGGTGCTGATCAACTGGACGAGCCTGACCGGCGGCCCCAACGGCGTCTCCGACATCCCGCGCCCGACGCTGTTCGGGCTGAAGTTCAATGGCAGCGGCGATGCCGACACATTTGCCGCGTTCTTCCACGTGCCGTACAGCGTCACCCAGCGCTTCGTCTATCTCTACTACGTCATCCTCGCCCTCGCCCTGCTGACCAACTGGGTGTCGATCAGGCTGCGCCGGCTGCCGCTCGGCCGCGCGTGGGAGGCGCTGCGCGAGGACGAGATCGCCTGCCGCGCCCTGGGCATCGATCCGACCAAGGTGAAGCTTTCCGCTTTTGCCATCGGTGCCATGCTGGGCGGCTTCGCCGGCGCGTTCTTTGCGACGCGGCTGGGCTTCATCAGCCCCGAGAGCTTCACCTTCCAGGAAAGCGCGACCATCCTTGCCATCGTCGTTCTCGGCGGCATGGGCAGCCAGATGGGCGTGGTGCTTGCGGCGATCGTGCTGGTGACGCTGCCGGAGTTCGGCCGCGCCTTCGCCGAATACCGCATGCTGCTGTTCGGCGCCGCCATGGTGGCGATCATGGTGTGGCGCCCGCGCGGCCTTCTCGCCCAGCGCGCGCCGTCGATCCGGCTCGGGCCGGCGGAAGGCCGGTGATGCCGCTGCTCGCCGTCGAGCATCTGAGCATCGGCTTCGGCGGCCTGCTCGCGGTCGGCGATGTCTCGTTCGCGGCCGAGGAGGGCGAGATCACGGCGATCATCGGCCCCAACGGCGCCGGCAAGACCACGGTGTTCAATTGTCTGACCGGGTTCTATCGCCCGACCGTGGGGCGGCTCGCGCTGTCGCGTCACGGGCGCATGCATTATCTCGAGCGCATGGACGGATTCCGCATCGCGCGCGAGGCGGGCGTGGCGCGCACGTTTCAGAACATCCGTCTCTTCGCCGGCATGACGGTGCTGGAGAACCTCATCGTCGCCCAGCACAACGTGCTGATGCGGGCGAGCCTCTATTCGTTCGGCGGACTCCTGGGCCTGCCGCTCTACCGCAATGCCGAGGCGCGCGCGGTCGCGAAGGCGCGAAATTGGCTCGACCGGATCGGGCTCACCGCGCGTGCCGACGATGCTGCCGGCAGCCTGCCCTATGGCGCGCAGCGCCGGCTCGAGATCGCGCGGGCGATGTGCACGGACCCGCACCTCCTTTGCCTCGACGAGCCGGCGGCGGGGCTCAATCCGCGCGAGACCGCGGAGCTGATCACGCTGCTCCTTTCCATCCGCGACGAGAGCGGCATTGGCCTCCTGCTGATCGAGCACGACATGCGCCTCGTCATGGGCATCTCGGACCGCATCGTGGTGCTGAACTACGGCCGCAAGATCGCCGACGGCCCGCCCGACGCGGTGCGGCGCGACCCGGACGTGATCAAGGCCTATCTCGGCGCGGAGGCGTGAGTGCTCTCCATCTCCGGCGTCCACGCATTCTACGGCAATGTAGCGGCGCTGAGGGGGGTGGATGTCACCGTCGAAGCGGGCGAGATCGTCGCTCTCATCGGCGCCAACGGGGCCGGCAAGACGACCCTGCTGATGACCGTTTGCGGCCGGCCGCGCGCCGCTGCGGGGCGCATCGTCTTCGCCGGGCAGGACATCACCTTTGCGCCGACCCACGAGATCGTCCGCCGCGGCATCTCGCACGCGCCCGAGGGACGGCGCATCTTCCCGCGCATGACGGTGCTGGAGAATTTGCAGATCGGCGCGACCGTGGCCGATCCCACACATTTCGCCGACGATCTCGCCCGCGTCTTCGCGCTCTTTCCCGTGTTGCGCGAACGCCGGGGCCAACGCGGCGGAACGCTATCGGGCGGCGAGCAGCAGATGCTGGCGATCGGCCGGGCGCTGATGAGCCGGCCGCAATTGCTGTTGCTCGACGAGCCCTCGCTCGGTCTCGCGCCGCTCATGGTCAAGCAGATCTTCGAGGTCATCCGCGAACTCAATAAGCAGCAGAAGGTGACGGTGTTCCTGGTCGAGCAGAATGCGCATCAGGCGCTGCGGCTCGCCGATCGCGGCTATGTCATGCAGAACGGCACCATCGCGCTGTCGGGCCCGGGCGCGGCGTTGCTCGCCAATGACGACGTGCGGGCCGCCTATCTCGAGGGCGCATGATGAAGCTGCCGGCGCTTCTGGGCGGGCCGGCGCCGAGTTTTTTGGTCCTGGCCGTGCTGTTCGGCGCCGCGGCGGCGCTGACGGGCCAAGCGCTGGCGCGCAATTGGCGGCCGGCGTGGCAGGTTCTGCCCTATGCACTGTTGCTGGCGGTGGGCGACCGCTTTCTGCTCTACGCGCTGTTCGGTGCCACGCTGCTCTCGGCGAACGGCTTGGCGGTCGCCGCCGTGGTCCTGGTCGGCGCCGGTGCCTGCGCCTATCGGTTGACCCAGGCGCGGCGCATGGTGCAGCAATATCCTTGGCTCTACGAGCGCGCCGGCTGGTTCGGGTGGCGCGACCGCGGCCGTGACGATCGTGCCTGACGTCGGGTATTGCCGATGATAGACTTCGTCCCGCTTTGCCATCCCGGAGCAAAACCGCCATGACAACGCTGAGAACCGCGTTCGCCGCTGCCCTCCTTGTTTTCGCCTCGACCGCGCTCGCCGTGGCGCAGGACATCCCGGTCGGCGTGGTCGGGCCGATCACCGGCCAGGACGCCGCCTTCGGCGAGCAGATGAAACGTGGCGCCGACATGGCAGTGAAGGACATCAACGCCCAGGGCGGCGTTCTCGGCAAGAAAATCCACCTTCTCGTCGGCGACGATGCCTGCGATCCCAAGCAGGCCGTCGCCGTCGCCAACGAGATGGTGAACGATAACGTCGTCGCGGTGATCGGGCATTTCTGTTCGGGCGCGTCGATCCCGGCTTCGGCAGTCTATGCCGAGAATGGCATCCTGGAGATCACGCCGGCCTCGACCAACCCGCTCCTGACCGATGGCGCGGCCAAGAACGGCTGGAACAACATCTTCCGCACCTGCGGGCGCGACGACGCGCAAGGCCGCGTCGCCGGCGCTTATATCGTCAAGCACTTCAAGGGTCAGCCGGTCGCCATCGTCCAGGACAAGACTGCCTACGGCCAGGGCCTCGCCGACGAGACCAAGAAGGCGATGAATGCGGCCGGCATGCACGAGGCGATGTACGAATCCGTCAACCAGGGCGACAAGGATTTTTCGGCGCTCATCAGCAAGATGAAGGAGAAGCATATCGTCGCCATCTATTACGGCGGCTATTTCACCGAGGCCGGGCTGCTGATCCGTCAGGCCAAGGAGCAGGGGTTGAAGGCGGTCCTGATGGGCGGCGACGCGCTCGCCAGCGAGGAATACTGGAAGATTACCGGCGACACCGGCGAGAAGACGCTGATGACCTTTGCGCCCGATCCCCGGAAACTGCCGAGTGCGCAAAAGGCGGTCGCCGAATTCAAGGCGCAGGGCTTCGATCCCGAAGGCTATACGCTCTACACCTATGCCGCGTTGCAGGTCTTCGCCGACGCGGCCAACATGGCCAAATCGACCAAGGTCGACGATCTCGCCAGGACCATGCGGGGCAACCGGTTCGACACTGTCATCGGCTCGATCGGCTTCGACCGGAAAGGCGACGTCGAGGGCCCCGATTACGTCGTCTATGTCTGGAGCGCCGGCAAGTACCGCGAAATCAAGGGGTAGGGTGCCGAGGCGCGGCTATTTCCTGGCGCCATTCGATCCGCGTTTGAGGTCCTTGCGGCCGGCGCTGCGGCCCAATCCGATCTTCTTGGCGAAGCTCGAGCGCTCCTCGGCGTAATTCGGGGCGACCATGGGATAGTCAGCCGGAAGGCCCCATTTCTGCCGGTACTGGTCGGGAGTAAGGTTGTAGGTCGAGCGCAAATGCCGCTTCAGCATCTTGAGCCGCTTGCCGTCCTCGAGGCAGACGAGGAATTCGGGCTGGATCGATTTGCGCACCGGTACGGCGGGCTTCGATGTCGCCCCGAGGCTCACGCCGCCTCCATGGTCGAGGGTACGCAGCGAGCGGTAGACCGAATTGATGATTTCCGCGATCTGCGCGTTCGGCAGCGCGTTGTTGCGGAGATAGGCCGCGACCACGTCGGTGGTGAGGCGCAAAAAGGCCGGCGCGGCCGCCTTGTTTGGTACAGGCTCGGTCATGGCGGCGCTTGCTTTCTCCTGTGATAGGCGCGATATAGTCGCAAGCAGCGCGAGTTGTGTCAATCAAAACCGGCGCGAATCATAATATTCGATAAAAGTCGACCGAACTTGGTAAATGAATATCTAGATTAACCAAGTCTAAGGCCAGGGGGGTGCAGGATTTGGTGTCGCCTTTCATTGCGGGCGATCGACGTGGCAGCGAAATGCAGCCGGGCGCGACGCGATGGATGGTAGGCGGCTGGCGACGGCCATCGAAATCCGGTAGACTCGCGGTGCGATCCTGCCGAAGCTCGGTCCATGCCCGAATGTATTGCCGTCGCCGCGGATCATGGCGGCTATGACCTCAAGGTCACCCTCGTCGGCGAACTCGATGCTTTGGGCTACGAGGTCTTGGATCTCGGCACCGAGGGACCCGCGGCGGTCGATTATCCCGATCTCGCCCGGGCGCTGGCGGGCGCCGTTGCCGGGGGCGCGGCGCGGCGCGGCATCCTGGTCTGCGGCAGCGGCATCGGCATGTCGATTGCCGCCAACCGCCACCCCGCCATTCGCGCCGCGCTTTGCCACGACGGCTTGACCGCCCGGCTGGCGCGGCAGCATAACGACGCCAATGTGCTGGTGCTGGGCGGGCGGCTCGTGGGTCCCGAGCTCGCCAAGGATTGTCTCAGAATTTTCCTCTCGACCGAATTCGAGGGCGGGCGCCACGCCCGCCGCATTGCCAAATTGTCCTGATCGCAAGGCTTTTCACCATGCCCTCCCCCCGCGCCGCCGCGCTTCCGCCCAACAGCTTCTTTACCGCCGGGCTGAGCGAGAGCGATCCCGAGATCGCCGCTGCCATCACCGGTGAACTGAAGCGCCAGCAGGATCAGATCGAGCTGATCGCCTCCGAGAACTACGCCTCGCGCGCCGTGCTTGAGGCGCAAGGCTCGGTGCTTACCAACAAATACGCCGAGGGCTATCCGGGACGGCGCTATTACGGTGGCTGCGAGCATGTCGACGTGGCCGAGCTACTCGCGATCGACCGGGCGAAGCGCCTGTTCGACTGCGCCTTCGCCAATGTTCAGCCGCATTCGGGCTCGCAGGCGAACCAGGCGGTGATGCTGGCGCTGCTGCAGCCGCGCGACACCGTTCTCGGCATGTCGCTCGCCGCGGGCGGCCATCTCACCCACGGCGCCGCGCCGAACCTGTCCGGCAAGTGGTTCCGCGCGGTACAATACGGCGTGCGGCGTGGGGACGGGCGCATCGACGAGGACGAGGTCGAGCGGCTCGCCCATGCCGAGCGGCCCAAACTCATCATCGCCGGCGGCTCGGCCTATCCGCGCATCATCGACTTCGCCCGCTTCCGCCGCATTGCCGACGCGGTCGGCGCCTTTCTCATGGTGGACATGGCGCATTTCGCCGGGCTCGTGGCCGCCGGCGTGCATCCGAGCCCACTGCCGCATGCCCATGTCGTCACCACGACGACGCACAAGACCATGCGCGGACCCCGCGGCGGCATGATCCTCGCGAACGACGAGGACATCGGCAAACGCATCAACAGCGCCGTGTTTCCCGGGCTCCAGGGCGGTCCGCTGATGCATGTCATCGCCGCCAAGGCGGTCATGCTCCGCGAAGCCTTGCAACCGGAATTCCGCAACTATTCGCGGCAAGTCGTCGACAATGCCAAGACGCTGGCGACGCGGCTCGGCGAGCGCGGCTTCGACATCGTCTCGGGGGGTACCGACACCCATCTCCTGCTCGTCGATCTGCGGTCGCACAAGCTCACCGGCAAGGATGCGGAGGCGTCGCTCGAACGTGCCGGCATCACCTGCAACAAGAACGGCGTTCCGTTCGACCCGGAAAGGCCGACCGTCACCTCGGGCATTCGTCTCGGCAGCCCGGCGGCGACGACCCGCGGCTTCGGCCAGGGCGAATTCTGCCAGCTCGGCGACATGATCGCCGAGACGCTCGAGGGGTTGGCGCGCAACGGCGCCGCGGGCAATGGCACGGTCGAAGCCGAGGTGCGGGGCAAGGCGGCACAGCTCTGCGCCCGTTTCCCGGTCTATCCATGATGCCCGACCGGGCCTGATCATCGCGGGGAGGGGAGGGAGCCGATGCGCTGTCCGTTCTGCGGCTGCGAAGATACCCAGGTCAAGGACTCGCGGCCGACCGACGATCGCGGTGCGATTCGCCGCCGCCGGCAGTGTCCCAATTGCGCCGCGCGATTCACCACCTTCGAGCGGGTTCAGTTGCGCGAGCTGACGGTCATCAAGAAGAACGGCCAGCGCGAGCCCTTCGACCGCGACAAGCTGGCGCGCTCCATTCGCATCTCGCTGCGCAAGCGCCCGGTCGAGCCGGAGCGGATCGAACGCGTCATCAACTCGATCGTGCGCCAGCTCGAGAGCTCGGGCGAGACCGACATCCCGAGCGACATGATCGGCGAGTTGGTGATGGAGTCGCTGGCGACGCTCGATCAGGTCGCCTATGTCCGCTTCGCCTCGGTCTATCGCAATTTCCGCGAGGCCAAGGATTTCGGCGAGTTCATCGGGCGGATCGGCGCCAACGTCGAGAGCGACTGAGCATCCGGTGAACGATCTCGCACATATGCGGGTGGCGCTGGGGTTGGCGCGGCGCGGGCTCGGCACGGTCTGGCCCAATCCTGCCGTCGGCTGCGTCCTCGTGCGTGAGGGCGCGATCGTCGGGCGCGGCTGGACTCAGCCCGGCGGGCGGCCGCATGGCGAGACCGAGGCGTTGAGCCGCGCTGGCGCCGGCGCCCGGGGGGCGGCTGCCTTCGTCACCCTCGAACCGTGCTGCCATTGGGGACGCACGCCGCCCTGTACCGAAGCGCTCGCCGCTGCGGGCGTCGCCCGCGTCGTCGTGGCGATCGCCGATCCCGATCCGCGTGTCTCCGGCAAGGGCGTGGCCGCGCTCCGTGCCGCCGGGATCGCGGTCGAGATCGGTCTCTGCGCCGCGGAGGCGTCCGCGGTCAATGCCGGCTTCCTGTTGCGTCTGCGCGCGGGGCGGCCGCTCGTCACATTGAAGCTCGCCACCACGCTCGACGGCCGGATCGCCACCGTCGGCGGCGAAAGCCGTTGGATCACCGGTCCCGCTTCCCGGGCCCGCGCCCATCTGCTGCGCGCCACCCACGACGCGGTCATGGTGGGCGCCAACACGCTGCGGGCCGACGATCCGGAGCTCACCTGCCGGCTCGAGGGGCTCGAGGATCGCTCGCCGGTGCGGGTCGTCATCGATGGCGGATTGCGCGCGCCCTTGACCGCACGGCTCGTCGTCACGGCACAGGACGTGCCGACCTGGTTCATCGTGCGCGCAAGCGCCGACGCCGCGCGGCGCCGCGCCTTTGCCGACCAGGGCGTCGAGTTGATCGAGGTGGCAGCGGACGACGCTGGCGAAATCGATCTCGGCGGCGCGCTCGCGGCGCTCGGGCAGCGCGGACTGACGCGGCTCTTGGTCGAGGGCGGCGGCCGCCTGGCAGCGGCGCTCCTTGCCGCCGACCTGGTCGATCGCATCGCCTGGTTCCGCGCGCCCTCGATCATCGGCGGCGACGGAACGGCGGCGGTGGCGGCCTTCGGCGTCGCCGCTCTTGCCGCCGCTCCCCGTTTCGAGCGCCTGTCGATCGAGGCGGTCGGCGAGGATGTGCTGGAAACATTGGGGCGCGCGGCCTAGGTTACAGCCCATCATGTTCACAGGCATTGTCACCGATATCGGCGTGGTTCGCGCGGTCGTCCCTGGCGGCGACACAGGCTTCCACTTCGCCACCGCCTACGACACCGCGGAGATTGCGCTCGGCGCCTCGGTCGCGTGCGCCGGCGTCTGCCTCAGCGTCGTGGAGAAGGGCGAAGGCTGGTTCGGCGTCACCGCGTCCGCCGAGACGTTGGCGCGCACCACGCTCGGCGACTGGCGGGTCGGGACCCGGGTCAATCTCGAACGCGCCATCAAGAGCGGCGATGAGATGGGCGGACATATCGTCACTGGCCATGTCGATGCCGTGGCGCAGATCGTCGAACGCCGCGCGGAGGGGGATTCCGCGCGCTTCATGTTCGAGGTACCGCCGGGGTACGAGGTTGCTCTCGCGAGCAAGGGCTCGGTCGCGCTCGACGGCGTCTCGCTGACCGTCAACGAGGTCGTCGGCCGGCGCTTCGGTGTCAACATCATTCCCCACACCCAGGCGAAGACGACGTTTGGCACGGCCGCGGTCGGCGATCGAGTCAATCTCGAGATCGACGTCATCGCCCGCTACATTGCGCGCATCTTGGGAAGGACGTTGGCATGAGCTTCATGGAGGTCACGTCGCCGATCGAGGAGATCATCGACGAGGCGCGCAACGGTCGGATGTTCATCCTGGTCGACGACGAGGACCGCGAGAACGAAGGCGACCTCGTCATCCCGGCGCAGATGGCGACGCCGGCGGCGATCAACTTCATGGCGAAATACGGCCGCGGCCTCATCTGCCTCGCGCTCACGCGCCAGCGCTGCGACGAATTGCATCTGCCGATGATGACGCAGCACAACGCCTCGCGCCACCAGACCGCATTCACCGTGTCGATCGAGGCGCGCGACGGCATCACCACCGGCATTTCGGCGCCGGACCGCGCCCGCACCGTCGCGGTCGCGATCGATCCGACCAAGAATTTCGAGCACATCGTCACGCCCGGCCACGTCTTCCCGCTGATGGCGCGCGATGGTGGGGTGCTGGTGCGGACGGGACATACCGAGGCGGCGGTCGACCTTGCCCGGCTCGCCGGCCTCAATCCCTCCGGCGTGATCTGCGAGATCATGAACGACGACGGCACTATGGCGCGCCGGCCCGAACTCGTCGCCTTCGCCCAGCTCCACGGGATCAAGATCGCCACCATCGCCGATCTCATCGCCTATCGCCGGCGCCACGACCGTATCGTCGAGCGCATCATCGAGGCGCCGTTCTGGAGTGACTTCGGCGGCGAATGGCGGATGTTCGTCTTCGCCAACCGCGTCGCCTATGCCGAGCACATCGCGCTCGTCAAAGGCGACATTTCCACTCCCGAGGCGGTGCTGGTGCGCATGCACGCGGTCAATGTCCTCGACGATGCGCTGGCGAATGCGAAAAGCGGGCGCGGCGATCTGCTGCGCCGGGCGATGACCATGATCGCGGGCGAAGGCCGTGGCGTCGTCGTGCTCCTGCGCGAGGTGGCCTCGTCGGCCGTGTCGGAACGGGTGCGCGGCTTCCTCGAGACTGGCCTGCCGCAACGCGAATTGCGCGACTACGGTATCGGTGCGCAGATCCTGATCGATCTCGGGGTCCGCGACATGGTGCTGCTGTCGAACGTGCCGCGCACCATCGTCGGGCTCGACGGGTATGGCCTCCACGTCGTCGGGCGCAAGCCCATCCCTTCGGGAGCATGAGACGATGCCGGCGCCGCATCTCATGATCGTCGAGGCGCGCTATTACGAGCACATCTCGGACGCGTTGCTCAAGGGCGCGGTAGCCGCGATCGAGGCGGCGGGCGCGACCTGTGAGCGGTTCGGCGTGCCGGGCGCGTTCGAGATTCCCGCCGCAATCCGCTTCGCTGCGCTCGCTGCCGAGCGCGGCACGGGTCCGCGCTTCGACGGCTATGTCGCGCTCGGCTGCGTCATCCGCGGCGAGACCTCGCATTACGAGCATGTCTGCCAGGAGAGCGCGCACGGCTTGCAGGATCTCGCGATCCGCCATGCGCTTGCGATCGGCTTCGGCATTCTCACGGTCGAGAACGAGGCCCAGGCGCTGGCGCGGGCGCTCGTCGACCGCCGCGACAAGGGCGGTGAGGCGACGCGCGCGTGCCTGGCCATGATCGCGCTCCAGCGCCGGTTCGGCCTCGCCACGCCATGACCGCGGTGGTGGGCACCTCGCGTCCAATTCCGGCCGGCCGCCGCCGCACGGCCGCGCGCCTCGCCGCCGTGCAGGCGCTCTATCAACTCGAGCTTGCCGGTGCCTCCGTCGATAGCGTCATCAGCGAATTCGTCCATCACCGGCTCGGCCGCGATGGCGAGGGCGACGGCTTCGGCGATGCCGATCCGGGTTTCTTCGCGGCCCTCGTCCGCGGCGCCGCGGCGCGCCACGACGAACTCGACCGCCTGATCGCCGCGGCGCTGACGCCCGAATGGCCGCTCGAGCGACTCGAATCCGTGCTGCGCGCCATTCTTCGCGCCGGCGCCTACGAGCTGCTTGCTTGCCCCGACGTGCCGGTGCCGGTCGTCATCTCGGAATATCTCGACATCGGCCACGCCTTTTTCGGCGGCCGCGAGCCGGGGCTCGTCAACGGCGTGCTCGACCGGCTGGCGCGCACGCTGCGGTCGAATGCGGCGGCGGAGGGGGAGTACGATGGCGGCGCCGCATCTCGGTGAGTTCGCGCGCATCGCCCGCTTCTTCGCGCCGCTGGCAGCGCCGGGAGCGCTCGGCCTTCTCGACGACGTGGCGTTGATCGATGGCCCGCCCGGCGAGCAATACGTGCTCAAGACCGACGCCATCGTCGAGGGCGTGCATTTCCTGCCGGATGATCCGCCCGCGCAGGTGGCGCAAAAGCTGCTGCGCGTCAATCTCTCCGACCTCGCGGCCAAGGGCGCGGTGCCGGTCGGCTATCTTCTCGTGACCGCGTTGCCTTCCTCGCGCGACGACACCTGGCTCGAGGCGTTTGCCGCCGGGCTGGCGGAGGATCAGGCGCGCTATGGCATCGGCCTCCTGGGCGGCGACACGGTGGCGACGCCCGGACCGGTGACGCTTTCGGTTGCCGCCATCGGTCGCGTTGCCGCCGGTCGCGCGGTGCTGCGGCGCGGGGCGCTGCCGGGGCATCGCGTCTATGTAACGGGGACGCTCGGCGATGCGGCGCTTGGGGTGATGGCGGCCAAGGGCGAGGACCTCGGCGTCGCCGCCGCCGAGCGCGATTTCCTTGTCGACCGATTCCGCCTGCCGCAGCCGCGGCTCGCGCTCGGACCGCGACTCGTCGGCCTCGCCGCCGCGATGATGGACATCTCGGACGGGCTCGTCGCCGATCTGGGACATATCTGCACGGTGGCGGGCGTCGCCGCCGTGATCGAGGTGGAGCGCCTGCCGCTGTCACCGGCGGCGCGCGCGGCGCTCCGGCGCGAGCCCCGGCGCCTTGCCGCCGTGCTCGGCGGCGGCGACGATTACGAGCTGCTGTTCACCGCGGTGCCTGACACCGAGTCGCGCCTCGCCGTCCTGGCGCGCGAGGTCGGGGTGCCGATCACGATGATTGGCCGGATCGAAGCAGGGCAGGGTGTGAGGGTGCTGGCGCGTGATGGCAGCACGGTCACGGTCGAGGTGGCGGGGTATGAGCATTTCTGAGCGTATCGCCGCGGCAGCGCTGGTCGCGCTCCTGGCGGCCTCCGATCCCGCCGGGGCGGCCGACCGCTCGGCGGTCGTGATGCCGGTGCCGGGAAAGCCGTTCTTCGTCCAGCTCTCCCCGATCTTCGTGCCGGTGATCGACCGGCACGACAACATCACGCATCAGGTCAGCATCGCCGTCGCGGTCGAGATCGCCGACGGCGGCAAGGCGAAGGACGTCGAGAACAAGCGCCCCGCCCTCAACGACGCCTTCCTGAGTGACATCTATTCCTTCGTGCAGCAGCGCGGCGGCATCGGCACGCCCGAAAGCGAGAACGCGCTGAAGCAGCGGCTGCTCCAGACCGCGACGCGCGTCCTCGATCCCGTGGCGGTCAAGGCGGTCGATATCGAGGAGTTCTTCGAGCGGCGGCGCTGACGCGCCGGCGGGTTGCCTGACCGGCGCTTCTCTTCTATCTTCCGCTCGCTTTGCCCACGGGGTCGATTTCCAACAAAGGGTCAGAACGAATGAACATTGCCGCTTGGGTGATCACCGCTGCGGGATTGCTCGCCATACTCTACGGCATCGTCACTAGCCGTCAGGTGCTTGCTGCCGACGCCGGCACGCAGCGCATGCAGGAAATCGCCAGCGCGATTCAGGTGGGCGCTCGTGCCTATCTCAACCGCCAGTACCGCACCATCGCCATTGTCGGCGTCGTCATTTTCATCATCCTGACCGGGACGCTGGGTTGGCGCGCTGGCGTCGGCTATCTGGTCGGCTCGATCCTCAGCGGCGCGGCCGGCTATATCGGCATGAACGTCTCGGTGCGCGCCAACGTGCGCACGGCCCAGGCGGCGCGCAGCGGCCTCGCGGCGGGCCTCGCGCTCGCTTTCCGCTCCGGCGCGGTCACCGGCATGCTGGTGGTGGGGCTCGGCCTCTTGGGCGTGTCGCTCTATTATTTCTTCCTGCGCGCGACGCTGCCGACAGATGATCCGCGGCCGATTCTCGAAGCGCTCGTCGCGCTCAGCTTCGGCGCCTCGCTCATTTCGATCTTCGCGCGATTGGGCGGCGGCATCTTCACCAAGGGCGCCGATGTCGGTGCCGATCTCGTCGGCAAGGTCGAGGCCGGGATTCCCGAGGACGATCCGCGCAATCCGGCGGTGATCGCCGACAATGTCGGCGACAATGTCGGCGATTGCGCCGGGATGGCGGCGGACTTGTTCGAGACTTATGCCGTCACCGTGGTCGCGACCATGCTGCTCGCGGCAATCTTCTTCACCGACGCCATGCGCGACACGATGATGCTGCTGCCGATGGTGATCGGCGCGGTCTGCATCGTCGCTTCGGTCATCGGCACGTTCTTCGTCCACCTCGGACCGAGCGGCAACATCATGGCAGCGCTCTATAAGGGGCTCGTCGCGGCGGGCGCACTGTCGGCGCTGGCGATTGCCGGGGTGATCGCGACGATGATCGGTTTCGGCACGACGCTGCCGCTCGCGGGCGGCGGCGTGACCGATGGCCGCCACCTGTTCGGCTGCGCTCTCACCGGCCTCGCCGTCACCGGACTCATCGTCTGGATCACCGAATACTACACCTCGACCGCCTATCGGCCGGTGCGGAGCATCGCCACCAGTTCCATCACCGGGCACGGCACCAACGTGATCCAGGGCCTCGCCGTGTCGATGGAGGCGACGGCGTTGCCGGTCATCGTCATCTGCGGGGGCATCATCGTCTCCTATCTCCTTTCGGGGCTGTTCGGCATCGCGGTTGCGGCGACAACGATGCTGGCGCTTGCCGGCATGATCGTCGCGCTCGATGCCTACGGCCCGGTCACGGACAATGCCGGCGGCATCGCCGAAATGGCGGATCTCCCCAAGGACGTACGCCGCACGACGGACGCGCTCGACGCGGTCGGCAACACGACCAAGGCCGTCACCAAGGGCTATGCGATCGGCTCGGCCGGGCTCGCATCGCTGGTGCTGTTCGCGGCCTATACCGAGGACCTGCACCACTATTTTCCCAATCTCAAGGTGAATTTCGAGCTGCAGAATCCCTATGTGGTGATCGGGCTCTTCATCGGCGGATTGCTGCCCTATCTGTTCGCCTCGCTCGGCATGACGGCGGTCGGTCGGGCGGCCGGATCGGTGGTGCTCGAGGTTCGCCGCCAGTTCAAGGAAATCCCCGGCATCATGGAAGGCCGCGGCAAGCCCGATTATGGCCGCGCCGTCGACCTGCTCACCAAGGCGGCGATCCGCGAGATGATCGTGCCGTCGCTGTTGCCGGTGCTGGCGCCGATCGTTCTCTATGTCGTGGTGTGGGCGATCGCCGGCAGCGCCGCCGGGTTCAGTGCGCTCGGCGCCATGCTGCTGGGCACGATCGTCACCGGGATCTTCGTCGCCATCTCGATGACCTCGGGCGGCGGCGCCTGGGACAACGCCAAGAAATACATCGAGGAAGGCCACCACGGCGGCAAGGGCTCGGACGCGCACAAGGCGGCCGTCACCGGCGACACCGTCGGCGATCCCTACAAGGACACGGCCGGGCCGGCAGTCAATCCGATGATCAAGATCACCAATATCGTCGCGATCCTGCTGCTCGCGATCCTCGCCAGCCTGCACTGACGCGACGGCCGCGCCGGCACGCCGCGATCACCGCCGTCAGGGTCCTCCCGGCCGGCCGTTCGTGGTGGGCTGGCCGCTGAAGCGGCCTAAATTGCCGATGAGCTGCTCGAGCAGCGTGAACGTGCGGCCGGACGCTGGCGTGGCGTTGGGATCGGGCTTGACCGCCTCCGCATCGGCCATGGTCTTGCGGCGCACGTCGCTGACGATGCCCTTGTTGTTGAAATCGATCGCGACCACTTCCTGATCGAGGCGGGACGGGGTGAAGAAGGCGAAGGGCTGTGTCTTCTGGCTGATGTAGTACCAGGTATTCGCATCGAACGCGGCGACGCTCGAGGGCGAGCCCAGAAGCCTTGTGACCGTGGCCTTGTCGGTGCTGCCTGGCTTGATCTGCACAAGCTTGTCCGGCTTGGGCAGGTTGCCGCGCTGATCAATCGGGTTGGTGCAGCTCGCCAGGACGAGCAATGCCGCAACCAGCATGACGCGCCCGGCACGCGGGCGATTGACAATGTCTGCGTTCGGAGCCATTTCGGCGGTGAAATTGCACCGCGGCGAGACCCTCTGTCAACCGCGCCGAATTTGCAGATGGACCGATCGCGATGCCGCTCGCCTCGCTGTTTCGCCGCGGCCGGCGGCGCCAAGCCGTTCTTGCCGCCTATCACATCATCGTCGCGCGCGCGCGCGAGCCGGTGCTGTTCGCCGCGTGGGAGGTGCCCGATACCCTTGACGGCCGATTCGAGCTGCTGGCGCTGCATGCCTTTCTCGTGCTCAACCGGCTCAAGGCCGACCGTGCCGAGACGGCCGAATTCGCCCAGGACCTGTTCGATACCATGTTCGCGGACCTCGACCGCGCGGTGCGCGAGATGGGCGCGACCGATGTCGGCGTCGGCCGCCATGTGAAGGCGATGGCGCGCGGCTTCTACGGCCGGGTCGTCGCCTATGAACGAGGATTGGCCGAAGGCGACGCGATGCTCGCCGACGCGTTGCGGCGCAATCTGTTCGGCACCGCCGCTCCGGAGGCGCCGCAACTCGCGCGCGCGTGCCGCTATCTCAGGCGCCAGGCCGAGGCCCTGGCGCCGGTCCCGGTCGCGGCGCTCATGGCCGGCGAGGTGCGGTTCGCGCCGGTCGAGGACGAAGAGGCGGCGCAATGAGGGCTGACGAGCCGCGGCCCGAATTCGCCCGCTCGGTCGAGGCGCCGCAGCAAACGGGCCGGGGGGCGGTGCATGCCATCGCCGCCGGCGCCGCGGAGCGCGAGGCGCTTGCGACGCGCTTTGCGCTGCTCGCGCTCGACCGTCTCGAGGCGGAGGTACGGCTGAGCTGCCTCGAGGGCGGGCTGGTGCGGCTCACCGCCACGCTCGCGGCCGATGTGGTGCAGACCTGCGTCGTCACGCTCGAGCCGGTGCCGAGCCGGATCGAGGAGAGCTTCACCCTGCTTTACGGCGCCTCGAGCGATACCCGCGAAATCGTCCTCGACGGCGAGGCCGAGACGGTCGAGCCGCTGGCCGGCGGCAGGATCGACATCGGCGAAGCCGTGGCGCAGCAGCTCTCGCTCGTCCTCGATCCCTTTCCCCGCGCCGCCGGCGCGAGTCTCGATCAGACCGACTGAACGGTTGCGACGGAACGCGCCGTTGCCCGCGATCACGCGGTCGGCGGGACGTCGCGACGCTGTTGCTCGGCGGCGATCATGCCCTCGAGCAGGCGGCGGGCGGCCAGTGAGGCGACATCGACGGCGATGTTGACCTGGCGCGCACCGGGCTTCAGCGTCATCATCCGCTGTTGTGCCTCGAGCACGGCCACGTCTTCGCGGAAGACATCGACGAAGCGCCGCGTGAAGATGTCCTCGACCACGGGATCGTCATGCGCGAAGGCGCGCGAGAAGGCGAAAAAATAGTGCGTCGTGGACAAGGTTTCGGGCGTGGGCGCACTCAGCGCGACCAGTTCGACCCGCTTGCCGTTGCTTTTGCCGGCCTCGACGCAGCCGGCGAAATTGACCGAATAGCATGGCGGCGCGTGCTCCACATTGGCCCAGCGGTCGACATTGCCGGTGAAGTTTCCGGCGAGCTGGTAGAGCGGCGGCGGCGGCCGGTCGGCAATCCAGCGCGTGACGCGCACGAGATGGTCCTTGCGCTCCGTCTTGGGTGGCGCCGCCGCAATCGAATCGGCGCCGATCGTGGTGCTGTGGACATAGGCGAGATGGGTCCCGTCGAGCACGTTGTCGGCAATGAGCTGATAATGGCATTTGACGTGAATCATGTCGGGCTGGCTGCAGCGCCATTGCGGATGATCGCACCACCACCAGTTCGGTATGAGGCCCGGATCGGCGCGCACGGGATCGCCCATCCAGATCCAGATCCAATTCCAGCGCTCGAGCACGGGGAAACTGCGCACGCGCAATTCGGCGGGGATCGATGATTGGCCCGGAACGTCGATGCAGGCGCCGTCCGCGGCATAGCGCAGGCCGTGATAGCCGCAGCGCAGATCATCGTCGATGACGACGCCCATCGACAGCGGCAACTGGCGATGGCAGCAGCGATCCTCGAGCGCCACCGCGGTACCGTCGTGCTTGCGGTAGAGCACCACGGACTCGCCGAGGATCGTCCGCGCGAGCGGGGCGCGGCCGACTTCGCGGTTCCATGCGGCCACGTACCACGCGTTCTGCAGGAACATCGTGCGCCTCCTTTGCGGCTCCGTTACAATCTTTCATAGGGCGGTGGGCGCGACAAGCCGCCGCAAAACCGTGGATGCCCGTGCCTTCGGGCCGCGCTGGCGATGATGGATCGACGGAACGGCGCGGTCACGATGCGGCAAGGCGTCCCGATGAGCCCGGAACGGCATGGGGGTGATGGCTGAACGCACGCCCGAATGGATGCCGTCGGCGATCCTACGGGGCAGCACCGTTCGCGAGTTGAGAGCGCGCGAGGCGCTGTTCCGCCAGGGTGATCCGGCCAGCGCGATCTTTGTCCTCGAGCGCGGCCGCCTGCGCCTGGTCCGGCACACGGTCGATCATCGAAAGGTGGTGATCCATACCGCCCGCGCCGGCGATCTGTTCGCGGAGGCGGCCTTATTCGCCACGTCCTATCACTGCGATGCCGTCGCCGACATCGCGTCGCGGGTCCGGGTGTTTTCCAAGCGCCGGGTCCTTGCCGCCGTCCGCTCGGACCCGCCGTTTGCCGAACAATTGATGGCCGTTCTCGCGCGGGAGGTTCAAGCGCTGCGATCGCGCCTCGAGCAGCGCAATATCCGGTCCGCACGGGAACGCATCCTTCACCATCTCGCCCTCGCGGCCGGCTCGGATGGCCGAACCGTGCGCCTGAGCGGGAGCTTGATGGACCTTGCCGCCGAAATCGGCCTTTCGCACGAGGCGCTCTACCGAACCCTCGCCGCGCTGCAAAGGGAGGGCGCAATCGCGCGCACGCCGGAAGGGCTGGTGCTTCGGAAAAAGCGGGGCCTATGACTGCGATCATATGAGGCCGGCTGGCGCGGCGCTAGATTGGTCGAAATCTCTCTTTACTGATGGGTCGAAGGATCATGAACCGTTCTCTCGGCCGGCGGGGCGTCGGCGTGGCCGCCGCGATCGTCATCGCGACGTTCGGCCTGCTCGTCGTGTCCACCGCGCATGCGCAGATGGACCGTGATGCGCATGCCACGAGGCATGGCATGCAACGCGATGCCGGCGGCAGCGCGCCGATGCAGCCCGATCGCACCACCGTTCACACGGGCTCGGTCCCGACCATGCCCGGGCAGGACGCCTTCGGCGCCATCCAGGAGATCGTTCGCATTCTGGAGGCCGATCCCTCCACCGACTGGTCGAAGGTGAACCTCGAGGCGCTTCGCCAGCACCTCATCGACATGAACGACGTGACGCTCAAGGCCGATGCCGAGGCGAAGCCGGTCGCGGGCGGGCTCCAGGTGGCGGTGACCGGCACCGGGCGAACGGTTGCGGCGATCCGCCGCATGGTGCCGGCGCAGGCCCATGAGATCGAGGAAACGCACCTCAACGGCTGGAGCGCCCGGACCGAACCCCTGGAGAATGGGGTGCAGCTTACGGTGACGTCGCGCGATCCGAAGGAGGTGAGTCATATTCGCGGCCTCGGCTTCATCGGCATCATGGTGAGCGGGAGCCACCACCAGCCGCATCATCTCGCCATCGCGCGCGGAGAGATGGTTCATTGACCCGCGCCGGGCGGCGGCGCGAATCGCAGTTTCGGCGTCGACGGCGCTCGCCCTGATCTATTGCGCCGCCTCGGCCAAGAGCGCGAGCGCGCGCTCGAGCGCGGCCCGGCGCACCGCGCCGCGGTCGCCGGGGAAGACATGGCGCTCGGTCCGCACCGCCGCGCCGCGCCGGGCGAGGCCGAACCAAACCAGTCCCACCGGCTTTCCCGGGGTTGCGCCACCGGGACCGGCAATGCCGGTGACGGCGACGGCAAGATCGACCGGCGCATGGGTGAGCGCGCCCGCGGCCATTGCGGCGGCGACTTCGGCGCTGACGGCACCGTGCGCTGCAATGTCCGGCGGCTTCACGCCGAGCAATTCGCTCTTCGCCGCGTTCGAATAGGTGACGAAGCCGCGCTCGACGACATCGGACGAACCGGCGATGTCGGTGAGCGCCGCGGCGATCATGCCGCCGGTGCAGGACTCGGCGGTGGCGAGTTTCCATCCCCGCGCACGGCAGCGGTCGAGCACCGTTGCGGCAAGATGGCGAAGTGGATCATCGGCCAAGGAGGAGCCTCGCGATCATGAGCACGAGAGCGGCATAGACCGCCGCAAGCGCGTCGTCGAACATGACGCCGAAACCGCCGCCAATGCGCCGGTCGGCCCAGCCCACCGGAAACGGCTTCGCGATGTCGAAGATGCGAAAGAGCCCGAACGCGGCGACGTAGAACCATGGATCGAGCGGCGGCGCCGCCGCCAGCGCGAGAAACTGGCCCGCCGCCTCGTCGATGACAATGAATTGCGGGTCCTTGCCGCAAACGCGCGTGACCGCGGCCGCCGCCCACCACCCGAGGACGAACAGCACGAACGCACCCGCTACCAGCCCGCCGGCACCCCATGCGCGCGCGACCAGCCACGCGAACGGCAGCGCCACGAGCGTGCCCCATGTGCCGGGCGCGCGCGGCATGAATCCGACGCCGCATAGCGTTGCGGCCAGCATCGCCGGATGCGAGCGACGGAGCGGCGGCGCCGCGGCGGCTTCCATCGCCGCGTTCAAAAAGGCAGGCGCAGGGTCGCGACCGCGCCCGCGGCGATGCCTTCGCCGCGCCCGGTGAAGCCGAGACCATCGGTGGTGGTGGCCTTGACGCTGACGCGGCGGGGATGGAGCGCCAGTATCTCGGCGATGCGCCGCACCATCGCGTCGCGATGCGGGGCGACGCGCGGCCGCTCGCACACCACCGTCACGTCGACATGGGCGATGCTGCCGCCGGCGGCCGCCACCAGCCCGGCAGCATGACTCAGGAAGAGATACGAAGGCGCGCCGCGCCAACGCGGATCGCTCGGCGGGAAATGCCCGCCGATATCGCCGGCGCCGAGCGCCCCGAGAATGGCGTCGGTGAGCGCATGGAGCCCGACATCGGCATCGGAATGCCCGACCAGCGCTTGCTCATGCGGAATGCGAACGCCGCACAGCCAGACGTGATCGCCGGGTCCGAAGCCGTGCGCATCGAAGCCCTGGCCGGTGCGGACATCGCCCTGGCGCGCGGCGAGGAGGCGCTCGGCGCGTTGCAGATCATCGGCAGTCGTCACCTTGAAATTGTCTTCGCTCCCTGCGACCAGCCGGACGGCGAGCCCGGCGCGCTCGGCCACCGCGGCGTCGTCGGGGAGATCGCTGCCGGCGCAGGCGCGGTGCGCGACGCGGATCGCGTCATAGCGGAAACCCTGCGGCGTCTGCGCGCGCCACAGCGAAGCGCGGTCGAGCGTCGCGGCGACCAACCCGTTGGCGCCGCGCTTCACCGTGTCGCTGAGCGGCAGGGCAGGGATGGCGCCTGGCGCATCCTCAAGCGCCGCGAGCACGCGGTCAATCGTGACGGCATCGAGAAACGGTCGCGCGGCATCATGAATGAGCACGCGTCCCGGCGCATGGCTGCCGAGGCTGTCGAGCCCCAGGCGCACCGAGTCCTGCCGCAATGCACCGCCCGCCACCGGCGGCAGCAGGTCGAGCCCGGCCACCGCCTGCCGGTAAAGCGCCTCGTCCTCCGGCTGGTAGACGACGCAAACGGCAGCAACGCCGCCGTGGCGGACGAGCGCCTCGAGCGAATAACGCAACAGCGGCTTGCCGCCGAGCGACTGATATTGCTTCGGCTGCGCGCCGCCGAATCGCGTGCCGCGCCCGGCCGCGACCACGAGTGCGATGCAGGCTTCCATGACCGCAGGCTAGAACAGGCCGCGGCTTCTTGCCAAGGCCGCACCGGCGGTTAGATTGACCGGCATGCACGCCTTTCTCGGCTATGCGGCGGTAGCGACGCTATTGCCGGCCTCGTTCGTGCGCTGGCGGCGCGATGATGGGCGCGATGCGCTGTTCTATGCCGTATTGGCGCTGGCCGTCATCGGGCCGGGCGCTTGGGCCGCGGCGCAGCTCGGCGGCGCGTGGCGGACCGGATTCGCCTTGTCGCTGTGGGTTAGCATCGCCGTCACCATGGCGCTGTTCCTCGTGCTGGCGGCTTGGACCCGACATGCGTGGCGGCTGACAACGTTGCTCGCGCCGCTGCTGCTGCTGCTTGCGCTCATCGCCACCCTTGCCCAGAACGCGCCGGACCGCCGGATCGTGGGCGCGGTGCCGCCGGCGTGGCTCGACGCCCACATCCTCTTCGCGCTCGTGACCTATGGGCTTCTTACCATCGCGGCGGTGGCCGGGGCGGCGGTGTTTCTGCTGGAGCGGGCGCTCAAGAGCAAACAGCCGACGGCGCTCACCCGGCTCCTGCCCGCGGTCGCCGACAGCGAGGCGCTCGAACTCGAGCTGCTGGTCGCCGCCGAGGCGGTGCTGGCTCTGGGTCTCGCCACCGGTTTGGCCGCGGAGCATTTCCTGCGCGGCTCGCTCCTGGCGATCGACCACAAGACCGTGTTCTCCGTCGCCGCCTTTATCGTCATCGGCGGTCTCTTGCTGGCGCGCCGATACCATGGGCTTCGCGGACGCCGCGTGGCGCGATGGGCCCTCATCGCCTATCTCCTGCTGACCTTGGCCTATCCCGGCGTCAAATTCGTGACGGACGTGCTTTTGGCCTGAGACGCCGCCGGATTTTTCGATTTCTGTTGCATGTGCGAAGGGCGAGCGTATTATATGCCTAATTAATAGGCATCATCAGGCGCTGCGCAATTTATGGGCATTAATATCGCAACATTGCCGATCGCCGACCCGGTCTTCTTGGCACCGATGTCCGGCGTTACAGATTTGCCGTTCCGGCGCCTGGTCAAGCGGCACGGGGCGGGGCTCGTGGTTTCCGAGATGATCGCCAGCGAGGCGATGATCCGCCACACCCGCCAATCCCTGACCATGGCCGCGAACGTACCCGAGGAGTTTCCTATGGCGGTGCAACTCGCTGGCTGCGAGCCGGCATCCATGGCTGAGGCCGCGCGCCTCAACGCCGATCGCGGCGCGGCCGTCATCGACATCAATTTCGGCTGCCCGGTGAAGAAGGTGGTGAACGGTCATGCGGGCTCGGCGCTGATGCGCGACGAGGCGCATGCGGCGCGCATTCTCGCCGCCGTGGTCGCGGCGGTCGATCTGCCGGTCACGCTCAAGATGCGTACCGGCTGGGACGAACAGAACCGCAACGCGCCGCGTCTTGCGCGCATCGCCGAGGATTGCGGCATCCGCATGGTCACGGTTCACGGCCGCACGCGCTGCCAGTTCTACGACGGCCGTGCCGATTGGGCGTTCGTCCGCCGCATCAAGGAAGCAGTGCGCATCCCGGTAATCGTCAACGGCGACATCGAGACCCTCGAGGACGCGCGCGAGGCGCAGCGCCAGTCCGGTGCCGACGGGGTGATGATCGGCCGCGGCGCCTATGGCCGGCCGTGGTTCGTCGCCCAGGTCATCCGCTTCCTGCGCACCGGCGAGCGCATGGCCGCGCCGCCGCTCGGCCAGCAGCGCGACACCGTGCTGCGCCACTACCACGACATGTTGTCGCATTACGGCACGGCGGTCGGGACACGCATGGCGCGCAAGCATCTCGGTTGGTACTGCAAGGGTCTGCCCGGCGCGGCGGAATTTCGTGCCGCCGTCAACCGGGCCGACGATCCGCAAGCGGTGACGGCGATGATCTGCGCTTTCTACGAACCTCTTCTGGCGCAGGCGGCGTGACCATGACGCCGCCGGCCACGAGCCTGCCGAAGCGCGCCCCTGGCGAGACCGCGATCGAGGCGGGATCGGTGCTGGCGGCGCTGCCCGATCCGGTGCTGGTGATCGATCGCGCCGACCGGATGCGTTATGCCAATGCCGCGGCCGAGCAGTTCTTCGATACCGGCGCGGCGACACTGCTGGCGTCCACGCTGGTTGAATTCGTGCCCGCGGACAGCCCGCTCTTCGCCCTCATCGAATCGGTTCGTGCGTCGGGACACAGCGTCTCCGAATATGGCGTCACGCTCGAGACGCCGCGCCTCGGCACGCGCGTCGTGACCATCCAGGCAGCGCCGCTGGCCGAGGGCCACGATCACGTGGTCGTCATCCTGCAGGAGCGCTCGATCGCCGACAAGATCGACCGCCAGCTCGTCCATCGCAATGCCGCGCGCTCGGTAACGGCGATGGCGGCGATGCTGGCGCATGAGGTGAAGAATCCGCTCTCCGGCATCCGCGGCGCGGCGCAGCTTCTCGAGGAGACGGCGAGCCCCGCCGACCGCGAGCTGACGCGGCTCATCTGCGACGAGGCCGATCGCATTTGCGCGCTGGTCGACCGCATGGACGTGTTCTCCGATCGCCGCCCGATCGAGCGCAGTGCCGTCAACATCCACGAGGTGCTCGAGCGCGTGCGCAAGGTTGCGAGCTCGGGCTTTGCCCGCCATGTCCGCTTCATCGAGGATTACGACCCTTCGCTGCCGGCGGTGGACGGCAACCGCGACATGCTCATCCAGGTTTTCCTCAATCTGGTCAAGAACGCGGCCGAGGCGGTGCCGGAGCACAGTGGCGAGATCGAGCTCGCCACCGCCTACCGCCACGGCGTGCGCCTCGCCATCGCCGGCAATGACAGCCGCGTGCGCCTGCCGCTGGTCATTTCGATCAGCGACAACGGCGATGGCATCCCCGAGGATTTGCGACGTCATCTGTTCGACCCGTTCGTCTCGACCAAGCATAACGGCTCAGGCCTCGGGCTTGCGCTTGTCGCCAAGGTCGTGGGCGACCACGGCGGCGTCATCGAGTTCGACAGCCAGCCGCGACGCACCGTGTTCCGGGTCTTTCTCCCGACCGCCGCGCGCCAGGAGCGCCGGCCATGAGCGCCGCCTCGACGATCCTCGTCGCCGACGACGACCGCGCCATCCGCACCGTGCTGAGCCAGGCGCTGGGCCGGCTTGGGCACGAGGTGCGCACCACCGGCAACGCCGCGACGCTGTGGCGCTGGGTCTCGGACGGGGAGGGCGATCTCGTCATCACGGACGTGGTCATGCCGGACGAGAACGGGCTCGACCTCGTGCCCCGGATCAAGAAGCTGCGGCCGGAGCTGCGCATCATCGTCATGAGCGCGCAGAACACGCTGCTCACCGCGGTCAAGGCGACCGAGCGCGGCGCTTTCGAGTACCTGCCCAAGCCGTTCGATCTGCGTGAGCTCGTGAACGTCGTGCAGCGCGCGCTCACCTCCCCGCATGCCGGCGCGCCCGAGCCGGCCGAGAACGGCGAAAGCGACGAGCAGTTGCCGCTGATCGGCCGCTCGCCGGCGATGCAGGAGATCTACCGCGTCCTGGCGCGGCTCATGGGCACCGACCTCACGGTGATGATCACCGGCGAAAGCGGCACCGGAAAGGAGTTGGTGGCCCGCGCGCTGCACGATTACGGCAAGCGTCGGAACGGTCCGTTCGTCGCCGTCAACATGGCGGCGATTCCGCGCGAACTGATCGAGAGCGAGTTGTTCGGGCACGAGAAGGGCTCGTTTACCGGCGCGTTAGCGCGCAGCGTCGGCCGCTTCGAGCAGGCGCAAAGCGGCACGCTCTTTCTCGACGAGATCGGCGACATGCCGCCCGAAGCGCAGACGCGGCTGCTGCGCGTGCTGCAACAGGGTGAATACACCACCGTCGGCGGCCGCACCCCGATTCGCGCCGACGTACGGATCGTCGCCGCGACTCACCGCGACCTGCGCCAGCTTATCCGCCAGGGCATGTTCCGCGAGGACTTGTTCTACCGTCTCAACGTGGTGCCGATCCGGCTGCCGCCGCTGCGCGAGCGCAGCGAGGACATCCCGGCGCTGGTGCGGCACTTCTTCACCATGGCCTCGGCGGAGGGATTGCCGCTCAAGACCATCGACCACCTGGCGATGGAACGGCTCAAGACCTATCGCTGGCCGGGCAATGTTCGCGAACTCGAGAATCTCATCCGCCGGCTCGCCGCTCTCTATTCGCAGGAAGTCATCGGCGTCGATGCGATCGAGGCCGAGCTGGCCGAGACCGTGGCGCCCGAGCCGGCAGCCGACAACTCGGCGAGCGAGGGGCTTTCCACCGCCGCCGAGCGGCACCTGCGCGACTATTTCGCCGCCCATGGCGGCGGGCTTCCGCCCGCAGGGCTCTACGACCGGGTCCTGCGCGAGATCGAGCGGCCGCTCATCCAGCTCACGCTCGGCGCGACTCGCGGCAACCAGCTCAAGGCGGCGCAGCTTCTCGGCCTCAACCGCAACACGCTGCGCAAGAAAATTCGCGAGTTGGACATCGAGGTTGGGCGCGGCCTAAAATAATCGTCAGGGCCGGACGGCCCGGGAGCGGGAGAGCGGCGCTATCCTCAACGGGTCGCTGAGCGTGCGGCGGGAGTTCATGCTTTGGGCAAGCCGCGTGCGGCTCGGCCGCAAGGCGGCGCTGGTGCTGACCGTGGCGGCCGCGCTCTCGGCGGCGGCGACCTATGCCGCGCTCAAGGGCATTCCGCCATTCGACACGCGCCATCATCTCGACGCGCTCTTCCTGCTGCTCAATCTCATCCTCGTTCTGCCACTCTTCGCGATCGTCGCATGGCGGCTGGTCGAGGTCTGGGCAGAGCGACGGCGCGGCCTCGCCGGCTCACGCCTGCATGTCCGCTTCGTCCTCGTGTTCGGCCTGCTCGCCGTGATCCCGACGGTCATCGTCGCGATATTCTCTTACGTGCTGTTCAGCTTTGGCGTACAGGCGTGGTTCAGCGAGCGCGTGCGCACGGCACTCTCGGAATCTCTTGCGGTCGCCGAGGCCTATCTCCACGAGCACCAGCAGGCGATCCGTGCCGACGTGATCGGCATGGCGAGCGATCTCAATCGCGACGCGGCAATTCTCAGTATCGATCCGACGCGCCTCAACCAGATCGTCCAGGCGCAGGCGGCACTGCGGTCGTTGAGCGAGGCGCTGGTCTTCGACGGCAGCGGCCGTATCCTCGCGCGCACCGGGCTGAGTTTCGCACTGGAGCTTCAGCCCGTTCCGCAATGGGCGCTGGAACGCGCGCGCGCCGGCGACGTCGCCGTCCTCACCAGCGACAATGACGACCGGGTGCGCGCGCTGATCCGCCTTGACCGGTTCGGCGATGTCTATCTTTATGTCGGCCGCTTCGTCGATCCGATGGTGCTGAGCCACATGCAGAAGACGCAGCGCGCCGTGGCCCAATACGAGCAGCTCGAGGGCGAGCGGTCGGACTATCAGATCGCGTTCTCGATGCTGTTCTTCGCCGTCGGCGTGCTGCTGCTGACGGGTGCGGTGTGGGTGGGGCTGAGTTTCGCCACCCGCATGGCGCGGCCGATCAGCCGGCTCATCGCCGCGGCCGAGCGCGTGCGTGGCGGCGACCTTTCGGCGCGCGTTCCGGTCGGGCACGGCGACGAGGAGTTCGCCTCGCTCTCGCGCGCCTTCAACCGCATGACGCATCAGCTCGAGACCCAGCGCGGCGAACTGGTCGAGGCGAACCGGCAGCTCGACGAGCGCCGCCGCTTCACCGAAACGGTGCTCGCGGGCGTGTCGGCGGGGGTGATCGGCCTCGATCTCGACGGCCGCATCAACCTTCCCAATCGCTCCGCCTCGGTGCTGCTCGGCGGCGATCTCGATCAGCAGATCGGCACGCCGCTGGCCGAGGCGGTGCCCGAGATGGAAGCGCTCATTGCCGAAGCCGCGCGCCGGCCCGACCGGCTCGCGCAATCGGAACTGCGCATCATCCGCGACGGCCGCACCTTCACGCTCCTCGTGCGCATCGCCGCCGAGCGCGACGAGGGCGAGGTCAAGGGCTTCATCGTCACCTTCGACGACGTGACCGAGCTTTTGTCGGCGCAGCGCAAGGCCGCGTGGGCCGACGTCGCCCGTCGCATCGCTCATGAGATCAAGAACCCGCTGACCCCGATCCAGCTTTCGGCCGAACGCCTGAAGCGCAAATACCTCAAGGAGATCGACAACGATCCCGAGACCTTCGCCACCTGCACCGACACGATCATCCGCCATGTCGGCGACATCGGCCGCATGGTCGACGAATTCTCGTCCTTCGCCCGCATGCCGGCGCCGGTGTTCCGCGACGTCGATCTCGCCGAGGTGGTGCGGCAGGCGGCCTTCCTGCAGCGCACGGCCACGCCCGATATCGACGTCGTCGTCGACCTGCCGGCGGCGCCGCTGCGGCTCGCGTGCGATTCGCGGCAGGTGAGCCAAGCCGTCGTTAACATTCTCAAGAACGCCGCCGAGTCGATCCAAGCACGCGATGGCGACACGCCGCCCGGTCGAATCGTGCTGCGGTCGCGCCGCAGCGACGGCGGCATCGCGCTCACGGTCGAGGACAATGGCCGCGGCCTGCCGCCGGAGGGGCGCGAGCGCTTGACCGAGCCCTATGTCACGACCCACGCCAAGGGCACCGGTCTCGGCCTTGCGATCGTCAAGAAAATCATGGAAGACCATAAGGGCGAACTGGTGCTCGAGGACCGGCCGGGAGGCGGCGCGCGGGTGAGCCTTGTCTTCAAGAACATCGATCCGACTCCGGCGCCGGAACGCGGCGTCGACGCGGCGGTAGAAACGGCAAGCTATGGCGCATGATATTCTGGTCGTCGACGACGAGGCCGACATCAGGATGCTGATGTGCGGCATCCTCAAGGACGAGGGCTACGAGACGCGCGAGGCCGGCACCAGCATCGAGGCGCTCGCCGCCATCCGCTCGCGCCAGCCGACCCTGGTCATCCTCGACATCTGGCTGCAGGGCAGCGAGCTGGATGGGATCGAGATCCTGAAGATCATCCGGCGCGAGCTGCCCAATCTGCCGGTCATCATGATCAGCGGCCACGGCACGATCGAAACCGCCGTCGCCGCGATCAAGGTCGGCGCCTACGACTTCATCGAGAAGCCGTTCAAGTCGGACCGGCTGCTGCTGCTGGTCGAGCGGGCGATCGAGGCGGCACGGCTCCGGCGCGAGAACGAGGAGCTGAAGCTGCGCGCCGGCAGCGACGAGGACCTGATCGGCAACTCTCATGCCGTCGGCCAGCTCAAGGCCCAGATCGAGCGCGTCGCTCCCACCGGCAGCCGCGTCCTCATCACCGGAGCGCCGGGCGCGGGCAAGGAGATCGCGGCCCGGCTCGTTCACGCTCGTTCGCGGCGCGCCAAGGGGCCATTCGTGGTGCTGAGCTGCGCGACGATGCGGCCGGAACGTCTCGAGATCGAGCTGTTCGGCATGGAGGCCGGCGTCGAACATTCCGACAGCCCGCGCAAGGTCGGCACGTTCGAGCAAGCGCATGGCGGTACGCTCTTCCTCGACGAGGTCGCCGACATGCCGCTCGAAACCCAGGGCAAGATCGTTCGCGCCCTGCAGGAACAGGTGTTCGAGCGCGTCGGCGGCGGCCGCGTCAAGGTCGACGTCCGCGTCATCGCTTCGACCAACCGCGACCTGCCGATCGAGATCACCGGCGGCCGCTTTCGCGAGGATCTCTACTATCGGCTCGCCGTCGTTCCGCTGCACGTGCCGCGGCTCAAGGAACGGGTCGAGGACATTCCGGCCTTGGCGCGGCATTTCATGACGCGTGCGGCCGAGGCGGCGCGGCTCACGCCGCGCGAGTTCGGCGAGGACGCCATGGCGGCGTTGCAGGCCTATGACTGGCCCGGCAACGTGCGCCAGTTGCGCAACGCGGTCGACTGGACCCTGATCATGGCCCCGGGCGATGCGAAGGAGCCGATCCGTGCCGACATGCTGCCGGGCGAGATCACCGCGATCGCGCCTTCGGTGGTGAAGTGGGAGCGGGGCGGCGAATTGATGGGGCTGCCGCTGCGGGACGCGCGCGAGATGTTCGAGCGCGAATATCTCTTGGCGCAGGTCACGCGGTTCGGCGGCAACATCTCGCGCACTGCCGCCTTCATCGGCATGGAGCGCTCGGCGCTCCACCGCAAGCTCAAATCCCTCGGTGTCAACGGTGAACGCGCGGCCAAGCTCGATGCCTGACCCGTCGCGTCGAAACAGGACCGCAGCCTGATGTCGCGGATCGCCTATGTGAACGGCCGCTATGTTCCGCATCGTGCGGCGCGCGTCCACATCGAGGATCGCGGGTTCCAGTTCGCGGACGCGGTCTATGAGGTCATCGCCATCAAGGACGGCGTGTTCGTCGACGAGGCGCTGCATCTCCGGCGCCTGCACCGTTCGCTCGACGCGCTGCGCCTCCGCGCGCCGATGAGCGATGCGGCGCTGCGCGTCGTCCTCGGCGAGGTGGCGCGGCGCAACGGCGTCGGCGAAGGCATCATCTATCTTCAGGTGACGCGGGGCGCGGCGCCGCGCGACTTCGCCTTCCCGGCTGCCGCACGGCCCGGCCTGGTCGTCACCGCGCGGCGCCAGCGTCTCGCCGACCCCAAGCGCGTCACCGAAGGCGTGCGCGTTATCACCATCCCGGACATCCGCTGGGGCCGGCCGGACATCAAGACGGTGAGCCTTCTTCCCAACGCGCTCGGCAAGCAGCAGGCGAAGGAGGCGGGCGCCTTCGAGGCATGGCAGGTCGATCGCGACGGCAACGTCACGGAAGGAACGTCAAGCAATGCATGGATCGTCACTGGCACGGGGGAGGTGGTGACGCGCCAGGCCGACCGCGCCATCCTCGAGGGCGTGACGCGCACCGGTCTGCGTCATGTGATGGCCGCCTCGCAGCTGCAACTGCGCGAGCGGCCGTTCAGCGTCGCCGAGGCCAAGGCAGCTGCCGAGGCGTTTCTTACCAGCGCCAGCAGCTTCGTCATTCCCGTCGTCGCCATCGACGAGACGACGATCGGCGACGGAAGACCTGGGCCGTTGACACGGCGTTTCATCGCCGCCTATGCCGCCTATGCCGCGGATGGCGGCCAGGACCGGCCATGACCCCGCGTGCCCTCATCTTCGATTGGGACAACACCCTCGTCGACAGTTGGGACGCGATCCATCACGCCCTCGTCATCACCTTCGACGCGATGGGACACGCACCGTGGTCACTCGACGAGACCAAGGCGCGGGTGCGGCTGAGCCTGCGCGACGCGTTTCCGAGCCTGTTCGGCGCACGCTGGGAGGAGGCGCGGAAGTTGTATCTCGACACGTTCACCGCAACCCATCTCGAGCGTATCGCGCCGGCCGCGGGCGCCGCCGACCTGCTCGCCGCGCTGACGGCGCGCGGCCACTATCTCGCGGTCGTCAGCAACAAGACCGGGCCAGTGCTGCGGCGCGAGGCGGCACATCTCGGCTGGACCCGGTTCTTCAGCCGGCTGGTCGGTGCCGGCGATGCAACAAGCGACAAGCCGCATCCCGCGCCGATTCAGCTCGCGCTCGAAGGTAGCGGAATCAGCGCCGGCGACGCGGTCTGGTATGTCGGCGACACGGCGCTCGACATGGAATGCGCCGCCAATTCCGGCTGTCACGCCGTTCTCGTCGGCGTGCTCGATCCGGCCGATCCCGGTTTCACGCGGTTTCCGCCGGCTCTCAACTTTCCGGAATGCGCCGCGCTGTGGCGCCATCTCCAGGGCTTGTGATTTCCCATGGGATGCCAATCTTGCTAGTTGTGGTGTGAGCGCGTGGCGCTGCCGCCCGGCGTCGCTGCCGCTGCCGCGAGGCGATGATGCCTTACGGAATTTTTAGGAAAGGCTGACGCGTATGGCTAAGCTCTCACTTGATACTTTAAGAGAGGAGAGTGCAGAGGGCGGAACGTCGCAAGGGCTCCGGCCGACTTCAAAACCCGTCATAAGGGGTACCCCCATGTCGTCGGAAAAGTCGCAAAATGTCCAGGACGTGTTTCTCAACTACGTCCGTAAGAACAAGACCCCTGTCACCGTCTTTCTGGTCAATGGTGTCAAACTTCAGGGCATCATCACCTGGTTCGATAATTTTTGCGTGCTGTTGCGGCGGGACGCCCATTCGCAGCTCGTCTACAAGCATGCGATCTCGACAGTGATGCCGGCGCAGCCGATCCAGCTCTTCGAGCCCAAGGACAGCGACGAAGCCTGATCGGATGGAGGAACGGCAGCGCGAGGCGCGGGCTTCCGTCGGGCGCTGCCTGGTGGTCCATCCCATGCTCCGGCCCGCCACGGGCGAGCCGGACAGTGCGGTGCGTACGCCGCAAGGGCGGCTCGACGAGGCAGTCGGGCTGGCGCGCGCGATCCAGCTCGAGGTCGTGCAGGCGCAGATCGTGCGGGTGCGGAACGGGCGGCCGGCGACGCTTCTCGGCAGCGGGGCGGTGGCGACCCTGGGCGAGACCATCGCCGCGCTCGAAATCGTCGTCGTCGTCGTCGATGCCGCGGTCAGTCCGGTGCAGCAGCGCAATCTCGAGCGCGCGTGGAAATGCAAGGTCATCGACCGCACCGGTCTCATCCTCGAAATCTTCGGCGCTCGCGCCCGCACGCATGAGGGCCGTCTCCAGGTCGAGCTGGCGGCACTGAGCTATCAGCGGTCGCGGCTGGTGCGGTCCTGGACCCATCTCGAGCGCCAACGCGGCGGCTACGGCTTTCTCGGCGGGCCGGGTGAAAGCCAGCTCGAGATGGACCGGCGCCTCATCACCGACCGCATCACGCTGATCAAGCGCGAGCTCGAGACCGTGCGCCGCACGCGGGCGCTGCATCGCAGCGCCCGCAGGCGCGTGCCTTATCCGGTGGTGGCGCTCGTCGGCTACACCAATGCCGGCAAGTCGACGCTGTTCAACCGTCTGACCGCGGCCGAGGTCACCGCCGCCGACATGTTGTTCGCGACGCTCGACCCGACCATGCGGCGGCTCGCGCTGCCCTCGGGACGCAGCGCGATCCTGTCTGACACGGTTGGCTTCATCTCCGACCTGCCGACGCAACTCGTTGCCGCCTTCCGCGCCACGCTTGAGGAGGTCACGGAGGCCGATCTCATCGTCCATGTCCGCGACATCCAGCATGCCGAGACCGAGGCACAGCGCGCCGACGTTCTTGCCGTGCTGGCCGAGTTGGGGGTGGGGGCGGGCACGGCGGTCGAGGACGGCTTGATCGAGGCGATCAACAAGATCGATCTCTTGACCGAGGAGCAGCGTGAGACGCTGCGCAACCAGATGCGGCGCAACCGCGATGCGGTGCCGCTGTCGGCGGCGACGGGCGAGGGATGCGAAGCGCTCGTCGCCCTCATCGACCGGCGCATCGAGGGCGAACGTCGCGCGGTGCGGATCGACGTGCCGCTCGCCGACGGTGCCGCGCTCGCCTTTCTCTATCGCCACGGCGAGGTGCTGCACCGCGCCGACGACGAGCGCGAGGCGCATGTCGAAGTACGCATGAGCGACGCCGATCTCGGCCGCTTCCGCCGCCGTCCCGCGCTCTGATGCCGCGCCACCGTCGATTGCCTCGCGCCGGGCTCTCGCCTAGGGTTGGCGGCGTTCTCTCGTTCGCGACGGTGGGCAGGCAATGAAGCTGGCGTTTCTGGGCTTGGGCGTGATGGGTGCGCCGATGGCGGGACATCTCGCCACGGCGGGACACGAGGTCACGGTCTACAACCGCACCGCTGAGAAGGCGGAGGCTTGGCTCAAGGATCATCGCGGCCGGCGCGGCGCGACGCCGGCGGCGGCGGCCGAGGGCGCGGCGATCGTCTTCATGTGCGTCGGCAATGACGACGACGTGCGCGCGGTTGCGATGGGTCGCGACGGCGCGCTCGCGGGCATGGCGGCGGGCGCGATCCTGGTCGATCACACCACCGTCTCGGCCGAATTGGCGCGCGAACTCGACGCGGCGGCGTCCGCGAAGGGCGCCGGGTTCCTCGACGCGCCGGTCTCGGGCGGGCAGGCGGGCGCGGTCAACGGCCGGCTCACCGTCATGGTGGGCGGCGCCGAGGCAGCCTTCCGCATCGCCGAGCCGGTCATGCGACACTATGGCCAGGCGGTCACGCTGATGGGACCCGCGGGCAGCGGCCAGCTCACCAAGATGGTCAACCAGATCCTCATCGCCGGGCTGGTCCAGGCGCTCTCCGAGGGGCTCAATTTCGCGGTCCGCGCCGGGCTCGATGCCGGCAAGGCCGCCGAGGTCATCGCCAAGGGCGCGGCACAGTCATGGCAACTCGAGAACCGCGCCCGCACGATGATCGACGGCAGGTTCGAATTCGGCTTCGCGATCGATTGGATGCGCAAGGATCTGGCGATCTGCCTGGCCGAGGCGCGGCGCCGCAATGCGCCGCTGCCGGTGACCGCGCTGGTCGATCAGTTCTATCAGCGCGTCCAAGAGCGCGGCGGCGGCCGCTGGGACACGTCGGCCCTCATTCACCTATTGGCGCAAGCCTGAGGCCTATTCCTCCGCCTTCGCCCGCTGCCATTCCGCCTCCATCGCATCGAGTCCTGCCTCGGCAGGGGAAATTCCCCTTTTGGCAAGGGCTTGCTCGATCCAGCGAAAGCGGCGTTCGAATTTCCGGCAGGCGCCGCGCAACGCTTGTTCGGGGTCGGTTCCGAGGCGGCGGGCCAGATTGACCACCGCGAACAGGAGATCGCCCAGTTCGTCGTCGATCCGCGCCGGAGCGGCATGGGCTTCGACCTCGTACCGCAATTCGGCGATTTCCTCGGCGATCTTGGCGAAGATCGGCGCCAATTCGGGCCAATCGAAGCCAACGCGGGCAGCACGGCGCTGCAGCTTCACCGCGCGCGTCAGCGCCGGAAGTCCCGAGCCGACGCCATCGAGCGCGCTCGCCGGCTGGCCGGCCGCCGCGGCCTTGGCGTCACGCTCGGCGGCCTTCTGCGTCTCCCAGGCGACCGTTTGCGCCATCGCGTCGGCCACCGTGGCGGTGCCGAAGACATGCGGATGGCGGCGCTCCATCTTGTCCGAAATGGCGCGCGCGACATCGTCGAAGGCAAAGCGTCCTTCTTCTTCGGCCAAGCGGGCGTGGAACACGACTTGAAGCAGCAGGTCGCCAAGCTCGTCGCACAACGACGCGGCATCGCCGGTCTCGGCCGCCTCGGCAACTTCATAGGCCTCTTCGATCGTATAGGGCGCGATGGTCGCGAAATTCTGCGCCACGTCCCACGGACAACCGGCGGCGGGATCGCGCAGCCGCGCCATGATCGCGAGAAGGCGGGAGATTTGCAGGTTTTCCGTCATGGGCGCGGCATCCATTTATCGCATAATGTATATTATGGGAAATGGCTGGTATGCGTTAATCGCATGGCAAGGGGCATTGTGGCAGAGATTGAAGGTTAAGGAAACGCCGAAAATGCCTGATTTCTCGCCCTTCATTGAGATGCTTCTCTTGCTTCCGGCCGAGGCCCTGCGCCGATCGGCTGACTATTACAGATCCATCGCGGACCGCCTCGAGTTTGAAGCGCGGCGGCGCGAGCCGCTCGATCCGCGCCATAAAGAGACCGCAGAACGGGTCCGAAAGGTAAACGCGGCGGCCGATGCGGCGGCACGCGCACTCGCCCGCGGCGAGCCGCGTGAGCGCGCGACGTGGGATGCCGCCGTCTTTCACCATATCGAACGCGACGCGATTGAGGTCATGCTACCGGCCGCGAGCCGGCGCCTGCGCCGCGCTCGAGACGCCGCCGCGGGCGAGCTCGCCCTGGCCGGCAAGCAGGATCACGAAATCGCCAGCGAACTACGGCGCCTTGGCTTCGCCGCTTCGGTCGCGACCGTCCGGCGCGTACTCCGCAAGGCCCGCGGGGATGGAAGTTTGGTTAACGGCCGTATCCCTTCAATCGACACCGCGAGGTAAGAACATGATCGCATGCTTCATCACCGCGGCGTGGTTAAGCTGCGCCAATGTCGTTGCGCCCGGCGCAGGCGTTTCGTGGTTTCATTCGCCGGCCGTGTCACGTTCTTTCATCGAGCGCATCCGGGCTCAATCCGTCCCGGTCGGACTACTCGATCCTATCAAAGCCGCGCTCGTGATGACCGCTGCGATCGCCAATCTCGCTCCCGCAGCACTCGCGACAGGAGACCAATCGGCCGGTGCCGAACGGGACCCCAAGCCAATGATCATTGACGCCATCGCTTTCGCTGGCGCAGGCATCACGTTCTTCGGTGGATGGGCCGCCTTTCAGGCCGGACGCCGCAGCGTCCGATCAGAACGCAAACAGGCCGCCAATAGGTTTGCCGCCGATCATCGAATAGAGCCGCGCGGCCCGCGGATCGGCGCCGTAGAGCCCGAGCCGCAGCGGGATGCCCATATGCGCGGCGACTGACCGAGCCGCGCGCACGAGCTGGCGCAGCTCGTGCGGCGAGCCGCGATTGAATGTCCAGCGGTCGGTCAGGAAGCGCGCCCCGCTCCATTCTTCGACCGCCAGCCGCAGGCCGACGCTCCCCGCAATCCCCCCTTCCCTGTCCGCCACGAGCGCGAGGGATCGCGCCACGCAATCGGCGATGATCGCCCGCGCCAGGTCAGGCCGCGGCGGCGATACCGGGATCTGCGCGAACGCCGCGAGCGCGGCGGCGAGGATAGGCTCTACATCAAGGGGACGGGCCGCCCGTATCAATGGGCGACGAACGCGAGGATCAGCACGAAAGCGCCGATGGCAAGCCAAGGGGCATAGGGCGACAGCGTGTCAACCACGCCCGAGGCCGCGCCCGAGCCGACGCCATAGCCGGCGCCGTAAGGGTCGCCAAGCGCGACGGATACGGCCGGGCCGGCGCCGGTCGCCCCGGCGCCGCCCGTCCCATTGAGCGCGTCGAGAAGCGCCTGCATCAGATTTTCCGCAACACCACGATAGCGGCGACGGCGAGGAACGCATAGAGCGCATACGCCCCCCACGAGCCCGACGACGTGCCCAACAGGCTCGACAGGCTCGACGGGCTCGATCCGCTCGGCATGCTCCACGAGCCCGCCAGGGTCGGGTCAAACACCGCGAAGGGATCGGTCCCGGCGACGCCGAATTGCGACGGGTCCGGCACGGTTGCCACCGCCGGCTGCGCATAGATCGTCCCGAAGTCGGGGACGCCCGGAATCAGCGATTGATTGGAACTTGACGGGTCCATGCTATCTCCGCCGACGCCGCTTCGCCACGCGATTGCGCTTCACGAAACGGCCGTCCTTCCGGCGCGGCGGCGTCCGCTTGCGACGGCGCGGCATCAGGGTGCCCCCGCCGGCTGCGCCGTTACGGGCGCGGTGCCGCCGTTCTGCGCCGTGACGGAAGCGCGCGCGGTCGCCGCGACGCCCGCCGCCTGCGCCGCGATGGTCGCGAGGTCGCTCGCCGCCTTCTCGACCTTGACAATGCCGCCCTCGCCATGGGCGATGTCGTTCCACATCGTTTCGCCGCTCGCGATCACATCGGGCAGATGCTGCGTGAGCAGGCCGAAGAAGCTCAAGATCGTGGCAAGCATGAGATTTCCCTTTCCATGCGCGTGAAGCGCTCAACGTCGTTTGCTTCGTGATCCTTCATGCGCTGCGCAGCGGCGCCGAGGCGAAACCAGATGCCAGCCAGGAGCGCAAGCTGGCCGCCACCAATGAGGTAATTGAGCGCGTTCATTGCACCGCGCCCGCAAGCCGCAACTGCCATTGGCGCCGGAACTCGGTCACGCGCGCGACGTAGCGCGGGTCGGGGTTGCCGCGCATGACGTTCCCGACACCCTCGTTGTAGCCGGCGATCACGCTCCCGACGGAATAGGCCGAGCGCGATTTGAGGTAGTCGGCGATCCAATTGAGTTGCGCGACGCCGAAGCGGATATTGGTCGCCGGATCGTAGAGCGCGTCCGGCGCGCCGGTAAATCCGCGGTCGCGCGCGGTCGGAACGTCGAGTTGCATGAGCCCGAAGCTTCCGCCGTTCCGGTCCGCCCGGAACGCGCGCGGTTCGAATGAGCTTTCTTCCTCGATCACGGCGAGGATCAGCGCCACGTCGTCGCCGGCAAAGTGTTGCCCGATATAGGCCGCAATCTGGTCCCGCGTCATCGTCCCCCCGCCACGTCGTCCGATTGCCAAGTGATCTCACCGCCGAGCATCGCGACGATGATTTCGAGCAGCCATTTCACGGCGCGGGCTTCCCGGCCGGCGCGGGCGCGGGCTTCGGCGCGCGCGCGGTGATCGTCGCCCCGGCCGCCGCGACGCCCGGCGGCATGGCACCATCGCTCCCCGGCGTGATCGTCACCGCCAACGTACCGTCGCCATGAAAGACCGTCACCGCGAGCGGGCCGCTTTCTCCCGCGGTGCGCGGCGGGAATTGCTGATGAGAACGCGCGATTTCGACCGCCATAGGATCACCGAATATCGTAAGTCATGAACGCCGCCATATTCGACGCGCTCGGATTGTAGACGTAGAGGCCCTGCCCGGCCGGCAGGAAGATTCCCGCCGGGAGAAGCGCCGTCGCGCCGCCGTTCGAGAAAAGCGGCGGGTTGCTCGTCTGGGAGGTCGGCGCCGCGGTGCCGGCGCACAGCACGCCGACGATGTTCGCCCCTTCCAGCGTCGCGGTGCGGATTACCACGCCATGCACGTTCAAGCCGGGCGCGATGATCGTGGTTGCGCCGGTCGGAATGGTAACCCCGGCATAGAAGCTCGTGCCGATTTCGCCCGCCTGGATCGGCGCCCCGGCGCCATCGAGCGGGAGCGCGTTGCTTCCCGGATTGGTGAGGAAGCTCCCCGCGCCATAGAGCCCGGCGACGAGCCGCACGGAAAGCCAGCCATCGCCACTCGTGAACGCCGCATGGCCGTTTTGGTCAATGATGGTCACATCGAGGCCGCCGGCCGCTTCCACGCGCGCGGTATTCCCACCCTCGACGATGGTCGCGTCGCTCGCGACGACGGTCGGCGGCGCGGTCGCCTCGACGCCATTGCCGTCCGCATCGTCGCTCACGATCACGGATGCGTAGATGCCCGGCTGCGCGCCCCACGATAGCCGGACGAAGTCAAATTTATTGGCCACGCGCACCGCGGTTCCAACACTAAATGGGATCGGGTCGCCCGGCGTCTTGCCGATTTGCACCGCGAGTTGCCCGGCGACGGGCGCGCCGCCCTGCAGCTCCTGAAACCCGCCATTGATCGAAACGAGCGAGGCCCCCTCATAACAGCCCGCAAGAACGACACGCGTGCCGAGTGCCGGAATGTCCAGCGTGCCGGCGGCCGTCATGAGGATGTTGAACACGCCATAATCGGGCCGATTGCGGATCGTCATGCTACGCCCTCAGCCCATGCGGAAGTTTGATGATGCCGGCCGCGAAGGCCACGCCGAGGATGGTTGCCGCCACCATGATCATGGTCGAAAGGCTCGGTCCCGACGCCACCTGCGCCGCGGCGACGCGCCCCAGCGCATCGTATTGCGCCGCCTGCACCGTTCCCGCAGTCGCGACAAGCTGGTTTGCCCCTTGCGCGCCCGCGAGCGCGTCGATTGCATTGGCAAGGTCCGCCGTGTCGATGTTCGTCGTCGGCGTGACGTTGACCGTCGTATTGTTCGCCGCCTGCGAGGTCGAAGTCGAGGAACTCGATCCGCCGAAGCACATTCATCGCCGCCGCCCGTTCGAGCCGCCCGGGATAAGCAGCAAAAGAAGCGCGCCGCCGATCACGAAAAACAGCATCGTCGGATTACTCGTGAGGGACGCCAGCGCCGACGATGCGGGCGCAGCGGCAGCCGCCTGCGACGCCGCCGCCGACGACAGCGGCAGCATGGTCGAAACAGTCGATTGGGCGGGCGGGTATGCGGCCGAGCTCGCGCCGGCAGGATACGAGGTCACGCCCGAAGAGCCGATTGCAAAAGTCGGATTGGCGTCGAGTGCAAGCGAGTTATTGCTTGCGCTCTGAAACGTCCCTTGCGCGTTGCCGCCGGTGAAAGTGAGGGGCAGCATCATTTGTGCAACAGGAGATAAGCGCCGACGGCGAGCGCGACGAGCAATAGAAGCGAGGCGCTCGAACTCGAACTCGTACCGAGAAGCGATGCGAGCGCCGATGGCGAGGTCGCGCCGGCCGCGCCCGGATAATAGCTGTTCACCGTGGCGAGGCCGGGACCGGCGGGATAGGGCGAGATCACGGGCGGGTTCTCCGCAGAGGGAATGTAGGTCGAAGGCGCGCCGATATTCACCATCGCGGTATTCGAGCCTTGCGACGTTGAACTTCCCGAGACATTGCCGCCGAGAAGCGAGCCGAAGAGCATGTCAGCGCCGCAGCACGAGCGCGAAGAGCAGGACGCCCGCGCCGATGAAGAAAAGCGTCGTCGTCGAGAACGACGTGCCGGCAATCGTCACGGTGCCGGGCACGGCCGTTGCCGGCGGGACGATCACGTCCGGCTGCGACGCCTGTTGGTTCGCAACATACGCCGTGGTCGCGCTCCCAAGCAGATTGCCGAACAGGCTATTGAGGTCCAGCCCGGTCGAGGGGTTGCCATTCGTGCCGACAACGGCGCCGCCCGACGAAATATCGGTTGGCGTCGTGCCGAGCGCGCTATCGAGTGCCGCCAAAGGGTCCAAGGGTCGCCCCTATATGTCGGACGGGCCGCGCCCCGGCTCGAAAGCTTCCGCGCGGCCCGCCTCTCCGCGGTATCTCAGGGTCCAACGGCGAGCGGGCGAACGCTTTCACGCTGAACGTAAAGCTGCGTCGTGCCGGCCACGTAGTTCTCATTGACCAAAAGCTGCAGGTTCGCATCGAGCGCGCCGGTCGGAATGCCGGTCGAAAGCTTGCCATCGTAGCGAAGATCGAACGGATATAGCCCGGTGATCTCGGTCGGAAATCCCGCCGGATCGGTCGGCTGGCCGTTCACCGCGTTGACGTTGAAATATTCGTCGCGCGCGCGCGCCTTGACGAAGTTCGCCTGGGAAATCTCGAAATACGTCCCGCCGGATTTCAATTTGAAGTCGCCCTGGAACGTCGTGCCGTTCAAGAGGCCGCTATCGTCGCCGGCATGAACGCCGCCCGTCACCGTGTCGAAATAGGCGTCCAGCGAAATCAGGTTGACGCCCGTCCGCTGGTCGATGTCGACCGTAAACTGGTTGTTCGCGCCCTGGATCGGAATGTTGATCTCGTCAAGCTGGCGCACGGCGAAGATGATCGGATTGCCGCGGCGATCCTTGGCCGGGACCTGTTCCATGTAGGCGCCTTCCACGTCGAGTTGAACGTTGGAAAGCGTGACGGTCGCGCCCGGCGTGCCGAACAGATCATTGAGACCGCCGAAGGTGACGTAAAGCTGCGCCGCGCGAATGCCGCGCAAATCGAGCCCGCAATCGTTCCGCTTGCGACCGCGAATGAGGTCGAAGTGCAGCGGCAGGGTGAGGTCCACATTCGTGGTCTGGTTCGCCGTCATGTTGATGGAATTTTCCATCCCATAAATCAGCGTGCCATGACGCTCCATCGTAAGCCGGCAGGCATAGAGCCAAGGCTGGATGTTCCACACCGTATCCTGGCCGTTAATCATGATCTCGATCCGCTTCAAAAGCTGGATCGTCTGCAGAAACTGCCCGAACTGCCGGCCGATTGGCGCGTTCGCGCCAGTCGTGATCGTGTAGCGCAAGCGAAGATAGAGGTCGGTCAGCACGGCGCCCACGTCGAGATTGAGCGGCTGGCGCCCGACGGTCTGCGCAAAGGTGCCGAGACGATCCACGAGCTTGAATTGATTGGTAATCAAGATACGGTCCTCTTTGTTCTCAAGGTCCGATTGCTGGTCAGGCTCGCTTGCTTGCTTAGGGCAAGTAGCTCTGAATTTTGGAGTACAGGAACAGCGCCACGAGCACCGTTGCCGCTGAAGTCAAGATGAGCTTGGCGTTCACGTGATGCTCACAGTGCCGAGAAATTTGTTGTAGACCCAAACGGCGACGACGAACGCGGCCGTCATGGTCACAACCCCCTTGATCGAGACGCCCATAAAGGCTCCTTGGGTCGCACCCTGCGATGCGCCCATGGAGCATGGAAATCAGAGCTTGGGGAAAGTTTGCGTTACGTTACGAAACGCAATTCAGGCGAAGGGCGCCTTTTTGACCGCCCAGCCTGCAGGGGACCAATCCAGCGCCTCATGCCCGGCGAAGTCCAGCCGCGGAATCGCCGCCGCCGCTTCGGGCTCGAAAATCATGGAACGGTAGAAGCGCAAATCATTGGGCTCGGTCGTATTGAAGATCACCGCGCGCGCAAGGTTCGCGGTGCAGTCCCGCGACACGCGCGCCGGGCGCTGGGAGCACGCAAAAACGCGCAGCCGGCGATGGCGCCCGCGCATCCACAGATCATACGCGTGCGGCGCGAGCCGGATCCCCTCCATGAACACGCCCGCCTCTTCCCATATCACGAGGCAATCGCCCGCGAGCCAAGCCGCCTCGTTAGCCCATTCCCATAGGTCAAGCCGGCGGTCGGCGATCCATGCGACGCGCCATGCCGGGCGCATAAGCGCGCGCACAAGGTCGGCGCGGTCGCGGATGATGTGAAAGCCGCGCGGCGGCGCCTCGCTATCGTCGGGCAGGCTCAGGAGCACGCGCGGAAACGACGCGGCGTGCGATAGCGCCAGCGTCGTTTTACCGCTCCCGCCGCGGCCAAGATACAGCCGATTGTCAGGCCGCGCGAGCGAGCCCTTCGTCATTCGCGGGCGCCTCCGCACGCTCGGCCGCGGCGCGCATCGCCGGCGAGGCTTGGCCCTTGCGCGCGTCGGCGATGATCCGCGGCATGAGGATTGCCACGAAGCACCCCACGAGGTCCAGGCCGGCCGCGACGCGCGCGTTGCCGAGGTACTGGTCAAGGTCCCACGCTTCGGCATTTTTGAGCAGGGCCGCCGTCAACGCCTCGCCCTCGTGCGGCGTCAGCGCGTCATAACCGATCTTGTGCAGCGCGAGGCTCGTCAACATCGACGCGCCCATGCACAGGCCGGGAAATTGCTCCACGGTGATCGCGGGCGCGGCCGGTTGCGGTGGTGCCGCCGCCGCGGCGTCCGCGGCCTTCATTGCGTCGGCGCGCGCGAGCATGTCACGAAGCGCGGCGCCCTCGTCTAGAACTCCCGGTCCCAAATGCTCTTGCGCGGCGTTGTCGTTTGCCGCTCCCCCGCCGCCTTGCGCTTCGGCGCCGGGTCGTTCCGGTTCGCGGGCTTCGGCAGCGGCGGGTTGTCGTTTGCCGGCGCCGGCGGCCGCCAGTTTTGCAGCCCGTCCGCCGGCTCCACGATTTCCTTGGCGTCCGCGTGCCATTCGATCACCTTTGCCATTACATTACGGGAAGCGCCCTCGCCCCGCGCGAGAACTTGCACGCCGCAGCCATCCCCGCCGCCATGCGTGCCGCAATTGAAATACACCCATCCTTTTTTGCTCGTCTTGACGACGGCCGGCTTGCCGCAAAAGGGGCAAAGCGCGATACCGAGGATCTTGAAGGGCGCGACTTTCATAAGATAACCCCGTCGATTTCGCCCGAGCGCAATACGCGCGCCGCGCGTGATCGTTCGAGCGCGTCAACGCGCGCCTCGTGATCTCGAATAAGCGCGCCGAAAGTGTCGGCGAGCTTCGCGATTTCGGTCGGCAATAGGAGCGCGCCGGCCGGTAGCTTCGCAACGCGCGCCACGCGTTCAAGCTGCGTGTTCAATTGGTCGACTAGCGCTCGCGACATCGATACCCTCTCCCCGCAAAAATTCAAGCGCGGCGCCCCAACCCTCCCCTTCCACGAGATCGAGCGTGCGCGCCCCAAGCCCGCGCCACATGAGTTGACGATAGGCGAGCGCCGGCAGGCTCCCGACAATCTCGCCGGGCGCATCGGCCGCCGCGTGCTCGTCGGTCGCCGCATCGTCGCGCAACCCCCTGGAATAGGTGACTTGGCGCGCGCCCTTAAAAGCTTCCGCGAAAGACGCGAATAGGCGCGCCGCCTCGCGATCCCCTTCCCCCGCGTCCGCGAGAAGCTGGAACGGTGACCGGCCGCCGCTACGCCCGAGCTTCATGTGACCGCGCGTGAGCTCTCGGTCGAAGTTCCCCTTTACGACGTAATCTGTTACAGCGTCGTAATGCGCTGCGCGCTCCCAGGACCATGCTAGGGGCGAGCATTCGCCAAAGCCGAGCCGCTTCACGGCGCGCGCCCACCGCTCCCACAGCCAAAGCCCGAAGGCTTCCGCCCCCGCCGTATCGCGCAAGAAAAACGCGGCATGAATATGCGGGTGCCACCCGTTGGCGCCATGCGTGACCTCAAGCGCCCGCGCCCATCCCGCGCACCCGGCGCGCGCGGCGGCGAGCTTCCACGATTTCCCGGCGATGACGCGCGACCATGCCTTGGTGACCGCCCAACGGAGTTCTTTCGCGCTTTGAAAGCGATGATGAGCGAGCGTTAAAGCGCCCATTTGCACCGCACCATTAGGAAACGCGCGCGCGTGCCGTTCGGCGATCTCGCGCACTTCCTTGCGCCGTGTCTCGGCCACGAGGCCGGCGCATACCGGGCACATCCACACGGAGCCACAGGTTTGAATGCCGGAAAAGCGCGCGTTGCCGTCCCTCAGCTTGACCGTAATGACAGGTTGCGTGCATCGGCGCCCGCACTTGCACACCGCCTCCCGCGGCAGAATACGAGCCGCGACGTACCGCAGCATCATCGCCCTGCCCCGCCCTTCCTGCCGGCGCGGTGAAAATCTGTTCCCCCTATTGTTGAAAATCTGTTCCCCCTATTGTCAAGGGATTGGGGCTTCATTCAGCGCGAGCCTCCGCCGGTAGGACGCCGAGTGTCACCGTCCCAAGTGTGGGACAATTGTTCCACGCCTGAATATCGGTCGCATAGGCGCCGAGAAAGGCCCCGTCCCCGTCAAACACGAGCCAATATTTCTTGTGCCGGCGCCGCGACGGGCGCGCAGGGACAGCCCTTGAAACGTAGCTCAAGCCGTCCCCCTGGCGGGCGGCATGCCCTCGGGACATCGCGTGTCGTCGGGTAATCGCGTGACGGCAACCTGATAAACGCCCGCCGTCTTGTTGGCCGCGATCAGAACAGCTTCCGAGCCGATATCCGGCGCGCCAAAGATGCGTAATAGCCGGATGATGAATTCGCATCCGATTGCGCACCATTCTTCTTCAGCCGTCATCAATCTCTCCCATAGCCTCGCGCGCCTTGCGTTCGAACCGCCGCGCGCATCGTGCGAAATATTTTGCAAGCTGGCGGCAATGTTCCTCGTCAACGCCGCCCTTACCGTTGAGACGGTATTGGGCCGCGCGCATGCACATCTCCGCTTCGCGCGCGTACCAAGCCGCCAGATGTTTCGGATCAGGCACGCGCGGCTTCGCCACTGGTCAAGCCCTTGCGCGCATCGCGGATCGCCTCCCGGAGAATGCGGTCGAACGCTTCCGCTTCCTCGATACTCACGAAAATTTGCTCGTCGAGGACCGTCACGCTAATGCGCGGCGGCGATTTGCCGACGGCATGACACCACGCCGCAGCGTCAAGGCCGCGCCTCACGCCGCCCTCCCCTGGTCGGGCTTGAACTCCCGGCCGTCCGGTCGCGGGCGCGACCATGTGACATCGAACGCGCCGCCCTCGCGCAAGAACGCCGACATGTTGAGCGGCCCGGCGAGTGACGGATCGTCGACCGTGATTGAAAGGAACTTCTCGCCGGCATGGGCGCCGCGCTCGATCACCTTTTCCCATGCGGCGCCGATCTCGACGAAATCGCCATGCGAGCCCTTCGCCTCGACGACGTATTTCGGCGAGTTGGGATCGCTCGATTGATGGCGCCCATTAGGCGCGAGCATTACGTCCGCCTTGAACGCGAGCGTCGCGATGACGCCGCGAAAGCCCCGCTCGTGCGGGACCAATCTGCCGTTGTTTGCCATGAGATCTCCTTCGCTGGTTCCGACGCGCGCTCCGCGCCGGGGCAGGGTCCTCGGGCTTCAAGGAGGGGCAGCAGGTTTTCACCGTGCCGCCCCGCCCTCCCCGAAGTCCGTCCGGCGTGACCCTGCCAAGAGCCGCCGGCCGGCGAATTCCGCGCGCTGTTCGGCCGGGACCGGAGAGATTGCAGGAAGCACGGGTCCAATTAGTCCGACCATCCCGGCCGCCCCAGCGAAGGGCACGGCACCACTGCGCCGCGCGCCTATCTGACTTACGGAAAGCCCGATGAAGCAATGGGAAAGAATTAGTCGCGGCTCTATTTGAGGCAGACGCGCAACGCGGGGATCAATTCGCGCGAAGGCGCGTATGATTGCGCGTCAAGCAAAATCGACGAAGTAGAAAAGGGTCAATCCAATGAGGTTAGAGATTTCACAAGGGATTGAGGGTCCGGCGCCCATCGGACCCTACCGCTTGCGGCAAGTCATGGTTAAGACGAATGGGGCACTCGGCCATCGCCGGCGAGCCGGGCGCCGCGTGTACTCCGAAGAAGAGAACGGCGAAGCAACATCAGGTCACAATAAAACGACCTGTGTATATTATGGGAAATCAACTCGGAGCCCATCATAGCCGGGCTCGACGCCCGCCGGCAATTCGCGGCGCAGCGTGTCGTAATCGAGGCTCTCGTCCATATGCGTGAGGATGGCGCGGCGCGGCCGGACGCGCGCGATCCACTCCAGTGTCTGCCCCAGATGGCTGTGCGTTCGGTGCAGGGTGCGGCGCATGCAGTCGACGATCCAGACCTCGATGCCGTCGAGCGTGGCGAAGGCGCTCTCGTCGAGCCGGATCACATCGGTCGAATAGGCGAAACCGCCAAAGCGAAAGCCCAGGGTCGGCACGAAGCCGTGATCCTGCTCGAACGGTATCACCGCGATCCCGGCCACCTCGAATGGCCCGGTCACGGCGATGGGCTCGAGCACGGGCTTGTAGAACCCGGTCACCCCCGGCCGCTGCGGCGTGAAGACATAGCCGAACCGGGCCCGGATATCGGCCAGCGTACGGGCATCGGCATAGACCGGGAGCGGCTTTCGAATCAGATGGTTGACCGATCGAAGATCATCGATCCCGTGAAGATGGTCGGCATGGGCGTGGGTGAACAGCACGGCATCGAGCCCTTGCACATCGGCGTCAAGAAGCTGCTCGCGCATGTCGGGCGAAGTATCGATCAGCAGCCGCACGCCCTTGTCTTCGACCAGGGCCGACACGCGCCGGCGGCGATTCCGGGGGTTGGAGGGATCGCAGGCGCCCCAGTCGCCGCCGATCCGCGGCACGCCCCAGGACGGGCCGCAGCCGAGCATGGTGACGCGCATTACCGCCCTGCCCGCCGCGCCGCCTTCGCGAACAGGCGGAAGAAATTGTCGGCGGTGTGCTGCGCCAGGGTCTCGACCGGAACCTCCTTGAGCGCCGCGACCGTGGCGGCGGTGTGGACGATAAAGGCCGGTTCGTTGGGGCGACCGCGCAAGGGAACGGGCGCGAGGTAGGGCGCGTCGGTCTCGATCAGCAGCCGCTCGAGCGGCAGGTCGCGGACGATTGCCCGGAGCGCCGTCGCATTCTTGAACGTGACGATCCCGGACAGCGAGATGTAAAAGCCGATTTCCAGTGCTGCTTCCGCCAGTTCACGTCCGGTACTGAAGCAGTGGATGACGCCTCTTGGCGGGCGTTCCTCACGTAAAATCTGCATGGTTTCGGCATCCGCGTCGCGAGTATGGACGATCAGCGGCAGGCCGGTCGCGCGCGCCGCCGCGGCATGGGCGCGGAACAATTCGGCCTGACGCGCACGCGGGCTGTGGTCGTAATAGAAATCGAGTCCGGTCTCGCCGATCCCGACGACCTTGGGATGTTCGGCGCGGGCGATCAGCGCGGCGGCATCGGCCTCGGGTTCGGCCGCCGCCTCGTGCGGATGAACGCCGACCGAGCACCAGATATCGGGGTCGCCGGCGGCGATCGCAGCGACGTCGGCAAAGCCGTCGAGCCGCGTGCTGATGGTGAGCATGGTCTCGACCCCGGCCCGCCGCGCCCGCGCGATGATCTCGGGCCGCTCCTCCGCGGTGGCGTAGTCGAGATGGCAATGGCTGTCGACGAGGTGCACAGGCGGTCGCGCCGCCGCCGCTATTTCCGCAGGTAGTCGTGCACGACCTGGCCGAAGCCGAGAGTGAGGTCGGCGACGAAATGCACAGCCGAGACGATGTCCTGCACCGGCAGTTCGGAGAGCGGTGCCAGCGCGTGCCGGGCAAGCTGCAATCCCGCGGGGCCGGTCCACGCGCCCTTCAGCGTCACGTCCTCGAAATGGTATCGCACCAACTCGACGATGCGCGGCGTGCAGTCGACATGCGGCACGATCTTGAGGAGATAATTGGGCTCGGTGAGATCGCGCTTCATCTCGTTCTCGTCACGGGTCTGGTACTTGTACCCCATCGTACCGGTGGCGAGGCGGATGCGGCCGTAATCGAGCGTACCGAGCAGCGTGTCGGTCTCGACCTTGAACGAGATGTTTGCGAGCTTCTCGGGGAATCCCCAGATCTCGCGGCCGCCGGCGAGCGGCGTCTCGGCATCGAGAAAGAGCGAATGCACGTAGCTGCCGGGCTTGCCGTCATAGGTGACGGGGATCACCTGGCCCGAGCCGCGATATTCACCGAATCCCGAGGAGTCCGGCATGCGGATGAACTGATAGCGCACCAGCGGCGCCGCCACCTTCAGCGGTTCGGGCACCACGCGGGCGAGCACCTCGGGATCGGTGCGATAGGTGATGACGAGATATTCGCGGTCGATGAAGCGATAGGGCCCCCGCGGAAAGGACGGGCTCGTCAGCGGCATCGCAAATGCCGTGCGCTTCACATCCTCGATCTTCACGCCTGCCTCCTCTGCCTCGGCCGTTCCGCTCGAGGCGAAACTCTAGGCGCAGGCGGCAGGAAAAGGAAGCGCGGGTTGAAGCCGCATGCCGGATCTCCGGCGCGAAAGAGCCTGAGCCGCACGTGACTGGAGGCAGGCCGGAGTCAGGATTGCGGCGCTTTGGCGATGAGACGTTCGAGAATCGCGGTAAGGTCACCGGCGCGGAAGGGCTTCGCGATGATCTCATCGGCGCCGAGACGTTGGGCGAATTCCAGATAGGCGTTGTTGTCCCGTCCACCCCCGCCCGACATGGCGACAATGCGGATATCGGGGTATTCGCGCCGGAGTTCGCGGATGGTCTCGATCCCCTCCTTCCCGGGCATCACAATGTCGGTGATGACGACATCGACGACGGTGGTCCGGCAGAATTGCAATCCCTCGGCTCCATCGCGCGCCTCGAGAACGTCATATCCCGCATTCACCAGAATGCCGCTGACCATCTGGCGGATTTTCCGTTCGTCATCGATGACTAAAATGACTGACATGCGCGCCTCCGGCTCCGCTCGCGACGGCTGATTCGCGTTGCGCCGGATGGACGATTCCGGGCGGAAAATGCTGCATTTGCCGTCGTCTCATCAGGATTTGCCCGTATTCTTCGGCGGCCCGACCTGACACTCCTGCGCGCACCGGCACGCAGGAGGACCGCCACCATCATCTCCGCGGCTCGTATAGTCCGTTCGGCCGGCAAGTTGTGATGGACTTTTTGTGGCTTTCGTTGGTTAATGCTCTCGTCCGTCAACGAGACGACGATGCCGATCATCGGCGCCAATACTTCGATCGATCCAGCCGCGGCGCCATAATACTACGGTTACTGCACGGATCGGCGGTGGGAGCGGCTGCAGCTATGCGGGGGTCGATCCCGCGCCCTCGACAAAGCGCGGAAAGATACCCTCGGGCGCAGGCAGCGCCGTGCCGGGCGCGAGTGGATGGGCGGCGAGCGCGGCGAAGCTGCGCCGCTCCGGCGGCTGGGCGAGCTGGTCGAGCAAGCGCGCGGCCGCTTGCGGCACCACCGGTTGCACCAGGATGGCGAGGTGGCGGATGGTCTCGGCGAGGACGTAGAGCACTGTCGCCATCCGCGCCGGGTCGCTGCGCCGCAGCGCCCAGGGCGCCTGCTCGTCGACATAGCGGTTGGCATCGGCCACGACCTGCCAGAGAAGCTCGAGCGCGCGGTGGAAGGACTGCTCGGCATATTCGGCCCGCGCCTTGTCGAGAAGCCCGCGCGCCGCCGCCAGGAGCGCCTCGTCGGCCGGAGCGAGCGCGCCCGGCGTCGGCACCTTCCCCGCGCAATTGCGGTTGATCATCGCCAGCACGCGCTGGGCGAGATTGCCGAAATCGTTGGCGAGATCGCCGTTGATGCGGTTCACCACGGCGCGGTGGGAGAAATCGCCGTCGCCGCCGAAGGGCAGCTCGCGCAACATGAAATAGCGCACCGAATCGACGCCGTATTGCTCGACCAGTTGCTGCGGCGGGATGAAATTGCCAAGCGATTTCGACATTTTCTGGCCTTCGACGGTCCACCAGCCATGGGCGAAAACGCGCCGCGGCGGGGCGAGGTCGGCCGCCATCAGAAAGGCCGGCCAATAGACGCAATGGAAGCGCACGATGTCCTTGCCGACCATGTGCAGATCGGCGGGCCAGAAGCGGCGGAAGCTCGCGCTCTCGATGTCGGGATAGCCGACGGCGGTGAGGTAGTTGGTGAGCGCGTCGAGCCAGACATACATGACATGCTTCGGATCGCCCGGCACGTCGATGCCCCAAGAGAAGCTGGTACGCGAGATCGACAGATCCTTGAGGCCGCCGCGGACGAAGCTCATCACCTCGTTGCGGCGCGCGCGCGGCGCGATGAATTCGGGATGGCGCTCGTAATGCGCCATCAGCCGGTCCTGCCACGCCGATAGGCGGAAGAAATAATTCTCCTCCTCCACCCATTCGACCTCGGCGCCGGTGGGCGCCTTGCCGTTAACGAGTTCGCTCTCGTCGAAGAACGCCTCGTCACGCACCGAATACCAGCCGGCGAACTTGCCGAGATAGATCTCGCCGCGGCGTTGCAGTTCGTCCCACAGGGCCTGGCTGGCGCGGATGTGGCGCGGCTCGGTGGTGCGGATGAAATCGTCGTTGGAGATGTTCATGAGCTGCGCCATGGCGCGGAAGTTCTGCGACACGCGGTCGCAGAATTCCTGCGGCGCGATCCCTGCGGCGCGCGCCGCCTTGTCGACCTTCTGGCCGTGCTCGTCGGTGCCGGTGAGGAACATGACATCGCGCCCGTCGAGCCGAAGGAACCGGGCGAGCGCATCGGTCGCGACCGTCGTATAGGCATGACCGATATGCGGCGAATCGTTCACGTAGTAGATCGGCGTGGTGAGGTAATACGGGTCGCCGCCGCTCATTCGTGCCTTCCTTGCGCCAGCCTAGCGCGCAGCCGCCTCGAGCGCGAAAAAGGCGTTCAGCACGACCTGCTTGCGGTCGAGGTTGATGCTGTCCGCCTCATCGAAGAGATGGCCAAGGTTTTCCCATACCTCGACCCATTGATCAAGGCTGCGGCGCGCGGCGAGTCGCTGCATCGCCTCGACCTCGCCTGGCAGGACCGCCGTCTCCCCGCCCTCGCCCGCCGCCAGCGCGACCATGCGGGCGATCCAGCCCGGTAGCAGCTCGCTCACGAGGGCGAAACCGTCCTCGGCATCGTTCCGCGCGATGCGGTCGGCGAAACCGTGCAGCGCCTCGCCGTCGAGTAGCGGCAGCGGCGCGATCAACCCGAACAGTTGGCGATACAGCTCGAGCCCTTCGGCCGAGGCCAACGCCAGCGCGCGGCCGATGCTGCCGTGGGCGAGCTGGGCGATGCGGCGCGTGTCGTCGGCGCCGAGCGCAGGAAGCCGGCGCCGCAGCGCCGCCTCGACCGCCTCGCACGGCAAGGGCTTCAACGCCAGCCGCCTACAGCGCGAGCGGATCGTCGGCGTCAGCCGGCCCGGATTCTCGCTCACCAGCATCAGCACCGCGCGCGCCGGTGGCTCTTCCAGGATTTTCAGCACCGCATTGGCCGCATTGCGGTTCATGGCGTCGGCACCGTCGAGAATCACGACGCGCCAGCCGCCCTCGGCGGCGGTGAGGCGCAGGAACCCGACGATGCTGCGCGTGTCGGCGACGACGATCTCGCTGCGGAGCCGGCGGCGGCGCGGATCGTAGCCGCGCTCGACCACCAGGAGATCGGGATGGCCGCCCGAAGCGACACGGCGGAACGCCGGGCTGTCCGGCGCCAGCGCCAGACCGGATGGCGGCGGCGCGGCAAACAACCCCTGCCCCGTACGCTCGCTTTCGGCGAGAAGAAAGCGCGCGAAGCGGAACGCCAGCGTTGCCTTGCCGATGCCGCGCGGGCCGGTGAGGAGCCAGGCATGCGGGAGCCGTCCCGCGCGATAGGCGGCGAAGAGTGCCGCCTCGGCCGTGTCATGGCCGATCAGGTCCGGATTCTCGCGTGGCAGCAGAACCGCGCCCGCACCCGGTCCCGCCGCAGCGATGTCGTCGTCGTCGTCGGGCTCGCCACTCATGGCCGCGCGAGTCTAGGCGATGCACCGGGATCGGGCCAGGGCAACCGGCAGATCACGCCGGCACGGCCGGCGGCCCGCGCCATGGGATCAGATCGGGAGTTGCAGCCGATCGCGGATCGCGGCGGCGACGGCTTCATGCACCGTTGCCGTATCGGGACGGGCGTCGATCACGACGCAGCGTTGCGGTTCGCGGCGGGCGATGTCGAGAAAGCCCTGTCGCAGGCGGTCGTGGAATTCGAGCGGCATCCGCTCGAACCGCGTTGCCGCGACGGCACGGCGGGACGTGCGGGCCAGACCCTCGGCCACGGGAAGATCGAAGATCAACGTGAGATCGGGCGCAAACCCGTCGGCGATGAGCCGATGGAGCTCGATCAGCCGCTCGCGCGCCAGGCCGCGGCCCCAGCCCTGATAGGCCTCGGTGGAGTCGGCGAAGCGGTCGCATAGGACGATGCGGCCGGAATCGAGCGCGGGCCACACCGTGGCGACAAGGTGGCTGCGCCGCGCCGCGACCATGAGCAGCGCCTCGCATTCCGCGTCCCAGCGCTCGGGCGCGCCAGCGAGGAGAAGCTCGCGCAGCGCTTCCGCGCCCGGCGAGCCGCCGGGCTCGCGCGTCGTCATCGCATCGATGCCGCTTCGCGCGAGCGCCGCTGCGAGCAGCGCGATCTGTGTGGTCTTGCCGGCGCCTTCGCCGCCCTCGAAGGTGATGAAGCGGCCCCGACTCAGTGCCTGCCCCACAGGAAGTAACCGGCGGCCGCAGCGACGCGTCCCAGCGGATTGAGCTGTGCCACCGGCTGTGCCGCGATGAGCGGGACTTCGATCGGCTTCATGGTCGGCGCTGTGACCTCCAATTTGCCGACCGGTTCGCCCTTGGTGACGGGCGCCTTCACCTCGCCGTCATAGACGGCGGTCACCTTCGCCGCGCGGCGATCCCCGCGCGGCAGGGTGACGACGATATCCTTGGCCGTCGTCGCCGGCACCTTGCTCTCCTCGCCGAGCCACACCGGTGCATTGTCGACCGGATCACCGGCCTTGACGATGGTGTAATCGTTGAACGCGCGGTACGTCCATTCCAGGACCTTCTGGCCCTCGTTCGAGCGCTCCTGCATGCTCTTCATCCCGGCGAGGACGACGATCACGCGGCGGCCGCTGCGCAGCGCCGATGCCGCAAGGCTATAGCCCGCCGCCTCGGTATGGCCGGTCTTGATCCCGTCGACGCCGAGATCCTTGTAGAGCAGCGGATTGCGGTTGCCTTGCTTGATATTGTTATACGTGAATTCCTTCTCGGCCTCGTAGTGATAGTGCTCGGGGAAGTCGGCGATGAGATGGTCGGCGAGCATCGTGAGGTCGTGAACCGTGGTGTATTCCTCGGGATCGGGCAGGCCGTCGACATCGGCGAAATGCGTGTGGGTGAGGCCAAGCTTCTTCGCGGTGGCATTCATCTGCGCGACGAAGGCGTCCGTGCTGCCGGCAAGTCCCTCGGCAAGAACGACGCACGCATCGTTCCCGGAAACAATGATCATGCCGCGAATGAGGTCTCTGATCGACACGCGTCCGCCGAGCGGAACGAACATGTTCGATTCGTCGGTCTTGTGCTTGGCCCAGGCCTTCTCGCTCACCGGGAGCAGGTCGTCCATCTTCGCCTGCCCCTTCTTGAGGTAGTCGAAGACGACATAAGCGGTCATCATCTTGCTCAGAGACGCCGGCCCGATGCGAACGTCTCCATTCTTGTCAAGCAGGACCGCGCCGGTGTTGAAGTCGATCGCATAGGCGTACTGCGCCGTGGTGTCGATCGTCGGCATGGCCTCGTCGGCAGCGGCTGCCGGCCCCGCCAGTGCAAGCCCCAACCCGACGACACAGAACAGCTTCCAATCCTTCATGGTACCACCCTCGGCCACGACAGACGCTGCGAGGATAACCTGAATTGCGCCAGAATTGTGATGCTCAATCGACAATGATCTGGGCGTCGGGCGCGCCGTCACCGACGACGAGACCGAGCAACCGGTCGGCGTCGCCGACCGAACGTACCGGGCCGATGCGCACCCGGAAGAGATAGGTGCCGTTGACTTCCGTGTTGCTGACATGGACCGGACCGAGCTTCGCGAGCTTCGCCTTGAGCCGGTTTGCGTTTTCGCGACGGGCGAAAGCGCCGGCCTGGATGTAGATGTTGGTCGGGCGAACTGCGACACTCATCACCCGTTCGGACAACAGCGGCGTGTAGTTGCGCGGCGGCTCGGGCACGGGCTGCGGCGCGCGCCGCGCGGGCGGCGGCAGGTCGTCTTTGGCGTCGTGCACGCCGGCCGGAATCGGCAGCTTCGCCGCAATCACCGGCGCCAGCGGCATCGCCGGCGCCGATTCGGCGACCGCCTGGCCCGAGGCACGCTCGGCAAGAAGTTTCGCCTGGATGCTCTCCGGCGCGAGGATGCGGACGCGCACCTTGGCCGTACCCGACGCCTCGAATCCCAAAAGCTGCGCCGCCCGGCGCGACACGTCGATGATGCGGCCGCGCGCATAGGGGCCGCGGTCGTCGATGCGCAACTCGAGCGAGCGCCCGTTCTCGAGATTGGTCACCTGGACAATGCTCGGCATCGGCAGGGTACGGTGCGCGGCGGTCAGCCCGTTGATGTTGAAGACCTCGCCGTTGGCGGTGTACTTGCCGTTGAAATCCTCGCCGTACCACGAGGCGATGCCGGTCTTGTCGTAAGTCAGATCCTCGGCGGGATAGTACCAGACGCCGTCGATCTGGTAGGGCTTGCCGACCTTGTAGACGGGATGCGGCACTGCCGCCGGCGCACCACCATAGGGCGGCCGCGCGGCGCAGGCCGCGAGCAATATCGCCAGTCCGCTCAGGCTCAGGGTGAGGACAAGACGGCGCATGAACGAGCCGTGGGCTCTCGCATCGAAAGATGACGCAATCTACGGGTGAGCGAGACTATCGGCAAGATCGCCGACGGCGATGGCGAAATAGTGGGAGTTATTCCACTTCAGGAGGACGCGGAAATTGTCGTAGACGAGAAAACCGGGCCCCGTCGGCCCGGCGGGGAGGATGAGGCTGGCTTTGCGCGCCTCGGCCGCGAGCGGTTTCCCGTCGACTCGGCGAATGCCCATGGCCGACCAGTCGCCCAGCGGACGCGCGCCCGTCTCGGCAGAGGGCGCAAGGCCAGGCGGCAGCGCCACCGCATCGCCCCAGCCCTCGCCACGGCGCCATCCGGCGCGGGACAGATAATTGGCGATCGAGGCGAAGACGTCATCGCGCCGGTTCCAAATGTCGGGCGCGCCGGTGCCGCGATAGCTCACGGCATAGGCAAGGAAGCTCGACGGCATGAACTGGCTCTGCCCCATCGCGCCCGCCCACGAGCCCAGCATGCGCCGCGGGTCGATGTGCTGGCGGTCGACGATGCGGAGCGCGTTGAGGAGTTCACTGCGGAAGAACGCCGCGCGCCGCCCGTCATAGGCCAGCGTCGCCAGCGCGGGGATCACCGGAAAATTACCGACGACGTGGCCGAAATCGGTCTCGATACCCCACAGCGCGACGATGAAGCGCGGTGCCACGCCGAAACGCGCGCCGACCGCGTCGAGCAGTGCCCGGTTCTGCGCGAGATGTTCGCGCGCCTCGACCCGGCGCTCCGGCGTCACCACCCGGTCGATGTATTGCGCAAAGGTGAGCGTCGTCTCCGGCTGACGGCGGTCGAGCTCGATGACGCGCGGCAGCAATGTCACCCCGGCCAGGGCCCGGTTGAGCGTCGGCCGCGATATGCCCTGGGACAGCGCCTCGCGCCGCACGCCGTCGAGCCAAGTCTTGAAATCGCCCGGCGCCGCCCTCGCCCGCCCGTACCCGAGGGACAGCAACAGCGACAGGCCCAAGCCGCGGCGCGAAATCATGTCTCTCCCATAATCGAAACCGCGCGCCGAGAAAAGACCAAGATCAACGCGCTGCTGCGACCAGCGCGCGCGCCTTGTCGCGCAAGGAATCGGGCCATGGCGCCGACCGCCGCGCCGCAAGGTCGAAATGCACGCCGGCCTGATAGAAGCGCGCCAGCGCCCGGCCATCCCTCGACGCCGCGAGGCGGTGCAGCATGGCGAGCGACGAACGCCCGACCGCCACGACCTCGCTCGCGACGACGAGGCCGTCCCCTGCTCCCGCCGCCGGATCATCGATGGCGAGCCGCGTCTCGAATGTGGCGAAGCCGCGCCCGGCGTCCTGCCGATACGCATGGGTCATGCCCACCGCCTCGATCACGTGCAGGCATGCATTCGAGAAGCGATGGAGACAGGAGGACAGGCGCAGCCGCCCCGCTTCCGTCTCGTCCGGCTTGACGCGGTCGCGTCCGGAGGGAATCGGGCCCGCGCCGGCCGGCCATTGCAGGGGTGGAAATCGCTGCCATTCGAGCGCGTCCGCGGCCGGCACCGCGCCGTCCGCGGGTGCGAGCGGCAGCACGACCTGCTCGGCCAGCGTGGTGCGCGTCGCCGCGCCGCCGGCGACGGCCTCGTGCGCGATCCGGATCGCCTGCGGCGATGAGTCGAGGACGGCGCTGCGAATGATGAACCCCTCGCCCGCCCGGAACTCGCGGTGATAGCTGGTGTCGAGCGCCAGCGTGCGCCAGCGGCCGCCCGGGGCGCGGCGTTCGAGCAGATCGCGCGCCGCGTCGTCGAAGCGCTCGCCATAAAAGGCGATGTTGAGATGCCCGAAGGCATCGCATTCCCAGGCGGCGACACCGCCACGATAGGTTTCGACGAACCCGCCCATGGATGTGGCCGTTATGCTAGGCGCGGGAATGGAGCGTCTCGACGCGCCGCTGCGACTGACCGAGGCCGACTGTCATCCCCCCCTCCTGTCCCCTGACACCGGCGCCCTATAGCATGCCCCCGCGTGCAACCGAAATCGGCGGCCGCTCGTGCGCCGGAAATTGACGAAGGTGCGCCCAAATGAGACAAGGCCGCCTGGTCACGGTGCAGCGCGGCAAGACCCGAAAATTTCATCACGTGAGGCTGAAGCCAACATTTCCTGCAAAGCGGGTGTGCGATGGAGAATCACGAATCGGCGGCTGAGCTCGGCTATGGAGCCTCGGCCAAATCGCTGCATTGGCTGGTGGTGTTCTTGCTGGCGGTGCAGTTCGCGCTGGCCTGGACCATGCCCGATATCGATCGCGGGACGAAGCCCGAAGGGCTGATCGCATGGCATCTCGGGATGGGAGCGGTCATTCTTGTGGTCGCAATCCTGCGGCTTTTGTGGAACCTTGCCCGTCCAGTGCCGCTCATCACCGAGAACGTGCCGGCGTGGCAGAGCCGCGCGGCGCGGGCGACGCATGTCCTGCTCTATGTTCTCTTGATCGCGCTGCCGCTGATGGGCTGGGCGAACGCCTCGGCGCGCGGCTGGAGCGTGAGCCTGTTCGGGCTCGTCCCGCTGCCGCTGCTGCTGCCGGTCGATTCGCCGCTTGGCCGGGCGCTCGGCGGTGTCCATGCGGAAGCGGCACTGGTGCTGCTGGGCCTGGTCGGCCTCCACGTCGCGGCCGCGTTCTATCACCATTTCCTGCGCCGCGATGCGGTGCTGCGGCGGATGCTGCCGTGATGCGTCCGGGTCGACGGCGCCGGGCGCAGCGGGAAAACTGGCTCTGCCGTCCCGCCGCGGCTATGGTCGATGAAACCGGGGACGCAGTAAGCGGATATGGGAGGGGATCATGACGATGCGGGATCAGGCGGGCCGGGTCTCGCCGGGGGGCGGACAGGGAGCTTGGTGGACATCGCCGGTCGTCGTCCTTCCGGTCCTGGCGTTGATCGCCAATGCGGGGGTCTATCTCCTCGCGACCAAGGGCGTCAGCTTTATCGTCCCGATCGAACTCATCGGCGGTTTCGCCTATCGCTTCGACCCGTCGGTTCCGGTGCTCGAGGCGCTCATCCTGGCGTTCGGCCTGTGGTGCTGGAGCAACCTGTCGACGGCCAGCGCGTTCGTTGCCGCGGTCGTGTTGTTCGTCCTGCGGGTCGCGGTAGCGTTCCTGTGGGGCTACCTGATGTCGAAGGTCATGCCGCTGCTTCCCGACGCGGTCCTGACCATGCCGACATCGTTCTACGGCCCGCTGTTCCTGGCGACCGCGGTGACGGGCGCGAGCCTGCTCCTGGTCCTGGCGATCTACGAGCCGGCCTTCCGCGCCTGGTGGCCGTGGATCGTGACGCTGCTCATCTGGGCCGGTGGCGCGACATGGCTGTTTGAGCTTTATCACGACCAGTTCATCACCCGCCTGTCCTACCATTGGCTCTACGAGATCGTGCGCGCGCTGGGGTTCATCCCGATCGGCTACGCGTTCCGACGGCCGCTACGGCATTTCCACTGAGGCCGGCGCCGGCAGTTGGTCCATGACCTGGCTGGCGAAGACGACGCCGGTCGTGCTCACGCCGAGCCCGGCAGCGGCGAGCGCATCGGCCGTCCAGGTATTGCAGGTGCGGGCAAGGTTGTAGCTTCCATTGGCGGCGTAGAACGCGCTGCCGGGATAGGGACCGGCGCCGATGCGCCGCGGCGCGGCGTTCGCGTCCTTCGCCAGCGCGTCCCATAGATACCGCGATAAACGTTCGGCGCCGTCCGGCGGCAGCTTCATGGCGACGGCATTCGCTGCGCCGGCGAATGCCGCCGGCGAGCCCGCGAGCGGGATGACCAGCATGACCGCGGGTCCCGGCACCATGGCGCGCAGCACGTCGGCGAGACCGGGATCGGTCGCCATGTAGTAGGCGCGTGCACCCCAACCGAACACGACGTAGCGCGCCGCGCCGACTTCCGGGCTCAGTGCCGCCAGCAGACCAGTGATTTCGGCCCGCGGCAGGGCGATCTCCGTGTGCCAGCCGCCGGCGAGCGCATAGACCACCGGCTGCCCCGGCGCCGCGGCGGCAATGGGATGGATCGGGCGCGTGCCGCAACCGACCAGGACCGGCGCCAGCGCCAGCAGCCACAGCCATCGCCGCAAGCGGATCACGTCACCGCCGCGATAGCGACAGCCGCACGCCCCACCCGATCGCCGCAATCTCGCCGATCGACTCGACATAGCGCGTGCCGCCGGCATCTTCGAACACCGAGCAGCGGAAGCGATAGGCGACGCCTTCGACTGTCAACACGCCCTGATACTGCTCGCTCACGCCGCCGTCGGGACCGTCGGGATAGGCATAACGCGCGACCGGATCGCACACGATCTGCACCGAGCGGGCAAGTCTCAGGCTGACCACGCCTGCGGTGGCGTCGGCGATAGCGCGTTCGAAACTGATGCCGAAGCGGGTGAGGAGATAGTTGTCGAGAGCGGTGGCGACATCCTGCATATGACCCTCCGGGCAGGACCGCCGAGACTATGCCTATAGAACGAACAAATCAAGAACAATAGCTGGCCATTCCCGCCGCTTCCACCGTCGCGCCGAGACCCCTGCCCGCCTGCTCACCAAAGCGGCGAATTGGCCCAATCCGTTTGCATTTGCTGGTCTGCCAGCGCCTGCGAGACCTTGGCCTCGAAATGCTGCCAGTTGGCCAGCGGCATCTGCGCCGCGCCGGCGGAAGCCCCCTCGATCCGCGACACGATGCAGAGTGCGATCGTAAAGGCCGCAAACAGCGTTACGTAATCCTCGTTCGACATTCCTCGACGCGATTCCCGTCCTGGCGTGCCGGCATGCTGCACTGCACGCATCACACCCCACGCATATCGCGGGCCAGCCGCATCCCGGCCCCGCAGCCGGCGACGCTAGCGTTCGTGCAGGCTGTCCTGGCGGAAGCGCAAAAGCGGCGAGAGCAGATAGCTGATCACGCGGCGCGATCCGGTCTTGATCTCGACGGTGACGGCCATGCCCGGGGTGAGGCTGACGCGCCGGCCATCGACGTCCATCGTCGTGCGGTCGAGCGCGACTCGCGCGGTATAGACCAGGTCTTGGGCATTGGCGTCGCCGATGCCGGTCTGGTTCGGCGCGATCACACTGGTGTCGGCGCGATTGCGCGTCACCGCATCGGCCGATACGCCCAGCACCTTGCCGTGCAGCAGCCCGTATTTGGTGAAGTTGAAGGTGTCGACCTTGATCTGGGCCGTCTGGCCGGCATGGACGAAGCCCACATCCTGGTTCGACACCAACGCCTCGATCTCGAGATGGCTGTCGCGCGGCACCACTTCGAGCAGCGCCTGCGCCGGTGTGACGACGCCGCCCACCGTATGCACGGCGAGTTGCTGCACCGTGCCATCGACGGGTGCCGTAAGACGCTGCAGCCGGGAGCGCTCGGTCGCCTTCACCAGGTCCTGTTCCAGCCCCGCGACCTTTTGCTCCGCGGTCGCGAGCTCGTTGAGACGGTCGCTGCGATAGGTGGCCTCGAGCTGCACCCGCGTCGCATCGAGGCCGGCAATCGCTTCGTCGTCCGCCTGCATCGTGCTCGCTTCGACCGCGAGCTGCTTTTGCTGATCGACCAGTTCGCCTTGCGTCTCGAGATAGGTGAGCTTCGATCCGTATCCCCTGTCCGCAAGGTATTTGCGGATGTCGGCGCGCTGTTTCAGCAGCGGGATCGTCGCCTGGAGCTTGGCGATGGTGGCGGCGTGCGACTGGCGCTCGGCCGCCTTTTCGCTGCGCTGGCGCTCGAGTGCGGCGATCTTGGCGCGCTGTTCGGCCACCTGGTTGAGGACGAGCTGGCGTTCGGTGGCGACGAGCGCCGGATCGGCGCCGGCAGGCGGGTCGAATGCGGCGAGCGGATCGTCTGCCCCGGCAATTTCGGCCTTGAGCCGCGCCACGTCGACCCGCGCCGCCATGACATCATCGCGCAAGTGGTCGCGATCGGCATCGCTGATCGTCGGATCGAGCTCGATCAGAACCTCGCCCGCCTTGACGCTCTCCCCGTCCTGCACATGGATGGCGCGGACGACGCCGGTCTCGAACGGCTGGACGATTTTGGTGCGCCCGGTCGGGATGATCTTGCCCGGAGCCGTGGCGATGATGTCCACCTTGCCAATGCTCGCCCAGGCAATGGCCAGGCAGAAGGCCGCGATGATGGTGAGCGACAACGCCCGGCCGAGCGGCGAAGGCGGCGTCTCGACGATCTCGAGCGCTGCCGGCAGGAACGCCAATTCGTCGCGCCGGCGCAGGTCGCGGGCGGCGGACGCGAGCATCGGCACCGCCTCAGCCCGCTTCATGGAATCCCGCCTGCAAGCGATGCAGCGACGCATAGCGCCCGCCCGTCCCCAGCAACTGGTCGTGCGTGCCGTCCTCCACCAACCGGCCGCGATCGAGGGTCAGAAGACGGTCGGCATTGCGCACGGTGGAGAGACGATGGGCGATGACGATGACGGTGCGGCCGCGGGCGATCCGGCTCATGTTCTGCTGGATGACGCGTTCGCTCTCGTAGTCGAGCGCGCTGGTCGCCTCGTCGAAGATCAGGATGCGCGGGTCGGTGACCAAGGCACGGGCGATGGCGACGCGCTGGCGCTGGCCGCCCGACAGCGTGCTGCCGCGCTCGCCGACGACCGTGTCGTAGCCCTCGGGCAGTTCGAGGATGAAGTCGTGGGCACCGGCGAGCTCGGCCGCGGCGATGACGCGCTGGATCGGCATGCCCGGATCCGCGAGCGCGATGTTGTCGCGGATGCTGCGGTTGAACAGTACGTTCTCCTGCAGCACGACCCCGATCTGGCGCCGCAGCCAGGCCATGTCGACCATGGCGAGGTCGATGCCGTCGATGAGGACGCGCCCGCTCTCGGGCACGTAGAGACGCTGGATCAGCTTGGTCAGCGTGCTCTTGCCGGAACCCGACGGACCGACGATGCCGACGATCTGGCCTGCCGGCACGCTGAAGCTGACGTCGTGCAGGATCTCGGACGCGTCGATGCGGTAGCGGAAGGTGACGTGCTCGAAGGCGATATCGCCGCGGATCGCCGGCAGTGCCGCGCGTGCCGGATTGTAGGTCGGCTCGGCCGGCGTGTTGAGAATGTCGCCGAGGCGCGCGACCGACAGCCGCGCCTGATGGAAATCCTGCCACATCTGCGCCAGGCGCAGCACCGGCTGGCTGACGCGGCTCGCGAGCATGTTGAAGGCGACGAGCTCGCCGACGGTCAGGCCCTGGTCGATCACGAGCTTGGCGCCGAAGAACAGCGTTGCCGCAGTGACGAGCTTCGAGACGAGCTGGACCGCCTGGGTCGCGGTGTTGCCGAGGCTCAGAACGCGGAAGCTCGCGGCGACATAGCCGGCGAGCTGCTCTTCCCAGCGGCGCTGCATCTGTGGCTCGACCGCCATCGCCTTCAGGGTCTCCACCCCGCTCACGCTCTCGACGAGGAAGGCCTGGTTCTCGGCGCCGCGCGCGAACTTCTCGTCGAGGCGGCGGCGGAACAGCGGCGTCGCGCCGGCCGAGATGGCGATATAGAACGGGAACGAGCCCACCACGACGAAGGTGAGAAGCGGCGAATAGACGAACATCACCGCCAGGAAAACGAAGGTGAAGAACAGGTCGATGACGAGGGTGAGCGCCGAGCTGGTGAGGAAGTTGCGGATGTTCTCGAGCTCGCGCACACGCGCTACGGAATCGCCGGCGCGGCGCGCCTGGAAATAGGCGAGCGGCAGCCCGAGAAGATGGCGGAACAGGCGCGCGCCCAGCTCGACATCGATGCGGTTGGTCGTGTGCGCGAAGAGATATGTCCTCATGGTACCGAGCACCGCCTCGAACACCGCGACCGCGACGAAGCCGAAGGCCAGGACATCGAGCGTGCTGAGGCTGCGGTGCACCAGCACCTTGTCGATGATAACCTGAAAGAAGATCGGCGATATCAGCGCGAAGAGCTGCAGAAACAGCGAGGCAAGGAGAACCTCGCCGAGGAGGCGGCGGTATTTGTGGATCGCGCCCAGGAACCAGGTGATGTCGAAGCGCCGCGTCAGATCGGTGAGCGCGGCTCGGCGCGTCATCAGGACGACGCGGCCGCTCCAGGCCGCCTCGAATTGCTCACGCGTCATCAGCTTCGGCCGCGGCGTCCCCGGCTCCTGGACGATGATGCGGTCGGGCCCGGCCTTGCCCATGACAAGAAAGCCGCCGTCCTTGAGCGCGGCGATCGCGGGCAGCGGCATGTCGGCAAGCCGGTCCCATTTCGTGCCGAAGGCGCGCGCCTTGAGCTCCATGTCCTTAGCGCAGCGCAGCATCTCGGGAATGCCGATCCGCGTGCCGCCGAACCGGTGCCGGATCTGCTCGGCGTCGGCGCCGACGCCTTGGAAGCGCAAGACCATCACCAGGGCGGCGAGACCGGGATCGCTCGTGCCGTGCGTGTTTTGGTCTCCGTCCATGGGCATTTTTTGACGTTGCGGCGGAAGCTGTCGAAGCGGCGCAGGATGCGGTTAACGATAGGCGGTCGGGGCTAACGCCCGCTTAACGTGGCACCGGAGAGACAAAGGGCGATCCCGTGGGATCGCCCTTCGCCGAAAGCCAAGCCCGATGCGTCCGGGCCGTCGTCGTTGCGCCTAGGCAGCCTGCGTCGGCGGCGTGTAGGGATTGACATAGAGCTGCCCAAGGGCCGAGTCGGTGTAGGAAACGACCGTGCCGCCGCCGGCATCGGCGCTCGTGTGGAACGCGCCGGTTGCGGACGTGTAGTTGCCCAACAGCAGGATCGTCGCGCTGTCGCTGGCCGAATCGCTCACGGTCAGGGCAGTCTTGTCCGTGGTCGCGTTGAAGGCTCCGACGAGAAGATTGACAGACGCATCAAGGATATCAGTGAAGTCGATGCTGCCGGTATTGGTGAGGTTCTCGACGGTCGCGGCGTTGGCATAGGTCGGATCGGTTGGAGACGTTGCCGTGAGGTTGTGCGACGCGCCGATCAGTTGCGTATTGCCGTTGAGGATATAGGTGTCGCCGCCGCCGTCGCCGACGCCGTTGGTCGAGGCCGTGTTGCCGGTCGCAAATATTTGCGACGTATAGGGATAATACGAAGCGCCGACGGTCCCGGTGCCGGCAATCATGACGTTGCCGGTTCCATCCGGACCGAAGATGGTGTCGCCCGCGCCGTTGCCGATCACCATCAGATTGTTGTTGCCGGACGCCATATTCAAAGTGTCTTCAGCGCCGTTACCGGCGAACATCTCATTGCCGGTGCCCGTAAAGATGTTGCCGGTGTCGCCGTTGCCGTTGCCCAGGACCAGGAGGTTGTTATCGCTGGACGTGGTATCGCCCAGGAATCCGACGCTGATGGTGTCCCCCTGAGAAATGGCGCCGGTGCTGGCAACGTCGTTGAGGACGAGCGTATCGTGCATCGCGGCGCCGCCGTTCTGGACGACGAGGATCGAGTCGCCGATGCCGGTGCCGGCTTGCGCGTTGTTGCATTCGCCGGCGCCGACCAGGAGCGTGTCGTTGGCGCCATTGCCGGCACTGAGAAGGTTTTCGTTGGCGGTCTGCGCCTGACCGTCATCACCGTTTGCAAGCGAGAGAAAGGCGCCGTCGCCATCGCCTGCGTAAAGCGAGTTGTGGTCGCCGGACCCGACGAAGATAGAATCCCCCGTCCCGTTGCCGAGCACGAGCGTATTGTAGTCGGCGGTGCCGCCGAAATATGCGGCAAAGATGACATCGAAGTTGCCGTCGCCGGCGACGAGGAAATTTCCGCTGCCGCCGTCGAGATTGAGAGTATCGCCGTTGCCGGCGCCGGCGATGAGCACGTTATTGTCGCCGCTGCTGAGGGTGCCGAGCGTCGATGTCAGATATGTGCCGATATTGAGGAAGTCGCCGTTGGCGTCGCCGGAGACGAGCGTATTGCCGTTGCCGCTGCCGACCGACAGCGTGTTGCCGGCGGTGTTCGTGCTCAGGTCGCTGGTGGAGAGGCAGTTGCAGTCGCCGGTTCCGACCGTCAACGTGTCGCCGCTGCCCGTCCCGGCCTCGAGGTAGTTGTTGTTGCCGGCCACGACCGTGAGCATATCGCCGTCGCTGTTGCCGGCGACGAGCATGTTGCCGTTCGACATCGTCGCCGTGTTGCCGACCGTCAGCACGTCGCCGCTGCTGTTTCCGCTGACGTCGGCGGTCTCGAGCAGATTGTAGCTGCCGTATCCGACCGTCAGGGCGTCGCCATAGCCGGTGCCCGCTTTCAGCGTGTCGTGCGTCCCGGAGTTGACGACGGCGATCGCATCGTTGTTGCCATTGCCCACAACCAGCGTGTCGTAACTGCCGCTGCTGACGGTGATCGTGGAGTTGTCGGCGTTGCCTAAGACTTCGGTGAGGTCATTGGCCTTTGCATTGGCGACGAACTGGTTGGCGCAGGATTTCAGCCCCCTTGTGTTCCAGTGCGTACCGCCGCAGCCGGCCTGCCCGGATCCAGCTCCGGCCGTCATGCCCGCGCTGCAGTCGCCGCTCGGAATGTCGTTCGGTCCGAAGCCGCTGCCGGCATCGGCGCAGGCGCCGACTGGCGGGGGCGTGTCGTCGCCGCCGCCGCAGCCTTCGCTGGTGCCACCGGACGAGCCGCCTTGCCCGCCCTGGCTTGTCCCGCCGCCACATTCGCCGCCGCCGCCGTAGCCGAACGACCCCGCGCCGCACGAACTGCCGTGGCCGTTGGAATCGCTTTCGCCCCCGCACGAGCCTTCTTTGACCTGGACGCCGCCGGATTGGCATGCACCGTCGTGGGACTGCCAGAGCGTCTCGGCCTGCGAATTGTTCTCGCAGAATCCGCCGCCCTGCCCGCCCCCGCCCGTGGAGCCCTGCTGGGTCCCGCCGGAACAATTGCTGTCGGTCATGTTGTCCTCTCGCGTGAACGTGTGCGGATCGTCCGCAGCAGCCGCTAAAGTAATAAGGAAGAAAAATCGGAACAAGATTAATATTGATTAATACATACGAAAGTATTCGTAATATGATAAATATACTTCGAATCGTCGCGATCGTCCGGACAACGGCGTTCGATGCATCCCCTGTCGCGGTCCACGGCCGGCCGTTATAGTCGCGCGGTGTTGCCGCGGCGCATCCGCCGGCGGCGGGGGCACGCGATGCCGGAACTGTTCGTGGCCAAGGCCGTAGACCTGCAAGATGGCGACCGTCGCATCGTCGCGGCCGGGCCAGACCGCGAGATCGGCGTGTTCTTCAAGGACGGCGCCTATTACGCCTACAGCAATTTCTGCGTCCATGCCGGCGGTCCGGCCTGCGAGGGGCTGATGATCAGGCAGGTCGTCGACATCGTCGCGCCCGACCGCACCTATCAGGGCCAGACCTATGGCGACGAGGTCCATTTCGTCTGCCCCTGGCACGGCTACGAGTACGAGCTCAAGACGGGGGCCTGCGTCGGCGACCGCCGTCTCAGGCTCGAATCGTTCGCGGTCGTGTGCCGCGGCGACGATGTTTTCGTGATCGTCTGAAAGCGAGGGGAGACGCCCGATGGATGTGGCGCGCGACGACGTCCGCAAGCTCAGCTTCGAGGAATTCTCGACCGATCAGTTGCTCGACCACGCCGCGCTGCAAGCGAAGCAGCGGCATTTCGCCGACTTCCTCATCGTCGACGTGGATTCCCATCACTACGAAAGCGAATCCCTCCGCGAAGTGGCGAAGTACATCGAAAGCCCGGTGATCCGCGACATGATGGTGCATCAAGGCGCGCGCGCCGGCCGTTCGGCCATGATCAATTCGATGGTGGGCTACCAGGACACCGGCGGCCGGGTGACGCGCCACTGGCTCAGGACCCGCGAGAAGACCCCGCCGGGCACCGAGCGCGACATCGTCCTCACCAAGCGCTGGATGGACGCGATGGGTGTCGATTACACCTGTCTCTTCCCGACGCCGATGCTGTTCCTCGGGCTTCATCCCCAGGCCGAGATCGAGGCGGCGATGTGCCAGGCGTATAATCGCTGGCTGTGCGAGCGCATTCTCACCGCCGAGCCGCGCCTCGTGTCGATGCTCTACCTCCCCTTCAACGATCCCGAGGCTGCCTATCGCACGGTCAAGGAGTTCGGCGACCGCAAGGGCGTCGTCGGCTTCATGGTCACGTCGCCGCGCTACAAGCCGGTGCACGACAACGTCTACATGAAGACCTATGCCCTGCTCGAGGAGATGGGCAAGCCGCTCGCCTTCCATGCCGCCTACAATTGGAACGACCCGTCGCTGGCGCTCACCAACCGCTTCATTTCGGTGCATGCGCTGGGCTTCATGTGGTTCAACATGGTGCACATGACGAACTGGGTCATCAACGGCCTGCCCGAGCGTTTTCCCGGGCTCAAGGTGGTGTGGATCGAGAGCGGCCTCACCTGGGCCTATTGCCTGATGCAGCGCCTCGACCACTCCTACATGATGCGCTCATCCGACTGCCCGTCACTGAAGCGCAAGCCGTCGGAATACATGCGCGAGATGTATTACAGCTCGCAGCCGATGGAGGTGCCGGAGGATCTGTCGATCCTCGAGGCGACCTTCAAGATGATCAAGGCCGACACGCAGCTCCTGTGGTCGTCGGATTATCCGCATTGGGACTTCGACCTGCCGAGCGTGATCTACGACCTGCCGTTCCTCGGCGAAAAGGCCAAGCGCAACATTCTCGGCGGCAATGCCGCGCGTCTCTACGGCCTCGATCCCAAGGTGGTGAAGCGGCTCCCGGATGCGCCGGCGCGCGCGGCGGAATAGGTGTCTTACCGGCTCCGCAACACATAGCGCCCGTCGTCGAGGCGCTCGAGGCAGCCTTCGCCATAGAGCCGCTCGAGACCGAGCACTACATCGCGGCCGTCGCGCGTACCCGCCGCCGCCATGAGATCGAGAAAGGTCTGCGGCCCCTCACCGAGCGCCGCCTCGACGGTCCGACGCGGACGCTCGGGCAGTTCGGGCGGCAGCGGAACGGTGAATCCGAGCGTCCCGCCCTGGCCGAACGGCTTGGTGCAGTCGAACCCGCCTTTGGCGCCGACGCGCGCGCCCTCGAGCGAAGGATCGAGCGGAACGCAGCGGAAGCCCGAGGCGACGACGAAATCGCGGTCGGCTTGGAACCGCGTCGCCAAGGCCCAGTCCATCTGTTCGTCGGAGAACACGTCGACATCGTCATCGACGACGAAGACGTGCTTCACGTCGGCGGTCGAGGCAAAGACCGCGGCGACCGCGTTTCGCGACTCGCCCGGCACGCGCTGGCGCAGCGACAGCCGCACATTGTACATGCCGCCCGAGGAGCCGGTGCAGCACACCGCGACCGGTTCGCGCACCGCCTGCTGCAGCGCGCCCCACACCGCGGCCTCGGTCCGGGCCGCGCCCAGTTGCGCCGTGTCGGTACGGCCGATGAGGCGCCCGCCGATCGTCACCGTCTGGAACAGCGCGTCGCGCCGCTGGGTGATGGCGGTGAGATGGAACACCGGGTTCTTCTTCAGCACGCCGTAATAGCCGACATATTCGCCGTACGGCCCTTCCGGCTCGACCAGGCCGCGCGGATCGAGATAGCCTTCGAGGATCATCTCGGCGTCCGCGGGCACGAGCAGGTCGCAGGTGACGCACTTGACCACGGGAAGCGGCGCGCCGCGGATCGCGCCGATGATGTTGAGCTCGTCCAGCAGCGGCGTGACCGCCTGGGCGGCGAGGAAATCGGCCGGATGGCAGCCGACGGCGAAGGCGATGGGAAGGCGCTCGCCGCGCGCGACCGCGGCGTGGTAGATCGCGCGCAGATCGCTCGGGGCATTGAGATCGATGCCGGCCTCGTGTCGGCCGCGCAGCATGATGCGGCGGCAGCCGATATTGGTGAAGCCGGTCGCGGGATCGCGGGCGAAGTCGATGCCGGCGGAGATGTAGGGGGCGCCGTCGAGCGCGTGCTGGAGATGCGCCGGCAGCGTGCAGAGATTGGCCGCCTCGCCCTCGAGCACGATCTCCTGCACCGGCGCCGCGCGCGCCGGGAGCTCGACCGGCGCGATGGGCGCCGCCACCCGCCCGCGCAGCAGCGCGGGAAATCCCGCCTGCTCGCAGCCGAGGGCAATGGCGAGCCGGCGCCGGGACCCCATCACGTTGCCCGCGACATGGGCGCGCTCCGGACCGGCGGCGCGGAACCACACCGCCTTCTCGTTGCCGTCGAGATGGGACGCCATATCGATGAGGTCGATGGGCGCGTCATGCACGACGCATTCGCCGCGCGCGACCAGTTCGTCGATGAAGCGCCGCAAACGAAATTTCTCGGTGTCGACCCCACTCATCCGCCCGTCCTTTCGACCGTGACGCAAACGGAGCTTATCGCCGCATTCCGCGCGCGGCAATGAAGCCTCTGCAGCCAGCCCGTCTTGCGCTATGATCGCGGCACCGCGTCATGCCCCGGGGAGAACCAGGCCATGTCGAACCCGAGCATCCCGTTGCCCTTCAGCCTCGAAAGCTGGATCGAGGCGAATCTGCCGCGCGCGCTCGGCGCGGTCGGCAACAAGGAGGTGTTCAAGGGCTCGGACTTCATCTTCCAGATCATCAAGGGTCCGAACGCGCGCAACGACTTCCACATCGACCCGTTCGACGAGATCTTCTACCAGCTCCACGGCCACATCTTTCTCCATGTCATTGAGGACGGGACGGAGAAGCGGCTGCGCATCGGCGAGGGCGAGGTCTTCATCCTGCCCAAGAACGTCTATCACTCGCCGCGCCGTCCGCCCGGCAGCGTCGGACTCGTGGTCGAACGGCCGCGCCGGCACGACGAGCTCGACGGCATCGCCTGGTTCTGCCCTGCCTGCGCCAACAAGCTGCATCAAGTCGATTTCTGGTGCGACGACATCGAGAAGGGATTGCGCGATGTCATCGCCGGTTTCAATGCCGATCTGGCGTTGCGAACGTGCAAGAAATGCGACGCGGTGCTACCCGATCCCACCACCGGCGACCCGTGGGCAACCGAGCCCGCTGCCCGAGTTTGAACCGATTGGCGGAACGCCCGTCTGTGCTAAGAATAGCGGTACGAGCCAGCACCATGGGAGAGACGAGATGAACGCAGATGCCAAGAAGACCGCGCTTCGCATGATCCCTTATGGGATCTACGTGCTCACTGCCGATGACGGCAAAGGCGGAATCGCGGCGGCGACGGTGAACTGGGTGACGCAGAGCGCGTTCAACCCGCCGCTCGTGGTCGTGGCGGTCAAGACCGATTCCGGTGCCTATCGCATCGTGCGCGATTGCCGCGTCTTCGCTCTCAACATGCTGGGCAAGGACCAGAAGGGCGTGGCCTTCACCTTCTTCAAGCCCTCGGAGGTCAAGGACGGCAAGATCAGCGGCCAGGCCTATCGCAAGGGCGCGACCGGCGCGCCCATTCTGACCGAGGCGCCGGCGGCGATCGAATGCCGCGTCAAGCATCTCGTCGAGGAAGGCGACCATCACGTGGTCGTCGCCGAAGTGGTCGAGGCGCATGTGATGAAGCCGCCGGCGGGCCGGCCCGATGCGGCGATCCTGGAGATGAAGGATCTGGGCGACAACGTGTTCTATGGCGGGTGACACCACGGGGCGGCGGTCATGGAAGAGGTGCTGCTCGAGAGCGTGAGCGACGGCGTCCTGACGCTGACGATGAACCGCCCCGACCGGCTCAACGCCTTGAGCTGGGAGATGTGCGACCGCCTACAGCGCGCGCTGCTCGGCGCCGCTGAGAACCGCGAGATCGGCGCCGTCGTGCTCACCGGCGCTGGCCGCGCGTTCTGCGCCGGCGGCGACGTCAAGGCGATGGCCGAGGCGAAGCACGGCCTCGCTTCCGACGAGGAGCGGGTTGCCGATCTGCGCCGGCGCATGGAAGCGGCGCGGCTCCTGCACGAGATCCCCAAGCCCACGATCGCCATGCTGCACGGGCCGGCGGCCGGCGCCGGGCTGTCGCTCGCGCTCGCCTGCGACCTCCGCATCGCCGGCGAAGACGTGCGGCTCACCACCGCCTTCGCCAAGGTCGCCCTCTCGGGCGATTTTGGCGGGCATTACTTCCTCACCCGCATCGTCGGCACGGCGAAGGCGCGCGAGCTTTACCTCACCGCGCCGATCCTCACCGCCGCCGAGGCGCTGGCGCTGGACCTGGTCCACCGCGTCGTCGCCGATGACGCGCTTGGCTCCGAGACGCAGGCGCTCGCCCGCGCGCTCGCATCGGGGCTGCGCATCGCGCTCGGCTACATGAAGCAGAATCTCAATCTCGCCGCCGCCGGCGCCAGCCTTGCCGCGGTGATGGACGCCGAGGCGATGCGCCACACGCGCTGCACCATGACCGAGGACCATCGCGAGGCCGCCGCCGCGTTCGTCGCCAAGCGGCCGCCGGTCTTCACCGGGCGGTGAGCGTGGTTATGTTGTCCCTGCGATCATCGAGAGGCCGATCATGAGCGAAGGCATCACTATCGAGCGGGTCGATCACATCGGCATCCGCGTGCGCGATTTCGACCGCGCGATGGCCTTCTACCGGGTGCTGGGCTTCACGCTCGCCCACCGCGTCACCTTCGACGCGGTCGCCATCATCCGCAACGAAGCGGGCATCGAGATCAACCTCATCATCAACGCCAATGCCGGCGATCCGGCCAAGAACATCCTGATGGATGTGGGTGATAAATACGCGGGCTATACCCACGTCGCGCTGCGCGTGACCTCGATCCCCGCCACCGTCGCCGCGCTCAAGGCGAACGACATCCTCATCACCCAAGGGCCATCTTCGTTCGGCGACGACGGCAACGTCTCGGTATTCGTGCGCGACCCCGACCGCAACGTCATCGAGCTGCGCGGCCGCGGCCAGGAACAGGTCGAGGGGGTCACGGCCTACGTGCCGTGACGATCAGCGCAGGCTGGCGTTCAATTTGTCGAGCGCGGCCGAACCGGGGCAGAGTTCGGCTTCGCCCAGCGTATTGAGCGGCGGCGCCACCGTGTTGAGGTGGTCGTGGAGGTCGTGCGCCTCGGGATCGACATAGAGCAGCCCGGTCACGATCTCGCCCGCCGCATGCTGCTCCTGTAGATAGTTCATCGCTGAAATGCGGTCGTGCGGATCGAAATCGGCGGCGAGCTTCCTGAGGCGCAGCATGGAGCCGTCATGTTGCACCACGGTCTCGACCGTACCGGGCGCGTAATCGGCGGTGATCTCGTCGCGGCTGGAGATGAAGTCGAGCCGGTTCACCGTCTCGTTGTGCTCGCGCACGTAATCGAAGCTCTTGGTCGATCCTTCGTGGTTGTTGAAGGCGACGCACGGGCTGATGCAGTCGATGAAGGCCGCTCCATTGTGCAACAGCGCCGCCTTGATGAGCGGCACGAGCTGCGCCTTGTCGCCCGAGAAGCTGCGTGCGACGAAGGTGGCGCCGAGCAGCAGCGCCATGCCGATCATGTCGACCGGCGAATCGGAATTCGCGACCCCGCGCTTGCTCTTGGAGCCGCGGTCGGATGTCGCCGAGAACTGTCCCTTGGTGAGGCCGTAGACGCCGTTGTTCTCGACGATATAGACCATGTTGACGCCGCGGCGGATGCTGTGGGCGAACTGGCCGAGCCCGATCGAGGCGCTGTCGCCGTCGCCCGAGACGCCGAGATAGATGAGGTCGCGATTGGCGAGATTCGCCCCGGTCAGCACCGAGGGCATGCGCCCATGCACGCTGTTGAACCCGTGCGCGGGAGCGAGGAAGTAATCCGGCGTCTTGGACGAGCAGCCGATGCCCGACAATTTCGCGATGCGATGCGGCGGCAAATCGAGCTCGAAACACGCCTGGACGATGGCACCGCTGATCGAGTCGTGGCCGCAGCCGGCGCAGAGCGTCGACACCGAGCCTTCATAGTCGCGCCGCGTCAACCCCAGCGCGTTGGTCGGAAGCGAGGGGTGATGAAGCTTGGGCTTGGTCAGATAGGTCATCGTGCGACTTCCCTCAGGGGGGCAACTTTGAGCGCGCCCAACCGCGCGGCGATCTCGCCGATAATGAAGCGCGCGGTGATGGGCGTACCGTCATAGTGCAATACCGGCACGATCCGGGCCGGATCGATGCTGGATTCGGTAACGAGGAGCGATCGAAGCTGCGCGTCGCGGTTCTGCTCGACCAGAAACACCTGGTCGTGGCCGAGCACGAAATCCACCACCTCCTCCGCGAACGGAAAGGCGCGCACGCGCAGCGCGTCTAGATGGATGCCCTGTTCCTCGAGCGAGTCGAGCGCCTCGTGCATGGACGGTGTGGTCGAGCCGAAATAGATTACGCCGTATTTGGTCTTCTGCTTGGCGTCGCGCCGCACCGGGGCGGGCATGAGCGTCTTCGCGGTCTCGAACTTGCGCAGCAGCCGCTGCATGTTGTCGACATAGACCGATCCCAGCTCGCTGTATTTGGCATAGCGGTCGCGCGAGGTGCCGCGGGTGAAGAACGCGCCGCGCGTGGGATGCGTGCCAGGATAGGTGCGGTAGGGAATGCCGTCGCCGTCAACGTCGAGATAGCGGCCGAATTCCTTGCCAGTCTCCAACGCCTCGTAGGTCATGACCTTGCCGCGGTCGTATCTCTTGCTGTCGTCCCAGGCGAAGGGATGGCACAGCCATTCGTTCATGCCGATGTCGAGATCGAGCATGACGAAGATCGGCGTCTGAAGCCGGTCGGCAAGATCGAAGGCCATGGCGCCCATCTCGAAGCACTCGCGCGGGTCCTCCGGGAAGAGCAGCGGGTGTTTGGTGTCGCCATGCGAGGCATAGGCGCAGGAGATGATGTCGGCCTGCTGCGTGCGCGTGGGCATGCCGGTCGAGGGCCCGCCGCGCTGCACGTTGAACAGCACCGCCGGGATCTCGGCAAAATAGGCGAGCCCCAGGAACTCCGTCATCAGCGAGACGCCCGGACCCGCCGTACAGGTGAAGGCGCGCGCGCCGTTCCAGCCGGCGCCGATGACGATGCCGATCGAGGCAAGCTCGTCCTCGCCCTGGACGATGGCATAACGCGCCTTGCCGGTGTCGGGATCGGTGCGATAGCGCCGGCAATAGCGCATGAAGGCCTCGGCCAGCGAGGTCGAAGGCGTGATCGGATACCACGCCGCCACGGTCGCGCCGCCATAGACGGCGCCCAGCGCCGCGGCACTGTTGCCGTCGATGAAGATGCGGTCGCCGACCCGGTCGGCATGGCGCACCTTGAGCCCGATCGGCGCAATCTCCTTCTGGGCATAGTCGCGGCCCATGTGCAGCGCCTGAAGATTGGGCGCCATGAGCTTGTCCTTGCCCTTGTATTGCTCGCCGATAAGGCTCTCGATCACGCTCGCGTCGATGTCGAGCAACGCGGACAGCGCGCCGACATAGATGATGTTCTTGAACAGCTGGCGCTGGCGTGGATCGGTATAGGTGCGGTTGCAGATCTCCGTGAGCGGCATGCCGACGATGTTGATGTCATCGCGGAATCGTGACGGCGGCATCGGCTTGGTCGAATCATAGAAGAGATAGCCGCCGGGATCGATCGAGGCCACGTCCTGAGCCCAGGTCTGCGGATTCATTGCGACCATCAGGTCGACGCCGCCGCGCCGGCCGATATGGCCCGCCTCGTTCACCCGCACCTCGTACCAGGTCGGCAAGCCCTGGATGTTCGAGGGGAAGATGTTGCGCGTCGCCACCGGCACGCCCATCCGCAGGATCGACTTGGCGAAGAGCGTGTTGGCGCTCGCCGAGCCCGAACCGTTGACGTTCGCGAACTTGACGACGAAATCGTTGATGCTGGTTATCGGCTTCGACATGCTGGTCCGGCCAAGGTCATATCCAAAAGGAACTTCTGCATATCCCACGCCCCGGTCGGGCAGCGCTCGGCGCAGAGACCGCAATGCAGGCAGACATCCTCGTCCTTCACCATGACCCGGGCGGTCTTGAGCTCGTCCGAGACATAGAGGTCCTGGGTCCGGTTCTTCGCCGGCGCGGTCAGATGAAGGCGCAGCGCATCCTCTTCGCCGTTGGCGGTGAAAGTGATGCAGTCCATGGGACAGATGTCGACGCAAGCGTCGCACTCGATGCAGAGATCGCGCGTGAACACGGTCTGGACGTCGCAATTGAGGCAGCGCTCGGCCTCGAGCAAGCCGAGCTTCTGATCGAAGCCCAGCTCGACCTCGACGCGCACGTCCTTTAGCGCGACTTCCTTGTCGCGCAAGGGCACGCGGTAACGCAGATCGTTGGAGATGTCATTGTCATAGCTCCACTCGTGGATGCCCATCTTCTGGCTGATGAGCGCCACGTCCGGCGGCGGGCGGTCTTTGACGTCCTCGCCGTTCAGGAGCTTGTCGATCGAGATCGCCGCATCGTGGCCGTGGGCCACCGCCCAGATGATGTTTTTCGGTCCGAAGGCGGCGTCGCCGCCGAAGAACACGGCGGGGATGGTCGATTGCATGGTATGGGGATCGACCTTGGGCATGCCCCAGCGGTCGAACTCAAGGCCGATGTCGCGCTCGATCCAGGGGAAGGCGTTCTCCTGGCCGATCGCCAACAGCACGTCGTCGCAGGCGATATGCTGGTCGGGCTCGCCGGTCGGAACGAGACGGCGCCGGCCCTGATCGTCGAATTTGGCCTCGACCTTCTCGAACAGGACGCCAGTGAGCCGACCGCCCTCGCGAGTGAATTCCTTAGGCACGAGCATGTTGAGGATCGGGATGCCTTCGTGCATCGCGTCCTCCTTTTCCCACGGCGACGCCTTCATCTCCTCGAAGCCGCTGCGCACGATGACCTTGACGTCCTCGCCGCCGAGGCGGCGCGAGGTGCGGCAGCAATCCATCGCCGTGTTGCCGCCGCCCAGCACGATGACGCGCCGGCCGATATGGTCGATATGGCCGAAGGACACGCTCGACAGCCAGTCGATGCCGACATGGATGTTGGCGGCGGCCTCCTGGCGCCCGGGAATGTCGAGCTCGCGCCCGCGCGGCGCCCCCGAGCCAACGAAGATCGCATCATAGTTTTCGGCGAGCAGCGCCTTCATGCTGTCGATGCGATGGCCGAGATGCAGCTCGATCCCCATGTCGGTGATATAGCCGCATTCCTCGTCGGTGACCGCTTCCGGCAGCCGGAAGCGGGGAATCTGCGTCCGCATCATGCCGCCGGTCTTGCCGTCCTGGTCGAACATGACGAGGTGATAGCCGAGCGGCGCCAGGTCGCGCGCGACCGTAAGCGAGGCCGGGCCCGCGCCGATGAAAGCGATGCGCTTGCCGTTCTTGGTCGTCGGGATGCGCGGCAGCCGGTCGCGGATGTCGGTCTTGTTGTCGGCGGCGACGCGCTTCAGGCGGCAGATCGCGACCGGCTCCTTCTCGACCCGGCCGCGCCGGCAGGCTGGCTCGCATGGACGGTCGCAGGTGCGGCCCAGGATGCCGGGGAAGACATTCGAATGCCAGTTCAGCATGTAGGCGTCGCTATAGCGACCGGCGGCGATCATGCGGATGTATTCCGGAACGGGCGTATGCGCCGGGCATGCCCACTGGCAATCCACGACCCTGTGGAAATAATTGGGCGAAGCAATATCGGTGGGCTTCAACGCGCCTTCTCCTTGGGCAGTCCCATCGCTGGCGACTCGGATTCCTATCGAGCCCTGCAGCGTCCGGGCATTGCCGCCGCATTGTCGCGCTCGCGAAGCCGAACATACCCGGCGGCGCCATTGACGGTGCCCGACCTAGTCTGCATAGCGCCCTCCTGCATCGCGCCGTTCGTACCACCGGCGGCTTTTGGCAGTTGGAAGCCGATTGGGGCCGTCACTCTGCCCGATCGACCCTCAAATCGCAACACTCGCAACGCCAGCCCCGGTCACAGCTTTGCGATTGTTGCGGTGTCGCCCGGGCGCGGCAACGTTCAGGAATGCATAGCTCCATCCCTGAAGGCGCATCGGGACCGCCGCGCCGAACCAAGCGGTCGTGGCAGGCTTAACGTCGATGCAACCAAGGCCCAGGTCCCACGGAACGACCGCTGCCGCGGCACCGGCATCAAGCGCATTTGGAAGTTATTGATGACATTGAGAAAAGCGCCTCATCCCGGGTGCCGGCGATGGCCTTCGACGCATGGCCCGGCGGGATTGCGCCGCCGCCGCCCACCCGGTAAGTCAATGGCGGTGGGCACGGTGCCGTCGCGGCGATCGGCCCTCGACCCGAGCGGAGCCCGTAGCGGCGAGATCCCGGCATGATACTGACCCCGGTCGCGCCCGATCGGCTGCGCCGCACGCTCGCGGCCTTCGAATCGGCGCTCGCAGCGCCGCCGGCAGGACGCGTATTCCGTCGTATCGCCGTCCCGGCCTGGGGCGTGCGTGCGCGAGGGCGCGACGCGGCGCTGCATCACCGCCAGGCCCTTGCGCTCGCGGCCTCGTTCGGCATGGGGCTGCGCCGCGGCCCGCCCCAGTCCGGCGCCGGCTGGGACGGGCGGACGCTTCGTACCGGCACAGAGGCCTATGTCCTGCTGCATGAGATCGCGCATTTTCAACTCGCCGCCCCGTCCCGCCGTCGCCGCATCGATTTCGGCCTGGGCGCCGGGCCGGAGACCGGCGACCGCGCCCGTGCCGAGCGCGGCGCCAGCCTCGACGGTCTCGCACGCGAGCGCGAAGAGGCGATGGCATCGCTGCTCGGCATTCTCTGGGAGGCGGCGCTCGGCCAGCCGGCGCTCGCCTCGTTCCTCGATCAGAACTGGCTCGAGGGTGCGCCGCACCGCGGAGCGGCCCGACATTTTTCGACCGTCCTCGCGCAACTCGCGGCCGGCGGCTTCGTCACTGCGACCGGCCGGCCGACCCGGCGCCTGCGCCGCAGCGAAGACGCCGTCCGCGGTCCCGGCCGGTCCTCGTTGTCGGGCCCGGTGTGAAATCGCGGAGTCTCGACCGGCGGAAGGTGGCGGCGCTTGGAGCCGGAATGATCGGAAACCGCGTGCCCGCGATGCAAGCGCGGGACACGCCCCCTGCGGTGGACCGCTATGGGTCATGCGAAGCCGGTCCCGGTCAGGAAATCGGGATTGCTCTCGCGCAGCTTTTGCGCCGCGAGCGCGAGCAGCAGATGCCGGAGCCGGGCGCGCACCGGGTCCGGCGCGTCGAACCGTCCGGCGCGGAGATCGGCCGCAAGCCGGCGTAACAGGCGGGCCCCGTCGAGCGGCCCATAGAGAAGGCGCAACTCCGCCGCGACCGCGTCGTAAGCCGTCATGCCGAAGCCTTGCTCGCGCACGGCGATGTCGCGGGCGCGCCGCACGAGATGCCACTCGGCGGCGGGCGATGCGTCCGCGAGCGCCAGGAGCTGGGCCGCTTCGGGCGGATCGCGCATCACCAAAGCTCCGTGAGCCGCAGCAGCTCGAACTCGCATTCGGCGGCGCGCCTTCCGGTGAGCGCCAGATCGAGCGAACGCTCACCCTGGACGAGAAATCGATTGCGCTGCAGGAGGGCGATGACCAGCCATTTGAGCGCCGCCATGGCCTCCCAATAATGCACACGCTCGGGATCGAGGCGGCGGCCGGAGGCGGCGGCGTACCCGCGTTCGAATGCGGCGCGCGTGCCGATGCCGCCCGCCTCGCGATCGTAAGCGCCGAAGCGCCAGCAACGCGAGCAGAACCAGCCCAGATCCTCGTCGGGGTCGCCCCATTGCGCGAATTCCCAATCGAGCACCGCGGTCGGCCGGCCCGCGGCGACGAGATAATTCCCGGTACGAAAATCGCCATGGCAGAGAACGGCCGAAGCCGGCGGCGGCGCGCGAAGCAGCAGCGCGCGCATTCCCCACTCGGCCGCGGGCCGCGCCTCGTCCACGGCGTCGAGGAGACGGCGAAATTCGGCGAGCCGCTCCCGCGCCGGATCGGCGGGCGGCGGTCCCAGGAACGCCAAGGCCGCGGGCGACGGCACGATGCCATGGATCGAAGCGAGCATGCGGCCAAGCCGCTCCGCCAGGCCGTCATCGGCCGCAGCAGCGACGAGCGGCGTCGGATCGGCGCTGCCCGCGACGGTGCGGGTCAGATGGAACGGTGCGCCGATCGCCGCCGGGTCGCCGCAGTAAAGGATCGGCTCGGGGACCGCCAGACGCTCGCCGTGCAGAAATCGCAGCAAGGTGAATTCGTCGGCGAGATCGAGCCCCAGACCGAGCGCGGTCTCGCCCCCGGTCCGCAGCACCAGATCGAGCGACGCCCCATCGATGTCGCCCATGAGCCGCGAATGGCGGCGCACCGCCCCGCCGGCAACCGGTTCCATCGCCACGATCGTCGCGGCGGTGGCGCCCGTGGCGCGGGCGATCACGCCGGCGAGACGCCGCCGCGTTTCGCCGTCGCCGGCGTTCACACCGCGCTCACCGCATGCCCGCCATCGACGGGAATGACGGCACCGGTGACATAGGCGCCCGCTTCGGCGCACAGGAGCAGCAGCACGCCGTCGAGATCGGGCGGCTCGCCGCTGCGGCCCAAAGGAATGCGCTTGACCAGCGCGCGGCCGATCTCGCTTTGCAGGAAGGCGCGGTTGAGATCGGTCTCGAAATAGCCCGGCGCGATCGCGTTGACGTTGATGCCGTAGCGCCCCAGCTCCAGCGCGAGCGTGTGCGTGAGATGCACCAGTCCCGCTTTCGCTGCCGCATAGGCGGGGACATTGCGAATGGTGCGCAGCGCCAGCAGCGAGGCGATGTTGACGATGCGCGCCGGACGCCGCGCCGCGATCCACAGCGCCGCCAGCTCGCGCGACATCAGCCAGGCCCCCTTGAGATTGGTGTCGACGACCCCGTCCCAGTCCGCCTCGGTATGTTCGAGGAGCGGCTTCGAGACGACGATGCCGGCGTTGTTGACGAGAATGTCGATGGGCCCGTGGCGCGCCTCGGCCGCATCGACCGCGCGGCGCACGCTCGCGTAATCGGTCACGTCGCAGACGAGCGCCGCGGCCCGCCCGCCGGCCTGCGTGATCGCGGCCGCCGTCTCGGCGAGACGCTCGGCGCGGCGCGCCAGCAACACGACCGCGGCGCCGGCACCCGCGAGCACCTCCGCGAAATGCCGGCCGAGCCCGCTCGAGGCCCCGGTTACCACCGCCGTCCTTCCGGCAAGATCGAAAGCGGCCATCGTCTATGGCTCGAGCGCGCGTGCCTGGTCGCGCAGCATGAATTTCTGGATCTTGCCGGTCGAGGTCTTGGGCAGCGGGCCGAACACCACGGTCTTCGGCACCTTGAAATGGGCCATGTTGTCGCGGCAGAACGCAATGATGTCCGCGTCGGTTGCGCTTGCACCCGGCTTGAGCATGACGAAGGCGCAAGGGCTTTCGCCCCATTGCGCGTCGGGCCGCGCCACCACCGCCGCCTCCATCACCGCCGGATGGCGATACAACACCTCCTCGATCTCGAGCGAGGAGATGTTCTCGCCGCCCGAGATGATGATGTCCTTGGAGCGGTCCTTGACCTCAACATAGCCGTCGCCATGCATGACGCCGAGATCGCCGGTATGGAACCAGCCGTCGGCGAACGCGGCCGCGGTCGCGTCCGGGTTCTTGAGATAGCCCTTCATCACCGTGTTCGAGCGCAGCATCAGCTCGCCGATGGTGGCGCCGTCGGCGGGCACGTCCCGCATCGTCTGCGGATCGACGACGCGGACGCCGGCGAGCGTCGGAGAGGCGACGCCCTGGCGCGCCATCATGGCGGTGCGTCCCTCGAGCGGCAGCGCGTCCCAATCCGCCTGCCAGGCGCAGAACGTCGCTGGCCCATAGGATTCGGTGAGGCCGTAGAGATGGGTGACGCGGAAGCCCATGCGCTCCATGTTGGCGATCACCGTAGTGGGCGGTGCCGCGCCCCCCGTCGCGACCTCGATGACGCGATCGAACCGGCGCTTCACCGATTCCGGCGCGTGGACCAGCATGTTGAGCACGATCGGCGCGCCGCACAGATGGGTCACCCCATGGGAAGCGATCGCGGCGAAGATCTGTGCCGGCTCGACGCGGCGCAGACAGATATGCGTGCCGGCCGCCGCCGTCACCGCCCAGGGATAGGTCCAGCCGTTGCAGTGGAACATCGGCAGGGTCCAGAGATAGACCGTGCCGGGCGTGAGGCCAAAGGCCATGATATTGCCGATCGCGTTCAGGAACGCGCCGCGATGGTGATAGACTACGCCCTTGGGGTTGCCGGTCGTGCCGGAGGTGTAATTGAGGGCGATCGCCTGCCACTCGTCCGCGGGCGGCGCCCATTCGGCCTCGGGCTCGCCGGTCGCGAGGAAGGATTCATAATCCATTTCGCCCAGCAGCTCCCCACCGGCATGCAGCGGATCGTCGATGTCGATGACGGTTGGCCGCCGCACGAGGGCGTCGAGCGCGGCACGGATGGTCGGCGAGAACTCGCGATCGGTGATCAGCACCTTGCTCTCGGCATGGCCGAGGATGAAGGCGATGGTGCGCGCATCGAGACGGTAGTTGAGCGCATTGAGCACTGCACCCGCCATGGCGACGCCGTAATGTGCCTCGAGCAGGGCGGGCACGTTGGGCGCCATCACCGACACCGTGTCGCCCGGGCCGACCCCGCGCCGGCGCAGCGCATCAGCGAGTCGCCGGCAGCGGGCATAGAATTCGCGATAGGTGAAGCTCTCGCCGCCGTGGACGACCGCGAGCTTGGCCGGATAAATCGCCGCGGCGCGCGCGAGAAAGGACAGCGGCGTGAGCGGCACGTAATTGGCCGCGCCGCGCGCGAGATGGGATGCGTCGTAGATGTCGCCGGCCATGTCTTTCCCCTTCCGGCCCATCCTCGTGCGCGCGCACCGGAAGCGTCAAGACCGGCATCGTGCTAGCATGGCGGTCGGCGGTCCGGAGAGGCGCGCTCATGCGCATCGATATCGTGCTCGACGTCATCTGTCCGTGGTGCTTCATCGGCAAGCGCCGGCTCGAGCAAGCGCTGGCGGCGCGGCCGGGGATCGCGCCGGAGCTCGCCTGGCATCCGTTCCAGCTCAACCCCGACATGCCGAGCGAAGGCATGGCACGGCAGGATTATCTCGTGGCCAAGTTCGGCGGACCCAAGCACGCCGCCCGCATCGACCAGTCCATCTGCGATGCCGGGGCCACAGTCGGCATCGCCTTCGCCTTCGAGCGCATTCACCGCACGCCCAACACGCGCGAGGCCCATCGCCTCATCGGCCATGCCCAGGCCGAGGACCGGGCCGACGCTCTCGTCGAGGCGCTGTTCCGAGCCTATTTCCTCGACGGCAGCGATATCGGCGACCGTGCCATGCTGGTCGCGATCGCCGCGAGATGCGGCCTCGATCGCGCTGCGACCGCGCGCTTTCTCGATGGCAGCGCCGGTCTCGCCGATGTCGCGGCCCAGGACCGCGGCGCGCGCCGCCTCGGCATCACCGCCGTGCCCTGCTTCATCTTCGACGGCCAATATGCGATCTCGGGCGCGCAGGAGCCCGAATTCTTCCAGCCGCTCATCGACCTGGTCGAAAACGGCGCCGCCGTTTCGGCCGGCGCGGAATAGCGAAAGCCTACACGCTCCACCGGTGACGCCGCCCCGCGCGTCACGACCGCGCGGGCACGCGCTCCTTCGTCTCCGCCGGCGCGGCCGCCGCGATGTCGGCGAGGCGCTTCAAGAGTGCGCTGATGCCGCGCAGACGCTCGGGCGCGGTCTCCCAGTTGCGCATCAGCACGAGGCGCTGGTCGGGCCGCAGCTTCGCCGTGGCATGGTTCTCGGCGATGAAGCGGACGAGGCCCGCGGGATTGGCGAAGCGGTTGTCGTGGAAGGCGATGACCGCACCTTTGGGGCCGGCCTCGATCTTCTCGACCCCGGCATCGCGGCACAGGCGCTTGATGGCGATGATCTCGAGCAGATTGTCGACCTCGTTCGGCAGCTTGCCGAAGCGGTCGATCAGCTCGGCCGCGAAGGCATCGATCTCGCGCCGGTCGACCAGCGCGGCGATGCGGCGATAGAGGCCCAGCCGCACATTGAGATCGCCGACATAGGTTTCGGGAATCAGCACGGGCGTGCCGATCGCGATCTGCGGCGTCCATTCCTCATGCGCCTCGCCGAGCGCGCCGACTCCGCTCCTGGCACTGGCGATCGCGTCCTCGAGGAGTTGCTGGTAGAGCTCGACGCCGACCTCGCGGATATGGCCAGACTGCTCCTCGCCGAGCAGGTTTCCGGCACCGCGAATGTCGAGATCGTGGCTCGCCAGCGTGAATCCCGCGCCGAGCTGGTCGAGCGTCTGCATCACTTCGAGGCGGCGCTTGGCCGTCTCGGTCAGCATCTTGCCGACCGGAAGCGTGAGATAGGCGTAGGCCCTGACCTTGCCGCGCCCGATGCGCCCACGCAGCTGATAGAGCTGTGCCAGCCCGAACATGTCGGCGCGATGGACGATGAGCGTATTGGCGGTCGGAATGTCGAGCCCGGATTCGATGATGTTGGTGGAGAGCAGGATGTCGAAGGCGCGCTCGTCGAAGGCACCCATCACGGCTTCGAGCTCGGTCGGCGCCATCTTGCCGTGCGCGACCGCTACCTTGATCTCGGGCACCAGCTCGGTAAGAAGCTGGCGCACCTCGCCCAGATCGCTGATCCGAGGCACGACGTAGAAGCATTGGCCGCCGCGGTGGCTCTCGCGCAGGATCGCCTCGCGGATGACGACAGGATCGTAGGGCATGACGAAGGTGCGCACCGCAAGCCGGTCCACTGGCGGCGTGGCGATGACGCTCATCTCGCGCACGCCCGCCAGCGCCTGCTGCAGCGTGCGCGGGATCGGCGTCGCCGTCAGCGTCAGCACGTGGACATTGGCCTTGATCTGCTTCAGCCGCTCCTTCTGCGCCACGCCGAAATGCTGCTCCTCGTCGATGACGAGCAGGCCCAGATGGTGGAACCGGATCGACTTCGCCAGCAGCGCATGGGTGCCGATCACGATGTCGATGCGGCCTTCGGCCAGAGCCTGCTTGATCTCGGCGGCGCGCTTGGCCGGAACGAGACGCGAGAGCTGCTCGATCCGTACCGGCAGGCCGGCGAAGCGATCGACGAAGCTGCGATAGTGCTGGCGCGCGAGCAGGGTCGTCGGCACGACCACCGCGACCTGCGTCCCGTCCATGGCGGCGATGAAGGCGGCGCGTAACGCCACCTCGGTCTTGCCGAAACCGACATCGCCGCAGACGAGACGGTCCATCGACCGGCCGGAGGCGATGTCGTCCAGCGTGTCGGCAATGGCGCGCTCCTGGTCCTCGGTCTCGGGATAGGGAAAACGCGCGGCGAATTCCTCGTAGAGCCCTTCGGGCGGCGGCATGACCTCGCCCTGGCGCAGATGCCGCTCGGCGGCCACCTGGATCAGCTCGGCGGCGATGTCCTTGATGCGCTTTTTGACCCGCGCCTTGCGCGCCTGCCAGGCGACGCCGCCGAGCCGATCGAGCGGCACGTCGACATTCTCCGAGCCGTAGCGCGACAGCACCTCGATGTTCTCGACCGGCACATAGAGCTTGTCGTCGCCGGCATAGGTGACGCGCAGGCAGTCATGCGGCGCGCCCGCCACTTCGAGCGTCTCGAGCCCGTCATAGCGGCCGATGCCGTGCTCGGCATGGACGACGAGGTCGCCGGGCGAGAGCGCCGCCACCTCGGCGATGAAGTCCTGGTAGTTGGCACGCCGCCGCGGCGGGCGCGACAGGCGCTCGCCCAGAATGTCCTGCTCGGTGACGAGCGCGGTATCGGCGAAACGATATCCACGTTCGATCGCGAGCACGGCCAGCCCGACCCCGCCCAGGGGCACGCGGGCGAAATCCGTCCAGCTACCGACCATGATCGGATCGGCGACGCCGCGGTCGCGCAGCAGCGATGCGAGGCGCTCGGCCGAGCCGGCGCTATAGGCCGCGATGAGGGTCCGTCGGCCGGCGTCCCGCTCGGCATGAATGTGGTCGCGCACTGCGTCGAACAGGTTGACGCCGGGACGAACCCGCGCGTCCGCGAAATCGTGCCCCGCCTGCGCGCCGGCATCGCAGGCAAGCTCGGTCTCGGCCGGAGCGGCAAAGCGGACGAAGCGGCCGACGCGGCGATGTGCCAGCGCGCGCTCCCACTGGGCCGCGTCGAGATAGAGCCGTTCCGGCGCCAGTGCGCGATAGACCGGCGCGCCCGCTCCGGCCCGCACCTCGCGGCGCGCGGCATAGAAATCGGCGATCGCCTCGATCCGGTCGCGCCGCACCGCGTCGGTCTCGGCATCGAGCGTCACCGCTGCGCCGGGAAGGTAATCGAACACGGTCTCGAGCTGCTCGTAATAGAGCGGCAGCCAATGCTCCATCCCGACATAGCGCCGCCCCGCGCTCACCGCCGCGTAGAGCGGGTCGTCGTCGGCGACGGTGCCGAACTCCTCGCGGTAGCGGCTGCGAAAGCGATGGATCGCCGCGGCGTCGAGCAGCACCTCGCTTACCGGGCGCAGCTCGATGGCGTCGAGCGTGCCGGTACTGCGCTGGGTCAGCGGATCGAACGTGCGTATTCCCTCGGTCGCGTCGCCGAAGAAATCGAGCCGCACCGGCGCCGCCGCGCCCGAGGGAAAGAGATCGGCGATGCCGCCGCGGATGGCGAATTCACCGGGTTCGCGCACGGTATCGGTGCGGACGTAGCCGTTGCGCTCGAGAAACGTGGTCAGCCGGTCGAGCGGCATCCGTCCGCCTACGCCCAGACGCAGCACCCGGTCGGCGAGAAGCTGGCGCGGCGGTACCCGCTGCATCGCGGCGTTGACGGTTGTCAGCACCACGAGCGGTGCGACGCTCCCGCCGGCGAGCCGCGTCAGCGTGTCGATGCGGCGGCTGACAATATCGCCATTGGGCGAGACGCGGTCGTAGGGCAGGCAATCCCATGCCGGCAGCGTCAGCACCTCGAGGCCCGGATGGAAGAACGCAAGCGCCGCCCGCGCGCGCGCCATGCTGCCGTCGTCACGGCAGACGTGGAGCAGCGACCCGACCACGCCGCGCGCGACCAGTCCGCCGATGACGAAGGCGTCATGGCCCTCGGGCGCGCCGGCGATGGCGAGCGGCGCCGCCGGTGGCGGCGCATCGGGGGCGAAGAAGGCGTCGAGGGTGATCACGCGGATCTGGGGCGGAATTTGGTCCTCATGATGAGGCGCAGGACGTCGCTGTCCTGCGCCTCAGTCGGCGGGACGCGGCCGGTGATCCAGTCATAGAGCGTGGCATCGTTCTCCTGGAGCAGCGCCTCGTAGCGATCGAGCTGGTGCGGCGTCAATGCCATGAGATGCTGCTCGGCAAAGGGTCCGAGCAGCAGGTCCGCCTCGCGCGTGCCGCGGTGCCAGCTGCGGAACAACAGCCGTTTGCGACGAATCTCCAACGCTTCGCTCATCCTCATCCCGCTTTCCTGCCCAATCTGTCCCGCCGACGCGACACGTTCAAGCCTCTGCCTTGGCGCGGCACCGGGATGACAGGGTTGCGTCTGCCTGATAGGGTCCCGGCATCCAACCCGGAGGAGGGGAACCATGGCAACGAAGCGGCGCGTCATCGCGATCGAGGAACACTATCTCGATGCCGAAGTGAAGGCGCATTTCAGCGTCGAGGATGCGACCAAGCAGCCCTGGGTCGCCGAACGGCTCGAGAATCTCAGCAACCTGCGCATCAAGGAAATGGACGAATGCGGCATCGACGTGCAGGTGCTGTCGCACGGCGCGCCGTCGCTGCAAAGGTTGGATGCCGAGACCGCCGTCCGCCTGGCGCGCGGCGCCAATGACCGGCTGCACCAGGCGGTCCAGCGCCACCCGGAGCGCTTCGCCGCGTTCGCCGCCCTGCCCACCTCCGATCCCAAGGGCGCCGCCGACGAGCTCGAGCGCACGGTGACCAAATACGGCTTCAAGGGCGCGATGGTGCACGGCCTCACTAATGGCCTCTTCCTCGACGACAAGCGCTTCTGGCCGATCTTCGAGCGCGCTCAGGCCTTGGACGTGCCGCTCTACATGCATCCCGCCAATCCCTCGCCGGCGGTGGCCGATGCCTATTACAACGACTACGCCAAGGAGTTCCCGGGCATTCTTCGCGCCGGCTGGGGCTTCACCGTCGAGACCGCGACGCAGGGCATCCGCCTCGTGCTCAGTGGCGTGTTCGATGCCTATCCCCGCCTCAAGATCATCCTCGGCCATCTCGGCGAGGGCCTGCCGTTCATGCTGTGGCGGATCGATTCGGCGCTGTCGCGCGAAGGCAACAAGCCGCTCAAATTCCGCGAACTGTTCTGCGAGCATTTCTGGATCACGACGAGCGGCTTCTTTTCCAACCCCGCGCTGTTGTGCTGCGTGCAGGAGATGGGCGTCGACCACATCATCTTCTCGGTCGATTATCCCTTCGTCCCCAACAAGCCGGCAACCGACTGGATCGAGACCATCCCGCTCTGTGCGGCGGATGTGGGCAAGATCCTGCACGGCAATGTCGAGCGCCTGCTGAAGCTCTGAGTTGCGCGCGCCGCTCCCCGCTCGCGTCGGGCGGAGAGCGGGCGCGGCGCGCGGCACCCGCCCTTGCGCCCCGAGATCCTGTTCCCGCTTTTCGCTCCGGTGACGAGCCTGCCGGGGGTGGGGCCGCGCTACGGCAAGCTGTTCGAGAAGCTCGCCGGGCCGCAGGTCGTCGATCTGCTCTGGCACCTGCCGGTCGACATCATCGACCGGCGCTTCACGCCCAAGGTCAAGGACGCGCCCGCCGGCGCGACCGCCACCATCCGGCTGACGGTTGATGCTCATCTGCCGGCGGCCAATCCGCGCCAGCCGTACCGCGTGCGCTGCCGCGACGAGACCGGGTTCCTGCACCTCGTGTTCTTTCACGTGAAGGGCGATTATCTCGATCGCCTGCTGCCGGTCGGCGCGGTGCGGGTGGTGAGCGGCCGCATAGAGTCGTTCAACAACCAACTCCAGATCACCCATCCCGACCATATCGTCGCGCCCGAGGCGCTGGCGGGGCTGCGCCCGATCGAGCCGGTCTACGGCCTCACCGCGGGCGTGAGCCTGCGCCTCGTGCAGAAGGCGATCGATGCCGCGCTGGCGCGCGCGCCCGAGCTGGCGGAATGGGACGACGACGCCTATCGCGCGCGCAACCTCTGGCCGCCGTGGCGTGAGGCGCTCAAGGCGGCGCATGCGCCTGCGAGCGCCGCCGATCTCCTGCCGACCGTGCCGGCGCGCCAGCGCCTCGCCTTCGACGAGCTCTTGGCGAACCAGCTCGCGATCGCGCTGGTGCGGGCGCACCAGAAGCGGCTTCCCGGCCGCGCGCTCGGCGCCGCGGGACGGCTGCGGCGTGAGGTGGCCGCCGCCCTGCCCTTCGCGCTGACGTGCGGCCAAGAGCGGGCGCTCGCCGAGATCGTCGCCGACATGGCGGCGCCGTCGCGCATGCTGCGGCTGCTGCAGGGCGATGTCGGCAGCGGCAAGACGGTGGTGGCGCTGCTGGCGATGCTCGACGCCGTCGAGGTCGGCGCGCAGGCGGCGCTGATGGCACCGACCGAGTTGCTCGCGCGCCAGCATCAAGCGACGCTGGTGCAGTTCGCCGGCCCTGCCGGCGTCGCGATCGCGCTCCTGACCGGGCGCGAGAAGGGCCGCGCGCGGGCGGAGATCATCGAGCGCATCGCCTCCGGTAGCGCCGGCATCGTCGTCGGCACGCATGCCCTGCTCGAACACGATGTGGTGTTCCACGATCTGGCGCTCGCGGTCATCGACGAGCAGCACCGCTTCGGCGTCGAGCAGCGGGTCGAACTCGCCGCGAAGGGCCGCGCCGTCGACATCCTGGTGATGACGGCGACGCCCATTCCGCGCACGCTGATGCTCACGGCCTATGGCGATCTCGATGCGTCCCGGCTCGAGGAGAAACCGGCCGGGCGCCGCGCCGTGACGACGCGCACGATTCCGGCGCAGCGGCTCGACGAGGTGATCGAGGCGGTGCGGCGCGCGCTCGGCGGCGGCGCCAAGATCTATTGGATCTGTCCGCTCGTCGCCGAATCCGAAGCGATCGACCTCGCCGCCGCGGTCGAGCGTCACGCGCAGCTCCGGGCGTTGTTCGGCGCCCGCGTCGGCCTCGTCCACGGCCAGATGAAGGGGGCGGAACGCGACCGCGCGATGGAAGGCTTCGCCCATGGCAGCATCGACCTCCTGGTGGCGACGACGGTGGTGGAGGTCGGGGTCGATGTGCCGGAAGCCACCGTGATGGTGATCGAGCACGCCGAACGCTTCGGCCTCGCGCAGCTGCATCAGCTCCGCGGCCGCATCGGCCGCTCCGACAAGCCGTCGGCCTGTCTCCTCGTCTACGCGGTACCGCTGACCGAGACGGCCAAGCAGCGGCTGTCGATCCTGCGCGAGAGCCAGGACGGCTTCCGCATCGCCGAGGAGGATTTGCGCCTGCGCGGCGCCGGCGAAGTGCTGGGCACGCGCCAGAGCGGCCTGCCGGCGCTCCGCTTGGCCGACCTTGCCGTCCATGGCGAGCTGCTCGAGGCGGCGCGCGAGGATGCGCGGCTCATTCTCGCACGCGATCCCGAACTCGAGAGCCCGCGCGGCAAGGCGCTACGCACACTCCTCTATCTCTTCGCCCGCGACCTTGCGGTGCGCTACCTGCGGTCGGGTTAGCGCTGCGGCGCGGCGATCGCAGCCGGCTTGGCCGCGGCGACGGGGCGGCGGTCGGGCGGTACGATGATGCCGCCCGAAAGGATAAGCTTGATCGCCTCGTCCACGCTTATCGTCAACGTGATCAGTTCGCGGCGCGGTACGAACATGAGATAGCCCGAGGTCGGATTGGGCGTAGTCGGGACATAGATCGCGACCGAATCCGCGCCGACATGTTCGGCGATCTCGCCCTGAGGCTGCGTCGTGACGAAGGCCACCGTCCACATGCCGGGACGCGGCCATTGCGTCAGCACCACCTCGCGGAAGGTATTGCTCTGGCTCGCCAGCACGGTCTCGAAAATCTGCTTGGCCGCGCTGTAGACGCTGCGCACCACCGGCATGCGCTGCACGATGCGCTCGCTGATGCGCAGCAGCAATCGGCCGAAATAGCCCGCCGCGAGCGCACCCACCAGGATCAGCCCGACGATGCCGATTACCAGCCCCAGCCCCGGCAAGGGAAAATAGGTCGCGGGGTTGTACTCCCGCGGCAGCAATTCGCCCACCGAGGCGTCGATGAAATGAACGAAGATCCAGGTGAGATAGACGGTGAACGTGATCGGACCGGTCACCAGGACGCCAGTGATGAAATAGGCCCTGAGGCGCTCAATGACGCGCTGGCGTCGGCGGCGAGGCGGAAGCGAGGCGGGTTCGGTATCTGCTGGCATGGCTGGGCGCGACGACAAAGGCGGCAATGCGCGGATCACGCGCAACACGCGAACATGTGATAGGCGAACCGGCGGCTTTCGCTTACCGTTCGTGTGCGTGGGGCAGGCAGGTCTGCCTGCGCCCCGCGCCGCGCACTTTAACCGCCCGGGAAGCCAGCCGCCAGTGAGCATGCCGCCCGCCCGACTCCAAGCGCTCGCCTGTGCAGTGCCGCCGCATGCACTGGGACAGGCAGAGGTGGCGGAGCGCGCGCGCCATTTGTTCGCCGCCGTTCCCGGCGCCGAGTTCGAACGGCTGATGCCGGTTTTCGCCCATGCCGGCATCGACCGGCGCTATTCCTGCGTGCCGATCGCCTGGTACGCCGAACCGCATGGTTGGGTCGAGCGCAACGCGCTCTATCTCGACCACGCCGTCCGGCTGCTCGAGCGCGCGGCACGCGCGGCGATGGCGCGCGCCGGGATCGCGCCCGCATCGGTCGATGCCGTGGTCTGCGTCTCCACCACCGGTATCGCCACACCGAGCCTCGATGCCGTGCTGGCCGGGCGGCTCGGCCTCAAGCCCGAGGTACGGCGGCTGCCGATCTTCGGCCTTGGCTGTGCCGGCGGCGTCATCGGCCTGGCGCGCGCGGCCGAACTGGCGCGCGCCGCGCCGGCCGCCAACGTGCTGTTCCTGGTGGTCGAGCTGTGCGCCCTCGCCTTCCGCAAGGATGACGTTTCGAAGAGCAACATCGTCGCGACCGCGCTGTTCGGCGACGGCGCGGCGGCGGCGATCTTGTCCTGCACGGGCGCCGGCCCGGCGGTCGCCTGCGCCGGCGAGCATATCTGGCCGCATTCGCTCGACGTGATGGGCTGGGAGGTCGCGGCGGACGGGCTCAAGGCGGTGTTCTCGCGCGACATCCCGGCGCTAGTGCAGCGCGAGTTGCGCGACGTGGCGACCGCTTTCCTGGCGCGGCACCGCCTGGCGTTGACGGATATCGCCCATTTCGTCTGCCACCCCGGCGGCGCCAAGGTGATCACCGCGCTCGAAGCCGCCTACGGGCTCGCCGAAGGGACGCTGGCCGAGGCGCGGGACGTGTTGCGCGAATACGGCAACATGTCGGCGGTGACGGTGCTGTTCGTACTCGAGCGCATGCTGGCGGCCGCCCCTGCCGGGCGAATGCTGCTGACGGCGCTAGGCCCCGGCTTCAGCGCCGGGTTTCTGGTGCTCGAGCCGGATCGATGAGCGCGGTCGCCGTCGCGGTCGGGCTGGTCGCGGCGCAGCGTCTTGGCGAGCTGGCGCTGTCCGCCCGCAACGTGCGGGCGCTGCGCCACCGCGGCGCGGTCGAAGCGGGTCGGCGCCAATATCCCCTGATCGTCGTGCTGCACGTCGCGTGGCTGGCGGCGCTGGTGCTGCTGGTGCCGGCGGCGACGCGGCCCGATATCTTCATCATCGGTCTTTATGTCGCGCTACAACCCATTCGAATCTGGTCGATCATCAGCCTTGGCCCGTATTGGACGACGCGGGTGCTGACGGTGCCGGACACGCCGCTGGTACGCCGCGGCCCCTATCGTTTGCTGCGCCATCCCATCTATGCGGTGGTCGTCGCCGAGATCGCGCTGCTGCCGCTGGCGTTCGGCGCGTGGCGCATCGCCGTTATCTTCTCGCTCGCCAATCTCGGCCTCCTCGGCTGGCGCATCGCGGTGGAGGACCGGGCCTTGACGCCGCGGCGAACATGATTCGCGAAGCGCCGGCGCGCGTCACTTTCGCTTAACCAATTGGGCCTAATTTCGGGATCACGTTCAGAGCCGCGAGCGTCATGGTTGCACCGAATCAGCCTTATCCGGTCGTTCCGCGGGGCGTCGATCCCGCCGTCCTCCGCCCGATCCGCCAGGCGAGCCAATCGAGCAACACCGATTTCGGCCTGCTCATGGCCGAGGCGGCCCAGGAAAGCGGCTTTCGGCCCGACGCCAAGGCCACGACCGGCAGCGCCGCCGGGCTCTATCAATTCGTCGGCTCGACCTGGCTCGACATGATGCACCGGTTCGGCGCGAAATACGGCGAAGGCACGCTCGCCCAGGCGATCACCATCGATGGCTCGGGCCGGCCCACGGTGGCCGATCCGGCGACGCGGCAGCGCATCCTGGCGCTGCGCAGCGACCCGACGCTGTCGGCGGCGCTCGCCGGCGAATACGCCAATCTCAACCGCGGCGAGGTCGAGCGCGCGCTCGGCCACGCGCCCAACCGCGCCGACCTTTACATGGCGCATTTCCTCGGCCCCGCCGGCGCGACGACGTTCCTGAAGGCGCTCGAGACGCAGGGCACCACCCCGGCCGCCGAACTGCTGCCCGAAGCGGCGGCGAGCAATCGCAGTGTCTTCTACGACGGCGACACCGGGCGCGCCCGCAGCGTCGCCGAGATCTACCGCGCGCTCGGCGGCCGCATCGAGCAGGAAGCCGAGGAATTTTCCACCGCCCCCGACGCCATGGCGTCCGCCGCCGCTGCCACATCGCCCAGCGACGCGACCGCCACGTCCGCCGTTGCGGCCGCGACGAGCGGCACCAGGCGCCTCGATTTCGCCGGCTTGACTCTGAGCCCGCCGGTGGCGGCGATGCTCGACACGCTGACGCTGGCCGCGCTCAAGCTCGTCTCCGGCCCGCACCCCGGCCACCAGCACCGCACCGACACGCCGAGTTGATCGGGTCCGATTGACCGTCACGGGCCCGCGCCCTAATGTCGCGCGCGCTCCCGAGCCCGTAGCTCAGCCGGTAGAGCACTTGACTTTTAATCAAGGGGTCGCGGGTTCGAGCCCCGCCGGGCTCACCAAATCCGCCGACGTGTCACGTTTCTTTTTGATCGCCTGAAGCGCGGCTCTCTGAGCGTGGCCGCGCGGCAGCGCGTTACTCGTTCGGCGTGAACAGCTTGGCGGCGGCCTGCTCCTTGAGCGTGAACGGCTTCCCGCCGAAGAGTTTCTCGACGTAATCGTCGATCTTGTCTTGGCGCAGCATCGAGACGACCCGGTCGTGCACCTCGTCGAGCGGCGGCAGCATCGCGGGTGCGATGCCGCGCACATCGATGATGTGCCATCCGCCGTCCGCCATCACCGGCTCGGTGACGCCTTCGCCCTTCAGTGCCGCCACCGCAGCCAGAATCTTCGGCTGCATCTGATTGGCCGTTAGCCAGCCGAGATCGCCGCCCCGTGCCGCGCCGATCTTGTAGGTTGAATTGGCGCGTGCGAGCGCCGCGAAATCCGCGTCTTTCGCCTTCGCCTCTTGCACGAGCTCGCGCGCCTTCTTTTCGGCGGCGGCGGCCACCTCCTTCGGCGCGTCGGCCGGTACCGCGATGAAGATCTGCGCGAGGTGGTATGCGGCCGGGACGCCGTATCTGGCCTTTTTCCGATGATATTCCTCGTTTACTTCCGCCGCGCTCGGGAACGTAGCCGAAGGATACGCCACCGAGTTGAGGTAATCGTGGATGATGATGTCGTCGCGGGCGCGCCTGATCTGGTCCGCCACCTCCGGCTTCTTGTCCCAGCCTTGCTTCAGCGCGGCGTCGAGAACCATTTTGCGGCCGTAGGCGCTGCGCACGAGCTTGGTCATCAGGTGCGGATCGCTCAAGACGTCCGCGCGAGACGCCGACGAGAGCGGTGGCATCAGGTCCTTGATTTCCGATGCCGTCACGGGCTGCGAGCCAAGCGTGGCGACCACGGCGTCATCGGCAAGCGCGCCGGCGGCAATGCCGAGGCAGGCCACGGCCAGCGCTCCGCCCAATATCTTCTGGTACGAACGTCGCATCATCATTGCTCCGGTATGGGTCTTGTCGTCGCGCGCATCGCCGGTGGCGAGTTTAGACATTGAAACCGTTCGCCACGGGCGCGGAATGGTTGTCATATTTTGGTTAAAGGGCCTTTAATTCTCGGACAGTGCAGCGAACCGGCGCACGTCACGGTATTGCAGGATAGTGCGAGGATGAAAGCCGAAACAGGCGCCGGCATGCCGCCGCGCCGCCCGCCGACCACCGTGCATCACCCGTCGAGAACGTCGCGAAACGTCCGCCCCAGTTCCTCCTTGCGGTAGGGTTTGGTGAGCAGGCGCATTTTGGCGCTCTCGTCATTGGTGACGAAATTTCCGCCGGGAAAACCCGAAGTCAGAACGGCCTTCATCGCGGGCCAGCGCGCAAGCGCGGTCCGTGCCAGTTCGTAGCCGTTCATGCCCCCCGACATCACGATATCCGTGAACAGGAGATCGATCGGTTGCGTCTCCAGCACCATCAAAGCGGCCTGCGCGTCCTCGGCCTCGAACGTACGGTAGCCGAGATCGTGGAGCTGACGCAGGACGACGCGGCGCAGATCGGCGTTATCCTCGACCACCAGCACCCTCTCGTTCCTGCCGCGCGCCAGGGACGGCGCCGGCGCGGCGGCCGCTTCCTGCGCACCGGTCGCGGCGCGCGGAAGATAAAGGCGGAACGTGGTGCCGACTCCCATCTCGCTATAGACGTTGATATGCCCGCCGGACTGCTTCATGAAGCCGAACACCATGCTGAGGCCGAGGCCGGTCCCCTTGCCCGGTTCCTTCGTCGTGAAGAACGGCTCGAAGATATGGCTCACCGTGTCGGCGGGCATTCCCGAGCCGGTGTCGCTGACCTCGATCATGGCATAGTCGCCGGGCCGCACCTCGGCGTGCAGCCCCGCATAATCCTCGTCGAGCGTGCGGTTGCCCGTCGTGATGGTCAGACGGCCGCCCTTCGGCATGGCATCGCGCGCGTTCGTGGCGAGATTGGTGAGACTCGCCTCGAGTTGGGCCGGGTCGGCCTCGACCGGCCAGATATTCTCGCCCAATGCCAGCGCGACCGTGACCTGCTCGCCGAGCGTGCGCGCGAGAAGCTTGCTGATCCCGCTGACATGTTCGTTGACGTCGATGCGGCGGGGCTGAAGCGCCTGTCGGCGGGCGAAGGCGAGCAGCCGTCGGGTCAGGTCCGCGCCCCGCAGGGCGGCGTCGAGCGCGTCGTCCGTGAGCTCCTGGGCCTCCGCATTCTCCTTCACGTGATCGCGCAACAAGTCGACATTGCCGATGATGACGCCGAGCAGGTTGTTGAAATCATGCGCCATGCCGCCGGTGAGATTGCCGATCGCCTCCATCTTTTGCGCCTGGACGAGCTGTGCCTCGGCCTGATGTCGTTCGGCGATCTCGGTTTTCAGCGCGTCGTTCGACCGCGTGAGTTCCCGGGTGCGCTCGCTGACCCGGTCGGCAAGGCTGCGTGCGTGCCCCTCGAGCGCGGCATTGGCCACGGCGAGCTTGCGATGAAGCCCATTGGTCTCGAGCAGCAGGAGCACGAGCACGAAGCTCGCTGCCAGCAGGCCATAGGTGCGGCCGGCGTACCATCCGAGATCGAAACGGGACGAGTCCAGGGTGGCGCTCAACGCCACGTCGAAAAGCCAGGCGCACACCACGACCATCATCCACTGGTCGAGCACGACCGGCTGTCGCCGTCGCCACAACAGCGCGAGCGCGGCAAGGCTCATGACAAGAATGGTCGGGGTGATCCCCTTCGTGACGAGCAACGAGAAGTCGCTGCCTTGAACGATGACCGGCAGGGCGTCCTGCCCGATCGTGGCGACAAGCGTGAGGATGATGCCGATCGCCGCGACGCCGCCGACGGCGCCCGCAATCGCCACACCGGGCCGCCGCACCAGCACCGCGTCCGCATCTCCGAGATGGCCGAGCAAGGCATAGGCCAGGACGAACGCCGCGAAACCGCCGTGCCAGAAGACATAGAGCCATGCCGTGGTCTGCGGGCCCGCCGCCAGCAGACCGGTCGCCGCGAAGGCGCCGGGGAAACTGAGCGCGTGCGGGACGATCATGAACGCATCGAACAGGTATCCCGACGCCAGAACGAGGAGTGCGCGCGAGCGCAACTCGACGAACAAACCGAAGATCAGAACCGAGGTGATCAGATCGTTGAGCAGCAGCGCCGACTCGTAGGTCGGTATGAACGCCGGAATCGCCGGCAGCTTGACGCGCACGAACGGTACGGCAGCGGCGAAGCCGAGGATCGACAGCGCGACGACAACCTTTGCCATGCCCCGCTCGCGCCGACCGGCAGGCATGGTCGAAAGCAAGTGATGCCGCGCTTCGCCCGTGTCGGTTGGGGTACTCGCGGGAATGGCAACGACGACGCCCGCCTGCGACCGTTCCGTCACGGGCCACGCCGGTTCGCGCGCATCGTTGCCGGGCGCTTCGTCGCCGCGGGACGACGATGGGATATCTCTTGCCTCGAATGCGCGATTCGTACGAGCCATGGCACGCCGCTCGCCTCTGTTCTCCGCCCGGCAAACTCAAGACCACGCGGCTTGGTCGCCATTGCGATTGAGCCGACATACGTCGGTATTCCAGCCTGTCTTCAATAGTGTACCAAATTAGCGTTACCGACAAGTCAAGAAGCCCACTCGCGACGGTCGGCGTAGCAACTCGCGCATGTTTTCCACGGTCAATAATCCCTTAACGAAAACGCACAGCCGCGAAGCACGTGCCGATTCAGTCGCCGAGCGTCTCGGGCGCGAACAGTTCCTCGACAGCGTATCGCCTGTTCGAAAGCCCCTGCTCGTGGTGGTAGCGCGCAAAGGTGTCGATGACCTTGCGGTTGGCGGCGACCCCATAGGGCCACCAATCATCGGCCATCAGCGCCTCGATCCGCTGCTGATGTGGCGTCATCCACGGCATCATGAACGTGGTATGCGATATGGCCATGCCTTCCTTATACCGCTCGAGCGCGACGTGCTTGGCCTCCTTGAATGCCGTGTACAGTGCCTGCGCCACCCAGGGATTCTGCCGATAGACGTCGCGGCGTATGACCAGCGTGTGCATGATCGGGAAAATGCCGGTCTTGCGGTAATAGGCGCGCTCGACCGCCTCGCAATCGTCGAACAGGCGCTTCACCTTGTTCTCGCCCATGAGCATCGACGGCGGGGTCACCGGCGCCATGATGGCATCGATCTCGCCGGCCTCGAGCATCGCATCGAGGGTACGCGCTGTGCCGATGTGCTCGAGCTTGACGCGATCGGGCGGACGCGACGGCACCCATTCCTGCGGACCGAACGGGCGGCTGACGCCGCCGATCGCATAGGAATAGGCATCATGGCGCACGCCGTATTCGTCTTCGAGCGCGCCCTTGGCCCACAGGCCCGCGTCATGTCCGTAGAAGAAGAATTCGCCGACCTTCCGGCCGATCAGGTCCTTGGGTTCGCGGACCGAGCCGTCGGCACGGACATAGATCGCGGCGTGGCGAAAGACGCGGATCGGGAATACGGGAATGGCGATGAAGGGCGGATCGCCGCTGTCGAGCGTGCTGAGATAAAGCGTCATCGCCATCTCGGAGATTTCGAACTCCCGCCTTCCCAGCATGCGCTGGAACGTGAACGCGGGAAAAAAGCTCGACATGCTTGATGTCGATCCCCTCCGCCCGGACACGGCCCTGGGCCAGCGCACGCGTGTGTTCGTAATCCTGCGCCGCGAAAGTCAATTGCAGATTGGCCATGATTCCGTCTCCGCCATCGGTTCCATCATTGCCGCCACCGGACCGCGCATGTCAATCGAGGTGCCGCCCAGCGGGCGATGGCGGAGCGCGCGCGGCCGCTCTACACTCGGCGCGGTCGCACAGGCGAGAGGCGCGTGATGATCGTCAAGCAGATCTGGACGGCAAATGCCGGTCGTAACTTCAATTACCTGATCGCCTGCGGGCAGACTGGCGAAGCGCTGGCCGTCGATCCGCTGGATCACGAGAAATGCCTCGCCGCCGCGCGGGCCGCCGGCTGGACCATCACGCAAATCCTCAACACCCACGAGCACCGCGATCACACCGGCGGCAACGGGCCGATGATCGCGGCAACCGGCGCCAAACTGCTGGCGCATGCCAAAGCCAAGGACAAGATCGCCGGCATCGATCGCGGCCTCTCCGCCGGCGATGTCGTCCGGATCGGCAAGACGGTCGAGCTCGAATGCCTGGATACGCCCGGCCATACCATGTCCCATATCTGTCTCAGGGCGCATGGCGACGAGCCGGCGCTGTTCTGCGGCGACACGCTGTTCAACGCGGGCGCCGGCAATTGCCATAACGGCGGCCATCCGAGCGAGCTCTACAACACCTTCGCCGGCCAGCTCGACAAGCTGCCCGACGAGACGCGGGTCTATCCGGGCCACGACTACGTCGCCCGCAATCTTGCCTTCACCCTCGACCGCGAGCCGGACAACGCTACCGCCCGCACGATGCTGCCGGCGATGGAGCAACAGGACCCGGCGAAGGCGCTGATCACGACGCTGAAGCTAGAGCGGGAGATCAACACGTTCTTCCGCCTCGCCAGTCCGTCGGTGATCCGGCGCCTGCGCGAGGCGTTTGCCGACCTGCCTGATCAGCCTGATCGGAAGACCGTGTTCCTGAAGCTTCGCGAGCTCAGGAACAAGTGGTAGCGCCCCGTCAGTCGGCGGCCGGCTCCGCCGCGGCATTGGTGCCGGCAATATAGCCCTGGCAGGTCGCGCGGGCGAGGCCGTGCTGGCTGAATCCGCCGGCCGACTCACCGCCGCAATAGAGGCCGGGGATGACGCGGGCGCTCATGTCCATCACCTGGCAGCGCGCGTTGATGCGCAGCCCCGCGCGCGTGTCGTGCACCACGGGCGTCGCCCAGGCGGCATAAAAAGGCGGCGTGGCGATGCGGTAGCGCGGCTCGGGCTTGCCGAAATCCTCATCGCACCCGGCCGCGACGAAGCCGTTGTAGCGGGCGACGGTCGCCTCGAGATTTTCGGGCGGCATCGGACGGCGCTGGTATTTCATCACGATCTTGCGCGCGAGGCCGGCGATGGTATCGGCGCTGAAGAAGAATCCGGCGTCGATGTCGACATTGGGCGGCACCGGCTTCCAGTTCTCGCGGCGGACCGCCTCGGCATCGAAGATGGCCCAGATCGGGCCGCCGCCGTTGTGCCCGTCATCCAACCCGGCGAGTGCGGCATTGATGAAATTGCTGGGGTTGAAAGTGACGGCCTTGGCGTTGCGGTAGCTGCCTTGGACGTAGGGCTCGATGCTGTTGTAGTTGTTGCCGGTGAACTGCTCGCCGGTCTCGTCGTAGAAGCGCCGCCCCAGCATGTTCACCAGGATCACGTCCTGCCAGTCCGCGACCCTGAGGCCCGAGGCGCGGGCGCGATGGAACACCGCGCTGTCGGGCATCCATTGCAGGTTGCGATAGCCGTACTGGCAGCCGATCATGCCGGCCTTGGTCAGGGTGAGCCCGACCTCGCTCGTCTGATTGAACAGGCCCCACAGCGTCGCGCCGACGGCCATGGCGGCGAGTTCGCCGCTGGCGTCCTGATCCGACCACGGCATGCCGGCGAGGCCGCAATATTCCTCGGTCAGGCGCGGATCGAACATGCGGCGGAACTCGACATTGCCGGTCGAGCCGCCGGTGGCGATGACGACGGCCTTGCGCGCGCGGATGTCGAGCCTTGTGCCCTTATGATCGACAGCGATGCCGAGCACGCGGCCGGCGCGCGGTGCTGCGCGGTGGATCGCGGCCATCTTGTGCTCGAGCGCGATCTCGACGCCGGCCTTCCTCGCCGCGGCCGCGAGCGGATGCATCAGCCCGTTGCCGGTGGACATCGTCGTGCGTGCCGCCGGGTCCGCGGGCTTGCCGGTCTGGACGAGCGGCCAATCCATCGGCGCGGCGTGCATCTCGCGCGGCACCGAATTGCCGACGGAATTGCCGCCGCGGCTGTCCGGCTCCTTGTCGACGAAGACGACGCCGTGCGCGACCAGCCACTCGAAGGTGGCGACGCTGTTATCGGCAAAGGCGCGGACGATCTCGCGATCGTTGTAGCGGTAATCCGGGAAGCCGTTCGGCCCCACCACCGACCAGTCGGTCAGGTCGCGGAACAGCAGGTCCGGGCTGTCGGGGATGCCGTATTTCCGCTGCACGCTGGTGCCGCCGCCCAGCGGCACATTGCCGCCGCTGGTGATGGCGTGGCCGCCGACATGGTCCTGGGCCTCGACCAGGATCACCGATGCGCCTGCTTCGCGCGCGACGATCGCGGCCGGCAGCCCGGTCGCCCCCGAGCCAATCACCACCACGTCCGCCTCGCGCTGCCACGCGGGCGCCGCCGTCCCGTCCCCCGTCACCGCCATCTCTCCCCCGCCTATTTGTGCGCCGTCAACCGCGCCCCTTGCGATACAGGCAAAGCCGCGGCCCGGCAAGATGCTCGCCGCTGCACCGCTCACCGCCCCTTCACGTGCGCCAGGAAGTGGAGCACGTCGCTGTTGAATTGCTGCGGGTCCTGCAGGAAGGAGAAATGGCTCACGTCCGGCTGTATCAGCAAGCCGGCGCCGGGGATGTGGTCGGCCATGAACAGCGTGTTCTCGCGTTTGATGGCCTCGTCATGGTCGGCGTCGACGATCCAGGTCGGCACGGTGATGGCGTGGAGCTGCGCCGCGGTGAAGTCGGGCTGCGTCGCCCACATCTTGGTGATCTGGGCCAGGAATTGCTGGTACTGCGTCGGCGTCGGCGTCGGCGACAGCGCCTCGTATTCCCTTTCGGCGCGGGCGATATAGGCGGTGAATACCGGACTCTTGGCGATGTCCTTGACGCCGCTCGGATCGGAATTGGCGGCGAAAGCGAACAGCTTGCTCAGGCGCTCGGGATGATGAATGGCGATATCGAGCCCGAGAATCGCCCCGTCGCTCCAGCCGACGATCGCCGCTTTCGGGATCTTCAGGAAATCCATCAGCCCGATCACGTCGGACGCCATCAGATCGTAGCCGAAGGGCTCGGCATTGCGCGTGCTGCGTCCGTGGCCGCGGCTGTCCATGACGATGACGCGATAGTGCCGCGCCAGGACCGGCACCTGGTTGCCCCAGTAATTCGCGTTCGCGAGCCCGCCATGCAGCAGGATGACGGGCGCGCCGCGGCCGAAGACGGCATACCAGATCCTGATCCCGTTCACCGCGGCATAGCCGCTCCGCGCCGCCTTGGGCAGGCTCGGCGTCGGCGGCAGGGTCTCCCATTGCGGCGCCGCCACTGCCACCGTGGCGGATAGGAACAGCACCAGCGCGACCAGGATTCCGCAGCGTGCGTGGCGCATGGTCTCCCCCTGGGATGAAAGCGGCGGCGGCGACCGGCTAGGAACGGCCAGCAGCCTCGACGTCGACGGCGACCTTGTCGGGATAGAAGCACAGATAGGATTCGATGCGCGGACACTCGGGCAGTGGGTTCTCGTAGGACCACGCTGCATCCGGCACGGTCTCTCCGCCGGCGCGCAACGTGAAATAGGAGGCGAAGCCCTTGTAGGGGCAGACGGTGCGGCGCGGCGACCGCGCCAGCAATTCCATACGCACATCCGCGCGCCGAATGTAATGGCGGGTCGGCAGTCCGGTCTCGAACAGGAACAGCGCGCGGCGCGTCTCGGCGAGCCGTATGCCCGCCGCCTCGATGCGGACGCGGCGTGCGCTCGCCCGCACGTCGATGCGGTGATAGGGATCGCGGGCGTGGCCGAAGACCTCCTCGTCCTCCTCGTACCAGTGATCGACCTGGGCCGGATCGAAGGCCAAGGCGCCGGCGAGCGCGGCCCCGGCGCGTCCGGGCGCGTCATGGCTCCACAACGCATCGGCGCAGCGTCGATCGCCCGCGTTCAGCGTCCAAAACGCGGCTTCGCCCAGGAGCGGATGCGATTGTCGCCGCGGGCTCGGCACCACGAGATCGGTGCGTATGTCGGCGCGGGGAAAATAATAGATCGGGAGCCGGCTGCGCTCGAGCAGGATCATCGGCGCCGATGAATCCGCGACCGTGCAGCCGTTGATGACGACGCGGACGCGCTTGGCGCACGGCACGACGGCGATAGGGCTTGCGTCCGCGGCGATGGGATATCCGACCGGTTGCGGCATCACGCACCTCCTCGTGCGCGAGCCTACCAGACCGGAAGCGGCTGCGGCTATGGGTCGGCCGAAACGAAGCGCAGGGTGCCCTTAGAAGACCGGGCAGAGATGACAGAGCGCACAATCGCTGGCGTCGTGGCCCATGGTGAAGGGCAGAGCGAGCATGCGATAGCGCGGCGCGTCGCCCTCCATCGGAAAACTCTGCGTCTCGTCGAGCTTGACCGCGCGCCGTGCGGCGTGGCGGGCGCGCGAGAGAATCCAGTCCGTCACCATCGGTGTGTACTCGATCGCGCCGTCATCGACGCCGAGCCGCGAAATGCGCGGCATCGACCCGTCGCCGCCGTCGAAGGCGACGATGAGACTCCCCGGCCAGGAGTTGCCGACGAGCCCGCGGTCGAGATCGGCGAGGGCCGGAAACGGACGGCCGCGGCGCAACCGCTCCCAATAGAGCACGATCTCCTCGGCCCGCGCCGGCGAGGCGGAGGCGCGCGCGGTCGGCGGCGGTGGCTCTGGCGGCAGCGCCGGCGGCACCGCGGCCGCGATGCTGCAGGTGATGTCGCCGGACTTGTCCGGCGGCGGCGGAAGCGGGCCGAGGCGACGAACGACGGCGAGTTCCGCCAGCGATGCGATGGAACGATTGGCAGCACTCATGGCGGCTATGCCGGTCCCTGGGCCGGGCTGGGCGCGGGCGGCGTCATGCCGCAGGCAAGGCAGTGGCAGCGTCCCTCGATGAGCGTAGGCACGACATGATCGAGATAATGGTCGAGCGCGGCCAGCAGCAGCGCCTGTCCGCTTTTGCGCAGATGCGCCGTCGCGAGCCGCAGGCGGCGGTGCCGCTTCTCGTCCAGGCGCAGCGGCAAACGCGCGCGTCCGTCCGGTTGCCGCGCGCGCCCTCCGGCGCCTGCGCCGGCGCTGCTGCGCGTCGTGGTGAAGCGGCTCGGCGCGGCCGCGCCCTTGGCGACGAGCAGCGCCTCGGTGAGTGATGCAGGTTCGAGCAGGCTCATGCTGCACCTCGCGACGCAACGGCCACGTCGGCGGCGGGCAAGAACATTCCGCTCGGCAGCATGGTGCGGAAATCGCGGTTGATGCGACGCTCGAGATATTCCCAGAGCTGCGCGATCTCGGCTGCCGAACGGGTGTCGCCGGCGATCTCCATCACGGTGCGTCCGTCGATCATGCTGGAGGCGAAGCCGGTGCGGTGATGGACAATGGTCGGCGCGAGCGTGCCGTGCTGCGACAGGGCCATCACCGCTTCGGTGGTGATGCGCGCGCGCGGCGTCGCGCCGTTGAGGACGAAGACTAGCGGCTTCGCCAGGCGCTCGACCAGTTCGACCGTGGCGCCGACGGCGCGCAGATCGTGCGGGCTCGGCCGCGCCGGAATGATGACGAAGTCGGCGAGGCGGATGACCTCGACGATGGTCGCCTCGATCGCCGGCGGCGTGTCGATGATCAGCAGCTTGATGCCGAACCCGCGCATCCGCTCGACATCAGCGGCAAGCCGGGCCGTGGACGTGCGGGCGAACAGCGGCGTATCCGCCTTGCGCGCGTTCCACCATTCCGAAAGACTGCCCTGAGGGTCCGTGTCGACGAGCGCCACCGGACCGGCGCCCGATTTGTTGGCGGCGACGGCAAGATGGCCGGCGAGCGTCGTCTTGCCCGACCCGCCCTTCTGCGATGCGATCGCGATAATGTGCATGCCCCGAACTCCCCAAATGGGCCGCGCGTGAGGTCATGGTTTTATACGGAAAGCCGTGTAAGAGATACGAATATCGAAGCGGATTTATCGGCAAGACTGCACGAATTAATGGGATCATCCACGGCGATGTTTGGTGAATTTTGTGTATAGGAAACCTCGCACTTGGGGATGGAACGGGCCGACCCGGCGTAAATTAAGACGAAACACGCGAGCCGGGCGGCGCCACAATGGCGCGCCCTCCGGCACAACATCGCAAACGATGAAAGGATGCTGCGACATGAGAAATCTTGTGCGCGCCATGATCGCCGCCGGACTCTGCGTCGCGTTGGCGCCGGCGGCATCGGCGCAACGCGGGCACGATCACGACGGCCGTGGCCAAGACAGACGCGACCGCGGACCGGGCCGGGTCTGGCACGGCGACATACGTCTCGATCAGCTTGCGGACGGGATGCGTTCCGGGCAGGATTTGGCCATAGTGGCGCATGAAGGTTTCCCAGCCTCCGCGGCCATCCCGTCGAACCCGCGCGATGGCGCAGATCGGCCCATCCTTGGCGTTGTAGATTGCTATCTCTCACCCTCCTTAAACGCGTTTAAGGCCCAGCCCCAGCACATGCTCGGATAACCAAGCCGGCCGGACCATTGGGCGCACCTGTCCCTATGACAGGCCCAGCCCTAGCGTCATGTGCTGGGGCTGGGCCTATATGGGGAAACGACAAAACCCCGGCCGGGCAGAGCCCGGCCGGGCTAGTTCTCTCGGAGGAAAGGGCGAATTACGCCGCTTGCGGCACGGTAGCATCGACCGCATCGGCAAGGCGCGCACGCAATTCCGCGTCAATCGCGTCGCGCAAATCGTGCAATTCGATGCCCGAAAGGACATGTTGCGTACTGTCGGGCTTGCACTCGGAAAGCCGCGCCTTGACCATGTTGAAAAGCATGGTGAGCGGCACGTTTTCGAGCGTAACGGCCGGTTCAGCCGCTTCGGGCTCGGCCGTCGCGGCCGTCGCCTTCGCGGCCGGCGCGTTCGCGGCCGTCGCCGCTTTCGCGGCCGGACCGGACTTCTTCACGCGATTGACAGCTTGCCAGTATCCCTTGAACGGCGGCAAAATGGCGTCGAGAAGATCGTCAAAGACGCCATCGGCCGGCAGAGCCGGGTTGCCAATGGCTTGCCAATGCTCGGCAAGCGCGGCCGCGCGGCATTTTGAAGTGTAGTTTTGGGCCGAGGAAAGATGATTGTCGCCGACCTTGGCGCCCGACGGCGCGAGCGCGGTCGCAATGGCGGTCGTCAACGCATTGGCATTGGCTTTGCCGTCGCCACGCACGCGGAAATACATGGCGCCGGCGAGGATCGCACGAAGGCCGGCCGCTTCGGTCGAACGAAAGCCTTTCGCCGCAACGGAAATCATTTCCGCGTCGGGCAAATTGGCCAGAACGGTATGCGAGGTAAGGGTTGCCATAGTCTTAAATCCTTTAAGAGCGGCCCGCCTAAACCGTTTAAGACGCGCTCCCGCCGCAGGCACACTTATGGCCTTGGTGCCCGAACTCGGGCTTGCGGGATATGGCGTCAGCAAACGCGCGTTGGCGTGCCTCCTGTGGCGGGAACCGCCCGCTACGGTCCGAAGGCGCTTCGCCTCGGCAAGCCCAGTATGACCGGGCCGGCGGGTAGTACCACCAGAATAAAACATGAAATGTGCAAGTAAATTTCGCAAGGGTAGTATGTTTTTCAAGCATTTAACGCGGCCGGCCGGGCGCGAGGACTTGAAATTTACTGAGAGAAAAATTTCAGAATTTAGGAATGCTACTTTAGTCATACTACTTGCCCAGGCGCAGCGCCCGTGATACACCAATCACTAATCATAGAAGGGAAGGGTAACAATCCAATGCTGCGTCAACTCACGATCCTGACCAGTCTTATCCTGATGGGCGGTTGTGCTTCCTCGTTAGATGATTCCGGTGCATGTCGAGGTCAGTATTACATTGGCGAATCACAGGATGATGTGATGGTAGATTTCCCTGATCCAGACCAACCCCCGGATAGCACCCTTGTCCTCAAGGGTGTCGAGCAGGAGATTTATAGCGATCCCTGCAGCATCAACCATCGGCGGCTATTCATAGAGAACGGCCGTCTGGTGGGTTGGACTACCGGGAACTGATTTCCTGCGTGTAGAGCCACAGGAACATTTCCTTCCACTCATCCCACCAATAGCTTACTGAACCCGGTCGTCCACAAGTATGATGTTCTGCCATGCGATGGCCGCCGATCCGGTCGCGGAACGCGTTATAACTCTCTTCAAGGCCGTTCCTTCGGCGATCTGATTCATCTTGAGCATGAATATCTCGTATGAAACAGGCCGTGCAATTTGATGCCCTTTGGCGGCCGCCTCGGCTGGTGGTGGGTGGTCGGGCCGACGTGGTATTTCTATCCGGCGCCGATCTATCCCTATCCCTATCCCGATCCCTATGTCCCGCCGGTCGTGACCGCGCCGCCGGCGGCTACTTGGTATTATTGCTCCAATCCGGCGGGCTATTACCCCTATGTGCCGCAATGCCCGGTGCCGTGGCAGCCGGTTCAGGCGCCGGCCCCGCAATGAGCCCCGAGGCCGCGCGTCGCGCCGGCCGACGCGCAGCCCTGATGCTTAATTTTATTATTTGGGATTTTAATAATATTTGTTGATTGCTTCGGGACGCCCATTTTTCTATGGTGCGCGCAAGAACATTCACGCCTTGTAAAGGTTCTTGCCATGACACGTCCCTCACCCCTCGGACGCCCGCGGCCGGGATGGGATCGTTTGCCGACTGCGAACTCGGTCGAGACTCTGATCGGCCAGCGGCGCTGGCGCATACTGCAGAATGCGCAGCCGCTGTTCACGCCGACGGAGCCGGCGCCGTCATGGATCAGGACGCCCGAGCAATTCGTCGAATGGCTGGCGATCAGGCTCACACCGACGGAGCTGCGCGGCTATTTCCAAGATCTCGAGGAGATCGCCCGGCACAGTTGCGACCTCGAACTGCTACGCTTTGCCCGACGCTATCTCCGCCCGCTGCGCAAGCGCGGTCGGGGTTAGCGCGCCGACGCTACATCGAGCTTTCTGGGAACCGTGGATTTGGTGGGAACGGGTAGCCCCGCCTGCTGCTTGGAGGAAAGGGGTGCAGGCGGGGCTGACCCAGGGGTCGTCGCCCGCCAAGGGGGTCGAGCGGGCTAGCGGCAATGCCGCCCGGGCATTACGTCGCAACCGAACTCGACAGCCAAGTTAAATCAATTTCATAATGTCGCCTGCGGCGCGCCGTTCACGCCGCGGTGGCGGGCATCACTATTCATCGTTGCGTGTCGCGGCGAAGCGCTGGGCCAGACGCTCGGCGACGCGCGCGCTCACGAACGGCGTGACGTCGCCGCCCAATTGTCCGATCTCCTTGACGAAGCGCGAGGAGATGAATTGATAGCGGTCCGATGCCATGAGGAACACGGTCTCCACTATGGAATTGAGCCGGCTGTTCATCCCGGCCATCTGGAATTCGTATTCGAAGTCCGAGACGGCGCGCAGGCCGCGGATGATCACCGAGGCCTCGACCGCCATCGCGAAATGCATGAGCAGCGAATCGAACGGGCGCACCTCGACGCGGCCGCGCGTTTCGGCATCGGCGAGGTTGGCGATCTCCTCGCGCACGATCGCCACGCGTTCGTCGGTGGAGAAGAGCGGCCCCTTGCCGGCGTTGCGGGCGACGCCGATGACCAGCCGGTCGACGATCTTGGTGGCGCGCAGGATGATGTCAGTATGGCCGTTGGTGATCGGATCGAACGTGCCGGGATAAATGCCGACGCGCAGTTTGCTCATGATTCCGCCTCTTCCGCTGGAGCATCGTCACCGTTGTCGTCGGCCTCGGGGAACCGTGCGGCGGAGACGACGCGCTCGCCCTCCTCGACCTTGATGACGACGACGCCGCCACTGCGACGGCGGCGGATGCTGATATCGCCGACCGGTACGCGGATGACCATCCCGGCATCGGTCACCAGCATGATCTGGTCGGCTTCGGCGACCGGGAAGACCGCGATGGTCGCGCCCTGGTCCCGCCCCAGCGCGATCGTCTCGCGCCCCTGCCCGCCCCGGCCGGTGATGGGATAGTCGTAGGCCGAGGTGCGCTTGCCGAAGCCCTTTTCGGTGATGGTCAGCACGAATTCCTCGCGCGCTGCCAGATCGGCATATTGCTCCTCGGTGATCGTGCCCGGCGCATGGCCATTGCCGTTCTCGCTGCTGCCGTTCTCGCCGTCGACCTCGTCGCCGTCGCCCGGCTCCTCGGCACCGCCGCCGCGGCGGCGCTCATTGGCAAGGCGCAGATAGGCATAACGCTGTTCGGTCGCAACGTCCTCGTGACGCAGCACCGTGAGCGACACGACCGCATCGCCCGGCTCGGTGAGGCGGATGCCACGCACGCCGACCGAGGTGCGGCCCGTGAACACACGTACATCGGCCACCGGAAAGCGGATGCAGCGGCCGCTCCGGGTCGCGAGCAGAATGTCGTCGCCCTCGGTACAGATCGTCGCGGCGATGAGCCGGTCGTCGGCGTCCTCGCCCTCGAACTTCATCGCGATCTTGCCGTTGGCGAAGACGGTGGCGAAATCGGCAAGGGCGTTGCGGCGGACATTGCCCTTGGCGGTGGCGAAGACGACGTTGAGCGCACGCGAATCGGCCTCGTCCTCGGCCAGCGGCATCACGGTCGAGATCGTCTCGCCCGGCGCGAGGTTGGGAAGCAGGTTCACCATCGCCTTGCCGCGCGCCTGCGGCGTGCCGACCGGCAGGCGATAGACCTTGAGCCGATAGACCCGTCCCGACGAGGTGAAGAACAGTACCGGCGCGTGGGTCGAGGCGACGAAGACCTCGCTAACCACATCCTCTTCGCGCATGCCCATGCCGGTCCGGCCGCGACCGCCGCGGCGCTGCGCGCGATAGGTCGAGAGCGGCACCCGCTTGATGTAGCCGCCATGGCTGACGGTGACGACCATGTCCTCGCGCTGAATCAGGTCCTCGATGTCGGTCTCGAGTTCGAGCTCCTGGATCACTGTGCGGCGCGGATCGGCGAATTGTTCCTTAACGGCGCGCAGCTCCTCGCGCAGCACGTCGAGCAGTCGCGGCCGCGCCTGGAGTATCTGGAGGTGGGCGGCGATCTCCTTGACGACCGCGTCGAGCTCCTCGGCGATCTTGTCGCGCTCGAGCCCGGTGAGGCGCTGCAGCCGCAGCTCGAGGATCGCCTTGGCCTGCTCGTCGGAAAGGCGATAGGTCGCCTCGGGACCGAACGAGCGGTCCTCGACCAGCGCCAATAGCGGCGCGACGGCTTCCGCGGGCCAGTCGCGCGCCATCAACCCGGCGCGTGCCGCGGCGGGATCGGCGGCGGCGCGAATGAGGGCGATGATGGCGTCGATATTCGCGACCGCTACCGCGAGTCCGACCAGGATATGCGCGCGCTCGCGCGCCTTGCTGAGAAGAAAGGCGGTGCGCCGCGTCACCACCTCCTCGCGGAAGGCGATGAAGGCGGCGATGATGTCCTTGAGCGACAGCAGCTCCGGCCGCCCGCCGTTGAGCGCGAGCATGTTGACGCCGAAGCTCGTTTGCAGCGGGGTGTAGCGGTAGAGCTGGTTCAGGACCACGTCGACCATGGCGTCGCGCTTCAACTCGATCACCACGCGGACGCCGTCGCGGTCGCTCTCGTCGCGGAGATCGGCGATACCCTCGATCAGCTTGTCGCGCGCCACCTCGGCGATGCGCTCGATCATGCGCGCCTTATTGACGCCATAGGGCATCTCGGTGACGATGATGGCCTCGCGGTCGCGGCCCAGCGGCTCGATCGCCGTCTTGCCGCGCACGATGATCGAGCCGCGCCCGAGGCGATAGGCCGCATGCACGCCAGCGCGGCCGAGAATGATGCCGCCGGTCGGGAAATCCGGCCCGGCCACGTGCTCCATCAATTCCTCGACCGTGAGCTCGGGATTGTCGATGAGCGCGATCGCGGCGTCGATCACCTCGCCGAGATTGTGGGTCGGGATGTTGGTCGCCATGCCGACGGCGATGCCGCTTGCGCCGTTGACGAGGAGATTGGGAAAGCGTGCCGGCAGCACCACCGGCTCCTGGCGGCTGCCATCGTAATTGGGCTGGAACTCGACCGTCTCCTTGTCGATATCGTCGAGCAGCGCGTCGGCCGCGCGCGACAGCCGCGCCTCGGTGTAGCGCATCGCCGCGGCCGGATCGCCGTCCATCGAGCCGTAATTGCCCTGGCCGTCGATGAGCGGCAGGCGCATGGCGAAATCCTGTGCCATGCGCACCATCGCGTCGTAGATCGCATCATTGCCGTGCGGGTGGTAATGGCCCATCACGTCGCCAACGCTGGTCGCGGATTTGCGGAAGGCTCGGTTCCACTCGTTGCCGATCTCCTTCATCGAATAAAGGATGCGGCGATGAACGGGCTTCAGTCCGTCGCGCACGTCGGGCAGCGCGCGCGCGACGATCACGCTCATCGCGTAATCGAGGTAGGAGCGTTTCATCTCCTCTTCGATGGCGACGGGCGTTATGTCGAGCGGTGGAGGGGGCGCGGGCGGTATGGCCAAAGGGTCAGTCCAGAGCGGCGGAAAACGCCGTATTTCGAAGGGATTAACACTAGCCGATTTCGCGCGGCCGAACAACGCCGGACGCGCCCAAAAACGCTCGGGGGCGATTTATTCGGCCGGGACGAAAATGACCGAAATTCAGATCATTATATAAGAATTTGAAGACCGCGCCTCAACCTCCGCCGCGGCCTTCCATAGACCCCGGACGGGGCCTCGTCGCTGCAATGCACAAAAGGCTGGCGCGACCGGCGTCCGCAGGTCACGCCGCGCCCGTCCTGCACCGGGATCGACGTCGGGTTCGTCCGGCAAAATTCGATTGGCGCTGCGCTCAGAACGGGATCTCGTCGTCGAGGTCCTGGCTACCGCCGCGGCCGCGCGGGGCGCTGCCGCCGCCACTGCTCCCGCCGCCGGAACTGGAGCCGCCGCCATAGCCGCCATCGTCGGGCTCGAAGCCGCCGCCCTCGCCGCCGCCGGCACCACCGCCACGGCCGTCGAGCATAGTCAACTCGCCGCGAAAATTCTGCAGTACGACCTCGGTGGTATAGCGCTCCTGGCCCGAATTATCGGTCCATTTGCGCGTCTGCAGCGCGCCTTCGAGATAAACCTTGGAGCCTTTCTTGAGGTATTTCTCGACGACATCGACCAGGCGGTCGTTGAAGATGACGACGCGGTGCCATTCGGTTCGTTCCTTGCGCTCGCCCGAAGCGCGGTCGCGCCAGGTCTCGGAGGTCGCCACCGAGAGATTGGCGACGCGCGTCCCGCCCTGGGTCGTGCGGATTTCCGGATCCCGACCGAGATTGCCGACCAGGATAACCTTGTTGACGCTTCCGGCCATGGTGCTGATTCCGTGCTCGAAATGCCCTTCCGGCGCGCCTTGCCGTGCCGTCGCGGCAGCGGGGCGTTTGCCGGCCCAACGAATATCCTAGAACGTATAAGGAACGTCTGCAACAGCGACGCGCCTCACCGCAACCGGCGCAGGCGCGGCAGCAGCTTGAGCGCGGTGCCGCTGTCGATCGCCGCCATGCGGCGTTCGCTGTAGCCGAGCTTGGCCAGCCCGTCGGCGGTCATGGCGGCGGTAAAATAGGGAAAGTCGCTGCCGAACATGATCTGCGCGAACGGCACCAGCGTCAGCAGTCCGGCCATTGCACCCGGCCAGGCACCGTTCGCGGTGTCGAAATAGAGCCGCTTCAGCAGGGCCTCGACGCCGTCGGGCGCGAATGCCGCCGCGTCCTTGCGCGCGTCCATGAAGGCGTGCATGCGCCCGACCAGCGACGGCAGGCTGCCGCCCGAATGCGGGAACACCCATTTGATGTCGCGCAGCCGGTGCATCGTGCCGGAGACCAGGAGACTCGCCACCGCGCGGCTGGTATCGAACGGTACCTCCAGCACGGCGTCGCCGCCGACGCCCGGCACGAGCCCGCGACAGCAACCGGGCGTGGTCGGATGGAAATAGACCACCGCCTTGCGCCGGTTCAGCTCCTCGAAGATCGGCCGGAACAGCGGGTCGCCCGGCCATTTGTCGCCATAGCTCGAGCACAGCCCGAAGCCGTCGCATTTCATTACCGCGATCCCGTATTCGATCTCCCGCAGACTCGCCTCGACATCGATCATCGGCAGCGAGCAATACAGGCCGAACTTGCCGGGATAGTCCCTCGTCAATTGCAGCGCGTATTCGTTGCACTCATGCGCGAGCGCCGCGGCCTGCGCGGGATCGCCGCCGAACCAGTTGTCGGGGATCGAGGCGAGCGACAGCACCGCGTGCGTCACGCCGCCCTTTTCCATATCCTCGAGCGATCGTTCCGGCATCCAGTCGCGGTTGGCCGGGAAGCGGAAGGTGCCGCGCCGTTCCGCCCATTCGGCCTCGGCCCTTTTCCAGCCGGGCGAGAAGAAATGGTGATGAACGTCGATGCGGCGGCGCTTCGCCTCCCGCGCGGGCGTATCGGCAGTCTCGGTCATGGCGTCCTCTCCCCGGAAGCTTGCGCGGCGGCCTGGTCGCTCGTTGCCTTTGTCGTGCCGGCATCGCGTTTTAGCGTCCTGCCGCTCGGGCGCAAGCCGCCAGTGGCGGTGCGGCGAGGCCGGACGCTATAGTGCCGCATCCGTCAGCGGTCCCATCGCCCATGCAATACATCCGCGTTCGCGGCGCCCGCGAGCACAATCTCAAGAACGTCGATGTCGACCTGCCGCGCGACAGCCTGGTCGTCATCACCGGGCTGTCGGGATCGGGCAAGTCGTCGCTCGCCTTCGACACCATCTACGCCGAGGGCCAGCGCCGTTATGTCGAGAGCCTGTCGGCCTATGCGCGGCAGTTCCTCGAACTGATGCAGAAGCCCGATGTCGATCTGATCGAAGGTCTGTCGCCGGCGATCTCGATCGAGCAGAAGACGACCTCGCGCAATCCGCGCTCCACCGTCGGCACCGTCACCGAAATCTACGACTACATGCGGCTGCTCTATGCTCGCATCGGCGTGCCCTATTCGCCGGCGACGGGCCTGCCGATCGAGAGCCAGACGGTCTCGCAAATGGTGGACCGCATCCTGACAATGAAGGACGGGACCCGGCTCCTGCTGCTGGCGCCGATCGTGCGCGGGCGCAAGGGCGAGTACCGCAAGGAGCTTCAGGACCTGCAGAAGCGCGGCTTCCAGCGCATCAAGCTCGACGGCAAGATGGTTGAGATCGATGCGGCGCCGGCGCTCGACAAGAAGCTGAAGCACGACCTCGAGGTGGTGGTGGACCGCGTCGTTGTCCGCGCCGGGCTCGGCACCCGGCTCGCCGATTCGCTCGAGACCGCTCTGGGGCTAGCCGACGGCATCGCCATTGCCGAGGACGCAGATTCGGGCGCGCGCACGATCTTCTCGGCGAAATTTGCCTGCCCGGTTTCGGGCTTCACCATCCCCGAGATCGAGCCGCGGCTGTTTTCGTTCAACAACCCGCACGGGGCCTGCCCCGCCTGCGACGGGCTCGGCACCAAGCTGTTCTTCGATCCCGAGCTGGTGGTGGGCGACGAGCGGCTGTCGCTCAAGGAAGGCGCGATTGCACCGTGGGCGCATTCGAGCTCGCAATGGTACGCGCAGACGCTCGACAGCCTCGCGCGGCATTACAAGATCTCGACCAACACGCCGTGGCAGGATTTGAAGGAGAGCGTGCGCCGCGCCATCCTCTACGGCTCGGGCGACGATCCGGTGGCGATGAAATACGATGACGGCATCAAATCCTACACCACGACGCGGCCGTTCGAGGGCGTCATCCCCAACATGGAGCGGCGCTGGCGCGAGACCGACAGTGCCTGGCTCAAGGAGGAGCTGGGGCGTTATCAGAGTGAGGCGCCGTGCGAGACCTGCAAGGGCCGCCGCCTCAAGCCCGAGGCTTTGGCCGTCAAGATCGCCGGCCGCGATATCAGCGCGGTGTGCGAGCTATCGATCCTCGAGGCCGGCGAATGGTTCGCCGTGCTCGGCCAGACGCTGACGCAGAAGCAGCGCGATATCGCCGAGCGCATCCTCAAGGAGATCAACGAGCGCCTCGGCTTCCTGCGCAATGTCGGGCTCGAATACCTGACGCTGGCGCGCGCCTCGGGGACGCTGTCGGGCGGTGAGAGCCAGCGCATCCGCCTCGCCTCGCAGATCGGCTCGGGTTTGACCGGCGTACTCTATGTGCTCGACGAGCCGTCGATCGGATTGCATCAGCGCGACAACGACCGTCTGCTCGTGACCTTGAAGCGGCTCCGCGACCTCGGCAACACGGTGATCGTGGTCGAGCACGACGAGGAGGCGATCCGCAGTGCCGACTACCTCGTCGACATGGGGCCGGCGGCCGGCATTCATGGCGGCCGCGTCGTGGCCGCTGGCACCCCGGGGGAGGTGCTGCGCTGCGCCGACAGCATCACCGCGCAATACCTCACCGGGACGCGCAGCATCGCCTTGCCGGAGCAGCGGCGCCGCGGGCGGCCGGGGCAGCGCCTCACCGTGGTTGGCGCGCGCGCCAACAATTTGCGCAACATCACGGTCGCATTTCCGCTCGGCATCTTCGCCTGCGTCACCGGCGTGTCGGGCGGTGGCAAATCGACGCTGGTCGTCGACACGCTCTACAAGGCGCTCGCCCGCCGCCTCAACGGCGCGCGCGAGCATGCCGGCGCGCACGAGCGCATCGACGGTGCCGAGCATCTCGACAAGATCGTCGACATCGACCAGTCGCCGATCGGGCGCACGCCGCGCTCCAACCCGGCGACCTATACCGGCGCGTTCACGCCCATCCGCGACTGGTTCGCGGGGCTGCCCGAGGCGAAGGCGCGCGGCTATGGGCCGGGGCGATTCTCGTTCAACGTCAAGGGCGGGCGCTGTGAGGCGTGCCAGGGCGACGGCGTCATCAAGATCGAGATGCACTTCCTGCCCGATGTCTATGTCCAGTGCGACGTGTGCAAGGGCAAGCGCTACAACCGCGAGACGCTCGAGGTCACGTTCAAGGGCAAGAGCATCGCCGAGGTGCTCGACATGACCGTTGAGGAAGGCGCGGCGTTCTTCCAGGCGGTGCCGGCGATCCGCGAGAAGCTGACGACGCTGGAGCGGGTCGGGCTTGGCTATATCCATGTCGGCCAGCCGGCGACGACGCTGTCGGGCGGCGAGGCGCAGCGCGTCAAGCTCGCCAAGGAGTTGTCGCGCCGCGCCACCGGGCGCACGCTCTACATTCTCGACGAGCCGACCACGGGGCTGCATTTCGAGGACGTGCGCAAGCTTCTCGACGTGCTGCATGCGCTGGTGGATCAGGGCAACACCGTCCTGGTGATCGAGCACAATCTCGAGGTCATCAAGACCGCAGACTTCATCGTCGATCTCGGCCCCGAGGGCGGCGCCGGCGGCGGTCGCGTCGTCGCCACCGGCACGCCCGAGGCGATCGCCGCGGCCAAGGGCAGCTATACCGGCCAATACCTCAAGGCCTATCTCGAACGCAGCGGCGGTACGAAGAAAAAGAAACGGGCGTGACGGCGCTATAATGCCGGCACGGTTCGTACGATCCCGAGGAGGCGGCGCATGCACGGACAGTCCGATCCGGTCCATGTGATCGGCGGCGGGCTTGCCGGCACCGAGGCGGCGTGGCAATTGGCGCGTGCCGGCGTACCGGTCGTGCTGCACGAGATGCGGCCGCTGCGCTCGACCGAGGCGCATGTCACGGCTCGCCTCGCCGAGTTGGTATGTTCCAATTCCTTCCGCTCCGATGATGCCGACAACAACGCGGTAGGGCTGCTGCACGAGGAGATGCGGCGCTGCAATGCGCTGGTGCTGGCGGCGGCCGATGAGCACCGGCTGCCGGCTGGCGGCGCGCTTGCCGTTGATCGCGACGGCTTTGCGGCTTCGATCGAGGCGGCACTCGCCGCCGATCCCCTCGTCACGCTGCGCCGCGAGGAGGTGGCGGGATTGCCGCCGGACGATTGGGACAGCGTCATCATCGCCACCGGCCCCCTCACCGCGCCCGCGCTCGCGGCCGCGATCGGCGGCGTTACCGGCGCGGCATCCCTGGCCTTCTTCGATGCCATCGCCCCGATCGTCCATGCCGAGACGATCGACATGGACTGCGCCTGGCGCCAGTCGCGCTACGGCAAGGGCGACGGCGCCGACTACATCAACTCCGCGCTCGACAAGGCGCAGTACGGCGATTTCGTCGCGGCGCTGCGCGCGGGCGGGACCGTGTCGTTCCACGACTGGGAGATCGGCACGCCCTATTTCGAGGGCTGTTTGCCGGTCGAGGTGATGGCTTCGCGCGGGCCGGACACGCTGCGCTGGGGGCCGATGAAGCCGATCGGCCTCACCGACCCGAAGACCGGCCGCGGCAGCTACGCCGTGGTGCAACTGCGCCAGGACAACGCCCTCGGCACGCTCTACAACATGGTCGGATTCCAGACCAAGCTGACGCATGCCGAGCAGAAGCGCATCTTCCGCATGATCCCGGCGCTGGCGCGCGCCGAATTCGCGCGCCTCGGCGGGCTGCACCGCAATACCTTCATCAACGCGCCGCTTCTGCTCGATGGCGCGCTCCGGCTCAAGGCGATGCAGCGGCTCCGCTTTGCCGGCCAGATCACCGGCGTCGAAGGCTATGTCGAAAGCGCCGCGATCGGACTTCTCGCCGGACGCTTCGCCGCCGCCGAGCGGCTGGACCTGCCGTTCCGCCCGCCGCCCGCGGAGACGGCGCTGGGCGCGTTGCTCACGCATATCACCAGCGGCGCCGACGCCCGGAGCTTCCAACCCATGAACGTCAATTTCGGCCTGTTCCCGCCGCTGCTGGCGGACGATCTTGGCCATGCCCGCGGTGCGGCGCGCAAGCCGCTCCTGGTGCAACGCGCGCGCGCTGCGCTCGGGCACTGGCTCGCCGATGGCGCGGTTGCGGCCGCTCAATAGCGCCCGCGCAGCGCCGCCAGCGCGAGCGCCGCGATCTTGCCGCCGTCCGGCCGCGTCAGGCGCGGCGCAAAGGGATTGCCTCCGGCGCGCGCCAGGCGATCGAGCCCGCGCGCGGCGAGCACCGCCGGCAGCAGCGCCGGCACGGCCGCTGGCGGCACGTCGCTGCGCCGCGCCCGTGCGACGGCAAGATGTGCGCGGGCGCGGGCGGCAATGAAAGCTGCCACCACGTCGAGTGCCGGCGCCGACTTCAGCGCGAACACCGTCCGCTCGACATTGATGCCGTGCGCTGCGATGAGATCGGCGGGAAGATAAAGCCGCCGCGCCCGCGCGTGGAACGGCACGGCAAGCAACAGTCCCGCCAGCGCATGAGCGACGCCGATCTCCGTGCCCGCCGCATGGGCCGGCCCCGTGCGCACGCCCAGCGCCTCGAGCGCCAGCGCGACGAGGCCGCCCGACGTGGCCGCGGCATAGGCTTCGAGCGCCGCGAGATCGCGTGGCGGCCGGTCGTCGAGATCGGCTTCGCGCGAGTCGATGAGGCGGTCGAAATATTCGCGCGAAAGATGGTGCGCCGCGATCGTCTCGGCCAAGGGCGCGGCCACCGCGTGTAGGCGCGATGGCGCGCCGGCATAGATTGCCGCGATGGTCTCGCGCCACCATTGCAACCGCATGTGCCCGAGCACGGTCTCGCGCACCATTTCGCGCGTCTTCGCTACCTCATAGTTGAACGCATAGAGCGCATAGAGCGCCTCGCGTCGCGCCCGGGGCGCGAACTGCGCGGTGAGGAAGCGATCGCGGTCGTGGCGGCGCACCAGCGCGCCGACTGGCGAGAGAGCGTTGGTCACGAAAGTGTCTCCGGTCCTCCGACCCGTCGGCGCCGTGCGCCGCTGCTTGGCCTCTTGTTCGCCAGCTCCATATAGCCTTTACTGGCACGAGCGTCGCCGGTTCGCGGCGGCCGGCGCCGACCCGGGCGCCGATCCATTTCAGCCGGAAGCGAGGAAAAGATGGCCTTTGAACTCCCGCCCCTTCCCTTTTCCAAGGACGCGCTCGAGCCGCATATGTCGGCGCGGACGCTGGATTTCCACCACGGCAAGCATCACCAAGCCTATGTCACCAACCTCAACAACCTGACCAAGGATACGCCGATGGCGACCCAGTCGCTCGAGGCGATCATCGGCGCCACCGCCAAGGACGAGGCCAAGGTCGGGATCTTCAACAATGCGGCGCAAGTGTGGAACCACACCTTCTTCTGGAATTGCATGAAGCCGAGCGGCGGCGGCAAGCCCGCGGGCGAGATTGCGCAGGCCATCGACAAGAGCTTCGGCAGCTTCGACAAGTTCAAGGACGAGTTCAAGAACGCGTGCGTGACCCAGTTCGGCAGCGGCTGGGGCTGGCTCGTGCGCGACGGTGCCACGCTCAAGGTCACCAAGACGCCCAATGCCGTCAATCCGCTGGCGCAGGGCCAGACCGCGCTGCTCACCTGCGACGTGTGGGAGCACGCCTATTACCTCGACTACCAGAACCGGCGACCCGACTTCGTCCAGACCTTCCTCGACCATCTGGTCAACTGGGACCACGTCGCGCGGCTGCTCAAGAACTGACCACCGAGGCTCTTGACGGCCGACCGGAACACGTCGAGCCTCTCGTGTGCCAACTGGGCACGGGAGGCTCGACATGGCGGCTTATCTGATCGCCGATCTCGACGTGAAGAATCCGGCGGGGCTCGAAAACTATCGCGCCAAGGTCGGCGACACGCTCGCGAAATACGGCGGCAAATTCATCGTCCGCGCCGGCGCGCATGAGGTGCTCGAGACCGGCCAATGGCAGCCGAAGCGCATCGTTGTGCTCGAGTTCCCGAGCATGGATGCGCTGAAGCGCTGGTACAACTCGCCGGACTACCGCCCGCTGATCGCCGAGCGCAAAGCAGCGGCTGCGGGTCCGGTCGTCGCCGTCGAAGGGCTCTGAGCCCGGCTCAGCCCGCGGGCAGGAGCGCCGCGGCGACGCGCCGGTCCTCGGCCAGCAGCACGTTGTAGGTGCGGCAGGCGGCGCCCGTATCCATGGTGTCGACGACGATCCCGGCCGAACGCAGCGCGGCGCGCAAGGCCGGCGGAAACGGCACCATGCGCCGGCCGCAGCCGACCAGGAGAATCTCGACGCCGCCGCGCGCGAGGACGGCGGCAAGACTCTCGCGCGTGAGCGCGGCCACGCTTGCGGCGCCGGCCCAGGGCTGCGTCGCCTCGGGAAAGACCAGGATCGCGCCCTCGTGCGCGACGCCGCTCACGCGGAAGCCGGTTTGGCCATAGCTCTCGATCACCTGCCGGTCGGCTGCGACGAGCGGGGTGATGTCCATCTCACCGGACCTTCTCGGCTTCGGCCGCGGCCGCCTCCACCCCGCGCGCGCTCCGCTTCGGCCGGATATAGAACAGCAGCGGCGCGGCGATGAAGAGCGAGGAATAGGTCCCGACCACGATCCCCCACAGCATGGCGATGCTGAAGCCGCGCAGCACCTCGCCGCCGAAAACCAGGAGGGACAGGACGGCCAGTGCCACCGTGGTCACGGTCAGAATGGTGCGCGACAGGGTCTCGTTGAGGCTCTTGTTGATGAGGGTGACGAAATCCATCGAGCGGTGGCGGCGCATGGTCTCGCGCACGCGGTCATAGATCACCACCGTATCGTTGATCGAATAGCCGGCGATGGTGAGGATCGCGGCGAGCGTCGTCAAATTGAACTCGATCTGGAGGAGCGAGAACAGACCGATGGTGGTGATCGTATCGTGCAGCGTCGACATCATCGCGCCGACGCCGAACTGCCATTCGAAGCGGAACCAGACGTAAATCATGATCGCCACCAGTGCGAGCACCGTGGCCATGACGCCCGCGCGGATGAGCTCGTGGCCCACGGTCGGGCCGACCACCTCGACGCGGCGGTATTCGACGGTCTTGCCGAGCTTGTCCTTTACCGTTGCAACCGCCCGCTCTTGCGCGGCGTCGCTGCCGGGTTGGCGCTGGAGCCGGATCAATACCTCGTTCGGCGCGCCGAAGCTCTGGAGCTGGACCGCGCCGAGGTTGAGGCTGTCGAGATCGGCGCGCATCTTGGCGAGGTCGGCGGGTCCGGTGAGCGTGCGTGCCTCGATGATCGTGCCGCCGCTGAAATCGATGCCGTAATTGAGGCCCCGCACGCCGAACAGCACGACCGAGCCCAGCGTCATCACCAGCGACAGCGCGAAGCCGAGCTTGTGCAGCCGCATGAAGTCGATGTTAGGGATGCGCTTGATAATGATGAGCGGACGGAACATGGCGTGGACCTAGCAACCGGGATTCGCGGCGGCAAACACGACGACGAGCACTAGATCGGAACCAGCTTCGGTTTGGTGCGACGCAGCCAGGTGACGACGAGAAGGCGCGTCACCAGGATCGCCGAGAACAGCGAGGTGAGCACGCCCAGGCTCAAGGTCACGGCGAAGCCCTTGATCGGCCCCTCGCCCAGCCAGAACATCAACGCGCCAGCGACGAGGGTCGTCACGTGACTGTCGACGATGGTGCCGAACGCGCGCTCGAACCCGGCCTGAAGCGAGGAGATGATCGAGCGCCCGCCGCGCAGCTCCTCGCGGATGCGCTCGTAGATGAGTACGTTGGCATCGACCGCCATGCCCATGGTGAGGGCGATGCCGGCGATGCCCGGCAATGTCAGCGTCGCGCCCAGGAGCGACAGCGCCGCCATCATGATGCACAGATTGAAGAACAGTGCGATGTCGGCAAAGATGCCGAACAGCCCATAGAACACTACCATGAAGACGACGACCAGGGCGATCCCGACGATGCAGGCGAGCGCGCCGGCATGGATCGAATCGGCACCGAGATCGGGACCGACCGTCCGCTCCTCGAGGATGGTAAGCGGCGCCGGCAGCGCGCCGGCCCGCAGCAGCAGCGCCAGGTCGTTGGCCGACTGAACGGTGAAGCTGCCCTCGATGATGCCCGAGCCGCCGATGATCGCCTCCTGGATCACCGGCGCGCTGATCACCTTGTTGTCGAGCACGATGGCGAAGGGCTTGCCGACATTGGCGCGCGTCGCATCGGCAAAGCGCCGGGCGCCGATGGCGTTGAACTTGAAGCTCACCACCGGTTCGTTGGTGTTGTTGAAAGTCGGCTGCGCATCGGTGAGCGTATCGCCGCTCACCATCACCCGGCGATGCACGACGTAATAGGTCTGCGCGGCGGTGGGATTGCGCGGATCGGGCGCGCCCTGGAGCAGCTCGTCGCCGGGCGGCACCCGTCCGCGCCGCGCCTCGTCGACCGATGCGTTCGGATCGACGAGTTGAAACGTCATCTTCGCGGTCTTGCCAATCAGCGCCTTGACCCGGTCGGGATCGCTGATCCCCGGCAATTCGACCAGGATGCGGTCGTCGCCGACGCGCTGAATCGTCGCTTCCTTGGTGCCGGTCTCGTCGATCCGGCGCCGGACGATCTCGATCGACTGGTTGACTGCGGTGGCGCGCCGGGCATCGAGCGCCGCCGGGTCCTGGGTGATCGCTGCCGCCCCGCCGTCGCCGACGGTCACCTGCAGGTCGGGATCGATCTTCTGCACGATCGCGCGCATGTCGCTGGCGCGGGCCCGATCGCGCAGCACGAAGGCGATGTGGTTGCCGTCGACGGCAAGGCCGGTATAGCCGATCTTCTGGTCGAGGAACTGGGTGCGCAGCTCGTCGAGGACATTGTTGAGCTCGTCCTTCTCGACCGAACTCATATCCACCTGGTAGAGCAGGTAGGAGCCGCCGCGCAGATCGAGGCCGAGGCTCACCTGCTTCTTCGGAACCCAGTCGGGCCAGCGCAACACGCTGGCCTCGGAGAAGAGATTGGGAACGGTGAAAATGACGCCCAACGCGCACACCGCGAGGATGAGCATCACCTTCCAGGTCTGAAAATAGAGCATCGCACCTCTCGCGCCCCCGTCTCAGCGCCGGAGCCAGCTCCGGAGCTTCCCGCCGACGCCGTCATTGGCGTCGCCGACGGGCTCGGGTGTCTTCTTGTCGCCTTCCGTGTCGTCCTTGGCCGATTTCTTGGCAGCGACCGGCTCGGGCTTGGCGAGCACGCTCGTGATCGTGCTGCGCACCACCTTGACGCGGACGTTGTCCGCGATCTCGACGGTCACCTCTTGATCGCCTTCGACCTTTGCCACGGTGCCGATGATGCCGCCCGCCGTCACCACCCGATCACCGCGCCGGAGCGCGTCGAGCATCGCCTTCAACTGCTTGGCCTTCTGCTGCTGCGGCCGAATCATGAAAAAGTAAAAGACCACGAAAATGAGCGCCATCGGCAGGATGAAGGTCGTGAGCGTATCCTGCGGACTGGCACCGGCCGCCTGGGCAAAGGCGGGCGAGATGAACATCGCGTACTCCTGGGCTCGGTCAGCCGCGCTTGTACTGGACTTGCCGGCAAAGAGCAAGAATGGCGGGTCGCGTCCTGGTCCGGGACGCTCCTCAACCAGCAGGCGATAAGCCATTGACGCCCCGACGAAAGCCGCACGGGGTGGCGGCCGCGAAGCGGCGCGGGATGGCTAGAACAAGGGCCCGAGCAACGCCAAAATTTGCCGGGCCCGGTGATCCCAGGTGTGGCGTTCGGCATACCACGCCCGCCCGGCGGCGACGCGCTCGTCGATGCGACTCGACAGCACGTCCGCGATGACGTCGTCGAGCAAGTCTGGTTCTCGGGGAAGGAACGAGATGCCGGCGCCGTCCGCGGCCGGGAGGTCGAGCAGCGTCGAATAGTCGGAAACGACATAGGCACCGCGGCTGAGACCGTAAAAGACCCGTTCGTGGGCGCCGCTCCGGAACGGCATGACATTGAGCAGGAGCTTGGCGTTATCCATGAGCTGCAGGCATTTCACGAAGCCTGTCGGGCCGGTGGCCGTCACGGGCGCGGCCTCGGGCAACGTTGCCTCGACCTCGCCGCAGACCACGACGCGGCCCGCGCGGATCGATTGGAGCAGTTCCAGACGCTTCACGTTGTTGACATAGCCTTCGGCGGCGCAGGCGATCGTCAGGTCCCGGCGCGGCTCCGGCGCGATCCCCTCCGCTGCAAGGGCGCTCGCAAGACTCGCCCCGATGTCGCCTTGCGATTCCCAGCGCTGCTCGATCGCGTGTCGGAGTGCGGGCTTGAGCTCCGGGGCGCAGGGCTGCCCGTCGAGCCACGCCGCGAGCGGCGGCTCGTGCTTGATATTGCCGATGAACAGCACGTCGATCGGCCGGTCCGCCGCCGGCAGGATGTCCTGAAGCGGCGGCGGTCCTGCATGCGGAAGGAAATCGATGGCGCGTGCCGTGATGGCGAAGGCATCGAAGAACCGAAGATGCGAGGCATCGACCACCGTGAAGACGGCATTCTGCGGGGACTGGGCGAGATGGCTCACATGATGGATCGGGTTCGACTCGAAAATCGTCACCCTCGGGATGTTCCAGGCGTCGTGAATGGACAGCGGACGGCCATCCGCGGTCTGGACGTTGAAGTGGCTCTTGGCGTTGGTATCGATCAAGAAGCGCGGCCCGTCATAGTCCCTGAGGTCGCCGACGAGTCCGTGCGCCAACGGCAGGTTGGGCGCCTGTGGCACGTCGATGAGCATGCGCGTGTGGACGCCGGCGCGGCGCAATGCGTCGGCGAGGTCGCAGAACATCGTATCGATCGATGCCCGCAAGGTGAGCGTCGTCACCATCAGACATTGAAAGCGCTTCATCGTCGCCTTCGAGCGAGCACCATGGCGTGCGTGCGAATATCTTTAGGCCGCGAGACTCAGGACGACCCGGTATCGGCGCGAAACCTAGCATTCCGTCGCGGCCGCCGGAAGCGGCGCGGGGCACGCGCGTGGTTGACGCGGACGGCGTCGGTCGCCTAGGGTCCGCGCCCGTTCGGCCCGTCGGGATTACCCGTTCTCATGACTGCAAGCCCCCCTTTGGAGCCGCTGTTGCGGCGCATCGCCGAGGCGCTCGACCGCTTGGCGCCGCCGCCGCGGCCCGCGAGCGATCTCGCCACCGCCGATGCCTTCGTCTGGCACGCCGACCGCGAGCGGCTCGAGCCGGTGGCCGCGGTCAGCCGCGTCGATCTCGACCTGCTCCAGGGGATCGAGCGGGTGCGCGACATCCTGCTCGACAACACGCAGCGCTTCGCGGCCGGGCTCCCCGCCAACAACGTGCTGCTGTGGGGCGCGCGCGGCATGGGCAAGAGCTCGCTGGTCAAGGCGGTGCATGCGACCATCAATGCCGCGACCCCGCGAGCGCTGGCGCTCGTGGAAATCCACCGCGAGGACATCACCGGCCTGCCGCGGCTGCTCACGCTGCTGCGCGCGGCGAAGCGGCGCATCCTCCTGTTCTGCGACGACCTGTCCTTCGACCATGAGGACACCAGCTACAAATCGCTGAAGGCGGTGCTCGAAGGCGGGATCGAAGGACGGCCGGCCAATGTCGTGTTCTACGCCACATCGAACCGGCGCCATCTGTTGTCGCGCGACATGATCGAGAACGAGCGCTCGACCGCGCTCAATCCCGGCGAGGCTGTCGAGGAGAAGGTGGCGCTCTCCGACCGCTTCGGACTGTGGCTCGGCTTCCACGCCTGCGATCAGGAGACCTATCAAGCGATGGTGCGCGGCTATGCGCAGCACTATGGCCTCGGCCTTTCGGCCGATCAGCTCCGCGCCGAAGCCGCCGAATGGGCCATCACGCGCGGCGCGCGTTCCGGCCGCGTCGCCTGGCAATACATCCAGGATCTCGCCGGCCGCCTCGGCAGGACGATTGAATAGAAGCGGCGGACCGGTCTAGCCGCGCTTCTCCAGCATTTTGCGCAGCGCTGCGGTCGGCTTGTTGAAGAACACCAGCATGGTGCAGCCGTCGGGCGCGACCGGCGCGTGGCGGCTGCCTTTGGCGCGGATGACGAAATTGCCGGCGGTGCAGGCGCCCTCGTCATCGACGAGCGCGCCCTCGAGCACGAAGGTCTGCTCGAGATCCTCGTGCATGTGCTCGGGTATGCCGGCGCCGGGCGCCAGCTTCGACAGCATCGTCAGCATCTCAGTCTTGGGATCATAATAAAGTACCTTGACCTTCATCCCCGGATTGGGAGTGTCGATCCAAGGGATAGCTTCGATATCGACGAATCGCGAAGCGAGTGCGAGCGCCGTGTCCGGTGCCATGGCAAATCCTCCCTTGGACAGCAACGGGCGGAGGCTACGCGCTTCGGGCCGGGCACCGCAAGGGGACCGCCGCCATGCGGCGCGCGGCTTGAAACTGTCTCGCTGCGCTCATGGCTGCCATGCGTCGCGCGGGAAACGGCGGATTACGCGGTGCGATGCGGCGCTTCGGCGCGGAGATTGCCCGAACGTTCCTCTAGCATGTCGGCGCTCGGCACCCCATCATGCCGCAAAACAAATGAGGTGAGCATGAAAGAGCCCGAGGAGATGACGCTTGCGGAGCTCCGCGCGGAGCTGCGCGCCATGGGCGTGACGGACCGCCTGACCTCGCTCATCCTGCGCGAGATGGGCGAAGCCGAGCGGCGCCTGGAACTGGCGCAGAAGCGCGGTGGCAATGCAAAATACGATCCACTCCGGGCACAGCTCTTCGTCCTCAAGTCGCATGGCATGACCACGCCGGCGCTTGACCTCAACCGCAAGGGCAAACTCTTCATCGCGATCACGACGCGCGAGGACAGCACGCCTTCGGCGCGGACCGCCTGACATCAGTCGAGGAACGCGCGCACGTCTTCCTTGATCGCGGTGACGAGGATAAATCCGTCATCGCCGCCCGCGCCGCCATAGTCGAACACATGCGCGGCCAGCACCCCATCGACGCGTGTGCCGTCGTACGACAGCGGCAGGCTCACGCGCTTGGTCGACATCGGATCGACCTGCCCGTGCTGCAGGATGAAGACGTTCTCAGTATACATCGGCCGTTTCGTCTCGGCCATCTCCCGGTAGATGCCGACGACATAGTCGCGGTAGCCGGCCTTCACTGGCAAGACCTCGGCGACGAACCTTCCCGCAAGATCCGTGCCGCCGGCGCGCCAGAACACGCCGCCGACCCTGCGATAGCGGAAGCGCGGGCCATCTGCCGCGCCGACGACGTCGAGCACCATCACATTCGGCTGAATCACCGCGGGCAGCTCGGCGGGATCGATGTCGACCGGCGACGGCATGGATCGCCCTTGCTTCTTCCCGCGCCAGTACTGGTGCAAGAAGGCAAGGCGCGCATCCGCGATGGTCACGTCTTCTCCCATCGTTCGCTCCCGGCAAAATTATCTTTATGGTGACCCCACGATCATCCGCGCCGTTGGTAAACGAATGCTTGATGCGCCGCCGTGCGGTGCGGCGGGTCAGGGGCGTGCGGCCGCGGTCTGGGCCGGGAGATATGCGTCAGGATCGAGCGCGCGGACGCCGCGCCTGATCTCGAAGTGGAGTTGCGGCTGGCTCACAGCGCCGGTGGCGCCGACCCTGGCGATGATCTGGCCGCGCCTCACGTGTTCGCCCCGCTGCACCAACAGCGTCTCGTTATGGGCATAGGCGGTGATGAAGCCGTTGGGATGCTTGATGAGAATGAGGTTGCCGTAGCCGCGCAACTCGTTCCCGGCATAGGCAACCTCGCCGGAATCGGCGGCCAGCACCGGGGTTCCTTCGCGCGCGGCGATGTCGATGCCGTCATTGTGCGTGCCCTGTGGCCCGGCGCCATAGGCGGCGACGATGCGGCCATGCACCGGCCAGATGAAGCCCTGATCCGAAACTTTGAGCGGCGGCGGTGGCGCGGTCGCTTCGGCCGGCTTGGCCGGGGGCATCGGCGTCGGCACCGGCAACGGGGCAGGCGCAGGCGTAGCCGCAACCGTAGGCCTGGCCGCCTTCCCGGGACGAGCGGCCAATGGCGGCGGCGGCGCGAACGGCACCACCGCCACGCGCGGCGGCGGCGCGGTGAGCGGCGCCATCGCCACCGTCGCCACGGGCGCCGCCGCGACTGGCGGCGGCGCGGGACCCGCACCCGCCTGCGCCGTCGCGACCGGCGCCGGCAGGATCAGCGCTTCGCCGGTGCGAATGACATAGGGCGGCGCGAGGTGGTTGGTGCGCGCGAGCGTGCTGACATCGACCCCATTGTCCCGCGCGACGCTCGTCAGCGTATCGCCGGGTCGCACCACATGCGTCGCCACCTGGGGCAAGACGAGGCTGGTCCCGGCAAGGAGAAGGAACGGCGGCCTGAGATTGTTCGCGTCGATGATCGCGCGCAGCGGCACGCCATAGCGCCGCGACACGCCGTAGAGCGTCTCGCCGCCGACGACGGTGATGCGATCGGGATGCGGTACCGGCGGCGTCGCGTTCAGCGCCGGCGCGCCCGCACCGGTGCGCAGTTCGTAGGGCGCCGGCGGCCCGATCCGGTCGCCGCAGCCCGCAAGGATTCCCGCCGCTGCCACGGCCACCAGAAGAAAGGCGATAACCCCGACGCGCGCCATGTCGGTCACAGTTTATGCCACGCGGTGCCGCAGCGCCAATCGCTCCCCGGATCCGCGGCGATTGCGCCGCGAAACCGCATGCTTATCCCTGCTTCGCCGCCGCGGGCCGGAGTCGCGGCCGGATCAGCTCGAAGCGGCAATCGGCCGGCAGCACCCACGAGCCGGCCGAACCCAACGCGGGCATGCCGGCGTGCCCGGGGTTGAGCAGCGCCTGATAGGCACGATTTCCCACACTCCAGTGACTCTTGATGAAGGCGAGCGTGTCCTCGATCTGAGCGTCGGTGAGCCGCTCGCCAAAGGCCGGCATATCGGCGGTCAAGCCCGGCGGAAGGTAGTCGGCCAAACCATATTTGACGTAGCTGAACAGGTCTTCGTCGGAATGCATCCAGGCATGGCCGCTGTCGTCCTGGGGCGGCGCGCGCACGACGCCGTCGGCTCCGACCACCTGCCAGCCGGGCTGGCCCTCGAGTCGGGCGCCATGGCAGGCGGCGCAATTCTCCTGGTAGAGCCCGGCGCCGCGCGCCACCGCCGCGGCGTCCTCGGCATCCGCGAAATGCACCGTCTTGTCCTCACCACCCTTCAGTATGAGTTCGCCGGCCAGCACCGACAAGAACAGCGGCAGCACGAGCGCCAGCGCCGGCCACAACGCCGCCAGCGCCGCCGCTTGCCGAGGTTCAGCCGTGATGCTCATGCCGCGGTCATTTCTGCTTCATTCCGCCCATGTCCATGTTCGACATGCCCGACGAGTTCATCTCGCCGTGGTTACCCATGTCCGTGCCGGTCATGGCGCCGAGCTTCTCGATCTTGACCGTGGTTTCGATCTTGCCCGCCTTGGCGAAAGTCAAGGTCAGCGGGAAGCTCGCGCCTTGAGCCAACGGATGTTTCAACCCCATCAGCATCACGTGCATATAGCCGGGCTTGAGCGTCACCGAAGCACCAGGCTTCAGGTCGATCACGGCGACGGGGCGCATCTTCATGACCCCGTTATCGTCGATGGTCCGGTGAAGCTGCGCCATCGTGGCGATGGGGGTGCTGGCGCCGATCAGCTTGTCGTCGGTCGCGCCGTGGTTGGTGACGGTGACGAAGGCGGCCCCGGTCTGGGCGCCCTGCGGCGTCGCCCGCGCCCAGGCGTCAGTCACGGCGATCGCGGCGCTCGTGCCCTCGGCCAAGCCCGCAGGGGCAAGCCCCACACCCAGCGCCGCGGCCAATAGCGTTGCCAGCCTATGCCTATGCATCATGGCATCCTCCTCCTTTACGAACTGGTGATGAGCTTGCGCAGACGCTCGGCCATCTGGTCCGAGCTGGTCTCGTGCGTGAAGGTGGCGACGAAGTCGAAGTCGCCGGGTCGCATGACGTAGATGACCGAGCTGTGATCCATGAGGTAGCCGTTGGGCGCGTCCTTGTCCTTGACCTTGGCGTAATAGACGCGGAATTCGCGCGCAGCGTCGGCAATCTGCTCGGGCGTTCCGCTGAGCCCGATGATGTGGCCGCCGAACGCCTTGACGTATTCCGCCATCACCTTGGGCGTGTCGCGCGCGGGGTCGATGGTGATGAAGATCGGCTGAACCTTCTGCGCCAGTGGCCCGAGCCTAGTCATGGCACCGGCGATGTCGCTGAGCGCGGTCGGGCAGGCATCGGGGCAGAGCGTATAACCGAAATAGATGAGCTGCCACTTGTCGCGGTAGGTCCGATCCGTAACGGTGCTGCCGTCGCCGGCCTCGAGCGCGAAGGGGCCGCCGATCTTGATCGAGGGAAGCCGGGGTCCGCCGGTATTTCCCGGCCACAGCCCGCCGGCATAGATCAGCACCCCAAGGATGACGAGGAAGGCAACGACGCCGACCACAAGGTTCTTCTTCGCATTCATCGAAAACCACCTCCGTAATGACGAGGCGCCAGCCGAAAGCGCTCGCCGGCGCGGCAAGGCCAACGGTCCGCGCGCCACGGCTCGAGCCGTGACACCGCAGGCGGGACCGATCGAAACTCAGGCGAGAACGGGTGGCGCGCGGGGCTGGGCGAGCACGCCGGCGCTGCGCGGCGCCGATACCGTCGCAGACGGGAATGACAGCCTGAGCGGCTGCGCGGCGGCGGCGAGGAGATCGGCGGGTCGGGGCGGTGCAACGAACGTGCCCGCCGCCTGCAACGCGAGGCACAGCGGACAAAGCGCGCATCTGCTCGGCGCGGACGGCAGCGAGTGGTTCGCCGGCTGATCGACGGCGCCGCGCGCGTGGCATAACGGGAAGCCGGACCACGGGCCGAGTGCGGACCGGCCGACAGGGTCATCGGCAAGCGGCAGCGCAAGCTGCAGAACGAGCGCGAGGATGGCGGCGAAACAGCTCACGCCCCGTGTCATGCCGGCGCCCCGAAGCCGACCGAGGAGCACCGGCCTTGCCCTCACTTCGAACCGGTCGCCGTCGCCGCCGGTGCGGCGCCGCCGTCCGAACCGGGCAGGCCATGATTACGCAGGCATGAGAGCCGCGCCACCTCGCGCTTGGCGTTCGATTCGCGCGTATAGTCGGGGAATTTCCGGAACGCCTCGTGGGTGCAGTTGTCGGCTTCGCGCCACGCTTTGCTGGCGTCGCTCTGGTTCATGTCCGCCATGGCCGCGCCCGGCAACAGCAGCGCTGCCGCGAAGGCGAGCCACGCCAAGCGTCCGATGAGCGCCATGCCCCATCCCTTGCCGCCACGGCGCTCAATCTTACCCCCGCGCCGCCCGCGGCTACAAGCGGCGCTTCGCCGCTTCGCCGCGTCTTCGCTCACGGCCGTGCCGGACGCAAAGGGGTTTCGCGCGGCAGCCCCGCCAGCAGCGGGACGAAACGCACCGGACCGAGATCGTCGATATCGAAATTCTCGCCGGCGCGGCGCACGCGCAGGAGCCTCTGGTCGCGCCGCTCGGCACCGACGGGGGCCACCAGGATGCCGCCATCGATGAGGCTGTCGATCAGGTGACCCGGCACGTCGGGGGCCGCTGCGGTGACGATGATGCGGTCGAACGGCGCCTGTTCCGGCCAGCCCTTGGCGCCGTCGCCCCAGCGCGCCGTAACATTGCCCAGGCGCAGTTGGGCGAAGCGCTTCTCGGCCTCGGCCAGCAGGAGGCGATGGCGCTCGATGGTGAAGACGCGGCGGCACAGCCGCGCCAGTACCGCCGCCTGATAGCCCGAGCCGGTGCCGATCTCGAGTATCTTGTGACGCTCGCCGATGTCCAGCGCCGCGGTCATCAGCGCCACCACCAGTGGCTGGCTGATGGTCTGACTGTGGCCGATCGGCAGGGCGACGTTGTCGTAGGCCTGTTCCTCGAAGGCCGGCGGCACGAACAGTTCGCGCGGCACACGCTCGATCGCGCCGAGGACGCGCGTGTCGGTAACCCCCTCGCCGCGCAACCCCATGACGAGGCGCGCAAGCTTCTCGTTATTGACCGTGTTCATCGCATCACGGGAACGCCCGTTTGAGCGCGGCGAGCGCCGCGCCGTTGGTGAGATCGAGGAAGATCGGCGTCAGCGACACCTTGCCCTCACCGATGGCGCCGAAATCGGTGCCGGGGCCGGTCATCGGGCCGGCGTGGGCCTCTTCCTCGCGCGTCGGACCGATCCAGTAATATGGCCGCCCGCGCGGGTCGACTCGCTTGCTGAGGTTGTCGCCGATCTTGCGCAGGCCTTGCCGCGTCGCGGCGATGCCGGTCACTGCATCGGGGGCGATGCCGGGAAAATTCACGTTGATGAGCGTCTGGCGCGGCCACGGCAGCGCGGTCAGGCGGCGAATCACGTCAGGCGCCCAGGCCGCAGCGGTCGCCCAGCGGATCGTCGTGCCGTTGATCAGATTCTGGCTCATCGCGATCGCCGGCACGTCGAGCAGCGTCGCCTCCATCGCCGCGGCCACGGTACCGGAATAGGTCACGTCCTCGCCGAGATTGCCGCCGGCGTTGACGCCCGACAGCATCAGGCTCGGGCGCCGGTCGCGCAGCAGCACGTTGACCGCAAGCAGCACGCAGTCGGTCGGCGTGCCGTCGACCGCGAAGCGCCGCGGCCCGAGCTTGCGCACCCTGAGCGGCCGGTAGAGTGTCAGCGAATGGCTTGCCCCGCTCTGCTCCTGTTCCGGTGCCACCACCCAGACATCGTGCGACAGCGCACGAGCCACCTTGGTCAGAAGCTTGATCCCGGGCGATTCGATGCCGTCGTCATTGGAGATCAGGATGCGCGATGCGGCAAGATCGATGGGCGTGTCAAACATCGCCGCCGATCGCCTCCATCCCTCCCATATAGGGGCGCAGCGCTGCCGGCACCGCGACCCTTCCATCCGCGCGCTGGTAGTTCTCGAGCACCGCGACGAGCGTGCGGCCGACGGCGAGTCCCGATCCGTTGAGCGTGTTGACCAGACGCGCGCCCTTTTCGCCCTTGGGACGGAAGCGCGCCTTCATGCGCCGCGCCTGGTAGTCGCCGCATTCCGAGCAGCTCGAAATCTCGCGATAGGCATTCTGCCCCGGCAGCCACACTTCGAGGTCGAAGGTCTTGCGCGCGGAAGCGCCCATGTCGCCGGCACACAGCAGCACGACGCGGTAGGCGAGGCCGAGCCGCTGCAGCACCGTCTCGGCGCATCGCGTCATGCGCTCGTGCTCTGCCGCAGCCTGGTCGGGGTGAACGATCGACACCAGTTCGACCTTGATGAACTGGTGCTGGCGGATCATGCCGCGCGTGTCCTTGCCGGCGGCACCGGCTTCCGAACGGAAGCACGGCGTCGCGGCAGTAAAGCGCAGCGGCAGCGCCTCCTCCTCGACGATCGCGTCGGCGACGAGATTGGTGAGCGGCACCTCGGCGGTCGGGATGAGCCACAGCCCCCCTTTGGTCTGGAACAGATCGGCGGCGAATTTCGGCAACTGGCCGGTGCCGAACGCGGTCTCGTCGCGCACTAAAAGCGGCGGCGACACCTCGGTATAGCCGAACTCGCGCGTGTGGAGGTCGAGCATGAATTGCGCCAGCGCGCGCTCGAGCCGCGCGAGATCGCGACTCAGGACGACGAAGCGCGTGCCCGAGAGCTTGCCGGCGCGGGCGAAATCCATCATGCCGAGCCCCTCGCCGATGGCAACGTGATCGCGCGGCGGGAAATCGAAACCGGGCTTCGCCCCGTGCTCGCGCACGACGACATTCGCGGTCTCGTCAGCGCCGTCGGGCACGTCGTCGGCGGGGGGATTGGGAACGGGCGCGAGCGCGGCGTCGATCGCTTCGCGCAGCCGCGCGGCCTCGGCTTCGAGCCGCGCCTCCTCGTCCTTGCTGGCGGCGACGCGCGCAAGGAGTGGGCCGGCATCGCCGCCCTTGGCCTTGGCGGCGCCGATCTCCTTGGCGATGCGGTTGCGCTCGGCCTGGAGCTGCTCCGCCCGCGTCTGCGCCGCGCGCCACTCGCGGTCGAGGGCGAGGATGGCATCCGCCTGCGGCGCCATGCCGCGGCGCGCAAGGCCGCGGTCCAACGCGTCGGGTTGTTCGCGAATCCATCTGAGATCGAGCATCGGGCGGCCCTTATATCCGGCCGCGCGCGTTCACGTCTATGGCAACGGCGCCGCGGCCGTCACGATCCGTCGCTCTCGCCTTGCGCTTCGGCAGCCTCGCGCTCGGCGCGCTTCTTCTCGACCAGCTTGCAGCAGAGGATCGAAATCTCGTACAGCGCCAAGAGCGGCACCGCGAGCGACACCTGGCTGAACACGTCGGGCGGGGTCAGAACGGCCGCGACGATGAACACGCCGACGATGGCATAGCGGCGCTTCGACGCGAGCCATGACGACGTGACGAGCCCCACCCGCGCCATCAGCGTCAGCAGCACCGGAAGCTGGAACGCCAGGCCGAAGGCAAGCATGAGGCGCATGACGAGGGTCAGGTACTCGCTCACCTTGGGCAGCAGTTCGATCGGCAGATTACCGTCGCCACCCTTTGTCTGAAAACTTAAGAAAAATCTCCAAGCAACGGGAAAAATGACATAATAAACAAGAGAACTGCCGAGGATGAAGAGCGCCGGCGTGGCGACGAGGTAAGGCAGGAAGGCCCGGCGCTCGTTGCGGTAGAGGCCCGGCGCCACGAACAGCCAGAGTTGCGTCGCGATGACCGGAAAGGCGAGGCAGAACGCCGCCCAGAACGCGACGCGAAGATCGGTGAAGAACGCCTCGGTGAGATCGGTGTAGATGAGATGCTGCCCGGCCTGATTCCCCATCGCGCGGTACAGCGGCTGGGCCAGGAAATTGTAGATCGGCTTGGCGAAATACCATGCCGGCGCGAACGCCACGAGAAAGGCAATGAACGAATAGGCAAGGCGTCGGCGCAGTTCGATCAGATGATCGAGCAGCGGCATGCGGCCTGACTCGAGTTCCTCCTCGTGATCGGTCATCGGCCTTCGTCGGCCTCAACCGGTCGAATCCGGCGCGGGCGCGGGCGATGGCTCGCGCGTGGCCGTCTTGGTCGTATCGGACGCCGACTCGGTCGCAGGCTCGGCCGTCGCGGCAGGCGATTGGGGCGGAAGCAAGGCCGCCGGCTGGGACGCTGCGCCGGTCAGCGCATGATCGTCGAAGGCGCCGTGGAGTTCGCCAGTGGGATCGATCGTCTTGGCGATCGCTCCGTGGATGTCGAATTGCGTCGCCTTCTCGACCTCGCGGTGCACCTCGTCGAGTTCGGCGTCACGCACCATCTGCTCGAGATTGCCCTGGAATTCGTGCGCGATGGCGCGCGCCTTACGCACCCAAGTGCCGGCCGTGCGCAGCGCCCGCGGCAGATCCTTGGGGGGAATGAACACCAGCGCTACGATCGCGATCAGCGCCAACTCGGACCAAGAGAAATCGAACATAATCGGCCATCGACAGCGTCGGAAACCTTCCGCCCCGGCGGCGCGGATCATGGCAGAAGGTGCGAAGGGCCGCAACGCGCCGCGCCCTACCTCCCATATAGGGCGCGCGGTCGGCGCGCGTCCAGCCGCCCGGCAACCGCGCGGCTAGGCCACGTCCTCCTGTGACACGGTTTCGTCCTCAGCCGCTTCGGGCTCGGGCTCTTCGAACGGCGGCGCGATCTCGTGCAGCGTGGTGGCCGAACGCGGGCCGATCAGTCCTGCGGCCCGCAACTCGTCGACGCCGGGGAGATCGGCGAGGGCGCCGAGCCCGAAATGCATGAGGAACGCGTCGGTCGTGACCCAGGTGACCGGTCGCCCCACCGTCTGCTTGCGTCCCTTGGGCATGATCCAGCCGGCTTCCATCAGCGTGTCGAGCGTGCCCTTGCTGATGACGACGCCGCGGATGTCCTCGATCTCGGCGCGGGTCACGGGCTGGTGGTAGGCGACGATGGCGAGGGTCTCGACCGCGGCGCGCGACAGCTTGCGCGTCACCTTGCGCTCGAGCCGTAGGCGCATGGCGAGATCGGGTGCGGTGCGCAGCGTCCAGCCATTGGCGACGCGCACGACATTGACCCCGCGCGGCCGGTACAGCGCTTCGAGGTCGGCGAGGAGCCGCCCGACATCGACGTCTTCCGGCAGCCGCTCGCGGATGCTCGCCTCGTCGAGCGGGGACGCGGCGGCGAACAGCAGGGCTTCGACCAGCCGCAGATGATCGGGATAGGAATCGATTTCGGGCATCATGGGCTTTCGGGGGGGCTGCGCAGATAGATGGGACCGAAGGCGGTGTCCTGGCGGAGTTGCAGCTTGCCGGCGCGCACCAGTTCGAGACTGGCGGCAAAGGTCGAGGCGATGGCCGAGCGCCACACCAGCCCGTTGCCGCCCGCCAGCGGCGGCAGAAAGCTCATCAGGCTGCGCCAGTCAGGCACGCGGCCGAGCATACGCTCAAGCCGCTGCAGCGCGTCGTCCATGGCATAAAGCTCGGGCGGCTCGATGTGGAGGACGCCGCTTTCCTTGCGCTGCCGCCCCTCGCCATAGGCATGGAGCAGGTCGTAGAGGCTCGCGTCCCACACCGGCACCAGTACGCGCGGCAAGCCCTCGGGATCGCCGCGGACGAAAACGTCGCGGCCGAGCTGCGGCCGCGCCAGCAGCCGCGCCCCCGCTTCCTGCATCGCCTCGAGGCGTTGCAGCTGATGGGTGAGCGCCGCGGCCATTTCCTCGCCGCTGGGGCCTTCCGGCGCCGGCGGGTGCGGCAGCAGCAGGCGCGATTTGAGATAAGCGAGCCACGCCGCCATCACGAGATAGTCGGCGGCGACCTCGAGCCGAAGCCGGCGCGCCGCAGCGATGAAGGCGAGATACTGATCGGCAAGGCGCAGGATCGAGATGCGGGTGAGGTCGACCTTCTGCTCGCGCGCCAGCGTCAGCAGCACGTCGATCGGCCCCTCATAGCCTTCGAGGTCGACGACGAGATCCGCCATCTCCGACAGCGGCTCCGGCCGCGTCAGCTCGAACGGCTCGCTCTCAGTCATAGCTCACGCCCGTCGCCCAATGGATCGCGCTCAGGATCCAATTTACCGGCCGGTCCATCACATAGGCCACCAAATTGAGATCGTGCCCGGTGGTTTCGCCGATCATCGGTACCAGCACGAGCAGCCCGATCAGGATGAGGATGCCATAACGCTCGGTCCGCGCCAGCGGTACCGCGAGCGCCTCGGGCAGGAGCCCGACCGCGACTCGCCCGCCATCGAGCGGCGGCAGCGGAATCATGTTGAACACGGCGAGGATGACGTTGATGAAGACCGAGGCGAAGAGGTTCTCCTTGAGCCATTCGCTCATCACGCTCGGCACGTAGGGAACGACCGCAACCGCGAGCGCCGAGACCACCGCCAAGACCACGTTGATCGCGGGCCCCGCCGCCGCCACCAGCACCATGTCGCGCCGCGGCCGCCGCAGCCGCGCATAGGCGACCGGCACGGGCTTGGCATAACCGAACAGGAACCGCCCGTTCGACACCAGGAACAACAGCAGCGGCAGCAGGATCGTGCCGAACGGATCGACATGGCGCAGCGGATTGAAGGTGACCCGGCCCATGCGATAGGCCGAGTCGTCGCCGCAGCGATGGGCGACGAAGCCGTGTGCCGCCTCGTGCAGAGTGATGGCGAAGATCACCGGCAGCGCCATCACGGAAACGTCCTGAAGCAGGCGGGGAATGTCCAGCATCACCCCTCACCCGCCATCAACGCGGCGAATCGTGCCGTCGCCGCCGCGCGGTCGAACGGCTCCCGAGCGCCGCGCCGGCGCGCCTCGGCAGCCGCGATTCGCCGCCGTGCTACCGGCGACAGGGACGACGCCGCACCCGCCACCGCGATCATCTCGTCCATGGCGCCGTTGCAATGAAGGACGACATCGCAGCCGGCCGCAAGCGCCCCCGCGGCGCGCGCATCGAGCCCGCCCGGCAGCGCCGCCATCGACAGATCGTCGGAAAGAAGCAGGCCATCGAAGCCGATGCTAGCGCGAATCACCTCGGCGATCAGCCGCGCCGACAACGTCGCCGGAAGCGACGCATCGATGTCCCGATAAAGCACGTGCGCCGTCATCGCCCACGGGCAGGCGGCGAGCGCGCGGAATGGCGCGAAATCGGTGACCGCGAGCACGGCGCGCGGCGCCGTCACCACCGGCAGCGCGCGATGACTGTCGACCGTTGCCCGGCCGTGGCCGGGGATGTGCTTGATGACCGGCAGCACGCCGCCGGCAAGAAGCCCGTCGCAGACCGCGGCGCCGAGCGCGGCCACGTGATCTGGCGCCGTTCCATAGGCACGGTCGCCGATCACCGCGTCGGCGCCGGCGACGGGCAGATCGAGCACCGGCATGCAATCGACCGTGATGCCGAGCGCGCCGAGGTCGTCGGCGATGAGGCGCGCCCCGAGCCGCGCCGCCGCCAGCGCCGCTGTGCCGGCCAGAGCGGCGATCGCCGCCGCCGCGGGATAGTCGGGCCAGTGCGGCGGCTTGAGCCGCGCTACCCGGCCGCCTTCCTGGTCGATCAGAACCGGCGCGTCGGCGCGTCCGACCGTGTCGCGCAGCTCGGTAACCAGCCGGCGCACCTGGTCCGGTGCCACGCAATTGCGCGCGAACAGGATGAAGCCGAGCGGGTTCGCCTCGCGAAAGAACGCACGCTCCTCGCCGGAGAGCGCGGCACCGCCGAGGCCGAAGATCGCCGCCAGCGTGTCACGGCTTGACAATGATGCACCCGACCTTGCGCCGCTTCAGCTCGCCACAGGCATGCTCGGCGGCAGCCGCATCGGCGACCGGGCCGGCGATGATGCGATAGAACACGCCGCGGCGGCCGTCGTTGACGCGCTCGGTCGTCTCGCCGAACCCGCCCAGGACGTCGTGCTCCAGGCGCTGCAATCGCTTCCATTCCAGCCGCGCCGCCTCCGGCGAGCGCATTGCGCCGACTTGCAGTCGATAGCCGGCGCCGGTGGCGGCGGCCTTGCGTACCGCTTCGGATGCGGCCGCCGGCGACGGCATATGGTCGACCGCCGCCGAAACCGGCGCGGCGATTGTCGCCGGAACCGCGGGCGGCGGGAGCGCGGAGACGGTCGGAGATGGCCGCGGCGCGGGCGCGGGCACCGGCACGGACGCAGGCCCTTGCGCCAGCGCGGAAGCCGGCGGCGCCGGCGGCGGCGTTTCGGTGACGACGGACGCCGGCGGGGTCGGCCGCGGCAGCGGCGTCTCGGGCGGCGGCAGAAGCTGCTCGACGCGCGAATCGACGGGCCGGTCGCGGTTGAGGATGTACATGTTCTGGTCGGGCACCTTCATGCCGCCGGGATTGGCGGGCGGCACCTTCACCGGACGCTCGTCGGCGCGGATGATCGGCACCGTCGCGCTCGAGCCGTGACCGCCGATCACATGATAGGCGGCCCACAGCCCGGCGGCGGAGCCGAGCATCACCATGGCGACGGCACCGAAGACCATGCCCCACCGGCGCGCCGTAGCGCCACCACGGTCCGGACGCAAATCCTCGGGCTCCAATTCCAGGCGAAATGACATCACCGCATCTCCTCGACCGGCACGACGCCGAACACGCCGAGCCCGGACGCGATCACGAACGCGACGGCCTGGACGAGCGCCACGCGGGCGCGGGTCAGGTCGGGCGCATCGGCAATGATGAAGCGCAGGCTCGCATCGTCCTTGCCGCGTGTCCACAGCCCGTGGAACAAGGCGGCGAGCTCCTGAAGATAGAAGGCGATGCGGTGCGGCTCGTGCATCTCGGCCGCGCTCTCGACGAGACGTGGCCAGTTGGCGAGATGGCGGATGAGCGCAATCTCGTCGCGATCGGCCAGAAGCTCGAGCGGCGCGGCGGCGAGCGCTTCCGGCACCAGCGCGGTCTCCGGCAGCGCCTCGTGCGCGTGGCGCAGCACCGACGAGGCGCGCGCATGGGCGTATTGCACGTAGAAGACCGGGTTGTCTTTCGACTGCTCGACCACCTTGGCGAAATCGAAATCGAGCGCCTGGTCGTTGCGCCGCGTCAGCATCACGAATCGGAACGCGTCCCTGCCCACCTCCTCCACCACCTCGCGCAAGGTGACGAAGGTGCCGGCGCGCTTCGACATGCGCACCGGCGCGCCGCGGTCGAAGAGATTCACCAATTGGCACAGTTTCACGTCGAGCGCGCCCTGCCCTTGCGTCAGCGCGCGCACCGCCGCCTGCATGCGCTTGACGTAGCCGCCGTGATCGGCGCCCCAGACATCGATCATATCGGCGAAGCCGCGGCGGAACTTGTCGAGGTGATAGGCGATGTCAGCGGCGAAATAGGTCCAGGTCCCGTCCGATTTCTTGAGCGGACGGTCGACATCGTCGCCGAACATGGTGGCGCGGAACAGCGTCTGCGGCCGCGGCTCCCAATCGTCGGGGAGCTTGCCCTTGGGCGGCTCGAGCGTGCCGAAATAGATCAGGTCCTGCTCGTAGAGATTCTCGAGCGCCCGCTCGATCGCGCCCGAGGCGACGATCGCCCGCTCCGAGGAAAAGACGTCGTAGGAGACGCCCAAGAGGGCGAGATCGCCGCGGATCAGCGCCATCATCTCGGCAACGGCGAAATCGCGCAGCGCCGGTAGCCAGAGCGCCTCCTCGGTCCCGAGCCAGCGATCGCCGTCGCGGGCAACCAGCGCGGCGGCGGTCTCCTTGAGATAATCGCCGGGATAGAGCCCCTCCGGAGTGTCGCCGCCGCCCTCGCCCAGCGCCTCGCGATAACGCAGGTGGAGCGAGCGCGCGAGCACATCCACCTGCGCGCCGGCGTCGTTGATGTAGTACTCGCGGCACACCGCGAACCCGGCCTTGGCGAGCAGCGCCGCGAGCGCATCCCCGACCACCGCGCCGCGCCCGTGGCCGACATGCATCGGCCCGGTCGGATTGGCCGAGACGTATTCGACATTGACGGGCTTGCCGCCGCCCATCCGCGAATCGCCATAGGCGGCGCCGGCGCGCAGCACCTCCGCGAGACGCGCGTGCCAGAACGAATCGCCAAGGCGCAGATTGAGGAAGCCTGGTCCGGCCACCTCGGCGGCGACCACGCCGCCCAAGAGCGCGAGGCGTTCGCGCAGCAGGTCCGCGAGCGCGCGCGGCTTCACGCCCGCCGCTTTCGCCAGCACCATCGCGGCATTGGTCGAGAGGTCGCCGTGCGCCGGATCGCGCGGCGGCTCGACCGCGACGCGGTCGAGCTCGAGCCCCGCGGGCAGCGCACCCGCGCGCATCAGCGCCTCGATCTCGGCGATGATCAGGTCATGGAAATGCGCGAACAGATTCATCATGTCGTCGCGTAGCGGTCGAACAGGCGATAATGCTCGTCGAGCGCGAAGCGGTCGGTCATGCCGGCAATGTAGTCGGCGACGACCCGCGCCGTGGCGGCGCTGCCGGGGCGCTCGGCATGGGCGCGCCATTCGGTCGGCAGGCATATCGGCTCTTCCGACAGCAGCTCGTAAAGCTCGCGGACGATGCGCCGCGCCTTCGACGCCATGCGGCTGACGCGGTAGTGGCGGTACATGCGCTCCATCAGGAACGCGCGCAGCGCGCGATCGTTGGCCCGCATCGGCTCGGACAACGCCACCAGCGGCGCGCCCAGCGCGCGGACCTCGGCGACCGAGGCGATCCGCGCGGCGGCGATGCGCCGGCGCGTCTCGGCTACGCAATCGGACACCATGCGGTCGATCAGACGGCGGATCGCCTCGTGCACGAGCCGCGGCTCCTCGATGTCGGGATGGCGCGAAGCGACCTCGGCGAAGACCGGTCCGACGAGCGGCACGTCGGCGAGGTCCTTCACCGCGAAGAGACCGGCGCGCAACCCGTCGTCGATGTCGTGGTTGTTGTAGGCGATGTCGTCGGCGATCGCCGCCGCCTGCGCCTCGGCCGCGGGCCAGTCGGCGAGCGCGAGATCGTGCCGTGCGGCGTATTCGGCGATGGTGGGCGGCAGCTTGCCGCGCGCCAACGGGCCGTTGTGCTTGACTGTTCCCTCGAGCGTCTCCCAGGTGAGGTTCAATCCGTCGAAATCGGCATAGCGCCGCTCGAGCCGCGTCAGCACGCGAAAGGTCTGGTCGTTATGCGAGAACCCGCCATGCGGCTTGAGCACGGCGTCGAGCGCTTCCTCGCCGGCATGACCGAACGGCGTGTGGCCGAGATCGTGGGCGAGCGCGAGCGCCTCGGCGAGATCCTCGTCGAGCCCCAGTTCGCGGGCGATGCTGCGCGCGATCTGCGCCACTTCGAGGCTGTGAGTGAGCTGGGTGCGATAGTGGTCGCCTTCGTGATAGACAAACACCTGGGTCTTGTATTGCAGACGGCGGAAGGCGGAGGAATGGATGATGCGGTCGCGGTCACGCTGAAATGGCGAGCGCGTCGGGCTCTCGGGCTCGGCATGAAGGCGGCCGCGGCTCGCATCCGGACGGCAGGCATAAGTGGCGAGATGCCGCGACGTCATGGGCCGGAAACTAGCCCCAGGCTGATGGGGTTGCAACGCCGCGCCCGCGGCGGCGGGCCGCTCGGGGTTTGACAATGGCTGGCGATTACCCAAATAAATGGGGCGCTTGGCCGGGCGCGACAGGGCAAGGAGCGATCCATGGTGGAAGGGCGCGGCATCCCGCCCGATTGGCAAGTTACGCTGACGGAGAGCGCGGCGCGGCGAATCGTCCAGCTCAAGGCGAGCGAGAACGCGCCGGCGGCGTTCCTGCGGCTCGCGGTCTCGGGCGGCGGCTGCTCGGGCTTCCAATATGGCTTCACCTTCGACGATACCCGCCAGGAAGACGATCTCGTCTTCACCCGCGACGAGGTCGAATTGGTGATCGACGAGGTCTCGCTCGAACTCGTCAAGGGCGCCGAGATCGACTTCGTCGAGGATCTGATGGGCGCTTATTTCCAGGTCCGCAATCCCAACGCCGCCTCGTCGTGTGGCTGCGGCAACTCGTTCTCGGTCGGCTGAGCCGGGCTTGGTCAAGGTCGCGACCTGGAACGTCAATTCGATCAAGGCGCGGCTCGGGCACGTGCTCGCCTGGCTCGAGACGGCGAAGCCCGACATCCTGTGCCTGCAGGAAATCAAGTGCCAGGCGGCCGATTTTCCAACGCTCGAGATCACCGCGGCGGGCTATCACGTCGAAATCCTCGGCCAGCGCGCCTATAACGGCGTCGCGATCGTGTCGCGCGAGAAGCCGCGCGACGTGCTGTGCGGTCTGCCCGGCGACGGCGGCGACGAGCAGGCGCGCTATCTCGAGGCGACCGTCGCCGGGCTGCGCATCGCCGCCATCTATCTTCCTAACGGCAACCCGGTCGGCACCGACAAATACGAGTACAAGCTCGCCTGGATGGCGCGGCTCGAGACGCAGGCGCGCGCGCTGCTCGAAACCGAGCGTCCCTGCGTGCTGGCCGGCGACTTCAACGTGGCGCCGACGGACGACGACGTATACGACCCGGTCGCGTGGCAAGGCGACGCGCTGTGCCGGCCGGAAACGCGGGCGCAGTTCCGCCGCCTGCTCCATATGGGCTATGTCGACGCGTTCCGCATCTTTCACGCCGAGCCGCACCGTTACAGCTTCTGGGACTACCAAGCGGGGCGATGGCTGCGCGACGAAGGGCTGCGCATCGACCATCTGCTGCTGTCGCCGCAGGCCGCCGACCGGGTCGTCATCGCCGACATCGACCGCGAACCGCGCGGCCGCGACAAAGCCTCGGACCACACCCCCGTCTGGTGCGAGCTGGCGGCGTGAGCCGGCTCAGAACTTGAGGCCGTAGCGGAGCTGGAAATTGTTGAGGTCGTTGCGCTCGCCGAACAGGTCGGGAGCGGTCGCATGGTCGAGCGACAGCGTCAGGCTGTGCTGGTTGCCGAGTTGATAGCCGAACTCGACGCGCCCATGCAGCGCCAGCGGCGGCCCGAAATAGCGCCGGTAGATATCATCGACACCCGTGCGCGTGAAGCTTCCGGCCAGCCCGAAACTGCCGAAGAAGCCGTCATTGTCGAACAGGTTCCATGACAGCCCGATGGAGCTGCGGCTGGTGCCGGTGCCGCGGTCGGTCGCGATCGCGAATTGCGGCCGCGGCGAGAACAGGAACTGCAGCACGCTCTGGTCGGGCGAGGTCAGCGAAATGCGCAAATCGGCGGGACCGGTGGGGAGCGGCTCGGCGAGACGGTCCGGAAAATTAAGGTAGAACTCGGGCAGCGGAAACCCGCCGGGAACGAGCGCATTGCTGCCGGGCGTACCGGCCACCGCATGCGGCAGCCCCACGATCATGCCGAGAGCGAGCGTCGCCCCGAAGGCGCCGCGTCTTGCCACGCCGCGCCTGGTCAGCCGCGCGGCCACGGCGGCATCGAGTGCCTCCACCAAAGCCACGGACGGCTCGATGAAGCGGCACGCGAACGTCCCCTGTTCCGCGTCGAGCCGCAACACTTGGGCGGCAACGTCGATACGATCCTTCCGACCGTCGACCCGAAGCTGACCGTCGAGCCGGCTGCCCACCGCCGCGGCCGGCGCCCCGGCCAGCAAGAGCCCGCCCAGCGACCAGTTGAGGGCGCCATAGTCGTTCGCGCCGGCCATCACCCGGACCGCTGGTGCTGTGTAGCGGCGGTCACGGCGAAGATTCTTATAGTCCAATGAGATTTGGGTCGTTCTTAGCATCTTGCCCGAGCCAAATTACCCGCAGCATGCCCTCAAGGTTGCCAAGGCGTAGTAAACGCAACGGTGTCGCGCCGATCCCCCGGAGATCCACCGCGCACGATTATATCCGCGGCGCTTCAATCCCACAACGGAGGCGATCGATCGGGCGCGGTCGTGTCCGCATCCGGCGGATAGGCATGCCGCGTGCCGTGCGGATCCTCGATGCACCAGGTATCGGGCGCATCACCGGGGCGGGCATAGCACGGCCCGACCGGCACCTTGCCGTATCCGCCCGGCAGGTCGAGGACATAGCTGGGCTGACACAGCCCCGAGACGCGGCCGCGCAATTGGCGCATCAGAGCCTGCCCCGCGGCGAGTCCCGTGCGGAAATGGGCGGTGCCCGGGGCGAGGTCGAGGTGGTGCAGGTAATAGGGCTTGACCCGCATCGCGACGAGGCCCCGGAACAGCGCCTCGAGCGTCGCCGCGTCGTCGTTGACGCCCTTGAGCAGCACCGATTGCGACAGGAGCGGAATGCCGGCGCCGAGGAAACGGGCGAAGGCCGCGCGCGCCGCCGCAGTCAGCTCGCGCGGGTGATTGGCGTGAACGACGACATAGACCGCGGTCTCGGCCGCGAGTGCTGCAATGAGCGCCGAATCGACGCGGTCCGGCGCGACGATCGGAACCCGCGTGTGAAACCGGATGACGCCGACATGCGGGATGACGTCGAGCGCCGAGACGATGGCGTGGAGCCGCCGCGGCGCCAGCACGAACGGGTCGCCGCCGGTGACCACCACCTCCCAGATCGCCGGCCGCGCCCGCACGTAATCGAGTGCCGCCGCCAGCTCACGCTCGTTCAGCACGCCGCCCCCCGGCCCCACGTCCTCGCGGCGGAAGCAGAAGCGGCAATAGACCGGGCACACATGGCTCGGCTTCAGCAGCACCCGGTCGGGATAGCGATGGACGATGCCCTTGACGGGTTCGAAGCGGTGATCGCCGATCGGATCGGAGAGCTCGTCGGCGGCGCGGTCGAGTTCGGCCGCCTGCGGCACGAACTGGCGGCCGATCGGGTCGGTCGCCGGGTCGCCCTCGATCAGCGCCGCCATCTCCGGCGTGATCGCGACGGCATAGCGCCGCGCCACCGCCGCGAGATCAGATGTCGGCATAGCAGAAGGTTTCGCTGCGCGCGCCGGGATGGGTCACCGCGCCTTTCTCGGCATCGCCGACCGTCTGCGCATAGCGCCACAGCGCGCCCGACTGGTATTCGTGCTGGCGCGGCTTCCACGCCGCCTTTCGCCGGGCCAGCTCGGCATCGCTCAGCTCGACCGAGAGCGTGCCGGCGATGGCGTCCATGACGATGATGTCGCCGTCCTCGATGAGGCCGATCGGCCCGCCGACCGCCGCCTCGGGCCCGACATGGCCGATGCAGAACCCGCGCGTGCCGCCGGAGAACCGGCCATCGGTGATGAGCGCGACCTGATCGCCCGCGCCCTGACCATAGAGCGCGGCCGTGGTCGAGAGCATCTCGCGCATGCCGGGGCCGCCGCGCGGCCCTTCGTAGCGAATCACCAGCACCTCGCCCGGTTTGTATTGGCGCGCCTCGACCGCGGCGAAACAGTCCTCCTCGCGGTCGAAGCAGCGCGCCGGGCCGCGGAACTTGAGCTGAATGCCCTGCATGCCCGCAACCTTGCAGATGCCGCCCTGCGGCGCGAGATTGCCCTTGAGCACGACGAGGCCGCCGGTGGCGGCGATCGGCGTCGCGGTCGGGCGCACCACGTCCTGGTCCGGGCGCACCACCACGTGCTTGAGGTTCTCGGCGATGGTCCGGCCGGTGGCGGTAATGCAGTCGCCGTGCAGATAGCCGCCGTCCAGGAGCGCCTTCATCAGCACCGGCACGCCGCCCACGTCGTGCAGATCCTTCATCACGTACCGTCCGCCCGGCTTGAAGTCGCCGATATAGGGCGTGCGCTTGAAGATCTCGCCGACGGTGTGGAGATCGAAATCGATCCCCGCCTCGTGCGCGATCGCCGGCAGATGCAGCGCGCCGTTGGTCGAGCCGCCCGAGGCGGCGACCACCATGGCCGCATTCTCGAGCGCCTTCAGCGTGACGATGTCGCGCGGCCTGAGGCGCAGGCGGATGAGGTTCATCACCGCCTCGCCCGAGGCCTCGGCATAGCCGTCGCGCGAATCGAACGGCGCGGGCGTCCCGGCCGAGCCCGGCAGCGCCAGGCCCAGCGCCTCGCTGACGCACGCCATGGTGTTGGCGGTGAACTGCCCGCCGCACGAGCCCGAGGACGGGCACGCGTTGCATTCGAGTTCGTGCAGGTCGGCATCGCTCATCTTGCCGACGCTGTGCTGACCGACGCCCTCGAACACATCGACGATGGTGACGTCGCGGCCCTTGAAGCGGCCGGGCAGGATGGTGCCGCCATACATGAACACCGACGGCACGTTGAGGCGCAGCATCGCCATCATCAGCCCGGGCAGCGACTTGTCGCAGCCGGCGAAGCCCACCAGCGCGTCATAGGAATGGCCGCGCATGGTCAGCTCGACCGAATCGGCGATCACCTCGCGCGAGACCAGCGACGACTTCATGCCGGCATGGCCCATGGCGATGCCGTCGGTGACGGTGATCGTGGTGAACTCGCGCGGCGTGCCGCCCGCCGCGGCGATGCCGCGCTTGGCCGCCTGGGCCTGGCGCGACAAGGAGATGTTGCAGGGCGCGGCCTCGTTCCAGGTAGTGCAGACGCCGACGATGGGCTGGCGCAGCTGCTCCTCGGTGACGCCCATGGCGTAGAACATCGAGCGGTGCGGCGCGCGCTCCGGCCCCATCGTGATGTGGCGGCTGGGCAGCTTGGTCTTGTCGAAAGCCGGCTTCCTTATCTCGTCGGGCATGAGTGCCTCTCCTAATTGCAAGGGCGGCGTCAGGCGCTCGCCTGGCTGCGCACGAACGCCGTCATCAGCGCGAGCGCGCGCTGCGCCGCCTCGGTGTTGGGGTCCTTGGTCACGAACATATGCGGCTGACCCTCGAACTTGTGCAGTTCCGCCGTGCCGCCGGCCTGGCGGTAGGCGGCGGCGAAGCGGTCGGCCATGTCGGGGGTGAGATTATCGTCGGCGGTGCCTTGCAGGATCAGCACCGGCGGCCGCTCGACCGGCTCGCCGCGCTCGAGCACCAATTGCGGATTGCCCTCTGCCATCGCCGCCTCGGTGCCGAAGAACGCGTGATGCGCCTGCAGGAAGCGGTCGATCTTCTTCTCCTGCGCCATGCGATAGCGCGCCAGCGGATCGACCACCGGCCAGCACAGGATGACGAAGGCAAGGCGCGCGTCGATCGCTTCGGCGCCCGCGAGCGGCAGCGCCGCAAAGCGCGGATCGCGCGGCTTCATGGCGGCGAGCATCAATTGCTGCCCGCCGCTCGAGGTCGCGAGCCCGCCGACGCAATCGGGATTGGCACCAAACTCGCGCGCATGCGCCTTGAGCCATCGGATGCCGAGATTGATGTCGGCGATCGAGTCCGGATACGGCGCCTCGGGCGGCATGCGGAAATCGAGCGATAGCACCACATTGCCGGCACGTGCCAGCGCCGCGGCGATGAGCGAGTTGTTGAGCCGGTCGCCGCTGGTCCAGGCGCCGCCATGCACCTCGACCAGCGCCGGCACCGCGCCCGCGGCGCCGACCGGATGATAGAGCCGCGCCAGCATCGCCTTGCCGCCGACCTGCTGATAGGCCACATCCTCGTGCGTCACCTCGTAGCTGCGGCCGTCGCTGCGCGTGTCCATGTCCTCTCTCCGTTCGCGTCCGTCCTGACCGAAGCACTTCCCGGCCGCTGCCGCAAGAGCCAAAGACACGGCGACAGTCCGTTGCCGACGGACGACGGTAGAAACCGTCGCCCGGGCCATTACTGGCGAGTCGCGGCGTCTGTTCGTTGTTGCATTGTGCCGCGCAATTATGGTCATCATCGCTCCACACTGCGGCTGGAACCTTGGCACGATTCGAATGACTCCCGAAGAGTTCATCGCCAGGTGGCGAGGCACGACCCGCACGGAGCGATCGGCCGCGCAGGAGCATTTCCTCGATCTGTGCGAGCTTCTGGGTGTTCCGAAGCCGGCGCAAGTCGATCGCCACGGCGTCGAATACACCTTCGAGAAAACGACGATGAAAATCGGCGGCAAGACCGGGTTCGCCGATGTCTGGAAGAAGCATTGCTTCGCCTGGGAATACAAGGGCAAGCGCCGCAACCTCGTCGAAGCCTATGCGCAGTTGAAGCAATACGCCGATGCGTTCGAGAATCCGCCGTTGCTCATCGTGTCGGACATGCAGGAAATCCGTGTCCACACCAATTTCACGAACACGGTCGCCCAGCAGCACGTGATCCCCCTGCCCGATCTGGTCTCGGTCGAGGCGCGGACGCTCCTTCACAACTGCTTTCTCCATCCCGAGCGGCTGCAGCCGACGGAGACGCGCGAAAGCGTTACGGCGCGCGCCGCAGCCCGCTTTGCCAACATCACCGTCCTGCTCCGCCAGCACCATGACGAAAGGCGCGTCGCGCATTTCATTAACAAGCTGGTGTTCTGCCTCTTCGCTGAGGACATCGAGCTTTTGCCGGACCGGATTTTCGCCGACATCCTCGACGAAACGCTGAAACGCCCCGACGACTTCGTACCCATGCTGCGCGAATTGTTCGCCGCCATGGCGAACCGGAACGGCCGGTTCGGCAAGGCCGCCATCCCGTGGTTCAACGGCGGCCTGTTCGACGACGACGACGTGCTACCGCTTGGGATGGTGGCCGTTCGCGATTTGATAACCGCGGCGCGGCTCGATTGGAAGGCGATCGATCCAACCATCTTCGGCACACTCTTCGAAAGCGGCCTCGACGACAAACGACGCGCCGAGATGGCGAGCCTTTTCGACGCGGCCGACGCTGCTGATCGTCAGCAAGCCCCGCTCTTCGAGCGCTCGACCACGGACAAGGGCGTCGGCATCCACTACACCGACGCGGCGACGATCATGAAGGTCATCGATCCCGTCGTGACGGCCCCGTGGCGGCACGAATGGGAAGGCATCAAGGCCGCGATACGCGACCTCGAAGCGCGCCGAACGCGGGCGCGCTCTCCGGCCGAAAAGAACAAGCTTCTCGCGCAGTCGCGAAAACTATATGGCGATTTCCGCGTTCGGCTCGGTCGATTCCGCGTGCTCGATCCGGCCTGCGGGTCGGGGAATTTTCTCGCTCTGGCGCTGCGCGCGCTCAAGGATTTCGACCTTGGCGTCATGAAGGAAGCGAGCGCGCTCGAGCTTCCGCCCGACAAGCAGCGCGTCGGCCCCGAGGCGGTGCTGGGCATCGAGATCAACCGCTATGCCGCCGAGCTTGCCCGCCTGACCGTCTGGATCACCGAGCTGCAATGGCAACTGCGCAACAATTTCGAGCTCACACGCCGGCCCATCCTCGGCAAGCTCGACGGCATCGTGCGCGCGGATGCGCTGGTCACGCCGGCGGGCAAGGAGGCAGACTGGCCCGAGGCGGATGTAATCATCGGCAATCCTCCATTTCTCGGCGACAAGCTGATGATGCGGAAGCTGGGCGAGGAGTACACGACGAAGGTGCGGGCCGCATACGCGGGCCGGGTGCCAGGAGGGGCTGACCTCGTGTGCTATTGGTTCGAGAAAGCAAGAGGCCTAGTCGCGTCAGGCAACGTCAGGCGCGCCGGTCTCGTCGCAACAAACTCGATTCGCGGCGGTGCCAATCGCAAGGTTCTTGATCGAATCCGTCAAACTGGCGCGATTTTCGATGCGTGGTCGGATCAGCCGTGGGTCGTCGCCGGCGCCGCCGTACGCGTGTCGCTTGTGTCCTTCTCTGGCAAGGACTATGCCGGCACGGCCACGCCGCGCCTGGATGGAAACGAAGTTCACGAAATCTATCCAGATTTAGCTGCAGGGACGGTCGATCTCACGCGCACACTGCCGCTAAAGGAGAATGAAAACCGTGCATTTAACGGTGTATCAATAAAAGGAGAGTTTGAAGTTCGAGGTAGTACGGCGCGCGAATGGTTGTGTGCGCCGCTGAATCCGAATGGGCGCCCTAACAGCGACGTAGTAAGACCGTGGATCAACGGCCTCGACGTAACTAGACGCACCCGTGACAACTGGATCGTCGATTTCGGCGAGCGGACGGAGGCGGAGGCCGCCCTCTACGAAAAGCCATTCGCGTGGATTGCGCAAGCGGTTAAGCCCAAGCGGACCAAGAGCCGAGCGAAGGCCGAAAAGCGGGATTGGTGGTTGCTGGCGCGACGCGCACCTGCGATGAGGAACGCCGCTGGGGGATTGGATCGATTCATCGCTGTCCCCGAGACATCACAATATCGAATATTCGTTTATGTGCCTACTACGATCCTGCCGGACAAGAATTTGGTTGTGATTACGCGGAACGATTACACGACGTTTGGCGTCTTACAGAGTAGGTTCCACGTCCAATGGTCGCTTAGAAAGGGCACGAGCCTTGTGAGCAGGCCTCGTTACACTTCAAGGTCGACCTTCAGTCCATTCCCCTTCCCCGACGGCATGACGCCAAACCTCGCGGCCGCGACCTTTGCCTCGAACCCGCATGCGGTTGCAATCGCGGCAGCGGCGCGGCGGCTCGATGATCTCCGCAATGCGTGGCTCAATCCGGCCGACCTGATCCGTATCGAGCCCGAGGTCGCGCCGGGCTATCCTGACCGCATCGTGCCGCGCAACGCGGATGCTGCAAGGACATTGAAGAAGCGCACTCTTACCAATCTTTACAACGAACGCCCCGCTTGGCTTGCCAATGCCCAACGCGATCTCGATGCGGCTGTTGCCGCCGCCTATGGCTGGCCGGCGGATATTTCCGATGACGACGCGCTGGCGCGGCTGCTCGCGTTGAACCACGCCCGATCCGAAAAATCGCCGCGGGCGCCGTCGAAACGAGCGGCCAAGTCTTCGACATGATGCGGCGGATCGCGGTGTCGCTGGGCGCGCTGGCGGTGAAGGCGGTGCTGACCCTGTTCGGGTTGCTGCTCGTGACCTTCCTCATCGCGCGGGTGGTGCCGATCGATCCGGTGCTTGCCGTGGTGGGCGACCGCGCCTCGCCCGAGGTCTATCGCCGGGTACGCGCCGAGATGGGGCTTGACCGGCCGGTGGCGGTGCAGTTCTGGCGCTATGCCGATATTGTGGCGCGGGGCGATCTCGGCAATTCGGCACTGACGCGGAGCCCGGTGACGGCGGATATCGCCCGGTTCTTTCCGGCGACCCTGGAACTCGCGACGGCGGCGACGCTGCTGGGCCTGCTGCTCGGCGTCCCGGCAGGGGTCGTCGCGGCGGCGCGGCACAACCGCTGGCCCGACCATGCGCTGCGCATCCTCAGTCTCTTCGGCTATTCGGTGCCGGTGTTCTGGCTCGGGCTGATGGCGCTGTTGCTGTTCTATGCCGATCTCGGCTGGGCGGCGGGACCGGGGCGGCTCGATCCCTGGCTCGACGATATGGTGCCGGCGCGCACCGGCTTCGTCGTGATCGACGCCGCGCTCGCGGGCAACGGCGCGGTGCTGGCGAGCGCGCTCCGGCACCTCGCCTTGCCGGCGCTGGTCCTGGGTTATTTCTCGATGGCCTATATCAGCCGCATGACACGCTCGCTGATGCTGGAGCAGCTCGGCCAGGACTACATCACGGTCGCGCGCGCCAAAGGGCTGAGCGAAATGCAGGTGCTGTGGCGACATGCGCTCGGCAATGTGTGGGTACCGCTGGCGACAGTGGCGACGCTCGCCTATGCGCAGCTCCTCGAAGGCTCGGTGCTGACCGAGACGGTGTTCGCATGGCCCGGCATCGGCCGCTATATCACCGGCTCGCTCCTCAGCCTCGACATGAACGCGGTGATGGGCGGGACGCTGGTGGTGGGTTTGGTGTTCATCCTGCTGAATCTCCTGGTCGAGGGGATCTATCCCTGGCTCGACCCGAGGGCGCGGTGAGCGGCGCGCTGCTCGACGACGCCGCGGCCGCGCCGCGCTCGGCGGCCGAGGCGCGGCGGGCGCGGCTCGTTGCCGCGGCGCGCGCGTTGATCGCACATCCGACCGCGCTGGCGGGGTTCACAGTAGTGCTTGTCCTGGCGGTGGTCGCGCTGGCGGCGCCGCTGCTGGCGCGCCAGGATCCCGATCTGCCGCATCTGGCACTGCGCCTGGCTGCGCCCGATGCGCGGCGCTGGCTCGGTACCGACGAGTTGGGGCGCGACATCTTCGCGCGGCTCATTTACGGCAGCCGCGTCACGCTGGCGGTGGCGGTGGTAGTTGCCTTGGCGGTGCCGCCGGTCGGGCTGGCGGTGGGCTGCACCGCGGGATTCTTCGGCGGTATCGCCGACGCCGTGCTGATGCGCGTGGCGGACGTGTTCTTGGCGTTCCCGCGGCTCATTCTCGCGCTCGCACTGGTGGCGGCGATGGGACCGGGCATCTGGCATGCGATGCTGGCGATCGCGCTGGCGGCGTGGCCGCCTTATGCGCGGCTCGCCCGCGCCGAGACCCTCGCCTTGCGCGGGCGCGAGTTCATTGCCGCGGCGCGGCTCGCGGGCGCCTCGCCGGGGCGGCTCCTGGTGCGGCACATCGCGCCGTTGTGCCTGCCATCGCTCGTGGTGCGCGCCTCGCTCGACATGGCGGGGGTGATCCTGACTGCGGCGGGACTGGGGTTTCTCGGGCTGGGCGCGGCGCCGCCGACGGCGGAATGGGGCGCGATGATCGCGGCGGGGCAGCGTTTCATGCTCGATCAATGGTGGGTCGCCGCCGCGCCCGGGGTCGCGATCGCGGTGGCGGCGCTGGGCTTCAACCTGCTCGGCGAGGGCTTGCGCGACCTGCTCGATCCGCGGCAGCGATGAGCGCGACGCTGCTTGAGGTCGCCGATCTCCATGTCCGCTTCGGCGCGCGCGCGGCGGTGCGCGGCGTGAGCTTCGCCATGGGCCGCGAGCGTCTGGCGCTGGTCGGCGGCTCGGGCGCAGGCAAGTCGCTGATCGCGCGCGCGATTTTGCGCCTGTTGCCGGCCGGCGCGCAGATGACGGCCGGGCGCCTCGCCTTCGATGGGATCGACCTCGCCGGCGCCGCCCCGGTAGCGATGCGGAATTTGCGCGGGCGCCGCATCGGGCTCGTGCTCCAGGACGCGAAATTCTCGCTCAACCCGGTGATGACCATCGGGGCGCAGATCGACGAGGTGTTCCGCCTGCACGGCCGCCTGTCGCGCCGCACCGCGATGGCGCGGACGCTGGCGGCGCTCGAGGCGGTGCGGCTCGGCGAGCCGGAGCGGATTTACAGGCTTTACCCGCACCAGGTCTCGGGCGGCATGGGCCAGCGGGCGATGATCGCGATGATGCTGGCCGCCGATCCCGATCTCCTGATCGCCGACGAGCCGGCCTCGGCGCTCGACGCGAGCTCGGCGCAGCAGGTCCTTGCCGTGCTCGACGATCTCGTCGGACGGCGCGGCATGGGGCTCATCTTCATCAGCCATGATCTCGACCGCGTCGCTCAGTTCTGCGACCGCGTGCTGGTGATCGAGGACGGCGCGATCGTCGAGAGCTGCGCGGCCGCTGCGCTCGGCACAGCGCGCCATCCCTATACGCGCCGACTGATGGCGGCGCGGCTCGGGCTCGAAGCCGTACCGTGATCGAGGCGCGCGATCTCTCCGTCCGTCTCGGCGGCCGCGCGGTGGTGGATGGCGTGTCCTTCGCCGTGGCGGCGGGCGAGGCGTTCGGCATCGTCGGCGAATCCGGCTCGGGCAAGTCGACGCTCTTGCGCGCCGTCGCCGGGCTCGAGCCGATCGCCGGCGGCGCGCTCTGCCTCGAGGGCTCGCCGATCGCGGCACTGCCGCCGCGGGCGCGCGGCCTCGTGCTGCAACTCGTGTTCCAGGACCCCTACGGCTCGCTGCATCCGCGCCACACGGTGGCGCGCGCGCTCGCCGAGCCGCTGGCCATCCACCGCCTCGGCGACCGCGAGCGGCGCATCGAGGCGGCACTGGAGGCGGTCGGGCTCGGGCCGCAATTCCGCTTCCGCTTTCCGCATCAGCTCTCGGGCGGGCAGCGCCAGCGCGTCGCCATCGCCCGCGCCCTGATGCTGTCGCCGCGGCTGGTGCTGCTCGACGAGCCGACCGCCGCGCTCGACGTGCTGGCGCAGGCCGAGATCATCGCGTTGCTGCGGCGGCTGCGCGCGGAACGCGGCATCGCCTATCTGCTGGTGAGCCACGATCTGGCGGTGGTGGCGGCGCTCGTCGGCCGGCTCGCGGTGATGCAGCAGGGACGCGTCGTCGAGACGCTCGCGGCGGCGCAATTGCGCGACGGCAGCGCCCGCCACCCGCACACCCGCGCACTCATCGCCGCCGCCGGCTTCACCCGCCGCACCGGCTGAGGGCCGCGGCACCCGACGGCGCGGGCGATCTTTTTTCAGGTAAAATGTCGGTTCGGCAGGCCTTCGGTCGTCGTTAGGATGGGCGCCAGGCGCTGCTGCCGGGGACCGCCCGCAGGAAAGGAAGCTCCCATGCCGAATTTCATCTTGCTGCTGCATCAGGACCTGGCACGGCCGCGGCCGGGCTCGCCGGACGAATTCGCGTCGATGACCAAAGACTACATGGCCTGGGCCGACAAGATCCGGGCCGAGGGTCGCCTCAATGGCGGCGAGAAGCTGACCGACGACCCGGGCAAAGTGATCCGCACCAGGGCAGGCCGCACCGCGGTCACCGACGGCCCCTATGCCGAAAGCAAGGAACTTGTCGGCGGATATTTCATCATCAGCGCCAAGGATTACGCCGAGGCCTGCCGCCTCGCCGAGGACAATCCGCATCTCAAATACGGCGGGCGCATCGAGGTGCGTGAGATCGAAAAGATGTGACGCCGATGGCCGACGCGGACGTGCTGGTCTCCGATCTGTTCCGGCGCGAGGCCGGAAAGATTTCGGCATGGCTCGCGCGTCTGCTCGGTCCGGCGCGGCTCGATCTGATCGAGGACGCGGTGCAGGATGCCTTCGGTGCGGCGCTGGCGCGGTGGCCGTTGGACGGCGTGCCGGTGAAACCGGCAGCGTGGCTCGCCATCGCCGCGCGCAACAAGGCGCTGGACCGGCTGAAGAGCGAGGCACGGCTCGGTCCGCTCGACGAGAGCGCGGCGTGGCGGCTGGGCTTTTCCGATCCCGAGGCGACCGGGCGCCTCGACGACACGCTGGCGCTGATGTTCGTCGCCTGCCATCCAACGCTCGAGCATGACGAGCAGACCATGCTCACGCTGAAGACGGTCTGCGGCTTCGGCGTCAAGGACCTGGCACGCGCCTATCTGTCGACGCCGGAAGCCGTGACGCAGCGGCTGGTACGCGCCAAGCGCAAGATCAGGGAACTCGCTCTCGCATTCGAGATTCCCGAAGGCGCGGAGCTCGCCGCGCGGTTGCCCGCGCTCGTCCAAGCGATCTACCTGCTCTTCAATGGTGGCTACACTTCGGGCGAGGGCAAGGATCTGGTGGCGCGGGAATTATGTCGCGAGGCGCTGCGGCTCGCCACGCTGCTGACCGAGCATGCCGCGACTGCAACCGGCGAGTGTCACGCGCTCGCCGCGCTGATCTGCTTTCATCACGCCCGCGCCGAGGCGCGAACCGGCGATGCCGGCGCGCTAATCCTGCTGGCCGAACAGGATCGCGGGCGCTGGGACGGCGCGCTCATCGCCCGCGGCTTCGTCCATCTGCGGCAGGCGATGTCGGCAAGCGCGCTGACGGCGCTGCATCTCGAAGCTGCGATCGCCTCGGTCCATGCGGCGGCGGCGGCGTTCGAGGCGACCGACTGGGCGATGCTGGCGCGGTACTACCGCATGCTGGAGGAGCTGAAGCCGACGCCGATCGTGCAGCTCAACGCCGCGATCGCGCTGGCCCAGGCCGAAGGTCCGGACGCGGGATTGGCGCGCCTCGAGGTGCTGGCCGGTGCGCGCAAGCTCGCCCATTACGCGCCCTATCATGCCGCGCGCGGCGATCTCCTGCTCAAGCTCTGCCGACGGCGCGAGGCGGCGGCGGCCCTCGCGGCGGCGCTCGACTGCCCGCTCAACGACGCCGAGCGCGCGTTCCTCGCCGGCCGGTTGAGAACCTGCGCAGAGAACGGGACGTCCGATCGCCGCCATTGAAAAAGCGCCGCATTGGGCTAGGACTGGGTGCGCAATAGCGGTGGCGGGGAACGAGGCCATGGAATTCGGGATTTTCTCCAACAGCCGGCGGCCGCAGCGCGGCGTGGGCGACGCCTGGACCCACGACATCGACGAGATCGTGACCGCCGACCGGCTTGGGTTTCGCGAGGCCTGGATCAGCGAGCATCAATCGCCGGCCGAGCTCATCATCTGCAAGGCGGCGGGGCTGACGCAGCAGATCCGCCTGGGGTCCGCGGTCCGGCCGCTCGCCTATTACCATCCGCTGCAAGTGGCGATCGAGGCCAATGCCTGCGATCACCTGACCGGCGGGCGCTATCAGCTCGGCGTCGGCTTCGGCTTCTATCCCGCCAACATGGAGCAGCGCGGGCTCGATTTCAGCAAGACGCGCGAAATGATGCATGCCTCGATCGACCTCATTCTGAAGCTGTGGACGAGCCAGGAGCCGGTCGATTACGACGGCCCATTCTGGCAAGGCAAGGGCATGGTGGTGAAGCCGGGTGCGGTACAGGCCCCGCACCCGCCAGTCGCGATCGCCTGCACCAAGACCACGGCATCGGCCGAACTCGCCGGCCGGCTCGGGCTCATGCCGCTCACCGGCGACTTCATTCCGCGCGAGCGCCTGCGCCAATTCGGCGACGCGCTCGTCGCCGGCGCGCGCGCTGCCGGCCGCACGCCCGGGCGCCGCGAACTGCGCGCCACCCGCGTCATCTATGTCGCCGAGACCGACGCCGTCGCGCGCGAGGACATGCGCGAATCCTACACCGAGACGATCCGCTGGGAGATCGCCAACACCCCGCATCACCAGGTCGAGCGCATCCCGCCCGGCGGCACGCTGCAGGACATCACCTACGACTATCTTATCGACACCGCCAATATCTTCGTCGGCAGCCCCGACACCGTGACGCGGCGCATCCTCGATTTCTACGCCGAGACCGGCGGCTTCGGCGTGCTGATGATCCATGCCGGGCGCGACTACGCCACCGCCGAGAAGCGCGCGCGCTCGATGCGCCTCTTCATGGACGAGGTCGCGCCGCGCCTGCGCCATCTCGACCCGGACCGGCAGCAGGCGGCCTAGCCGAGCCGCAGCACCTGCCGGCCGGGCCGGGCGCCGGGCACGCCGGTGGCGCGGAAGCCGAGTTTTTCGAGGACGCGCCAGGAGGCGCAGTTGTCGGGACGGCACTCGGCGAAGATGAGGCGCTCGGGAAAGCAGCGGCGCAGCAGCGCGACGAGCGCGGCGCCCGCTTCGGTCGCATAGCCCCTGCCCTGGCTCGCGCGCGCGATCCAATAGCCGATCTCGATCGCGTCCACGCCGACGAGATGGGCGCCAATCACGCCGGCGAGCGCGCCTCCGCGCCAGATACCAATAAAGCGGTCACGCCCGCCGCCCTTGCCGCGAATGAGACGCAGCGCATCGCCGCGGGTGAATGGCAGCGCCAGGAAGTGGACGTGGCGCGCAATCGCGGGATCGTCGGTGATGGCGCTGAGCCGTGCCGCGTGTCGGGGCAAAAGCGGCACGAGCCGCAGCCGCGCGGTCTTGCGCGCCGGCAGGCTCGCAAGACCAGCGGCCACCGCGCTACCGCCAGCGCCGCCGCAGCCGCGCACGGTTGGCGGCAAGCCAGTAAAGCGCCAGCACGGTCGGGCCGCTGGTGATCTCGCCCGCACGCAGGCGGTGCATCGCTTCGCGATAGCTCGGCGTCAGAACCTTGATGTCCTCATGCTCGTCGGTGAGGCCGTGATAGCCCGCGGCCGCGCGCGCATCGACCCGGCCGCAATAAAGCGCGAAAATCTCACTCGATCCGCCCGGGCTCGGCATGAAGCGGTGGATCGGGATGAGTTCGCCCAGAATGGCAACGCCCGCTTCCTCCTGCACCTCGCGCCGCGCGACCTCCTCGTCCGAGCCGTCACCCGCGTCGACGATTCCGGCGACGATTTCGGTCTGCCACGCCGGCAATCCCGCAACATGCGGCGGCAGGCGGAACTGCTCGATCAGCACCAGCGCGTCGGCATCAGGATCGTAGAGCAGCACCCCCACGGCGCGGTCGCGCTCGAATACCTCGCGCTCCATCGCGCCGCTCCAGCCGCCGCGATAGAGGCGATGGCGCAGGCGGAAGCGTTCGAGCCGGAAGAACCCGGAGAACATAGTCTCGCGCTGCAGAATCTCGATGTCGTCGCTCACGACCGCCTCGTCGTCCCGATCATCCGACAGCGGCGAGTGTAGAGGCGCGATATCGCGCGGCAAGGGCCGCGTTCACACCATGGCCGTGCGCGCGAGCGGCGCCGTGTCGTGACGCATCAGGCCAAGACGTGTGCGCATGCCGGCGACACACAGCGCGAGGGCCGCCGAATGCGCGGTCCCGAGGCACGGAAACAGGATCATCGCGTCCCCGGGCCGGTAGATTTCCGCGACCCAGCCGCCGGTCCCGCCGCGACAATCGCTCAACTCTCCGAGGCGGTGGATGGTCCAGCCCTCCGGCGACAGCAGCAGCGCCGCATCGAGCGAAGACGTGTAGCGCGGAACCGGCTTGGCCAACGGGAAGAGCGCGCGCTGAATGGCATAGTCGAGATACTCGCTGCCTTCGCGCGCAGCGGTGAGAAGCGACAGCAGCTCGTGCAAATCCATCGACATGTTCTTCGCCCAGCCGACGTCGATGCTAGCGCCGGCATAGCGGGCGACAGGCGCATCAATTTTGTGTCACGACGCCGCAGGCGGCAGCCGGGTACTTTCGGCGAGGGGCAGATTGACGCGCATCAACAAGCCGTGCGGCTTGCGGTTCTCGGCTTGAATGGTGCCGCCGAGCGCCGCGACATGGCGCCGCGCGACCCACAGGCCGATGCCGAAATGCGTCGCCCCATCGGCCGGGTCCTCGGACGGGCGATGGGAGAAATATCGTTCGAAGATGCGCTCGAGCTGCTCATCGGGAACGCCGGGGCCGGCATCGGCGACGAGCAGCTCGGCCATGCCGCCGCGCGCATCGAGGCGCACGCCGATGCTCGCGCCTTCGGGCGAGAACGAGACCGCATTCGCGAGCAGATTCTCGACCACGGTTTCGACCATCTCCGCATTGGCGCGAACGGCGATGCCGGACCGGATCCGGATGTCGAGATCCAGATGCCGCTCGGCCAGCAATTCGGCCTGCGCCCGCAGCAGGCGCGTCAGCACGCGCGACAGGTCGAGCAAGCTGCGCGGCGTGTCGATGAGATCGGCGGTCGCCTCGTCGAGACGCCGCGCGGAGGCGACGAGCCCGTCGAGCTTGTCGAGAGAGGCTTCGATGAGGCCGACCGCGCGCAGGCCGCGCGGATTGTCGCCGACGACCGCGCGCTTCAGCGGTTCGAGCGACTGCCGGATGACTGCGATCGGGGTCTTGAAGGCGTGCGCATTATCCTCGGCCGCACGGCGGATATCGCGCGCGGAATCCGCCAGCACCTCCACCATGCGGTCGAACTCCTCGGCCACGTCGGCGAGTTCGGGAACGTCGTTCTGGGTGCTGAACGAGCCGCCCGGCTGGTGCTCGCGAATGGCGCGCGCGCGCTCGGCGAAACGCCGCAGGCCGCGGCGCACGCTCCAGAACGTGGTGAAAACGATCAGCACCATGGCGAGATAGATGACCGCGGCAATGCGCACCTCGCGGCTTGCCCAATAGGGCCGCCCGAGCGTCGAGCCCGGCACGTCGCTCGCCGAGAACGAGGTGACCACGGCCCAACAGCCCGAGGCCGTTCGCATCGGCGTCACCGAGGCGACGATCTCGTCGTCGCCGCCGGGCTTGGTATAGCGCAGCGCGATCGGCAGCTCGCCCTGGCAGGTTGCGCTGAGGCGACCGAGCACGCCTTCGCGCGTCAGCTCGTCGCGCTCGGCCTCGAGCTGCGCTGCCGGCACCGGCGGCCACGAGGCCACATAGTAGAAGCCCGGGCGGTCGGCCGGGGAGAACAGCAGCTTGACCTTGGTGAAATTGTCGGCGAAGCGGGCGAGCGTTTGGCCGAGGAGCGGCATCGGCGGATTCAGGCGGTCGGCGATGAGCGGCGCAAGCGCCTCGGCGATGACGCGGCCCTGCTCGCGCACGCCGCGCAACAGCAGCGCCTTCTGCGCATCGTCGGCGGTGCGCAAGCGATCATAGACGATGATCGGAACGATGAGAAAAATCACGCCGAGAATCAGGACCTTCGCGGCGACCGACCGGTAGAAGCGCCAGCGTCGCCGCGGCCGCGATGCGGCAGCGCTAGCGGCTGGCAGCCCAGCGGTAGCCGAATCCGGCGTAGTTGTGGATGTGGTCGAAGCCGTCATCGACATCACGGATCTTCTTGCGGATTCGCTTGATGAAAGTGCGGACATTGGCACGATAGCCCTCCGCTCCATAGCCGGCGGCGAAATCCTTGCCATGCACGAGGTCGTAGATTTCGCGGTAGTTCACGTCCTCGTTCGCTCTGAGGGCGAGAAGAGCGATGATCTTGAACTCCGTCAAGGTGAGATCGATCTCGCGGTCCCGCCAGAAGGCGCGGCTGATGTCGAAGCGCAGCTCGAGCGCGCCGACGCGCATCACCTCGCCGCCGGCGCCGTGGCGCGGCTCGGTCTCCGGCGTCGCGCGCATGCCCTCGCAGATGAGATGAAGGCGCTTCACCAGGATCGAAAGCCGGCGCGACTTGTCGATGAAATCGACCGCGCCGCCCTCGAGCGCCGCCTCTTCGTAGATGTCATCGCTCAGCACGGTGAGAAAGATCACCGGCGTGTGCGTGCCGTTGCGCCGTAGCCGGCGCAGCACTTCGAGCCCGTCCATTCCCGGCATGCGCCAATCGAGCAGGATCGCGTCGGCGCCGCCGCCGCGGTCGAAATGCTCGAGCGCGGCGGCACCGTCGGAAAAGCTCACGACGCTGAAGCCCTCGTCGACGAGATTGAGGCCGAGCGACTCGCGAAAGGAATCGTCGTCATCGACGAGGACGATCCGTGCGCCCGGCTGGGTCATCGTGGCGCTCGGTGACGAGTTCTCGGTAGCATTGTCGCTGCGCTGGTTCTGCTCCCGCATTTTGGTCCCTGACTTCGTAGTGGAGAACGCGCATCTCCCGACTTTCGAGATCGAGATAGAAATAAACGTCGAGTTCGCAATGGCGGCTTTGATAGCGCCACAGGATCGCTGGTGGTGCATCGGCACGCTGCAGCGGTTCGCCCAGGAGCGCAATCGTTTCGTTCTGGTCAAGACCGTGCAGGCGCTCGAATGCGTCGGTCTCGCGCGGAAACTGCGGCGGCAACTTCGCAATCACCGATGGCTTGTGCCCCGGGATCGGCGGTATGGGCGGCGCCTCGACCGTGGGCGGCAGCACGACAACGGGCGGCAGCGGCGGCGCCTCCGTGCACGAAGTCAGCGCCAAACTCGCCAACGCGAGCAACGCTGCCATCCGACCGGCCGTTCCGGCTGCGCTCGCCATGCGCCTCCTATCTTGGTCCGCCGACCTGGCGCCACATCGCCATGAATCCGTCAAAGGGACCTTAACGCCGGGCTTGCGCGAAGCAAGGCGCTGATCCTATGAAACTGGGCACGACCCTGCGGGGGTGCGGCCTGACCCTTTCGGATGAGGCGGGAGGTCGGCATGACGGCAATGGCGGCGGTAACGGACGGGGCGCGGTTTCTCGATCTCGAGGCGCTACGGCGCGCGACGGTGTGCCAGGAGCCGTTTCCGTATCTGGTCGTGCCGGGGTTTTTGCCTCCGGCGGCGGTGCGCACGGTTTCCGCCGATTTTCCCCGTGTCGATCAGCCGGGCAGTTTTCCGGCGGATGAGTTGAGCTGCGGTCCGGCCTTCCGCCAATTTCTCGGCGAGCTCGAGGGGACGGCGCTGCGCGACATTTTTGCCAGGAAATTCGCCGTCGACCTGGCCGGGCGGCCGAGCACGATCACGGTGCGCGGGCAGGCCCGGGCCAGCGACGGCCGCATTCACGCCGATGCGCGCAGCAAGCTCATCACCGTGCTGATCTATATGAACGAGGCGTGGGAGGCGCCGGGCGGACGCTTGCGGCTGCTGCGCTCCCCCGACGATCTCGACGACGCGGTCGCGGAGGTGCCGCCGGACGCCGGCACGCTTCTCGCCTTTCGCGTGACGCCCCATTCATGGCACGGCCATACACCGATTGCCGGGCCGCGCCGCGTCATCCAGCTCAACTGGGTGACGAGCGCAGCGGTGATGCGCCGTGAACGGTTCCGCCATGGGGTCAGCGCGCGCTTCAAGCGCTGGTTCGCGTCGTGACGGCGGCGGCGGCCGGGAAACGCCGACTTTTTTCCACAACTTCTTCTTAACGAATCGGGGCGTAGATTCGTGATGTTCCGGCGCGCTCCCGCCGACCGATTCGGCCCGGACCGGCGCCGAATGCTGGGTGCGCCATGACAGCAAGATCAATCCATAAACCATTGATAATAAAGCGTACACGTCGCTCCAACGGCAATCGAGTGCCGGTGTGGCTGATGATTGGCCTGGTCGCCGCATTGGGCCTCCTGGTCTATGGCGCCATGGTGCCGTCCCCGCCCTCGGCGTTCGACAGCCCCGCGGCGCATATGCCGCTCAGACCGGACAATCCCTGGGATCCCGTCCACTCGATGTGACGGCGCCGCACGGCGTTTTGTTGCTGCCGTGAGCCGCAGAATTTAGCCGGCGCTCGGGTCCGGCAGCCATAGCACGTCGCCGCCGCGCGGCGATGTGAGCGGCGTGCGCGCCGGTGTCGCCGCATGCGGGCGGTAGCCGAGAGCGGTGAGCGCGCTCCAAGCCGCCCCGAGCGATGTGCCGGTGCGGGCGAGATGGGCATCGTCCAGTTCGAGAAGAAGCGCCGGCCTGAACCGCGCCAAAGCGCCGCGCCCGCCGAGGATGAGGCGAAGTTCGAAGCCCTCGATGTCCGCTTTGACGAAATCGAGCCGATCCAGGCCGAGCGCGGCCACAACCTCGTCCAAGGTCGAGACTGCGACGGTCTCGACCTCTGCATGCGCCTCGGCCTTTGCCGCGCCGAGATGCGACAGGCCGAAGCCATAGCTCCCCGATCGCTTGACCGGCACGGTCAGAGCGGCGACACCGCTACGGTCGCCGAGTGCCAGTGGCAGCACCGCGACGTTGCGCACGCGGTTGAGGCACAGCGCCACCCGCAAGATCAGGCGCGCATAGCTGCCGGGCTCGACGGCAATGACGAATCCCCGGAGCGCGAGTCGGGCGAACAGCTTGGTGAATTGTCCGGCGTGGGCGCCGACGTCAACGACGACACCGTCCTCGGGAACGAGCGGACGCAATAGTGGCAACAGGCCGCGATGATGCTGCTTGAAGACCGCCTTAAAGAGGTGCGCGACGAACCCAGGATTGAAGCGAAAGCGATAATAGCGGCCAGGGGCCGACCCTCGAGACGCACCGCCTGTAACGTCCTGCATGGTATGGCTACCGGCCTTGCCACGGCCTGTTCGGATGCGTCAAAGGGATCCGGATCGCTCCGAAACCCTTTGATTGTATTAGCCCCCAACGGCGAACGGCCGGCGCGATCTTGCAACGGCCAAGCACGCGGCACAAGCCCCGGCGGCGAATCTCAAAGTGTTCGACGGGTTGCCGGACGAGCCTTACGGCGGGATGCGAACAGCAGGCCCGTCATCCCGCTGGCGAACAAGACGCCGCTCGAGGGCTCGGGAACCGGTGGCGGCGGATCGACGGTCGAGAACGCGACGGCGACGCCGGAACCGTCGTCGGCCCAGTACCGATAGGAGATGCCGTCGTAGAACAGATTGTAGCTACCGGTGGACGTGGTGAAGAGCAGCCCGTCATCGTCAAAATAGCCACCGGCGGCCGAGGCGCTGCCAGCCGCATAGAAATCGTTGTCGTAGATGAAATACCCGTCCGGCGAGTATGCCGCCGGTCCGACGGTGCCGAGCAGCCCGGTGATCGCCTCGCCGTTGACGGTGCCGCTGATCGAAAGGATGTCGTAGGCGCCGGCGAGAGGCGCCGTAGGGTCGATCGCATCGCTCGTTATCAGGGTGCCGCTGCCGACGACGCCGTCGCCGGAGTGTGAACACGCGCCGAAGATTGACCCCACCCCGAGCATTGATCAACCAGTTGATTTTTAGGCGCAAATGGCCTCTTCCGGAGGGCTCACGATCGGCGCCGGTCTTGACCCCCGTGAAAGTCAAGAAAAGGGAGGAAATTCAAATTGTTGACGATCGAGTCCGGGAGGGTCGCGCTTCGGCGCGTATTCGCATTCAGCGGGAACTAGACTAATTGCGTCTGAGCCCGTGCGGGCGATTGATCGCCACCACGAGCGTCGAGACGGGCAAAATTCCGTCGACAATTTCGACGACCCTGCTGATCATTGCAGCGTCGGCTTTTGCAATTGATCGCGAAGATCGGCCATAAGGGCTGGCAGTTCGGCCGGGGTGCGGCACGTGCCGAAAATATAATAGTCGAGCCGCTTCACGATGATGTCGCAGCCATAGGCGTCCATCACGCTGTTGTAATGTCCTTCGATATCGGCGACGCCGCCCGGCACGTCGAGGCGGACGATTCGACCGCCGAGGCTCTGCCAGAATGTGATGTCTTGCGGCGACAACGCCGCCGTGGGATCTGGTCCGCGCGCCAGGATGAGGAAGCCGTGCCCGGCGACGTCATCGAAGAGGCCTTCGCGCGCTCCGCGCACCCGCGCTTGCGGGAAGGCATCGCCGCCCCCTGGGATACCGCTGCGCGCGATGAGCCCAGCTGTGAAGCCAGGCACGCGGAAGGCGATGAGCTGCTTCTGGTCAGCGGTATGGGCTTTCGCCGCCTGCATGGCGAGAAGCTGCTCGTCGCGCTGGCGCACCTTCTCGGGATCGCGCTCGTTCACATGCTGTCCGACGCGCATGCTCTCGACAATCGTCGCGCGCGCGTTGGGCCCGCGCTCGGCTTCATAAGCGCTTAGGAGATCCTCGGACGCGAGGCCCTTGAGGACAAGATCGAGCTTCCAGGCGAGATTGTGTGCGTCCCGGAAGCCCGAACACAGGCCTTGCGCCAGGAAGGGCGGCATCTGGTGCGCCGCATCGCCAGCAATGAAGACCCGGTCGACGCGCCATCGCTCGGCGTAGAGCGACTGGAACTTGTAGGAGGCGACGCGGATCAGCTCGAACTCATCGGGGGTCGCACCCTCGGGCCGTTCGAGGCGTCGCCATACGCTCTCCGGCTTCACGGCATCGGCCGACGATTCCCCAGGGAAAATCATGAAGGACCAGCGGCGATGCTGCGGCCCCATGTACAAGGTCACGCCCGGCTGCTCCGGCTCGCAGAATTGCCGCATCGCCGGCAGGCCTGGGCGCGCGCGCTTCTCCTTGGCGTCGATGACCAGCCAGTCCTGGTCGAATCCCAGGTTCTCGTAGCGAATGCCGAGTGCCTCGCGCACGAGGCTGTTGCCGCCGTCGGCGCCGATGAGATACCGGCCCTCGATCTCACGCGTGGTGCCTTCTTGCGCACGCACGGTGACAGTGACATTGGCGCGCGACTGCTCGAGCGCGATCGCCGTTTGTCCTTGCATGAGTTCGACCGCCGGCTCGGCCCGGGCGAGAAAATCCAGCTCTCTCTCGAACGAAGGCTGGTAGATTGAGATATATTCCGGCCACCCGTGCGTGGCTTTTTCCGCTACCTCGCTCGAGAGCAGCACTTGGCCGTGCTTCGCGAGTTCGTAGACCGGCAAAAACTTGGTCGCGGGCCAAATCGCGTCGATGCAGCCGATCTCCTGGAACATGCGCAGCACGTCGTCATGCACGATGCCAACGCGCGGCAGGTTGTAGAGCGTGGTGTGCCGCTCGATCACGGCGACTCGATGACCGGCGCGGCCGAGCAGGATCGCTGCGAGCATGCCGGTCGGCCCATAGCCGACGATCACAACGTCATACATATCTCAGCCGCATCCCCTATATTCGTTCCCATGGAGCGCAAGACCGACCGGATTGAGGACCCTATCGAGCTCGGCGCGAGCGAACAGGTCCAGGCAAAGCGCCGCGTGCTGCGCGAGGACTTTGCGCGGCAGTCGCCGTTCCTGCGATTTTCGGAAGACTGGTTCGTGGCGCCCGGCGGCTTCGACACGCATCCGCATCGCGGCATGGAAACCGTTACCTTGGTTCTCGAGGGTGCGCTCCATCACCGCGACCACACAGGGGCCAATGGAGTCTTGTGCGCAGGCGATGTGCAGTGGATGACCGCTGGACGGGGCGTGCTGCACAGTGAACTGCCGCACGGACCCGAATTGGCGCACACGCTGCAGCTTTGGCTCAACCTGCCTGCGGCATCGAAGATGGTGCCGGCCCGCTATGTCGACCAGCCGTTCGCCTCCGTGCCGGTGCGCCGTATTCCTGGCGGCGAGGTCCGCGTCTATGCCGGCGCTTCGGGTGACGTGCGGCAACCTCATGGCAGTCACTGGCCGATGATGCTTCTCGATATCGCGCTCGAGGCTGGGCACCGGTCCGAGGCGGAGCTTCCGGCTGACTATCGGGCCTTCGTTTATGTCCTGGAGGGCAGCGCACAAATCGGCATAGACCGTCGCCGCATCCGCGCGCCGCACGTGGCCTGGTTCGAGCCCACCGCAAATCCCTCGGCCGCGGACACGATCGCCTTTGCCGCGGAGGAGCCGTTCCGCGCGCTCCTCTTTGCCGGGCCGCCGATCGACGAGCCGGTGGTTGCTTACGGTCCCTTCGTGATGAACACCGTGGACGAAATCCGCCAGGCCTTCGCGGACTACCAATCGGGCCGGCTGACCGCGTAGTCGGGCCGTGTCTCCTTCATCTCGGCCGGTTTCACGGCAAGCGGTGTTTGGACGGTTTGGGGCCGCGGCCTCGCAATGAGCGTCCCGGCGCATCCGAGGCCGAGGAAAAAAGAGGTGGATCGAGAGCGGGCCGATGAGCGTGCTCGCGCCGAGCGCCATCGCGAAGCCCGCGCCTGGGCTTGAGGTCTTCATACGTTGGAACCGGCTACTGGAGATATTGGGGCAGACGCTTCGACAGGATTTCTTGGGCCTCGCGCGCGATGCGGGCGACGATCTCGCCGGCCGGGGCAATGTCGTGGATGAGGCCGGCATCCTGCCCCATCGTGAGCGGCGCCTCGTCCGTGTCGCCCCGCTGCCTTGCCGCACGGACCTGGGCCAGGATCTCCACCTGGTGCTGCCGGACCGCCCAGTCGCGCCCGGCCCAGCGCTCGATGAAGCGGTTGCGGCGCGAGCGTATCATCGCGCCCGGCCAGACGATGCCGGACGCGAGATCAGGGATCTCGGAGAGCAGAGTGTCGTGCCCGTCGCTCTCGACGATCGCCCGTTTGAAATTGGGATGAAGTGGCGATTCATCGGTCGCAAGGAACCGCGTCCCGAGCAGGATCCCGTCGGCGCCGAGCGCCAACGCGGCGGCGAGGCCGCGTCCGTCGGCGATTCCGCCTGCGGCGAGAACCGGAATCGGTGACACGGCATCGACGACCATGGGGATCAGCGGCAGGCTCGCCTGCCAACCGACATGCCCGCCGCCCTCGGTGCCCTGCGCGATGATGACGTCCGCCCCGGCTTCGGCCGCGCGGCGCGCCTCGGGCACGCCGCTAGCCATGAACGTCACTTTGGCGCCCGCGTCATGCGCCCGTGCGACGAGCGTCTTGATATCCTGGCTCGGCTTTGGCCAGGCGAAGGCGATGACGCTGGGCCGCAGCTTGAGCGCCTCGGCGAAGCCGTCCTCGCGCATGTCGAAGATGAGGAAATTGAGACCGAAGGGCTTGTTCGTCTTGTCGCGGATCGCGGCGGTCGCCTCGCGGATCCGCTCGGGCGGCAGGTAATGGCAGCCGAGCGCCCCGAGCCCGCCGGCGTTCGATACTGCGGTGACGAGGTCCGGCCCGAAAACGGACCCCATGCCGCCTAAGGCAATGGGATGCTCGATTCCGAGCAGGTCGCAAACCTTGGTTCTGATCATGACTCCCCCTGCCTGTGACGCCGCGGGACGGCCGCGCTGCGGCGGCGCCTATTCGGCCGCGAACGAAACCACCGAGCGGTCGTAATCGCCCGAGCCCATGCCGTCGTCGGGGAAGATGTGGCGCTCGGCAATCCAGCGGAAGGATTCCTCGAAGACCTCGCGCGTATAAGGCTCGAACACGATCCGCTCGCCGGGGCCCCAGCGCCGCGTGTCCATCATCGCGTGGAAGCGGGAGGGGAATTCGTTCTTGTAGTAGTGCGTGTAGAGCTCGGGGCGGAGGTCGATGTCGCGCTGCGCACGCCGCAGCGCCGCGAAATACTTGCGCAAATCCTCTGGGTCGGGATTTCCCGTGATCATCGTCGCCATCATGAAGGTGGCGTCGATCACCTTGCGGAAGCCCAGTTGCTCGAGGAAGTAGTAGGGGCCGCTGAACACCGTGGCCGCGGGAACCTTGCGGTCGAACAGCATCTCGAGCCGGCTGAACAGAAGCCCGTCGTTGAAGGAGAGCTTGATGTCATCGAGCGGCATGTATTGCTCGAGCGCCTGGATGGTCGAATAGTGGCTGCCGGACTGGTAGCCGACCGAGATCGGCACGTCCTTGAGATCGGCCGGCTCCGTGATCGGCGATTCCGGCGGCACGAACACGCCGGCCGGCGAGACCGAATAGGCGTCGGCATAAAGCTTGCCGTGGCCCGATGAGGCGGCGACGTTGACGGTCCAGTGGCAGGCGCCGCTCACGTCGCACGTGCGGCCCTGCTCGAAGCTCTGATAGGCGCCGACCTTGGTACCCATCTGGTGGCCGCCCGACCGCGCCGAGTCCATCGTCTCGCGGAACTCGTAATCGAGCCCTTCAGCGGCGAAATAGCCCTTTTCCTCGGCGACCCATTCCTGAAGCCGAAAATGCGGCGCGATGATGAACTTCGCCACGGCGTCCTCCTCTCTAGCAACAGGTTTCCGCACCAGCCCCTTCGCCGGCCTCGGCGACGCGGCGGGCGCGGATCATGCGCACATGCTCGTCCATCACGCGCCGCGCGGCCGTGCCGTCGCGCGCTTCGACAAGATCGCGTAATTGGCGGTGGACATCGAGGACATGTCGCGCCACCGGCCGCGTCAGCGTGCGATTGCGCGTGGGCCAGGCGGCGTGCTGGAGCGAGACGAGCTGAACCACCAGCACGCGGTTGTGCGCGGCCTCCGCGAGCGCCATGTGAAAGGCGAACGAGATGCGCGTGAACTCATCGACATTGCCGATGGCGGTCTCGCTCTCGTCGAGAAGTCGCTTGAGCTTGGCGAGGTCGCGCGCCGTCGCGTTCTCGGCTGCAAGCTCGACGGCGACGCACTCGACCCCGCGCTGGGCATCGAGAATTTCCCGCGCGGAGGTGCCGGCAAGGTCGAGCTGCACGGCGAGCGCCTCGGCGAAGAGACGCGGATTGCCGCGCGCGATGCGTGCGCCACCGCCTGCGCCCATCTTGATTTCGACGATGCCGAGCGCCTCAAGCGTACGGAGCGCATCGCGCGCGACAATGCGGCTTACCCCGGCCTTGGCGGCGATATCCTTTTCGGTGCCAAGAAAATCGCCGGGCGCCATGCGCCGCGCCCCAACCGCCGCGCGGACGTCCGCGACGATGGCGGAAGAGAGCGTCGCCGCGCGGCCTAGCTGTGCCGGCGCCGGCGAGAACCTGTCATCCCCGTAAAGCCAATGCACGGCCATCGCGCTCTTCCAATAGCACGAGCCGCGAAAGCTATCAACGATATTATCTTTCGGCCGACCCACCTTGCGGCGATGCGAGGGCCCGCGCCCCGGATCTGGTCGATAAGGGAGAGGGGATCGTCGGGGAGGCGGTTACCGCGCCCCATGCGACATGACCGTCCGGCCGCCCTAGCAGGGGCGGCGCGGCGGCGGATTTTCGATGTGATCGCCACTGGCGGCCGCCCAAATAGGGCTCGACCGGTATTGAGCTAGATCAATGCCATCCCATCGGGATCGGCCTAATCAATACTTATCACTCCTTGCGCGACGGATGACGATATGGGATCGGCGTCGGAATGCCCGCTCACGGCAGGGCGCACGGCGATCCCTGTAATCGAGACGCCGAAAGGCCCCAGTTCAACCGCGGCGTTTCGGGGCGCACCGCGCCGAGGGCGGCATTTCGCATTGGCCGCAATCATCGTCCTCCTGATCGCGATCGTAGGCATTGCCACGTGGTACAGCTTGACGAGGCCGATGGTCGTTTCGATCGCACCTGTCGCGACGAATGTACCCGAACAGGTTTTCGGACTCGGGACGGTTGGGGCACGGGTGCAGTCCAATGTCGGCTTCAAAGTGCCGGGCGTCCTTGTCGCGCTGATGGCAGATCAGGGCGACCGGGCTCATGCTGGACAGGTGTTGGCGCAACTCGACGCGCGCGATATCACAGCGCAGCTTGCCGTGGCGAAAGCAGGCGTTGCGCAAGCGCAAGCGAATATTCAAAAGGCAAAGGCTGACGTTGCCAGCGCTACGGCAAGCCTGGCAAATGCCAAGGCCATAAGCGCCCGTCGGGCCGCGCTCGCCCAGCACGGTAATGCCTCGGCGGAGGAGGCGCAGACAACGGAGGCGACGATGCGTGTCGCCGCCGCCAATCTGGGCGCGGCACAGAGCGAGGTGTCGGTCGCGGAGGCCGCGCGTCAGTCCGCCGAGGCGCAGGAAGCGTTCGAGCAAGCGACCCTCGCCAACTATACTCTTTATGCTCCCTACGACGCGTGGATCGTATCGCGGAATCTCGAACTCGGCAGCATGCCCAACCCGGGTCAGTCCGTGTTCACGCTGGTGGCCGCGCACAGCGTATGGGCGCTTGGTTATGTGGACGAGCGTCTGGCCGGCAGGCTGAGCGTCGGCCAACCGGCCGAGATCATCCTCCGCTCGAAGCCTGCGACGCCCCTCCCCGGGCATGTCGCGCGGATCGAGATCCAAAGCGATGCGGTCAACGAAGAGCGGCTCGTGGATGTCGCCTTCGACCGGATTCCTGACAACATCCATCTGGCCGAGCAGGCCGAAATCGTCATCACCACGGGTGTCTTGCCGCGCGCCGTGCCGGTGCAACCCGCCGCCGTCACTGATTACCGGGACGGACACGGTACGGTGTGGACCGTGGAGAACGGCCGTCTCGAACGCCGCCGGGTGACATTCGGTCACGAACTCCTGGACGGCCGCCTGCCGGTCGTCGACGGCTTGCCTGACGGCGCGGAGGTGGTCGCGGCGCCCGCGTCCGGGCTCCGCGTCGGCGGCGCTGCGCGCGTGGCGGAGGTCCCGCCCCGATGAACCTCGCGGTTCGCGACATCCGCCATAATTTTGTCCGCTTCGCGCTCACCGGCCTCGGGCTGGGAGGGCTGCTGGGGATCGTGGTGGTCATGATCGGCATCTACGAGGGCGCGCTCGACGATGCGCTCCGCCTGCCGCGGGCCTCCAGCCCCGATCTCTGGGTGGTGCAGCCGCTGACCAAAGGCCCCTTCGCGGAGCCTTCGCGCATTCCGAGCGACACGCGCGAGTTGGTGCGGCGCATTCCCGGCGTCGCCGCCGCGGGCGCGGTCACCTTTCAGACGGTCCAGGCGGTAGCAAATGCCAAACCTCTGCGGCTCTACATCCAGGGCTATGAGCCGGGCCGCCTTGGCGGGCCGCCGTCGCTTGCCGCAGGCCATGGCATCACCCAGAGCCATTACCAGATCGTGGTCAACGATTCCTCGGGTCTCCGGCTTGGCGACCACGTGCCGCTTGGGCCGTTTGACGATCCCTATACCGTCGTCGGCCTGACGCATGGGATGGTCACGTCATCCGGCGATCCCGTCGCCTGGGTCACCCTGCTTGATGCCCAGGCAATCCAGTTTGCCGTGGCGCCGCCGCTTCAGCGGCGCGAAAAGGCAGCAGGCAGGAGCCCGCTGGTCACTGCGGACATCAACGCGGTTCTGGTTCAGCTTTACCCGGGCGTGTCAAAAACGACAGTCGCGCATGAGATCGAGCGCTGGAAGCACCTGTCCGCGGTGTCGGAGAAGCAAGAGGAAGATTACCTGACGGTGTTCGTCATCTCGAAGATGCAGCAGCAGCTCGGCATGTTTATGGGGATTCTCATCGTCGTCGCAGCCGTGATCATCGCGCTCATCGTCTACACGCTGACCATGGACAAGCTACGATCTATCGCAACGCTGAAGCTAGTCGGCGCACCGGACCGCACGATCATTGGCCTCATCGTGCAACAGGCGCTGGTTCTCGGCGTCAGCGGCTTTGGACTCGGCGTGGCGCTGACCGCCGCCTTCAAGGGCTATTTCCCGCGCCGGGTGCTGATGGAGCCCAGAGACATTGCGATCCTCTTCGCTATCGTCGTCGTGATCTGCCTACTGGCTTCCGCCCTCAGCGTCCGCGCCGCGGTCAAGGTCGATCCGGCCACGGCCTTGGCCTCGGGTTAGCATCGATGTCCGAAGCCGCCGACCCGACGGCCCTCATAGAGTTGCGCGCCGTCTCGAAGCATTTCGGGGAGGGCGCAACACGGGTGGACGCGCTCGTTGACGTGACGCTCTCCGTCTTTCCGGGCGAGGTTGTCGGACTGGTGGGGCCGAGCGGGTCCGGCAAGAGTACGCTGCTCAATGTGGTCGGTTGCGTGACAGAGCCCGACAGCGGTTGGATGCAGCTCGATGGTGAGATGGTCTATCGCGATCGCTGGCTGCGCCGCGACCTCCGGCGGCTCCGGCTCGAAAAGATCGGCTTCATTTTTCAGACCCACAATTTGCTCCCGTTTCTCACGAGCACCGAGAATGTCGCGGAAGTGATCGAGCTGGCCGGGGCCTCGTCTGCCGAGGCGCGCGAACGTTCCATTGCGCTGCTCGGCTATCTCGGAGTCGCCCATCGTAGAAACGCCATTCCCGCGCAGCTTTCCGGTGGCGAGGCGCAGCGGGTGGCGATAGCCCGCGCATTGGCAAATGGTCCTCGCATCATCCTCGCTGACGAACCAACCGCCCCGCTTGACTCGCAACGTGCGGGCGTTGTGATGGACCTTCTGCGGCGTGCCGCCAATGATCAACGGGGGGCGATTCTCGTGGTCACCCACGATGAGAAAATGTTCGAACGATTCGATCGGCTCGTTCGCCTGCGCGACGGCCGGGTCGAAGGCAAGGGGCGCCACGAGAGCGCCGCGCCATTGGTCACCGGCTCTGCCTGAGTCTAAAACCACTAAAGGCCCCGGCAATACTGTCATGTGGCGTGGCCTCTCGCGCCTGCCGCGGTCGAACCATGCCGCGCATGGACAGCGATGGATGCGCATGCTCTTATCCGGCGGCAGAGCAGGATTTGATCGCGAAATCGGCAAGCTCGAAGGTTCTTGCGATGGCCGCCGTTCTGACGCCCGACCTGGCATCCCGGTTCGCGCGCATCGCCCGCGCCCACGTCACGCGCGAATATCCGAACAAGCTCGAACACACGATGCGCGGGCCCGAAGACGTGCGCAGCCCGCGCTCGCTCCATCCCATATTCTACGGCAGTTTCGACTGGCACTCGTGCGTTCACGGCTATTGGCTCCTGTGCCGGCTCTACCGCCGCTTCCCGGCGTTTCCCGAAAGGCCGGGAATCCGCGATCTCGCCGACCACCACCTCACGCCGGCCAATGTCGCGGGCGAGTTGGACTATCTGCGAACCGCACCGGGCTTCGAGCGGCCTTATGGCTGGGCGTGGCTCCTGATGCTCGCGGCGGAACTCGCGCAACATGACAGTTCGGAGGGACGAAGGTGGCGCGACGCGCTGACGCCGCTCGCCGATGAATTCGTCGACCGCTTCCTTGCGTTCCTGCCCGTTGCGAAATATCCGGTCCGGAGCGGCGCGCATTACAACAGCGCCTTCGCGCTGACGCTGGCCTGGGACTACGCGCAGGTTTGTCGGCACGATCGTCTGCGCGATCTCGTCCGCGACAAGAGCTGCGCGTGGTTTGGGCAGGACGCCGATTGCCAGGCATGGGAACCGAGCGGCGACGATTTCGTCTCGCCGGCACTGATGGAAGCCGAATGCATGCGGCGGGTCCTGCCGGCGGCGGATTTCCCGGCTTGGTTCGACCGGTTCCTGCCGCGTCTCGGGTCGAGGATCCCGGCGACGCTGTTCGAGCCGGCCACGGTCACCGATCGAACCGACGGCAAGACGGTTCATCTGGACGGGCTCAATTTCAGCCGGGCGTGGTGCTGGCGGTCGATTGCGGCCGCGCTGCCGGAGGCCGATCCCCGGCGGTCCGCGGCGCTGGCGGCGGCCGACGCGCATCTCGATACGAGTCTGCCCTATATTGCCGGGGACTATATGGGCGAGCACTGGCTTGCGACATTCGCGCTGCTGGCGCTCGACGGTTGAGTCGCTCGGCCGTCAGCTAGGGCCGCGGCATCGTGTCGGCGCGCACATGCACGACGGCAATCGCATCGGAATAGAGCCTGCGCCATCCCGGAAGGTGGTCCAGCAGAGCAACATCGGGATTTTGCGGCTGCAACAATGTCCAGGTGACGTGGTATTTTGCCAACAGCGCGGGGAGCGCGGCAAGGTCGCGTTGCCGCCGGAAGAAATCGTCGCCGAACATATCGGCGCGCCCGTCGATGAAGGTCGGGATGCCGACGAAAATGAGATAGCCGCCAAAGGCGTAATCGTTGAAGACCGGGCCTGAGACTCCCTTGTCCTTGACATAGGCGAGCGCGGCCGCGGGCGCGAACCGGGTGGCGTTGTCGGCAATGCCGATCCGGATCGCTGCCGCGGCGGCGGCAAGGACGAGACCGCCGGCGCAGACGGCCGGTGCGCATCGTCCGGCGAAGCCTTGCCGGCGCGGGAAGGGTCCGCGCCATGGGCGCGCATGAGCCAGGGTCGCGCCAAGCGCCGGCGCCACGATCAGCGGCGCGATCAGCCCGACAATCTCGCCATTGCGCAAATGCCCCAGCGCCAGGTGCACCAACACCAGCAGCATCAGGATGCGCGTGATCGGCAGGCGGACGCCGACGTAAAGGGCACCGAGCAGGACGAGCAGCAGCCAGGCCTCGAGCGGCTGCGGCTCTTGGAAGTTCGGACTGCGCCATTCCTGGATCGTGGACATGATGGCGTGCATGCGCAGGAGATCGAACGGCAGGAGCAGTCCCGACAGCCCGTTCGGCGTCGCCAGCGCCGCCAGCAGCGACAGCGCGCCGAACAGGCCCCAATCGCGTGCGGCGCGAAAAGCCGCGCGCGCGCCGGGCGCCTCGAACACCGCTTCGGCGGCGAACAGCCCGGCGAGTCCGAGACCGACCATGTACCCGCCGTGAAGATTGGCCCAGAGCAGCATGATGACGGCGGTCCACGGCGATGGCGCCTTCCCCGCCTCGCGCGCCGCCACGAGGCTGGCGCCCCACAGCACCAGTAGCGGAAACGTGAAGACATGGGGCCGCGCATAGAGATGCGGCATGCACAGTCCCCACGCGCCGACGGCTCCCACAAGCGCGTAAGCCGGCGGGACGTAGCGGAGCAGCGCCCGAACGAGAAGGGCAATCGCGGCACCGAAGGCAAGGGCGGCTGCGACGACGAGCCCCGCCCAGCCAAGCTTGCCGTAAGTCCACCCGATGACCACTTCCGCCAGCCATTCATGCGGAACCCACGGCGCGCCGTGCATGGTATGGGAAAACATGTCGCGGTGCGGAACCGTGCCGTGCGCGATGATCCACCGTCCCACCGCCACGTGCCAATAGGTGTCGGGCTCGGCAATGACGCCGCGCCATTTGATCAAGCCCGTGACGTAAGCCACCAATCCGGCGATGAACGGCAGCGATCTTGCGATCAGGACCGAAGGCGCCGGGCGGGAAATTGCGATGTCCATGTCTGCTGGCACAAGCGGAGCGTGGGGGCTTCCGGACAAGGTCGGGAGGGTCGGAGCGGTCGCCGCATTGCCGTGGCGCAATCAGCCGGCGAATCGTTGCGCGTTAACTATAGCGAAGGACCGGGAGAGCGACGACGAAAAATCCGGTGCCGGCTCGCTCCCGGCGCCGGGGCGGCATCGGCCGGGCCGGCCGATGCCAAAAAGTCGCATCGAAAGGCTCGGGCAACAATAGAATTCCTGTTTTTTCAATGATTCTTGCGGTAGCATGTTTCGGTCGAAACCATCAGTACCTTGGAGGATATTTATGAAGAAGGCAATTCTTGCGTTGCTCATTGCGCTCGGCTTGAGCGTCGCTTTCGTTTCGTCATCCCTGACGGTCCAGGCGCAGAACAAGTGCGACAATTGCTGATCCGCGCGTGACGGGGGGCCGCTCGCATTGCGGGCGGCTCTTCCCTTTTCCGTTGCGGCTTGCACCTTATCCTTGAAGCCTATTTCGACCGGGCGCCGCCGAGCCGGTCGAGTTCCCGACGGCAATAGTCCGTCACGTCCTGCGGCCATGCCGTCCGCGGATTGTAGACCGCCCGCTTCACCGGCACGGACGCGCATTGGTTGAATTCGTCGGCTGCGGCGGGACCCTTTCGTTGCATGAGCAACGTCAGCGCCAATCTCTGATGTGCCATGGCCAGGCTCTTTTGCCACTCGGCATTCGATTGGTCCTCCCCGGTCAAGCGCGTCATGACCGTCAAGTCCTTGCCGTACTCGGTCGCGGCATCGTCGAGCCTGCCGAGTTCGCGCAACGCATCGCCGACCTTCTCGCGCGCGTTCGCCGCATCGTAGAGCGCGCGACCTTGCGCAGGGTCCTTGGCGAGGACCTCTTCCGCCATCGACGAATAGGTTCGATATTCCTTCAATGCGCCGTCGAAATCCTTCTCGGCCATCAACACCTCGCCGATGCGCTGGTGCGCGATCTCCAGAAACTGATGCCAGCGAAAATTGGCGGGATCGATGTCGTTTACCAATTTGGCGGCCATCGCCTCGTAGACCTTGTATTCGCCGAGCGCTTCCGGGAATTTGGCCTGGGCGAACTGCGAATCGCCCAGTCTTTGATGGCTTAGCGTCAGGGCATCCTGGAAGATGGCGTTCTGCGGCTCCGCGGCGACCGCTTGCGCCGCCGCCGAACTGAACGACCGGTACTGGACATTGGCCTCTGCCGGCTTGCCCTGCGTCAGCAGGACGTCGCCGAGCCGCTCGTAACCAAAGGCCAATGCGCGCAACCACTGCGGGTTCCCCGGCTGGCGCGTATGCAGTTCGGTCGCGTGGTCGAGCCAAAGGCGATATTCCTTGGTCGCGCCGTCGAGATCGCCTTGCGTGCGCAAGGGATCGGCCACCCGCTCATAATCGAAGAAAAGCGAGCGCTGCATTTCCTCGTCACCGGGATTTGCCGTCACGATCTTGAGGGCGGCGTTCACCGCCTCGCGGCCCCGCTCCAACGCGCCGGGGACGTCGCCCTGATAGAGCAGCGCGTCGCTGAGCCGTCCGCGCGCGACCGCCCACAATCGCCGCCATGCGACGCTCGCCGGGTCCTTGCTCAGAAGACGGTCGGCGAGCGCGTTCTCGTCGTCGGCGAACTTGCGCGCGGACACGATGTCGCCGAAGGTGACATAGGCCAAGGCGAGATCGTCGAGCAGCCGGATCCGCGCGCTTGTCACGTCGTCGCCGTCGCCGCTGAGCCGACTGACGGTCTTGAGCGCTTGCGCCATCAGCGGCTTCATCAGGGCCGTCGAGATCGAGCCATCCTCGTAGCTGTTCGCCAGAAGCTGACTCGATCCTGCGGCCTGATCCACGGCGACGTGGTAATTGTTCGCGGCTTCGTCGAGGGCGACCGTGGCGACGCCGCGCTCATACCATGCGACCGCGCCGAACGAAGCGGCCGCCACGAGCAGAATTCCGGCGATGATGCTGGCATTGCGGAAGATCCGTGCGATCCGCTGCGCCGTCCGCAGCTCCTTGAGGCGCAATTCCTCCTTGCGCCGCTCCTCCTCCGCTTTGCGCGCCCGGTCGGCCAAGAGCGAGGCGTCGATATAAGCGGCCACCTCGGGATCGAGCGCGTCGCGGTGGTCCTTGCGGATTTCCTCGGCCTCGGCGAGCCGGCGCGGCGACAGCAGCAGGAGGTCCGGGTCGTTGTCGTGGCCGTCCCAGTTCGCCTGCTCGCCCTGGAGCCGCCGCCGCGCGATGAGGAACTCGCGCTGGTCGTCGATCAGCTCCTTGAGCCGCGGCCAACGCGCGAGCAATGCCTCGTGCGCGATCCGTAAGGTCCGCCCGGTGCCCGGGTCGTCGGCGACCACGAGCCGCGCCGCGACCAGCCGTTCGCCCAGCCGTTTCTGCAGCGGATCGGCGAACGAAGCCTCGCGCACCATGCGCGCCGTCGCCGTTCCCTTGAGCTCGTCCACCTCGACGAGGCTGAGCAGCACGGTGCGGAGCGCCTGCGCCAGACGCGGCGGCAGCTCGCCCGGTGGCGTGTCGTCCGTCGCTTCGAGCGCCATGGCCGCGGCCAGGTCGCGGACGAGTTGCTCCGCATGATTGGCGATCGCGCCCTGGAGCCCGCCGAGCTCGTCGTAGCGATGGAATGTCAGGACGTTCCGCGGCGTCTCCGTGTCGTCGTGCGACGCCGCGACATCGCCCGATTCGATGTCGCGGCGATAGAGCTCGTCGAGCACGAAGGAGAGGAGCGGCAGCGCGGCCGGATCGCTCGCCGCGTCGTCGCGGATCGCCTGGGCGAGGTTGGTTCCCGGCTCCCGCTTGCTCGCGGCGGCATCGCCCGGCCCGTCGCCGGTATAGACCTCGAACCCGACCCCGGCCGCCTCGGCGGGGAGCGTGATGATCTGCTCGATCTCCACGGTGCTGGGCGGCGCCAAAAGATATTGCCCTTGCGCCGCCAGCTCCCTGAGCGCCGGCAGCTCGACCATGCGGTGAAAGAAGTCGCTCCGCATGGTGGCGATGACCCAGACGAGGCCGCTGCGCGCGAGCCCGGCGACGAGCCCGTCGATCGCGCGGCGCGATGCCTCGTCGAAGCCCGGCGCGGTGAACAGCACCTCCATCTGGTCGAGCATGAGCACCAGCCGGGCGCACGACGATTCCTGCCGGAACGCGTCCTTCTCGGTGGCGGCAACTCGCTCGAGCGCAAGGCGCAGGGGCATGACGGCAAGGTCGTTGCCGCCCTTGAGTTGCGCCGCGACATCCTTGGGCGCGAACCCGACCGCGCGCAGCTCCGGCAGCGCTTCCGCCAAGGCGTTGGCGAAGCCTTCATAGGGATCGGGCAGGAGCTGGTCCGGCACGATGATCGCATGCCGCCACGCCGTCGCGCCGGCGACGATGCCGGGCGTCACGAGATCGGGCAGGATGCCGGCGCGCACGAGCGAGGATTTGCCGGAGCCGCTGGCGCCCAACACCAGCATGAAGGCGGCGCCGTCTTCGGCGCGGCGGACGAGCGCCTCGATGATCTCGCGCTCGGCCCGTTCGCGGCCGAAGAAGATCGCCGCATGCTCGCTGTCGAACGCCTGAAGCCCGCGATAGGGCGAGCCGTCCCACCACGAGACCTGCTGCGCCGCGTCGGTCGTGCGCTCGACCCGCAGCGGGCCGGGCGGCAGCCGGACGCGCAGGATTTCGCGCAGATCCCGCTCGATCAGCGCCTCGAACTCGTCGAGCGCAACGAAGCGGTTGAACGCCGCCTTGAAGTGGCCTTCGGCATCCTCGAAATGCCGGTGCCAGAAGCCTTGCAGCGCTTCCCATTGCTGCTTCGCCTGGTCGAGTTCCTCGGCGCGATCCCACTGTGCCTCGGCCTTCGCGATCTTGCGGTAGACGAGAAGATCGGGGACGCCGTGGCGGCGCTGGCGCGCAGCGAGCGCGTCCTCGTATTCCCACTCCGTGCCGGTGACGGGAACGCGGCCGTCGATGCCCCGGTATTCCGTCTTCTCGGTGCGTTCCGGCAGCGGCGTGCCGAGCCGCCGCCACAGGATCAGCACGACGATGTCGGCATTCGATGGCGGATCGATGATGTCCTGGAAATGGGCGCCGCCGAGCTGCGGATTGAGCTCCCACAGCACCGGCTGAATATCGAAGAAGCGGGCGAATTCACGCTGGAGCCGGGTGATGACCAGCGACGTCCGCCGCCGTTCCGCGCTCACGTCCGACGGCGAGGAGATGAAGATCTTGAGACGCGACTGCGGCATGGTCTCCTTGCTCCTCCGCGCTTCGGCCCATCCACAACTGTGCTGTCCCACCGACGCCGGGCGTCAGCCGACCGGCGCACAATGGACAGTTGTTGCGGGACAACCGCGGGTTCGTGTTATGGAAATCGTTCGCCTTATTCGACGCGGAAATGGTCCGGCAATGACTGTACGCAACGAGGGCATCCGGCGGATTTCCAAGGCCTCGATTATTTTGCCGCGCTTCCGTTACCAAGCAGCAAGGCCATGCTCCCGCGGTGCAGGCGGTTCGTCATCGTGGGCCGATCATGGTTAAGATTCCGTCACGATGGCGTTCGCCGCCGATGCAACAGAAACATGCGCATGTGGCCGTACTTCTTCGCTGCCTCGGTCATGCCGACATACTCGCAAACAAAATCCCGGCCATGCTCCAGCGCCACGACCGCAGCGAATGTCTCGGTGACATAGACGCAGCCTTCCGGCGTCACCGGCTCGATGCGCGCCGCTCGGCTGACGTGGGCGCCGAAATAGTTGATCTTCTTCAGCACCGGATCGACGGCCGGATAGGCGGGGCCGAAATGCCCGCCGACGCGCAGCGCCATGTGGCCGGGCAGGCCGAGCGCCGCCAGATCGAGCCGTCCGATCGCGCTCTGCAGATCGAGCGCGCAGGCGGCGGCCTGCCCAACGTCTTCGAACACGAGAAAGAGTCCGTCGCCCCACGTGTTCGCAAAGCAGACCGCGTTGCCGAAAGCGTCGACGACCTTGGCCATCTCGCCAAGGAGGCCCGCGATGTAGCGCGGCAATTCGACGTCGGAGAGCTTGCTGAACCCCTTGATGTCGCAGAACAGCATCGCGCGCGCCAGCCGCCCGCCGGGAGACGTCGTCGTCGTCGGCGTCGCGGCATCGGTCTTGTCAGCGACAATCCGCCGGCGCTGGTTTCGCGGCGGAATGATCGTCTGTCCCAGGCCGCTTGCGCGCCAGCGCTCCACATCGGCCGCGGTGCCGGCGACCCCTTCCGGCGCCTCGCCATCCCATACGCTCATCTGCTCGGCTTCGGTGCCGAGATGCCGCGCGCGCAGCACGGCAAGCCCCATCGCGATCCTGCTGCAATAGGCGAACAGGCGATCGTCGCCGAGATAGGCGTCCTCGGTGGCATAGCGCACGGTGTCGGCAGCGGCATAGCAGGCCTCGAAGCGACGGACCCAGTCCTCGCCCGCGGGTCGCACGGAGATGTCGACGAACTCCTCGCGCGCAAATGGCACGACGACATGCAAGCTCGCGCCCCGCCGCAGCAGCGATTCGGCAAAAAGAATGTCGGCCCCCGAGGCCAGCGAGCCATAGCCGAAGCCGACGCGCCCGCGCGCGAGATGCGCGGCGATCTGCGCCGCGACGGCAAGCTCGTCGGCGGCCTCGAAGCGACCGCGCTGGCCGCGCGGCTTGATGAGATGACCGACATAGTGGACCACAAGCGGTGGCGCGATCTCGCCGGCAAACCGGCCCGCGTCGATACCCTTGGCCTTCAGCACGAGCTGAAGCTGCTTCCACGTCGTTGCGAGCGCGGCGTGATCGCCGCCATTGGCCGCAAGAGCCCTGGGCACGAGCGCATGCGCGGCATCGACCGCGCCCAACAGCAGCAGCGCCTCGACGCGTGTCGCGAGACGGTAGAATTCGTCGGCTTCGATCCCCGCGACAGTCGCCGGTTCTCGCTCCGCTGCGTCGAGCTCGTTCAGGATCCGTCGCGCGAGCGCTGCGGCGGCGGCGGCGTCTCCCGCCAAGAGGCGCAGGGTCGCCGCGTTGATGCCGGGATAATAGCCGCGCGTGCGCCGATAGATTTCGCCATAGCGCTCGGCCGCCACGCCGAAGGCGCGGCGCCGATCCGCCTCGTCGAGGGTGGCGAGCGCCTGGTCCTTCAGCAATCGGGCACGGAGCGCCGCGATGTCCTCGTGATCGGCTTCGGCCGCGGCGAGGCCGTACGCGTCATACTGGCGACACGCGAGTTCGGTCGCTCCGGCGCGCGCCAGGCACAGCACGGCACGATGCCTGAGCCAGAGATCGTGCGGGACCATCGCCAATCCCTGGGTCGCAATGTCGTAGGCCTTGAACAGCTCGCCCGCGCTCTCGAACGATTTGGCTTCTGCCAGCCAATCGCTCGCCGTGTGCCGCGATCGATCGGGTCCGTGCTCATCCTGCTGCATCGCAATCCCCGCCCCAGGCAGCGAAAATCACGACCCTTGACCAGGTCCGACCCGCCCGCCCTGCCGCACCCCTCATTGGGAGTATATCACCGCTCTCGTTAATAATGCCGCCGAGGCGGCAGCCGGGCGGTCGTGTATCGCGGCGAGCTGTGCGGAAGATCGCCAAGGCGGCGGCGAAAGACGAGCTCGAAAGGCGCTAATCGTTCGCCGCCTCAAGCTGCTGAGCCTTGAGCTCGATATGTTTCGCCAGGAGGCGGCGGCTTTGCCGTTCCTCGGCGCTGCCCCCGAGTTCGGCCCACCCTCGATACCATGCGGCCAGCGCTCGAAGCTGTTCAATCTCGCGACGGTGCTCGGCGAGCTTGTCCATGCCGCCCAGGCTGGGCGTCAACGCCGAGCCATACAATGCGATAGATCAATCGGGGCGGCGGCCCGCCGGCGAACGGCAGCGGGTCGAGGGCTCAGGCGGGCTCGGCGGGCACCGATCCCGTCCGCCCCCCCCAGGCCTGCAGCAGTTCGATGGGGAACGGGAAGACGATGGTCGAGCTTTTCTCGCCCGCGATGTCGAACAGCGTCGCGAGATAGCGGAGCTGCATCGCCTGCGGCACCGGTTGCAGAATCTGCGCCGCCTCGAGCAGCTTTTGCGCCGCCTGCTCCTCGCCCAGGGCGTTGATGACCTTGGCACGGCGCGAGCGCTCGGCCTCGGCCTGCCGGGCGATCGCGCGGACCATGCTTTCTTCGAGGTCGATGCGCTTGATCTCGACGTTCGAGACCTTGATTCCCCAGCCCTCGGTCTGCTTGTCGAGCGCATCCTGAATATCGGCGTTGAGCTTGTCGCGCTCGGCCAGCATCTCGTCGAGTTCGTGCTTGCCCAACACCGAGCGCAGCGTGGTCTGGGACAGCTGGCTCGTCGCTTCCATGTAGTTGTTCACCTGGATGACCGCGCGCTCGGCGTCGACGACGCGGAAGTAGATGACGGCGCTGACCTTGACCGAGACATTGTCCCGCGAGATCACGTCCTGCGGCGGCACTTCGACGACGACGATGCGCAAGTCGACGCGGACCACCTGCTGCACCAGCGGCACGATCAGGACGAGGCCCGGTCCCTTGGTCCCCGTATAGCGGCCGAGCGTGAACATGACGCCGCGCTCGTACTCGCGGAAGATGCGGATCGCCGAGCTCAGGAACAGCACGGCGAAAATCGCGACGATGACGACGATCGAGATGCCGGTAATCATGGTCATGCCTCCCCTTGGCGGTGACGGGATCTTCTAGCGTTGCGGCTCGACGGTCAGGACCAGGCCGTCGCGGCCGACGACCTTGATGCGCGTCCGCGGCGGCACCGGCTGCCGGGCGCGTGCCTGCCAGAGCTCGCCCTCGACCCGGACCCTGCCGGCCGGACCGTCCCATGAGACGACCTCGCCCGCGGCGCCGATCAGCGCCTCGCCCCCCGTCACCACCGGCCGGCGCCGCGACCGGAGCAGCATGGCGAGGACCAGAAAGAAGAATCCGGCGGTGATGACGGTGGCGGCGACCACGACCGAGATCGACAGCCCGAACCCCGGCGCGTTGCCGTGGAACATCAGGACGGATCCGAACACGAACGCGACGATGCCGCCGACCCCGAGCACGCCGAACGTGCCGATGAAGGCCTCGGCCACCATGAGGGCGATGCCGAGCAGAACGAGACCGGCACCGGCATAATCGATCGGCAGCAGGTTGAGCGCGAACAGCGCGACGAGCAGGCTGATCGCGCCGATCAGTCCCGGCAGAACGGCGCCCGGGCTCATGAGTTCGAAGATCAACCCATAGGCGCCGAGCAGCATCAGCAGATAGGCGATATTGGGATCGGTGACGACCGCGAGCAGCCGTGTGCGCCAGTCGGGGGCGATCGTGACGATGTCGAGGCCGGCAGTCGCAAGGCGCTCCGGCTTGCCGGCCACGGTCACGGTCCGCCCATCGATCTGGCGGAGCAGGTCGGGCACATCCGTGGCGATCACGTCGATGACGTGCAGCGTGAGGGCATCGGCGGCCGGCAGGCTCGCCGCACTGCGCACGGCCGCCTCCGCCCAATCCGCGTTGCGACCGTTGAGCTCGGCAAGGCTGCGGATATAGGCGACGGAATCATTGAGGATCTTGCGGGTCTCGGTGTCCTCCGGCGCGGCGCCGGCGGGTTCGCCGGGCTTGCCCGCACCCGCGTTCTTGTTGCCGCCGCCTGGCGCGGGCGCTGGCGGCGGCCCGGCGGGCGCGAGCGGCAGCCCTTGCAGTTGAACCGGCGTCGCGGCGCCGAGATTGGTCCCGGGCGCCATGGCGGCGATGGCGCAGGCATAGGCGATATAGGTGCCGGCGCTGGCCGCGCGGGCGCCGCTCGGGGCGACATAGGCCGCGACCGGCACCGGCGTGGCGAGAATGGCGCGAATGATCGCGCGCATCGAGGTCTCGAGCCCGCCCGGCGTATCGATGCGCAGGATGACGAGGCCGGTGTCGCGCGGTCGCACCGCCGCAAGCTCGCGCCCGACATAATCGGCGACCGCGGGCCCGATCGCGCCGTCGATCTCGAGCACGACCGCCCGCCGATCCGCCGCCGCGGATGGCATCGCCAGTGCTGCCGCCAGGACGACGGCGAGCACGACGACGGCGTACCACCGCGGGCGCTGGTCCACGCGGGGTTATCCGGCCCCGGGTTCGATCGCGGGCGGATCGCTTCCGGTGACGAGCAAGGCCGCTTGCATGGCAATCTCCTGGTCGAAGTCTACCGCGCCGCCATCGAGTGTCGACATCGATGCGTCCCGCGTCCTTGATGCGGATCAAGGCGGGCGGCCGCTCGGCGCGATAGGAGAGGTGATCCGCGGCAAGACCGCGGTGCCGCCTCGCGCGAGCATGAACTTTTTGTCATTCGGCATGGCCGCGTGATCGACCCATGTCATGGCGGCAGGCGCCACCGGCTAACCGGCGTAACGCTGTCGATCAACGGCGGCACGTGCATGCCATAGGCGGTGCCGCCAATCCGAGGAGACTTTGTCATGAGCCAACCCATCGTTGTCCTCTGCGCGCCGGTTCGCACGGCCATCGGCACCTACAAGGGCGCACTGAAGGATGTCCCGGCCCCCGATCTTGGCGCGGTGGTCATCGGAGAGACGTTGAAGCGGGCGAAACTCGATGCGGCGAAAGTCGAAACGATCGTCATGGGGCATGTCATACAGGCGGGCGCCAAGATGAACCCGGCGCGCCAGGCGGCGGTCAAGGCGGGCGTTCCGGTGACGGTGCCGGCCATGACCGTCAATCGCGTGTGCGGTTCCGGCGCCCAGGCGATGGCAAGCGTCGCGCAGGAGGTCATGCTCGGTTTCGCGCGGTGCGGCGTCGCGGGCGGCATGGAGAACATGGACCAGGCGCCCTACCTCCTGTCCGGCGGTCGTTGGGGCTATCGCATGGGCGATGCCGAAATCTACGACAGCATGCTGCGGGACGGCCTGAACGACGCTTTCTGCGACAAGCATTCCGGCTGGGTCACGGAGGATCTCGTCGCGAAATTTCAAATCACGCGCGAGGCGCAGGACCGGTGGGCCTGCCGCTCGCAGACCCGCTTCAGCGCGGCGCAAGCCGCGGGGAAATTCAAGCCGGAGATCGTCGCGGTCAAAGTGCCAAGCCATAAGGGTCCGGCCGCGTTCGCGAACGATGAGCACAATCGGCCGGATACGACGCTCGAAACCCTGGCCAAGCTCAAGCCGGTGTTCCGCAAGGACGGGACCATCACCGCCGGGAACGCGCCCGGGCTCAACAGCGGCGCCGCTGCCATGATCGTGGCCGATGCCGCGTGGGCGGAAAAGCAGGGCCTCGAGCCGATGGCGCGCCTCGTCTCGTTCGGCGTCGGCGCGGTCGAGCCGGGCATGTTCGGCCTGGGACCGGTGCCGGCCGTGCGCCAGGCCCTGACGCGCGCCGGCTGGAAGATCGGCGACCTCGAGCGTGTCGAAATCAACGAGGCGTTCGCCGCCATCGCATTGGCGCTGATCCAGGAGCTTGGCCTCGCCGAAGACATCGTCAATGTCGAGGGCGGTGCCGTGGCGCACGGTCATCCCATCGGCGCGACCGGCGCCGTGCTGGCGACGCGGCTGATGCACGCGATGCGCCGCGACGGTATTCGGCGTGGCCTCGTCACCATGTGCATTGGCGGCGGCCAGGGCATTGCGCTCGCACTCGAAAGCATCCGCTGACGAGGCCATGAAACCGAGCCTCGCAGCGCGTGTGGCGCGCAACTTGTTGCCATAACCATGGAGTGACGCTCATGGCCACAACATCGCCTCATGAAGCGGAGGAGCGGCGGCTCGCCCAATTGGGCGAGCGCATCGTCGCGCTGAAGCGCCAACTCGCCGCCGACAGCCGATCCGACAAATCGGCCGAGATCGCGGCGCTGGAGCAGCGTCATGGCGACCTGACGGCCCGCCTGCACGCGCTCCATCTCGAGGGACCGAGCTTCCGCAGCGAGACCAAGGCTGCGCTCGTCCGGGTTGCCGACGATGTTTCCGCGAGCCTCGACGAATGGGTGTCGTGGGTCGATTCCGGTTACGCCGCGGATCGCCAGCCTTCCGACAAAGCGCCGCGGCGCCAAGGGTGAGCGGCCGCCTTGTCACAACCGCCTGCGATCAGCGCCGCCGCAGGGATGTCATGGAATCTTTGCGGCGGACAGGAAAGCCGGCGGCCCTTGCCTTACGCAGCGAGGATCGGATTGTGCGCCGCCTGCCAGCTGGTCTGGAGCGCGCCGACCGCGCCGCCGCCGATCGGCGCGGTCCCGTTCATCTCCCAGACGGAAATCGCGCCAGTCTGGGTGTTCTGCCACAAGATGTCCGACTTGCCATCGCCGTTGTAATCGCCGATGCCCGCAACCTGCCAAGCGGTCGACGGCGCATTGGCGATGGGGCCGCCGCCGATGATGGCGGTCCCGTTCATCTCCCAGATCGACGCGGCGCCCGTCTGCGTGTTCCGCCACAGAATGTCGGTCGTGCCGCCGCCGTTGAAATCGCCGAGACCGGCGATCTGCCATGGCGCCGACGGCGCGGCGATGGCGCCGCCGCCGATCACGCTCGTGCCGCTCATCTCCCACAGCCCCAACTGCCCGGTGCTCGTGTTCTGCCACAGGATGTCCGCCATCCCGTCGCCGTTGAAGTCAGCGACCCCTGCGACCTTCCAGCTCGGCGGCGGGGCGCCGGCGAGCGGGCCGCCGCCGATGACGCCGGTGCCGTTCATCTCCCAGATCGACGCGGCGCCGGTCTGCGAATTCCGCCACAAGACGTCCGTCTTGCCGTCGCCGTTGAAGTCGCCCAGGCCGGCGACCTGCCATGATGCGGGCGGCGCCGCGAGCGGGCCGCCGCCGATCACGCTCGTCCCGTTCATCTCCCACAGCGCCAAGGCGCCGCTGGCCGTGTTCTGCCACAGGATGTCGGCCGTCCCGTCGCCGTTGAAATCGCCGACGCCCGCGATCTGCCACTGCGGCGACGGCGCCGAGAGCGGGCCGCCGCCGATGACGGTGCTGCCGCTCATCTCCCACAGCGACGTGGCGCCGGCCGACGCGTTCCGCCATAAGATGTCCGACATGCCGTCGCCGTTGAAATCCGACGCGACGCGCGCGGGAGGCGACGATTGCGGCGCCGCCGTCGCGGTGATCGGCGTCCAGCCGAGCGCGTTCATCAGCGTAAGGTCGGCCGACGTCACCGGGTCCACGACGCCGGAATTGGTGAAGGCGAGAAACGCGTTGTTGCCGACACTGCCGGCCCAGTCGCCGAAATCGCCGCCCGGATTGGTGTTGAAGTTGCCGAGATTCGTGACGCCGCCGTCGATGGAGAAATAGCCGGTCTTGGTTCCGCTGAAGCTGCGGACGCCGGGGGCGGAATAGTGAAACAGGTCCAGCGGCTCGAAGCTGCTCCACGACCCGTCCATCATCTGCCGGCCGAGCACCTCGGAGATCTCGTGCGTCGCGACGCCGAAGAAGTCGAATGCACCGGGGCTCACCCCGTCGCTGTTGTTGTAGTCGAAAGCGAGGCCGCTGCTGAATCCGACGTAACCGTCGAGACCCTGCGACGACGCGGCGAGCCCCAGCGCCTCGGCCTCGGCGGTGGTGACCCAGAACTGGCCGCCATTGGTCGGGTCGGTGGCCGGCACGTCGGCCGCCGCGGTCGGGTCGGCGCGCAAGGCGGCGGCCAATTGCGAAAAGCTGTAGTTGTAGAGATACGTCTCGCTCTCGCCGAGCGCGCCGCCGCCCATCGACGATCCGTTGATCTCGCCGTAGCCGACATCGATGTTGATCGTGACCGGATTGGAAAAATTGTCTTCGAAGAACTGCGCGGCGGCGGTGACGGCGGTCTTGAACGCTGCGGGGGCGCTATTCGCGCTCGAGTCGAAGGTCAGGTTGATGACGAGATGCTGAGCGGCACCGGACCCGCCCGACGTTCCCGTCCCGGCCGAACCGCCGCCGCTCGATCCGGTGCCGCCCGAACCGCTCTGCGCGAGCGTCACAACGCCGGCATCGTCTTGAACGTCGGTGATGGCCGGGATGGCGGCGCCGGGCGCCGCTGCGCCGGGACCGGTCCCCGGCTGCGAGAGCGGGTCCTGCGCGCCGCCTGAGCCGTCGGGCGCCATGAGGGACCCGGGCCTGGTGTCGGCGGCGAAGCTTGGGTTCGATGGGGCGAAAGCGGCGGTGCCGGGGGCCTGGCCCGCCATCGGAGCGGACGGAAATCCTGCCGGCTCCTGGCCGTCGCTCAAGCTGGCGGGGGTCGTCCCGGTGCCGGAGAGGCGCTGCTGCGGCGCGGTCTGACCGAAGCCGCCGCCGGCGGCTCCGCGCGGGCCGGGGGAAGACGCTGCGCCGCCGGTGCCGATGCTGCCGTCGTCCGATTGATAGCTTGTGCCCGCCGCATCGGACGGCGCGCCGCCGCCACCCACGGTTGCCATGTCGAAGCTGCCGCCCGCGACATCGTTGGTCGCGAGCGCAAAATAAGGCTTCGCGCTTTCTTCGCCGGCGGCGGACATTGCCATGACACTCTTGGATCGATCGCCCGTGCTGCGGCACCTTCGATCCTTGGACTTACCAACGGTTTAACATTTCTTAGAGCTTTACGCATTAGTCGCGTCGAGAATTTATCGAATTTGACTGTACAATTGTCTCCGGCCGCCGCGCCTTTCTCGTACCGCAAGCCAGGAATCTTGACCGGCGCGCCGCGCTAGGACGGCTGGGGCGCGAGCTGCGGCTCGAGCACCGGCCGGGGATCCTGCGTGAAGCCGATCGCCACCACCATGACGACGCTCGCGGCGACGAAGAACCAGCCCAGCGCCGGATAGCCATAGCCGCCCGCGATCGAGCCGGCGACGAAGCCGGCGATGCCCGCGACGAGATGGCCCATGCCGCTGACCGCGCCGGAATGGACGCCGAGATGCTCGGCCCGGGCGAAGTCCTGCGCGTAGGCGACGCCGATCGGATAGAAGGTCCCGTTCGCGGCCTGAAAGATCGCGGTGAGGATCGCCGCCGAGAGGAACGTCTGCGGCAGGACGAAGAGCGGCGCCGCCATGACCAGCGCGACGCAGCCGAAAATGAGGAGCGAGCGGCGCCGGCCGATATGGTCCGAGAGATAGCCCGCGACGAAGCTGAAGGCGAAGGAGGACCAGCCCCCGATCGCAGCCACGTCGACGGCCATGCCGAACGAGAAGTGCTGCCGCGTCCGCAGATAGGTCACGAGAATGGCCAGGAAGCCGTATTGCGTCAGGCCCCAGAACATCATGGTGATGAGCAGCAGGATCATGTTGCGGTTGAAGAGCCACGCGGTCCGCGACGCCTCATGCACCACCGCCGGCGGCGGCAGCGCGTGAAGCCGCGTGTCGTAGATCCGGCTGCGACCCCGGCCGACCAGATAGATGGCCGCCGCCAGCGCCAGCCCGAACGCGCCATAGGCGATGAACGGCGTCTGCCACTGATGCGTCGCTTGGAACATGTCCTTGGTCAGGATCGGGTTCACCGCGACGCCGATCGTGAACAATCCGGCGAGCGAGCCGCACAGCAGGCCGCGGCGCTTGCCGTAGACGCCGCCGACGAAGGCGAAATAGGCGGGGATGAACATCGCCTGTCCGATGCCGAGCAGGATGCGCATCAGGTAGAGGGTCGGCAGCGTCGTCGCCGTCGCGGTCAGGATGCTGAAGGTCGAATAGAGCGCGACGCCGAGGGCGAGCGTTCCCATCCGGCTCCAGCGATCGGAGAGCCGGCCCCAGATCAGCTCGAAGACGCCGTCGCCCAGCAGCGTCGCGGTCGAGATCAATCCGGCCGCGCCGAGACTGGCGATGCCGATGCCATGCATCACCTCCTTGAGGATGATGACGATATCGAGCCGGGTCGGCGCGAGCAGCGCGAACCCGATGGCGACCAGAAGGACGGCCAAGCCGAGATGCGCCTTGCGCGATGCCGTGAGCGGCTGTGCGGAAGAAGTGACTGGTTCCATGGTCGCCTCGTCGTTAAGAGCGCCGCCGCGCGGCGCGGTGGATCAGATGCGCGACAGTTCCCGAGCAATCCAGGTGACGATCGTCGGGAAAAGGCTCGGGTCGTGGCCCATGTGGCCGCCCGGAAAGAACCGGGCGGATTTGGCGCCGCCGTGCCGCAGCAGCAAATACATGTCCTCGATCGGGAAGATCGAATCGTCGACGCCGTTGACGCACAGGAGCGGCGCCGAAGGCCGGTCGAGCACGCCCTGGTCGAGCAGCGACAGGCGCGGCGCGTAGTCGAGCCATTCGGCGGCGGTCGTGCGGCCGAACGCGCTGGCGAGCGTTTCGGCCAGCTCGAACGGATACTCGCCGCGCGCGGCGCGCGCGATCCAATCGGGGGCGAAGGCGAAATGCGCCGGACCGCCATGGGTCACGGCGGCGGCGATGCGGTCGCGATGGGTGTGCGCGAGCTTCGCCGCCCAGTATCCGCCGGTGCTCGCGCCGACGACGGCGATGCGCCGCGCGTCGAGCCCCGGCTCGGCCGCGATCCAATCGAATATGCCGTTCCACAGCTCCTCGCCGGTCTCGGAGCCGGGGATCGGCGCATCGCCGACGCCGGGCATGTCGACCGCCAGCACGGCCAGGCCCGCCGCCAGATAGGGCTCGGGCCGGCGGTCCTCCTTGAACGAATCGATGCCGCCCCACTGCACCACGACCGGCAGCGTTCCCGCGCGCAGCGGCCGATGGAGATAGCCCACGATCGTCGCGCCGCTGGCCTGGGCGCCGACATAGGGCATCGCGACGCGGGCGACGCCGGGCTCGGCCAGCGCGGCCGCCTTGAAATACGCCTCCTGCGAGCGGCGATAGGCGAGCCGCTTCGCCGGCGAATTGGGCGCGGGATAGCGGGCGACGCGGAAGAGGCCGAAGGCGGCGCGATATTCGCGGCGCGCGGATTCCCTGTCGCCGGCGTCCTCGGCCGCGAGCCCCGCGGCGAAATGCGGCTCGGCCGCCGCGCTGAATGCCTGGGCCCAGCGCTCGCGGTCGAGCGTGCCGAGCCGGTCGAGCACCGCATGCGCCTCGGCCGCCGGCACGTAGTCCATCGGATTGCGCGCGTGGCGGGCGCGCTCCATGAGAATGTCGCGGACTTCGCCGTAGGTCCGGACATAGAGCGCCGGCTCGCTTTGGCCCACCATGGCAGCCCGATCCTCCCCGAGCGCCGCTCTTCTCTATTATTGGCGCGCCCATGATCGTCATACGCCGGCCGGGGCCGAAAGCCAAGGCGCTCGATGCGGGACCGGGTCCGGTGGCGCGGCCGCCCGCGCGGGCGGCCTCAGGCGGCGCGGCGGTAGGGGACGGTCAGCGCGACCGGCGCGGTCTGCCGCCCGACCAGGCCCGCGACCGCGAAGAACGCCAGCAGATAAGGCATCATCACCAGCAGCGCGGTCGGCAGCGGAATGCCCATGTCCGGCAATTGGAATTGCAGCGCCGTCGCCGCGCCGAACAGCAGGCACGCGCCGAAGGCGCGGCCGACGCGCCAATTGCCGAAGATCACGGCGGCGATGGCGAGATAGCCCGCGCCGTTGGTCATGCCTTCGGTGAAGGTGTTGATGTCGCCGATCGAGAGATACGTCCCGGCCAGTGCCGACATGAACCCGGCGAACAGCACGACGCCATAGCGCACCCGCACGATCGACAGCCCCGCCTTGTCGACGCTGCGCGGATCGGCGCCGGCGGCGCGGACGACCAGCCCGATCGCGGTGTAGCGCACCACCCAGGCCGTGACCGCCACCAGCGCCAGCGCGAGATAGACCACCCAGACCTGCTGGAACACCGCGCCGCCGAACACCGGGATGTGGCCCAGGAGCGGCGGGCTCCATTGCGGGAAGCCGGGGATGAGATCGCGCGAGCGCTCGCCGAAAATCTCGCGATAGGCGAGCGTGGTGCTGCCGAGCGCAAGAATGTTGATGCCGAGCCCGGTGACGACCTGATTGGCCCGGAGCGTGACGCTGAGGAACGCCTGCAGCAGCGCCACCGGCATCACGGCGATGATGCCGCAGGCGAGCCCGATCATCGGTTCGCCCGTCGCCCACGCGCCGAGCGCGCCGGCAAAGGCCGCGGTCAGCATCATGCCCTCGATGCTCATGTTGAGCACGCCCGCCATCTCGCTCACCAGCTCGCCGGTGGCGCCCAGCATCAGCGGCACCGCCAGCCTGAGCGTCGAGCCAAGGAACACGGCCAGAAGCTGCCACCTCATCGCGTCACCTTGCGCCGGTCGAGCCAGAACGCCATCGCCGCCAGCGTCACCACGATCAGCCCCTGGATCACCATCACGATGGCGCTCGGCACGCGGGCCACCATCTCCATGTTGATGCCGCCGGACCGCAGAAAGCCGAACAACAGCGCGCCGGCGACGACGCCCGCCGCCGAGCCGCGCGCGAGCAGCCCGATGACGAGACCGTCGAAGCCGTAGCCCGACGAGAACCCGGCCTTGAGCAGGTACTGGTCGCCTTGCAGCATCACCGCCCCGGCGAGCCCGCCGAAGCCGCCGGCGATCGCCATCGCGGCGACGACGAGCGCGGCGCGCGGAATGCCGGCGCGGCGCGACGCCAGCTCGTTGAGGCCGATCGCGCGAAGCTGCCAGCCGAACACGCTGCGCGCCAGGATCACCCACACGGCGATCACCAGGATCACGGTCACGGGCAGGCCGATATTGAGCGGCACCGACGGATCGCCCGACAGCAGCGGCAGCCGGGTGGGATTGGCGATCTCGAGCGATTCCGGCAGCGTCGCCGTGGTGGTCATCGGCCGGCGCAGCAGCGCGCTCGACTCGACGCACCAATAGACCAGCCAGATGCCGATGAAGGTCAGCAGCAGCGTGCTGATCACCTCGTTGGTGCCGGCCTTCACCTTGAGCACGCCGGCGAGCGCGCCCCAGGCGGCGCCGGCCACCGTCGCCGCCAGCGCCGGCACGATGAAGGCGAGACCCAGCGGCAAGCCCTTGACGCCGCCGTAAAGCGCCACCGCGGTCGCGGCGATGCCGCCCACCGCGATCTGGCCCTCGCCGCCGACATTGGTGAGATTGGCCCGCGCGGCGACGATGAAGCCGAGCCCGACCAGCGTATAGACGACCGAGCGGTTGATCGAGGCGGCGATCACATAGCCCGAACCGAACGCGCCGTTGATGAAGGCGCCGATGGCGTCGCCGACCGACACGCCGGTCAAGGCGATGAGGACGAGCCCGAACAGCAGCGTCAGCAGGACGGTGGCGACCGGAATCGTCACCCCGGCCGAGGGCATCCACAGGCGCGGCGCGCGCGCGGATTCGCTCGCGGCGCTCATGCGGCGCTGCCCGACATCATCGCGCCGATCGCCTCGCGCTCGCGCGGATGCGCCGCCCGCTCGCCCATGATCCGGCCGCGATAGAGCACGACGATGCGGTCCGCGACCGCGATCAGCTCGTCGAGCTCGGACGAGATCAGCAGCACCCCGGCGCCGGTCGTGCACACGGCGCGGATGTGCTTGTAGATCGCCTCGACCGCGCCGACATCGAGGCCGCGCGTCGGCTGCGCCGCGAGGAGAAAGACGAGATTGTCGAGGGTCAGCTCGCGCGCCAGCACCGCCTTCTGCTGGTTGCCGCCGGACAGGCTGCCGAAGCTCGCGTCCGGCCCGGCGGCGCGGACGTCGAACCGCTCCATCATCTCGCGCGCCTGGCGCCGCATGCGGTCGCGGTCGATCAGGCCGCGCCGCGCGAAGCCGCCGATGCGGTTGAGATAGATGTTCTCGGCGACGCTCATCTCGGCGATGCAGCCGACGGCGTGCCGGTCCTCGGGGATGACGCCCACGCCGAGCGCGGTGATCTCGGCGGGCGAGCGGTTGGTCATCTCGCTGCCGTCGACGAAGACGCGGCCGCGCGTCGGCCGCATCAGCCCGGCGAGGATGGCGCCGAGCTCGGTCTGGCCGTTGCCCTCGACGCCGGCGAGCCCGACGATCTCGCCGCGGCCGACAGTGAGCGTAAGCGCGTCGAGCCGCACCGTCCCGACATGGTCCTCGACCGTCAGCCCGTCGATCTGCAGCGCGTCGATGCGCCGGTCGGGGTGATGGGCGGCGTCCGGCGTCGCCGGCTCGTCCGACTCCATGCCGGCGAGGCTCGAGGCGAGCGCGGTGTCGAGCGTGTCGAGATCGCGCTGGATCATTGCGCGCACGAGGCGGTCGATGTCCTCGGCGGGTTGCTCCGATGTCGCGACCGACCTGCCGCCGCGCAGCACCGTCACCCGATCGGCGACGCGCTTGACCTCGGCGAGCTTGTGGGTGACGAGCACGACGCCGCAGCCGCCATCGGCGACGCGGCGGCACACCGCGAGGAACGACTCGATCTCGCCCGGCGGCAGCACCGCCGTCGGCTCGTCCAGCACCAGGAGCCGCGGCTCGCGCACCAGGCATTTGACGATCTCGACGCGCTGGCGCTCGCCGACCGAGAGATCGCCGACAAGCGCATACGGATCGAGCGGCAGCCCGTAAGCCGCGGCGGTCGCCGCGAGCTTCTCGGCATAGGCGGCGCGGCGGAGCACGCCGCGCTCGCGCCCGAGCAGCAGGTTGTCGACCACGGTGAAGGTGGGGATCAGGCTGAAATGCTGATGCACCATGGCGATGCCGGCGGCGAGCGCGGCGGCCGGACCGCTCGGCCGGTAGGGCGCGCCGGCGAGCAGCATCTCGCCGCCGTCGGGGACGTAAAGGCCGAAGATCAGGTTGCACAGCGTCGATTTCCCGGCGCCGTTCTCGCCGAGGAGGCAATGGATCTCGCCGGCGCCGATCTCGAGCGTGACGTTGTCGAGCGCAAGCACCGCGCCGAAGCGCTTGGTGGCGCCGCGCAGCGCGAGGACCGGCGGCGGCATGGGCGCGGCGGCTTGCGCCAGCGTCTCGCGCCCGCTCCGCGCGGTCGCCGGAAGTGCGCTCACCCTTCGAGCACCTTGATCTTGCCGCCGAGGATCTCCTTCTTGATCGCCGCCAGCTTGGCGTCCATCTCGGGCGTCGATTTGCAGATGATCATGTTCGATGCCTCGGGTCCCATGACGAGGCCGAACGGCTTGTAGCCCGCCTTCCACGTGCCGGCGAGGAACTGATCGATGGCATAGCTCACCTGAAAGCCGACCCCGGTGATCGAATAGGCGACATAGAGCGGGTCGGAGCCGCAGCGGTCGGTGTAGCTGCCGATGATGTGCGTGCCCTTCTCGCGCGCCGCCTGCTCGAGGCCGCGCAGGCCGAGATTGAGGATGTGATAGTGAATGTCGGCGCTCTGGGCGATGGCCGCGAGCGTCGCCTCCTTGGCCTTGACGACGTCGTCGAAATCGCCGGTATAGGCCTCGAAATATTTGATCTTGGGATTGATGTACCGGGCGCCCATGCCGAATTCCTTGCCGGCATTGACGATGGACGGGATCTCGAGCCCGCCCACATAGCTGACCGCGCCGGTCTTCGACAGCATGGCCGCGGCGGCGCCGGCGAGGAACGCGACCTCCGCCTGCTTCACGTCGTATTCGGCGACGTTCGGCGGATGAGGTGCCTTGTTGCCGCCGACGATCGAGAATTTCACCTTGGGAAAGCGCGGCGCGACGTTGAGCACGGCCGCCTGGGTCTGGCCGCCGACGCCAATCACCAGCGCGTTCCCCGCCGCGAGATTGGTGAGCGCCTGCTCCATGTCGGCGTAGTTGATGTTCTCGATCATCTGCACCTTGATGCGGCCGCCGTATTTCTTTTCCGAGGCGGTCATCCCGTCATAGCCCGACTCCATCCAGCCCTTGTCGGACTTCGAGCCCGGGATCAGGACGCCCACCCCGGCCGGCGCCGCCAACGCCGGACGGAGCGGCGCCAGCGATGCCCCTGTCAGCGCCGCCACGCCGACGGCCCCCTGCAGTACGACGCGACGCGATAACACGGCCATCCGAACCTCCTCGATCCTTGCTTGCTTTTCGCAGGGGCGACGATGCCCGCTCCGGTCTAAGCATCATGCGTGCCACGGCGTGCGCGCACTGCCAGAGCGGCCGCGACACCCGGCCGGCGGCGGCTGTGACAAAAAAATGCCGTGACTTCGGGCGCGCTGCACAGTTTTTGGGCGGCGGGCGCCACGGCCGGGTCGGGGCGACCGCCGCCGGGCGCTGGCGCGGTTCTTGCGGGAGCGGTCTGCGAACCCGCGCCGCGAAGGAGGGCCATGTGACGGCGTCATCATCCCCGAAGGAGCGTCCGCTGCACGAACTGGGCCGCGGCCGCCAGTACCGTTGGCGTGCCGATGAGGCGCGCGTCGACATGGCGATGGCGCCGCCGCCGCCCCGGCCCGTCACCATCGCCGCCGAGCCGCAATCGGTGACGGTCGATCTCGAGCGCACGGCGATGCTCGTGATCGACATGCAGAACGATTTCTGCGCCAAGGGCGGCTGGGTCGATCATCTCGGTGTCGATGTCGCGCCCGAGCGCGCGCCGATCGCGCCGCTGCGGCGGCTGCTGCCGCTGCTACGGACGGCGCTTGTCCCGATCGTCTGGGTCAATTGGGGCAACCGCCCCGATCTCATGAACATGCCGCCCAACCAGATCCACCTCTTCAAGCCGACCGGCAGCGGCATCGGCCTCGGCGAGGCGCTGCCGGGATCGGGCGCGCCTGTGCTGGAAAAGGACAGCTGGGCCGCGGCCGTCGTCGACGAACTCGCGATCGAGCCGGGCGACATTCGCGTCGACAAGCATCGCATCAGCGGGTTCTGGGACACCCCGCTCGATTCCATCCTGCGCAATCTCGGCTGCCGCTCGCTGTTCTTCGCCGGCGTCAACACCGATCAATGCGTGCTGCATTCGCTGACCGACGCCAATTTCCTCGGCTATGGCTGCATCCTGCTGAGCGATTGCTGCGGCACGACGTCGCCCGCGTTCTGCACCGAGGCGACGCTGTGGAACGTCAAGAAATGCTTCGGCTTCGTCGCCTCGTCCGCTGCCGTCGTCGCGGCGGTCGCGGCGGCGGGTTCGTGATCGCATGCGCCGCGCGGCAACGGTCGCCCTTTTCCGGCGCCGGGAGTTTCGCGGCAATCGCGCCGGTGAGAGCGGTGACCGGCATATTTCAGGGCATCCTGCTTTTCTTTCTGCTCGCCTGCGACATCCTCATCCTGTTCCGCGTCAAGTTTTTGCGGCCGCTTGCGGCGCGTCTCGGCGCCGCGGAATGATGTTCTTCCTGACCGCCTTTTTCGTCAGGGTCATGGCCGAGGCGACGCCGTTCCTGCTCGCGGGCGGATCGCGCCGCGGCCTCAGGGCGCCGCGGCGCCGGTCCAGAAGCCGCGTTGCAGCGCCGCGGATTCGTCCTCGAGCAGCGGGCCGATGATTTCGACCGCGCGCTGTCCGGCCGCGAAGACGGTGCGGCACGGCAGGTCGAGCGTCGGGTTCTCGGCATGCGCGCCGGTCGCCGCCTTGAGGCCGGTCTCGGCCTGGCCATAGACCAGGCGGCCGATCCCGGCCCAATAGATCGCACCCGAGCACATGGCGCAGGGCTCGGCGGAGCTGTAGCGCGTGCAGCCGGCGAGAAAGTCGGCGCCATAGCGACGCGACGCCAGCGACGCCAGGAGCCGCTCGGCATGCGCCGTCCTGTCGCCGCCCTCGGACGAAAAGCCGTTGCCCTGCTCCATCAGAACCGCTCCGTCCGGTCCGACCAGGATGGCGCCGAACGGATGATCGCCCCGGCTGCGCGCCGCCATCGCCACCGCGAAGGCGCGGCGCAGCAGGGCTTCGTGGTCGAGCCGCGGCAGCGGCATGGGGGGCTTTGGCATCGCAGAGTCCCGATCGTGCGATGATCATATCATCGCACGGGAATTCGGCACGGGAATCGCTGACGTCACCGTTGCCCGCCGGCTCACGCTGGCGATGCAACCCGCGGGCGGCGGCGGCGTAAGGAACGGAGGCTCGGCTATTTCGCCGTGGCGTGCTGCGGCGCCCACGCCGCCGCGGGCGGACGGCCGATCCGGTCCCACGTCGCCTGGTCGAGCCAGCCGGTCGGCTTGAGCCCGTTCTGCTTCTGGTATTTCATAATCGCCGCGATCGTCAGCGGACCGCCCTTGCCGTCGATCTTGCCCTTGTAGTCGCCAAGCTTCTTGAGCTTCCACTGCGCCCATTGCACGTGGGCCGCCTTGATGGCCGCGAGCGCGTCCACCGCCGCCGGGGTGGGCTTCGTCACGCCCTCGGTGCCGGGCGACATGGCGCGGGCGCCGGGGTCGAAGACGACGCTGCTGCCGAGCGCCAGCGCCACCACGAGCGCCGAGACGCCAATGAGACGGTTATTATTCATCGCTTCCTCCCGAAGCTCGAACGAGATAATTGTCTATAGACAACTCTTGCGGACGAGGCAAGTTCCCGCCGGCGCCGCGAGGCTAACGCGCGACCGTGACGGATGCCGGGGCAACGGTGGTCTCGCGGCGACCTTCGACCCACATCATCGTCAGCGCGGCGGCCGCGGCGATGAAGGACGGCACCGCGCCGAAGAGGAAGATCGACGACGTGGTCCAGTGCAGCGCGAGCATGAGGCCGCCGACGGTGGGCCCGACGATCGCGCCGATGCGGCCGATGCCGAGCGCCCAGCCGACGCCGGTGGCGCGGATATAGGTCGGATAATAGACCGCGGCGAGCGCGTTGGCGACGTTCTGGCCGGTGACGCTGCCGATGCCGGAGATGGCGGCGGCGGCGAGGATCAGCGGTACGGACGCCCCGACCGAGCCGATCGCCGCGATGCCGAGTCCGGACAGGACGAACAGCGGCAGCAGGAGCGAAACGCAGCTGCGGCGCTCGAGGATCGGTCCGGCCGCGATCGAGGCGATGACGCCGCTGCCCTGCTGCACCGAGATGATGACGACGGCCATCGAGATCGACAGACCGGCATCGTGCAGGAGCGTCGGCAGCCAGCTCGTGAGCAGGAACAGACCGAGGAGGTTCATGAAGAACATCATCCACAGCAGGACCGTGCCGGCGGCCCGGCCTTCGCGGAAGAGATGGCCGACGGTGAGCCCGCTGCGCTGTTCCTCGGCGATCGCGAAAGTGGTGCCTTGGGCGAAGCTCGCGCGCGGATTGATGCGCCGGAGGATGGCGGCGACCCGCTCCTGCGCGCGCCGCTTGAGGACGAGGTAGCGAATCGATTCCGGGAGCGTGAACACGAGGACGATCGCGAGCAGGATCGGCAGGATGCCGCCCAAAACGAAGACCGAAGGCCAGCCGTAACGCGGGATGAGCGCCGCCGCGAGGAATCCGCCGAGCGAGGCGCCGAGCGGAAAGCCGCAGAACATCACGACCGTCATCGCGGCGCGCTTGCGCGCCGGGAAATATTCGGAGGTAAGCGCGATCGCGTTCGCCATGCCGCCGCCCAGTCCCGCGTCGGTGAGGAAGCGCAGGATGCTGAGCGTCGACATCGTGCTCGCCTCGGCCGTCAACAGCGAGAAGACGCCGAACCAGAGCGAGGTGCCGACCAACAGCTTCTTGCGGCCGATCCAGTCGGCGAGCGGCGCGATCACGAGGCATCCGACGAGCAGGCCCAGGAGGCCGACGACGAAGGCGGGCGTGAAATCCTTGGGCGCCAGATGCCATTCGTGGATCACGGACGGCGCGACGAAGCCGATGCTTTGGGTGTCGAAGCCCTCGAGCGCCGCCGCCGCGGCGCACAGCACCAGCACGAGGATTTGCAGCCGGCTGATTCGCTGCTGGTTGATCCATTCCGTTACTTCGATCGTCTTCATCCTCGGCCTCGCTCCCACGGCCGATGCCCCTCGGCCTTGCCTGTTTTCTGCCACTGCGGCCCGCGCCGGTCCGAACGCCCTGCTTACCAAGCGCCGGCCGGATGCGTCCAGTTAAAATATTTTAAGTGAACCTGCCACCGCCGGATTCGCCGGCAGCGAGGCCACCGTCACCGTCGCGCCGCGGCCGGTCCGGTGCGGGCATGAAGCGAACGGGCGCCAATCCGCGGCCGCGCCGACGGCCGCTCGTGGCAATGACGCTTATGTCATCTCCCGGTCGCTTCGGCACGCAGGGCGACGATGGTTGCAACGGCAATGATGGTCCCGCCCCGGCGGCTCGCGCCTGCGGACATCATTAAATCTCTGTCATCCTGCTGGACGGCCGCGCGCGCAGTTGGCAAGACGCCGCTTGCGGCGCACATTGATGCCGCACGGGACATGTCCCTGTCACTGACGCCGAAGGCATCCCATGTCGAACCGATTGCCGCTGCCGGTTGCCGTCCTCCTCGGGGCGGCGCTGACCGTCATTCCGCTCCTCTGCTGCGATCCGGCCGAAGCGGGTACGGCCGCGGCCGCGGTGCCCCGGTCCGATCTCACCTTGATCGGCCGGGTCATGCGGCGCGTGGAGACGGACTATCTGCGCCCCGTCCAGGCCGATGCCCTCACCACGAATGCGCTCAAGGGGATGCTGAGCCGGCTCGACCCGCACTCGTCCTATCTCGATCCGCAGGAATACCGCGACGTGATGGCGGACATGCACGGCAAATTCGGCGGCATCGGCCTTCGGATGTCGGAAAAGGCCGGCGTGCCGATGGTGATATCGCCGATCGCCGGCACGCCCGCCGCGCGCGCGCATCTCGAGCCGGGCGATCTCATCACCGCGATCGACGGCCATGCGACCGACGGCATGGATCTCGAGCGCGCCGTCGATCGCCTGCGCGGCCGCCCGGGGACCAAGGTGACGCTCACGATCGCGCGTGAGAACGCGGCGCCGTTCGTCGTCACGCTGACGCGCCGCGTCATTCGCATCGCCACCGTGAAATCGAAGCTCGAGCCGAAGCGAGTCGGATACGTGCGTATCACCGAGTTCGGGGCCGCGACCCCGGCCGCGCTCAAGCACGCGATCATGGCGATGAAGCGCGACGCCGGCGGACATCTCGACGGCTTCGTCCTCGATCTCCGGGACGATCCCGGCGGGCTGCTCGATGCCGCGGTGGCCGTGGCGGGCGATTTCCTCGACGGCGGCACGGTGGTCACGACGCGCGGGCGCATGAGCGACGACGACGAGACCTTTACGGCGTCCGCCGCGGGCGATCTGATCGCCAGGACGCCGATGGTGGTGCTCATCAACAGCGCCTCCGCCTCCGCCTCCGAGATCGTCGCCGGCGCGTTGCAGGACCGGCACCGCGCGACGGTGATGGGGACACGGAGCTTCGGCAAGGGCTCGGTGCAGACGATCATCCCGCTGAACAGCGGCGGGGCGCTGCGCTTGACCACCGCGCTCTATTACACGCCGTCCGGGCGGTCGATTCAGGGGCGCGGCATCACCCCCAACATCGTGGTCGCGGCGCCCGCGGACGAGCAGGTGGCGAACGCGGTGGTCATCCGCGAAAGCGATCTGCACGGCGCGCTCGTGACCGAAGGCGGAACGCTTCCCGCCGCCGCGGCGCAGGAATACTCGCACCCGATCCGGTTCGATCTCATCGGCACCGGCCGGGACGGCCAACTCAAGGCCGCGCTCGGCCATTTCGAGGCCGGCGTCGCGGGACGCCGCACCGGACACTGACATGCGACGGGCGGCGGCCATGACGGCAAAGTGGCGCGATCATGCGGCCAAGGGCGGTGCGGCGGACGGCACCGCCGCAGCCGCGCCGGCGGCGGCGGAGCGGTCGACGCAGGCGCGCGACCGGCAGCCTCTGATCGGGTCCATCGCCTATGCGGTGCACGGGTTGTTCTTCCTGCTCCTCGTGGCCGCGGCTCTCTACTGGTTCGGTTCGGTGTTCGGCGTTCTCGGCGCCATTGTCGCGGTGATCGCGCTGGCGTCGTTGAAGCAGGCCTGGACGGGCCTGCAGAATTATCGGCGGTCTTAGCCCGGCCGCGCGCGGGCCGACGCAGCGCCGGGCCAACGTCACCGCCGGGCGGCCGCACCCGCAGCGATGCTAACATTTTATATATGTGACCGGGGTAGCTTCGCTCGGTACATCATTTGCGCGGCGGCCTGCGCTATCATCCGGCTTTACCACTCGGGTCCATCGCCATGACATCGAAATCCCCGACGATCCGCACCGCCTGCAGGATCGCTCTCGTTCTTCCCGTGGTTCTGCTCGGCGGCTGCTCCGCGTCGGGCGGATCGCACGCGGCTTCGAGCGACGGCCAGCGCGACCTCGCCCTGATCCACGACGTGATGCAGCGGGTCAAGACGAGCTATGTCCACCCGGTGGACAACACCGAGCTTACGACCGACGCGCTCAAGGGCATGCTCACCCGCCTCGATCCGCATTCCGACTATATGGATGCGCAGGAGTTCCACGAGTTCGACAGCGACACCGAGGGCCGGTTCGGCGGCCTCGGCATCGAGATCACGAACGACGACGGCGTGCCCAAGGTGATCGCGCCCATCGACGATACGCCGGCCGCGCGCGCCGGGATCGAGCCGGGCGATCTGATCATCCGCATCGACGGACAGGCGACCAACGGCATGGGGCTGATGAAGGTCGTCGAGATTCTGCGCGGCAAGCCCGGAACCCATGTGACGATCACCGTGGCGCGCGCCGGCCGCACCCCGTTCGACGTTCCGCTCACCCGCCGCATCATCCATGTCGCCTCGGTGAAATCCGCACTCGAGCCCGACGGGATCGGCTATGCGCGCATCTCGAGCTTCACCGCGGAGACGCAGGCCGAGCTGACCGCCGCCATCGCCCACCTGAAGCAGCAATCCGGCGGACACCTCAACGGCTTCGTGCTCGACCTGCGCGACGATCCGGGCGGCCTGCTCGACGCGGCGGTCGAGGTCGCCGGCGATTTTCTCGACGGCGGCACCGTGGTGACGACCCGCGGCCGCGAGAGCGATGACGATCAGGCCTATACGGCGCCGGCCAAGGGCGATCTCATTGCCGGCGCGCCGATGGCGGTGCTGGTCAACGGCGCATCGGCGTCGGCGGCGGAGATCGTCGCCGGGGCGTTGCAGGACCGGCACCGCGCGACCGTCATGGGAACGCCCAGTTTCGGCAAGGGCTCGGTGCAGACCATCATCCCGATCGGCCATGGCGCCATCCGGCTCACCACCGCGCTCTATTACACGCCGTCCGGCCGCTCGATCCAGGGCAACGGCATCACGCCCGACATTGCCGTCGGGCTCCCCAAGGACGAGCAGGTGGCGAACGCGGTGCTGACGCGCGAAGCGGATCTGCATGGCGCGTTTCGCAACGCCGGCTCGCTCGGCAAGGGCGCGGCCGCGCCGGCCGCCCCGCCGCCGAACGCCGAGGCCTATGCCCGCCCGATCAAGCTCGCGCTCATCGGCACCAAGAACGACGCCCAGCTCGCGGCGGCGGTGCGGCAGATCGAGAAAAGGATCGCAACGCATCCGATGCCGTCGCGGACCTGACCGGCGCGGCGATCCCGGCTGCGAGGCCGGGCTTCACGTCGATCTGCGCAGTTCGAGGATCACGAGCGCCTGCCGGCGCGGATCGCCTGCCACACGCGCTCGGGCGTCGCCGGCATGTCGAGGTGACGGACGCCAAAGCCGGCGAGCGCATCGACCACCGCGTTCATCACCGCCGGCAGCGCGCCGGCGCAGCCGGCCTCGCCGCATCCCTTGACGCCGAGCGGGTTGGTCTTGGCCGGCACCGGATGGTTGGTGATCGCAAAGTTCGGCGCGTTGTCGGCGCGCGGCATGGCGTAATCCATGTAGGAGCCGGTGACGAGCTGACCCTCGCCGTCATAGACGGTGCGCTCCATCAGCGCCTGGCCGATCCCCTGCACCACCCCGCCATGCGCCTGCCCCTCCACCAGCAGCGGATTGAGCAGATTGCCGAAATCGTTGGCCATCGCGTATTTGACCACGGCGATGGTGCCGGTGTCGGGATCGATTTCGACCTCGGCGATGTGGCAGCCATTGGGATAGGCCGAGGGCGGCGTCTCCATCACGAGCGAGCAATCGAGCGATGGCGGCAGCTCGGGCGGCAGCTTCGCGCCGCTGCGCACGCGCTCGGCCAGCTCCATGATGCCGATCGAGCGGTCGGTGCCGACGATGCGGAAGCGGCCTTCGGCGAACTCGACATCGGCGACCGCGGCCTCGAGCACGTGCGCCGCGATCTGCCGTCCCTGCTCGATCACCTTGTCGCTTGCCGCCAGGAGGGCGGTGCCGCTCGACATCGCCGACCGCGAGCCGCCGGTGCCGCCGCCGAACAGGAGCTGGTCGCTGTCGCCCTGGAGCAGGCGGATGCGCTCGAACGGAATGCCGAGCCGGCTCACCAGGACCTGGGCGAAGGGCGAGGCATGGCCCTGGCCGTAATCGAGCGTGCCGGTGATCATGGTGACGCCGCCGTCGGGCTCGAAGCGGATGCCGCCCATCTCCTTGCCCTGCGGCGCGGTCACTTCGAGATAGCTGGCGATGCCGCGACCGCGCAGCCTGCCCGCCGCCGCGCTCTGGCGCTTGCGCGCCTCGTAGCCGTGCCAGTCGGCGGTGGCGAGCGCCTTTTCCAGCACCGCGGCGAATTCGCCGCTGTCATAGCTCGAGCCCGAGGCGGCCTTGAACGGCATGGCGTCGGGGGCGATGTAGTTGCGCCGCCGCAGCTCGAGACGGTCGATGCCCATCTCGGCGGCGGCGGTGTCCATCAGCCGCTCCATGTAGTAGTTGCCCTCGGGCCGGCCGGCGCCGCGATAGGGCCCGACCGGCTGCGTGTTGGTGTAGACGCCCTTCGCGTTCACCTCGAGCAGCGGCGTGCGATAGACGCCGACGACGTTCTTCACCGCGTTGACCGAGTAGGGCAGCGGCGCCACCGGATAGGCGCCGGCATTGCCATAGCCGGTCAGCTTCAGCGCGAGGATGCCGCCGTCCTTGTCGAGCGCGAGCTCCGCCGTCATCTCGTGGTCGCGGCCGTGATTGTCGGAGACGAAGCTTTCCCAGCGGTCGTCGGTCCACTTCACCGGCCGGCCGAGCGCGCGCGCGGCATGGAGCAGGCAGGGATATTCCGGAAAGACCTGCGACTTCATGCCGAACGAGCCGCCGACATTGCCGGTGAGCACGTGCAGCTTGTCGGTGGCGACGCCGAGCACCGGCGCGAGATTGCCGCGCAGGCCGAACACGCCCTGGCAGCCGAGGGTGAGGGTGAAGCGCCCGCTCGCCGCGTCGAAGCTGCCGACCGCCGCGCGCGGCTCGAGCGCGTTGACGACGATGCGGTTGCTGACGAGATGGAGCCGCGTCACGTGCGCGGCCTTGGCAAAGGCGGCCGCCACCGCGGCGCTGTCGCCGTAATGGAAGTCGAGGAGAATGTTTCCCGGCGCCTCGGCATGAAGCTGCGGCGCCCCGGCGGCGGCGGCGGCGGCCGGCGCGGTCACGGCCGGGAGCGGATCGATGTCGCAGATCACCGCCTCGGCCGCGTCCTTGGCCTGGGCCGCGGTTTCGGCGACGACGAAGGCGACCGGCTCGCCGCCATAGCGCACCTTGGTCTTGGCGAGCGCCGGCCGCGGCGCGGTGTGCCACGGCGTGTCGTCGCGGTTCTTGGCGCTGAACGGGCTCTGCAGCGGCTTGAAGCCGGCGGCCTCGAGATCGGCGGGGCCATAGACGCCGAGCACGCCGGGCATGGCGCGCGCCTCGTCGAGCACGAGCCGGCGGATCGTGCCGTGCGCGTGGCGCGAGCGCACCATCACCGCATAGGCCTGGCCCGGGAGATTGACGTCGTCGGTATAGCGGCCCTCGCCGCGCAGCAGGGTCGGGTCCTCCTTGCGCGGCACGCTCTGGCCCACGGCGAACTTCACCAGCGCCGGATCGATCGGGTCGTTGAGTGTGTCCATGATCTCCGCTCCCTCGTGCTCGACCGGGCCACCATAACGGACGAGGCAAGAGCGCGACAACGCCCAAGGATTCATGTCTCCCCGGCGTGCAGCGGCGGCGGACGGTCTATCGCTGCAACCGCCGCATGGCGCGGTCGAGGCCGTCGAGGGTCAGCGGGAACATGCGGCCTTCCATGAGCTCGCGGATCATGGCGATCGACGGCGCGCCCGGCCAGTAGCGTTCGGGCACGGGGTTGAGCCACACCGCCTTGGGATAGGTCAGGAGCAGGCGCTGGAGCCACAGCGCGCCCGGCTCGGCGTTCCAGTGCTCGACGCTGCCGCCCGCATCGGTGATCTCATAGGGCGCCATGGTGGCGTCGCCGACGAGAATGAGGCGGTAGTCCTGATCGTAGGTGTGCATGACCTCGAGCGTCGGCGTGCGCTCGACCTGGCGCCGCACCGCGTCGCGCCACACCTGCTCGTAGGGGCAGTTGTGGAAATAATACGCCTCGAGATGCTTGAACTCGGTCCGCGCCGCCGAGAACAGCTCGGCGCAGGCCTTGACGTGGCTGTCCATCGACCCGCCGATATCGAGCAGCAGCAGCACCTTCACCGCATTGTGCCGCTCGGGCACCAAACGCAAATCGAGCCAGCCGGCGTTCCTGGCGGTCGCGCGCACGGTGTCGTCGAGATCGAGCATCTCGGCCGCGCCCTCGCGCGCGAACCGGTGCAGCCGCCGCAGCGCCAGCTTGATAGTGCGCGTGCCGAGCTCGATCTCGCCGTCGAGGTTGCGGAATTCGCGCCGGTCCCAGACCTTGACCGCGCGCTGGTTGCGGCCCTCCTCCTGGCCGATGCGCACGCCCTCGGGGTTGTAGCCATGGGCGCCGAAGGGCGAGGTCCCGGCGGTGCCGATCCATTTCGAGCCGCCCTCGTGCCGTCCCTTCTGGTCGGCGAGGCGCTGGCGCAGCGTCGCGAGCAGCTTCTCCAGTCCGCCCATCGCCGCGATCTGCCGCTTCTCCTCGTCGGTGAGCGACGTCTCGGCGAGCTTCGTCAGCCAATCTTCGGGGATCGCCAGCGCGTCGGCGACGGATTCCAATCCCTGGAACGCGGCGGCGAAGACGCGGTCGAACTTGTCGATGTTGCGCTCGTCCTTAACGAGGCAGGCGCGGGCGAGGTAATAGAAATCGTCGACGCTATAGCCGGCGACGCCCTTCTGCATCGCCTCCATCAAGGTGAGATATTCCTTGAGCGAGACCGGAATCCGCGCCCGCTTCAATTCGAGAAAGAAGCCGGCGAACATCGCTCACCCGCCGCCGCGCTCGCGCCGGTGCAGGAAGGCGAGCCGCTCGAACAACTGCACGTCCTGCTCGTTCTTGAGGAGCGCGCCGTGCAGCGGCGGGATCAGCTTGGCCGGGTCCTTGGCGCGCAGCACCTCGGGCGAAACGTCCTCGGCGAGCAGGAGCCTGATCCAGTCGATCAGCTCCGAGGTCGACGGCTTCTTCTTCAGCCCCGGCACGTCGCGCAGCTCGTAGAAGACATTGAGCGCCTCCTTGAGCAGCGCCTGCTTCAGCCCGGGATGATGCACCGCGACGATGCGGGTCATGGTCTCGCGGTCGGGAAAGCGGATGTAGTGGAAGAAGCAGCGGCGCAGGAACGCGTCCGGCAGCTCCTTCTCGTTGTTCGAGGTGATGACGACGACCGGCCGCTGCTGCGCGACCACGGTCTCGCGCGTCTCGTAGACATGGAACTCCATGCGGTCGAGCTCGAGCAGGAGATCGTTCGGGAACTCGATATCGGCCTTGTCGATCTCGTCGATCAGCAGCACCGGCGCAGCAGGCGCCACGAACGCCTCCCACAATTTGCCGCGCGAAATGTAGTTGGCGATGTCGGTGACACGCGCGTCGCCGAGCTGGCCGTCGCGCAGCCGCGCCACCGCGTCGTATTCGTAGAGCCCCTGCTGCGCCTTGGTGGTCGATTTGATGTGCCAGGTGAGGAGCGGCTTTTGCAGCGCCTTGGCGATCTCGTGCGCGAGGATGGTCTTGCCGGTGCCGGGCTCGCCCTTGACCAGCAGCGGGCGCTCGAGCGCGATGGCGGCGTTGACGGCAACGCGCAGATCCTCGGTCGCGATATAGCTCGCCGTGCCTTCGAACCGCGCCATGCCGCCTCCGCCACCTGCCGCGCCGAGGGATAGCCGAAGCCGTCCGGGGAAGCTATGGCGATGATGGCCGGCGCAAGCGGCGGGCGGCGCCGAGCGTTGGCCGGGTGACGCCGGAGGGCACGGGCCTCCGCTTCCGCTTCGACCGCCGAGGATCGCGCGGTCCCGGCTCAGCGCCGCGGTGCGTGCGCGGCATGTGCCGGCGCGATCACGTGGCCGTCGCGGGTCAGAAGCGTGAAGTGCAGGACCGATGCCGACGTCCCGGCGGGGATGTCATGGATCTGATGCTCGGTCACCGCGACGGTGGGAAGATCGGAATCCTTTGCCGCAGCCTTGGCCGGTGCCGCGCTTGGCGATGACGCGATGGCCGGTGCCTTGACGCTTGGCGCGGGCACGGCCGTCGCGACCGGCGGGCGCGGCGAGGCATGGCGTTCCTCGACCAGCACCCCTGCCGCCGCCGCCGCGACCGCCAGCGCCGCGGCCAGGACGAGAATCCATTTCCGCATCGTCCGAGCCTAACCAGGATTTCGCGGCGCGAACAGGGGTGATCGGCGCGGTGCACGGAAATGCCGCGGCAAAATGACCGCGCCAAGCGATCAGGCGCTGCGCGCTGTTGTCGCGTGGCGGCGGCATAGGTTGACACCGGCGGCCGGCGCAACCATTTGCCAGGAAAGCTGCCCTGGGGCGATTTTCCCTTGACAAGTACAGCTCGGGCCTGTGCCTTTCCGGGGCAAGGACATGGCATCGCCATTCTCGTTTGAGGTTCCGTCATGGGTGGTCTCAGTATCTGGCATTGGCTGGTGGTCTTGGGGATCGGCGCGCTGGTGTTCGGCGGCAAGGGCAAGCTGTCCTCGGTCATGGGCGATTTTGCCAAAGGAATCAAAGCCTTCAAGGCTGGCATGAAGGACGAGGACGTGACCGAGGCGCCGCCGCAGGTGCCGCCGCCGGGAGCCGCCACGACCGCGTCCGCCTCGGTCGCCGGTGCCGGCGAGCGGCCGGCGCATGAGCGCGGCTGACGCGCCGCCGCATTATTCCCGTCTGGTCGCCGCGCTGCCGGCGACCGTGCCGTTCGTCCCGCCCGAGGCGCTCGAGCGCCGCATCGGGCAGACGCTGAAGCTGCGCATCGGCGCCAACGAGAGTGCGTTCGGACCCTCGCCCCAGGCCATCGCCGCGATCGCCGCGGGCGCCCATCGCGTCAACTGGTATTGCGATCCCGAAGGCCATGTGCTGCGCGAGGCGCTGGCGCACCAGCACGGCGTCAAGCGCGCGAACATCGGCCTCGGCATCGGCATCGACGATCTCCTGGGGCTCGCCGTCCGTGCCATCGTCGATCCGGGTGATCCGGTGGTGATGTCGCACGGCGCCTATCCGACCTTCGCCTTTCACGTGAGCGGCTTCGGCGGACGGTTCGTGCATGCGCCGTACCGCGACGACCGCAACGACGCCGAGGCGCTCGCGCGCGCCGCGCGCGACAGCCGCAGCCGCCTCGTCTATCTGTCCAATCCCGACAATCCGACCGGAAGCTGGCTCGCCGCGACGGAGCAGGTGCGGCTGATCGACCGGCTGCCGGCCGGCGCGCGGCTTATTCTCGACGAGGCGTACAGCGATTTCGCGCCGCCCGGATCGCTCCCCGCGCTCGATCCCGAGGACCCGCGCGTCATCCGCATGCGCACCTTTTCCAAGGCGCACGGCATGGCGGGCATGCGCATCGGCTACTGCATCGCGCCGGCTGAGCTGGTCGCGACCTTCGACAAGATCCGCCATCATTTCGGCGTGAGCCGGCTGGCGCAGGAGGCGGCGCTGGCCTCGTTGGGCGACCGGGCTTTCATCGCCGGCGTCGTGCGCCACGTCGCCGAGGGGCGCGACGACTATGCGCGCCTCGCCGTGCGGCTCGGCTTGAAGGCGCTGCCGTCGGCAACCAATTTCGTCGCGATCGACATGGGCTCGGGCGCGCGCGCCCGGGCGACGCTCGCGCTCCTGCTCGAGGACGAGGCGTGCTTTCTGCGCATGCCCGGGGTCGCGCCGCTCGACCGCCTCGTCCGCGTCACCGTCGGCACCGCCGACGAGCGAAGCGGCTTTGCCGAAGCGCTCGCCCGCGTCCTGCCCAAGCTTCCCGCGTGAGGCGTGGCGCCGCATCGGCGCCTGTGATATGGCTCCCCATCACAAGGTGCGAGGGGACGCGCGATGACCGAACGCTTCAAGACGCTTACCGAAGCCGAGATGACGCCCGAGCAGAAAAAGCTCGCCGCGGCGATCATCGCCGGCCCGCGCAAGCAGATGCGCGGCGGCCCGTTCCAGGCGCTGCTGCGAACGCCGGAGATGGGCGACATCGTGCAGCAGTTCGGCGCGCATGTCCGCTTCAAGAGCGTCCTTCCCGACCCGCTGAAGGAGCTCGCCATCCTCGTCACCGCCCGGCACTGGACGGCGCAGTACGAGTGGTATGCGCATCGTCGCATGGGCGAGCAGGCGGGGCTCGATCCGGCGATCGCCGATGCCATCGCCGCGGGACGCCGTCCCGAACGCCTGTCGCCGGACGAGACCATCGTCTACGACTTCGCCAGCGAACTCCTGCAGACGGCCGAGGTGAGCGACAAGAACTACGACGCGGTGCGCGCGCGGTTCGGCGAGCGCGGCGTCGTGGAGCTGGTGTGCACGCTCGGCTACTACTCGACGGTGTCGATGATCCTCAACGTCCACCGCCATCCCGTCCCGCCGGAGGCGAAGCCGCTGCCCAAGCTGGGGCGCTAGTTCAACCGGCGGCGCGGGCGATGGTGGCGGTGGTGCTGTAGCCGGGAATCAGCTCGACCAGCAGCACCTGGCCGCCATAGGCTTCGACCACATCGCCGCCGACCACCTGGTCGGGCCGGTAGTCGGCGCCCTTGACCAGAAGCTCGGGCCGGATCGCCTCGATCAGCGCGAGCGGCGTATCCTCGGCGAAGACGACGACGAGATCGACCGAGGCGAGCGAGGCCAGCACCGCGGCGCGGGCCTCTTCGTTCTGCACCGGCCGGCCGGCCCCCTTGAGGCGGCGCACCGAGGCGTCGTTGTTCAGCCCCACCACCAGCCGGTCGCAGGCGAGACGCGCCTGCTTCAAGAGCGCGACGTGCCCCGGATGCAGGAGGTCGAAGCAGCCGTTGGTGAAGCCGATCCTGAGCCCGTTCCGCCGCCAGCGCGCGATATGGTCGAGCGCGAGCGGCATCGGCGCGACCCTGCCGTGCTCGATCGCTTCGCGATCGATCAGCGCCTGGATCAATTCGCTCGCCGGCACCACCGCGGTGCCGACCTTGCCGACGACGATGCCGGCGGCGGCGTTGGCGAGCCGTGCCGCGTCGTGGAGCGATGCGCCGGCGGCGAGCGCCGCGCCCAGCGTCGCCACGACCGTGTCGCCCGCGCCCGAGACGTCATAGACCTCGCGCGCCTCGGCCGGCAGGCGTCGGACCTCGCCGCCCCGCTCGACCAGCACCATGCCGTCCTTGCCGCACGAGACGAGCAGCGCGGCGAAATCATAGGCCGCGATCAGCTCGCGCGCGGCGGCGGCGACCTCGTCGTCGGTCTCGACCGGCCGGCCGACGGCGGCGGCCAGTTCGCGCCGGTTCGGCTTCAGCACGGTCGCGCCGCGATAGGCGCCGTAATCGGTCGCCTTGGGATCGACGACGACGGTCGCCCCGGCCGCCCGGGCGGCGGCGGCGATCTCGCCCGCCAGTCCGTCCGCGAGCAGGCCCTTGCCATAGTCCGAGACGATGACGACGGAGTGATCGACCAGCGCCGCCTGCACCAGCTTCATCAGCTCGTGCCGCAATTCGCGGTCGAGCGGCGCCACCTGCTCGCGGTCGGTGCGCAGAAGCTGCTGCGTCTCGGCGATATAGCGGGTCTTGACCGTGGTGGTGCGGCCGCGCTCGGCCAGGACATGCGCCTCCGCGGCGCCGAGTTCCGCTACCATGCGCGTGAGATCGCGCCCCGCCGGATCGGTCCCGGTGACGGAGATGAAGCAGGTCTCGGCGCCGAGCGCATGCAGGTTGCGCAGGACGTTGCCGGCGCCGCCGAGACGCCGCATCTCGCTCGTGACGTGCAGCACCGGGACCGGCGCCTCGGGCGAGATGCGATCGACGCTGCCCTGAACGTAGTGATCGATCATCGCGTCGCCGACGCACAGCACGCGCGTGAAGCGCAGCTTCTCGACCAGCCCGACGAGATCGGAAGGGGCCATGGACGCCGTCTTATGGCGTGGATGGGCGCGGCGCAAGCAATTTGCGCCGCCGCCGCATCGCGTTCAGCGCGAAGCCGCGGCGACCCGGTTCCGCGTGAGCGTCGGCGGCCGCCGCGCGTTCAAGAGCGTGTCGACGATGCGGCCCTGGAACAGCTTGATCCCCGTGCGATGGCCGAACTCGATCGCCTGCTCGGTGTCGCAGCGCGCGAGGATCACGCGGCCGTTGCCGACCCGCTCGAGCGCGGTGAGAAATTCGCGCTCGCGATCGGAGCTCTTGCCCTCGGCCATGTCCGGATTCCAGAACAGCTTGATGAGATCGACCCCCAGCCGGTTGCGATCCATGAACGGCAGGGTGAGGCGCGTGACGCTGTCGAGGCAGAAGCGATAGCCGCGCTCGCGCGCGAAATCGCGGGCGAACAGATAGGCGCCGAGATCGGCGAAGATTTCGACCTTCTCGATCTCGATGACGATGCTGCCGCGGGCGCCCGATTTGAGGCTCGCGTCGAAGGCCAGGAATTCCGGCGACAGCAGCGTCGAAACGTTGAGATTGAGGCTGTAGGAGTGCGCGAGCTCAACGTCGTCGGCCTTGCGCAACAGCGCCAGGACGCGCTTGTCGAGGGTCTGCGTCAGGTACTGGAAGAGCCAGCGGTCGGAAAAAAGGTCGCGGCGCGGCATGATGGTGTCGCGCAGATCGGCGATCGAGACGTAGAGCTCGCGAAAGAGCGGCCGCGGCACTTCGCCGGGAGCGATGGTGCAGACCGCCTGGCGGCGCAGGAGGTTGGAGACGTCGGCCGTCGCGATGGCGTTGATCAGCTCGCCGAGCGCGGTGGGGTCCATCGGCTGGCGCTCGGCCATGGCCGCCGGGGCGATCGCCTCGAGCCGCTTGCGCCCTGCCTCGTCCTCGCGCGCCGTCTCCTCGGCGAGGGCGCGGAACCGCGTGAAATCGGTGTCGAGGTCGAACCAGTCGGCAAAGCCGTCGGCGTCGGTGCCGAGCTGCGCCGTGAGCGGATCGTCGTCGAACAGATAGCGCACCTTGGTCACCGCGGCATCGACCGCGGAAGCATTCTCGTATTTGCAGATGAAAACGATGTCGCCCTGCTGCAGCACGAACATCTGGCCGTCGAATTGCTTGACCAGCGCTTCGAACGTATTGGCGGCGATGCGGATCTGGCGCGAGCCGCGATTGTTGGGCCTGAGGCGCGAGAGGCGGATCACCACGGCGCGCCTTCCCGCGCGGTTGCGCTCCAGGCGTTCGACATGGTCGAGCAGCAGCCGTTCGACGCTCGTGGTTTTTTCGGTCGTGCCTTGCTTCATGGTCCCTTGGCGCGGACGCGGATCGGTCGGTAGCCTGGCAGCCATCGGTTAATGTGACCCTAAATTCCGCAACCGTCTTTGCCTTGCCGCCACGAATTGGGGAGCGGGCGCCGCTTCGGGTCATGGCGCCGCCGGTGGCGCCTCCCTATATACTCGCGCGATGATCCCCCGCTTCTTCGGCGCGCGAAATCCGTCCGAGCCGGCCGGGCCGGCTGGCACGCGGATCTATGCGATCGGCGACATTCACGGCCGCGCCGACCTGCTGCGGCTTCTGCACGGCATGATCGCAGCCGATGCACGGCGCCAGCCGGCGCCGCGCAACGTCGCGATCTATCTCGGCGATTATGTCGACCGCGGGGCGCAGTCGCGCGCGGTCATCGACCTCCTGCTGGAGTCGCCGCTCGCCGGCTTCGAGGCGGTCCACCTCAAGGGCAATCACGAGGACTTCATGCTGCGCTTCCTCGTCGATGTGTCGGTCGGCCCCAACTGGCTCGCCTTCGGCGGCCGGGAGACGCTGGAGAGCTATGGCGTCGACCCGCCGCATGCCATGGCGGCGCCGGGCGAACTCGTGCGCGCGCAACAGGAACTCAACGCGGTTCTGCCGCGGGCGCATTGCGACTTCCTGCGCGGCCTGGCGCTGCTGCACGAGGAGGGCGATTATGCCTTCGTTCATGCCGGGGTGAAGCCGGGCGTGGCGCTCGAACGGCAGCAGGCGGAGGATCTGCTGTGGATCCGCGAGCCGTTCCTCGAGTCCCGCGCCGGATTCGGCCGGGTCATCGTCCACGGCCATACCATCACGCCGGTGCCGGACGTGCGCCCCAACCGCATCGGCATCGATACCGGCGCGTTCATGTCCGGCCGCCTGACCTGCCTCGTCATCGACGGAACGGCGTCGTCCTTCCTGCAAACCTAGATCACGATCCGCGCGGCGTCAGCTCCGCGGCGCGTGCTTGCCCAGGATGCGCTGCAAGGTGCGCCGGTGCATCTTGAGCCGGCGCGCCGTTTCCGAGACGTTGCGGTCGCATTGCTCGAACACGCGATGGATGTGCTCCCAGCGCACCCGGTCGGCCGACATCGGGTCCTCGGGCGGCGGCGGCGGCATCGTGTCGGTGGCGAGCAGCGCGCGTTCCACCGCGTCGGCGTCGGCCGGCTTGGGCAGATAGTCGATGGCGCCGGCCTTCACCGCCGCGACCGCCGTCGCGATGTTGCCATAGCCCGTCAGCATCACCACCCGCGCCGTCGGCCTTGCCTCGCGCAGTCCCTCCACGACGGCAAGCCCGCTGCCGTCGCCCAGCCGCAAATCGACGACGGCGAAAGCCGGCGGCCGGGCGCTCGCCGCCGCGATCCCGCTGGCGACGCTGTCGGCGGTCTCCACGACGAAGCCGCGCCGCTCCATCGCCCGCGCCAGGCGCTGGCACAGCGGCGCGTCGTCGTCGACGATCAGCAGCGTCCGCTCCGCCTCGGGCAATCCGTCGAGCGCGCGCGCCGCCCGCGAGCCCGCCTGGTCGTCGCGATCGTCGTCCGCGCTCATGTCACCGTCTCCCGCAATTGCGCCCGTCCCTCGGCCGGCGCCAGATCGGCCCGCCGCCATTCCACCGTCACCTCGGCGCCGCCGCTCGGCTCGTTCGCGAATTCGATATGCGCGCCGGTGCGCTCCAGCAGGCTCTGGGCGATGAAGATGCCGAGGCCCATGTGCTGCGTCTCGCCGCCGCGCCCGGAGAGATAGGGCTGCCCGATCCGCGCCAGGACCTGCGGCGTGAATCCCGGCCCGTCATCGACGATATCGACCGTCACCGTGTCCTCGGTCCAGCTCGTCGTGACCGCGACCTCGCTGTGCGCGAACTGCACCGCGTTCTGAATGAGGTTGCCGAGGCCGTGCATGATCTCCGGGCTGGGGGCGACCAGCGGCTCCGCAACCGGGTTGCCGGCGGCGTCGTTGCCCGGCGCCGTGGCATAGGTCGGGACCATCGCCGCGGTGCGGTGCGGCTCGCCCGCCGCCTCGACCAGGGCCGAGATCAGCGTGCGGGCGAATTGGCCGCCGTCCTCGCCGTCGCGCCGGCGCGACAGCTCGGCGAGGATGGTGCGGCAGCGCTCGCTCTGACTGAGCAGGAGCTGCGCGTCCTCGGCATAGGGGCTGTCGGGCGGCAGGTCGCGCACCAGTTCCTTGGCGACGACGGCGATGGTGGCCAAGGGACTGCCGAGCTGATGGGCGGCGGCGGCGGCAAGCCCGCCTACCGCGGAAATGCGCTGCTCGCGGGCCAGCGCGAGCTGGGTGGCGGCAAAGGCGTCGCGCATGCGCCGCGCCTCCTCGGCGACCGACCAGGTATAGCCGGCGATGAAGACGGTCGAGGACACCAGCGCCGTCCACATCCCGAGCACGTAGACCGGCCGCGGCTCGAGCGACAGGTCGGCGCGCGCCGGCAGCGGCAGGTGGACGAGCGCGAGCAGGCTGATCGCGGCCACGGTCAGCGCCGACAGCGCCACCACGCTGGTCCGCGACAGGATGGTGGCGGACACGGTCACCGGCGCGAGCATCAGGATGGCGAAGGGATTCTCGAGCCCGCCGGTGAGAAACAGCAAGACGCCGAGCTGCAACGTGTCATAGGCGAGGTAGATCGTCGCCGCGCGGTCGTCGAGGCGCGCGCCGCCGCGGCGCGACAGCGTCACGACGATGTTGAGCGCGGCCGAGATCACCACCGCCGTCAGCGCCGCCTCGGTCTTGAATTCGAGGGCGAAGCCGTAATGCACCACCAGGATCGTCACCGCCTGGCCGACGACCGCGACCCAGCGGATGAAGACGAGCTGGCGCAGGCTCACCGAGACGTCGGTGCCCGTCTCCTTTTTCGCGCGCGCGAGATCCGCCGGTTCGGCCATCCCCGCATCATAGTACAAGTCGGGTACAAGCAGGTGAACCCGCGCCGTCCCCTTGGCCATGTGCTGCAACAGGGGAATGAGCGCGCCGGTTCAGCGCTCGCGCCGGCTCACCCCGGCCTCGGCGAACGTGGCCATGCCGGCATGGCAGGCGACCGCCGCCTTCACCACGGCGATCGCCAGCGTCGCGCCCGACGCCTCGCCGAGCCGCAGGCCGAGATCGAACAGCGGCTCCTTGCCGAGCGCGGCGAGCAGCCGGGCATGGCCCGGCTCGGCGGAGCGATGGGCGACGAGGCAATGATCGAGCCCATGCGGATCGGCCGCCTGCAGCACCGAGGCGGCCGCCGTCGCCGCATAGCCGTCGAGCAGCACCGGCACGCGCGCGCGCCGCGCCGCGATCACCGCGCCGGCGATGGCGGCGAGCTCGCGCCCGCCCAGGCGCCGCAACAGCTCGAGCGGCTCGCGCGTCGCGCCGCGGTGGAGCGCCAGGGCCTCGTCGACCACCGCGATCTTGTTCGCGAGCACGCTGCCGGCGACGCCGGTGCCGGGGCCGACCCAGTCGCGCGCGGTGCCGCCCCACAGCGCCGCCGCCAGCGCCGCGGCCGACGTGGTGTTGGCGATGCCCATCTCGCCGACGGCGAGAAGATCGATGCCGGGCTCGACCGCCATCATGCCGTAGGCCATCGCGAGGGCGCAGTCCTCGTCGCTCATCGCCGGCGCGCGGGAGAGATCCGCGGTCGGCTCGTCGAGCGACATCTCGTAGACGCGAAGATCGGCGTCGACGGCGCGGCAGAGCTGGTTGACCGCGGCGCCGCCCGCGACGAAGTTGCCGACCATCTGCGCCGTCACCGATGCGGGATAGGCCGAGACACCGCGCGCGGCGACGCCGTGATTGCCGGCGAAGACGGCGGTGCGGGGATGGGAAGCGGTCGGCGGGTGCTTCCCCTGCCAGGTGGCGAGCCAGTGCGCGATCGCCTCGAGCCGGCCGAGCGATCCCGCCGGCTTGGTCAACTGCGCCTCGCGCGTCGCGGCCGCCGTGCCGGAATCGAGATCCGGTCCGGGCAGGTCGGCAAGCAGCGCGCGCATCTCCGCCAGCGTGGCCGTCGGCTTGGACTCGTTCATGCGCGCCCCCTCTTTCCCTCGGCAATGGTCATGGCAGCGCGTCCGAGCGCTCGCTCGACGCGTGCTTCAGCGCGTCGCCGATGCGCAGGACGAGGTCGCGCTGGCGGAACGGCTTGGCGATCAGGACAAACTCGCCGTCGTCGGGGGCGTGCGCCGCGAGCGATACATCGGTGTGGCCCGACAGCAGCAGCACCGGCAGGCCGGGCCGCAGGCGCCGCGCCAGCCGCGCGAGCGCCGTGCCGCTGATCCCGCCCGGCATGACCACGTCCGACAGCAGGAGGTCGATGGCAGCGCCGGCTTCGAGCATGGCCGCGGCCGGTTCTCCCGCGGTCGCCGTCACCACGCGGAAGCCCGCGGCGACCAGCGTCTCGCGCATGACCGCGCGCACATCGGCATCGTCCTCGACCAGCAGGATGGTCGCACCGGCGCGCACTGCCGCCGCCGCCGCGGGCACGCCGGCCGCCGGCTCCGCCTTTGGCGCGACCGCCGGAAGATGGAGCCGCACCGTCGTGCCGCGACCCGGCTCGCTCGCCAGCGTGACGTGGCCGCCGAGCTGGCGCACAAAGCCATAGACCTGCGACAGGCCGAGCCCGCTGCCCTTGCCGACCTCCTTGGTGGTGAAGAACGGTTCGAATGCGCGCTCCATCACCGCAGGCGCCATGCCGCTGCCGGTGTCGGCGACGGCGATGGTCACGAACGCGCCCGGCCGCGCCTCGACATTGTCGGCGAGATCCGCGGCGGAAAGGATGTTTCGCGCCGTGGTGAAGGTGAGCGTGCCGCCGCCTTGCGCCATCGCGTCGCGCGCGTTGATGACGAGATTGAGCAGCGCCGATTCGAGCTGCGCCGCGTCGGCGCGGCAATAGAGCGGGCCGTCGGCCAGCGTGAGCGCCAGCGCGATCGTCTCCGGAAAGGTCCGGCGCACCAGGCTGGTGAAATCGCGCACCAGGGCATTGGCGTCGACGGTCTCGGTGGTGAGGCGCTGCCGGCGGGCGAAGGCGAGCAGGCTCTCGATCAGCCGCGCGCCGCGTTCGGTCGCGCGCGCCGCGCCGTCGAGCACCCGCAGCACCCGCGCATCGCGGACATGCATCTGGGCGATCTCGATATTGCCGAGGATCGCGGTCAGCAGATTGTTGAAATCGTGGGCGACGCCGCCGGTGAGGCGTCCCATCCCCTCGAGCCGCTGCGCATGGTGGAGCGCCGTCTCGGCGGCGATGCGGCGCTCATGTTCGGCGGCGGCGGCGGCGGTCCGCCGCAGTGCCAGCAGCGTGAGGACGAAGAGCAGGACGGTCGCGGGGACGCCGAAGACCAGATAGGGCGCCATGGCCGCGATCCAGTCGTTCAGCACGTCGGCGCGCGGGATGGTGGCCGCGACATAGAGCGGATACGGGCCGACCTTGTGAAAGGCCACCAGCAAGCTGCCGCCGCCATTGGCCGACCGCGCGGTCTCGACGAACCCCTCGCTCGCGGCCCCGGCGAGGCGGCGAAAGGCGGCGCTGGTGCGCCGCGGGCCTGCACCCGGCGGCGACCGTACCAGGATGTCGCCGGCGGCGCGGCTCAGGACGATCGAGCTGCCGCGGTCCGCGGCCTTGCCCAGCACGCGGGCATAGAATTGCGCGAAATAGCCCGGATCGACCGTGACGATGGTGAGGCCGGCAAAGGCGCCGTCGGGCGCGGAGCGGCGCTCGACGATGGCGAAGTCGTGCCGTCCGGTGATGCGGCCGCGGCCGATGCGCGTGACCCACTTCTGCGCCCGCTCGCGCTCGGCGATGAAATAGTCGCGGTCGCCGAGGTCGAGGTCGTGCCGAACCGGCATCGTCCGGGCGTCCACCAGCAGATGGCCGTCGCGGCCGACGATGAGGATGTCGGGGACCTGCGCCAGGGTGGCGCTGAGGTCCTTGAGCCGGACATGGAGCGCGCTCTGCTGCGCGGCGATCTCGTGGTCGGACGCGCCGGCGATGAGGGCGTTGACTTGTTGCAGGATGAGCTCGTGCGTTTCGAGCGCCTGGTCGGCATGATCGTAGATGATATACGCCATCCGCCGCAGGCGCTCGCGCGCGTCGCGGAACTGCGCATGGTAATCGATCACCGCTGCGACGGCAAAGAGCACGACGGGGATCGCGATGGTGGCGACAAGAAGAATGCGCAGCCATCCGATCACGCCGTCGCGGCCGCCCGCGCGGCGGGCCGGCTCGTCCACGCTACGCTCCCCTGCGGTCGCGGTCCCGCGCGACGGTTGAAATCGGCGGCGATGATGGCGCGGCCCCGGCCGAGGGTCAATGGCGGCGGCCGCAGCTTGGGACTGTGTCGGCGGCGCCGTTCGGCGTAGGATCGCGCCATGCGCCCGTTTTTCTGGAGCGATGCCGCGAGCCGCCGCGACGAGCTTGTCCTCGTCGCGCGCTTCTTCACCCGGCTGCCGCTCGGCACCGCCGCGGCGCTGCCCGAGCCGGGCGCGCTGGCCCGCGCCGCGTGGGGCTTCCCGGTGGTCGGCGCCGGGATCGGCATCGTCGCGGCCGCGGCCTTCGCGGCCGTGCGCGCCCTCGCCCTGCCGCATCTTGCCGCGGCGTTCATTGCCGTCGGCGCCGGCGTGCTCGTCACCGGCGCGCTGCACGAGGACGGGCTCGCCGACACCGCCGACGGTTGCGGCGGCGGCGATGCCGAGGCGAAGCTCGCGATCATGCGCGACAGCCGCAGCGGCGCCTTCGGCGTGCTGGCGCTCGTCTTCAGCGTCGTCCTGCGCGCCGCGGCGCTGGCGGCGGTCGATGGGCGCTGGGCGGTGCTGGGCGCGCTCGTCGCCGCCCATGCGGTCGGCCGCGGTGCGCTGCCGGCGGTGCTGCGCCTCGTTCCGCCGGCGCGCAGCGACGGGCTCGGCGCCGCCGCGGGCGAGCCCGATCCGGCCGGCGTGGCGTGGTCGCTTGGCATCGCCGCGGTGCTGGCGCTCGTCGGATTGGGCCTCAAGGCGGGCATCGCGGCGCTCATCGCGGCGGCGGCGGTGATGGCACTCGTCGCGATGCTGGCCCGCCGCCAGATCGGCGGTCACACCGGCGACGTCTTGGGCGCGATCGAACAGGGAGGCGAGATGACGATGCTGCTCGCCGCGGCGTCATGGGCGACGTAACCCGCTGGTGGTGGGTGCGGCACGCCCCGGTGACGGTCAACCAGGGCTGCTGCTATGGCCAGACGGATTTTCCGTGCGACGTGGCGGACCTCGATTCGTTCACGACGCTGGCGCAGATCCTGCCGCGCGAGGCGGTGTGGATCGCGAGCCCGCTCCAGCGCACGCACATGACCGCGACGGCGCTCGTCGCCGCGGGCGCTGCGGGCCCCGATCCCGTTCCCGGTCCCGGCATCGACATCGAGCCCGACCTCATCGAGCAGAATTTCGGCACCTGGCAGGGCATCAAGTACAGTGAGCTGCATGCGCGCCGCGGCGACGACTGGCAGCGCTTCTGGCTCGCCCCGGCGCACGAGGTCCCGCCCGGCGGCGAGAGCTTCGCCGCGCTCGTCCGCCGCGTCCGTGCTGCGGTCGAGCGGCTGAGCCTCTCTTACCGCGGCCGCGACATCGTCTCGGTCTCGCATGGCGGCGTCATTCGCGCGGCGCTCGCGCTCGCGCTCGATCTCGCGCCCGAGCAGGCGCTCGCCTTTGCCATCGACAACACCTCGCTCACCCGCATCGAGCATTTCCCCGATCCCGGCGGCGCCCATGGCTGGCGCGTCGTCACCGTCAATCTCCCGCCGCGGTAGG
>DATKQE010000009.1:0-3215 GCA_035532935.1 Allostellaceae bacterium
CGGCCGCACCGCCTGCACGGTGACCGTGCTGGTGGTCATCGTCGTGCTGAAATGCTGGTCGGTGATCTGGAACTCGCCGTCGGGATACGCCCGCTTCATCAGATCGACGCAACGGCTAACATAGCTCGGTGCGCCGACCGCCAGCTTGGCGTTCTCGACCTTGTTCTCCACCGTGCCGCAGTCGGCGAGTAACACAAGGCAAATACCCCATACACCGAGGTTGCGCACGCGCCACCCATTGCAAGCCGACCGATAACAAAACGCGCCAGGCCATTTGCAGTTGCTTGCGGCCCGTCCCTCGTCGTCGCGGGCCGCGCACGGAATTGGACGCGGTGGCGAAGCGAGTGTAGAAATCGACGCCGCCGCTCTGGAGACGCGATGACGCCCACCGAGCCCAACCGGTCACAAGCGTCTGGCGGCGCCGCATGGTCGGCCGACCAGTACTTGCAATTCGAGGACGAGCGCACGCGGCCGGTGCGCGACCTGCTCGCCGCGGTGTCGACGCGCGCGGTGCAGCGCGCCGTCGATCTCGGCTGCGGACCGGGCAATTCGACCGAGCTGCTGCTGGCGCGCTATCCCGACGCCGCGACCGTCGCGATCGACTCGTCCGACGATATGGTGCGCGCAGCGCGCCGTCGCCTGCCGCACGCGGACATCGCGCTCGCCGACATATCGGCCTGGCGCGGCGACGGGCCGTGGGACGTGATGCTGGCCAACGCCGTGCTGCAATGGGTGCCCGATCACGCGACGCTGTTGCCGCGTCTGGCGCGTGCGCTCGCGCCCGGCGGCAGCCTCGCGATCCAGATGCCGGACAATCTCGCCGAGCCGAGCCATCTCCTGATGGAGCGCGTCGCGCAGTCTGGCCCGTGGCGCACGAAGCTCGCGGCGGCCGACACGCGCACGAAGATCGAACCCGTCGATTGGTATTATGCGCTGCTGCGGCCGCTCTGTTCGCGCGTCGATATCTGGCGGACGACCTATCACCACCCGCTCGCCGGCATCGACGGCGTCGTCGAATGGTTCAAGGGCTCGGCGCTGCGGCCGTTCCTCGCGCCGCTCGCCGCGCCGGAGCAGGCGGAGTTCCTGCGGCGCTATCGCGCGCTGCTGGCGGAGGCCTACCGGGTGCAGCCGGATGGTACCGTGCTGTTGCGCTTTCCCCGCTTGTTCATCGTCGCGACGCGCTGATCCGGACGGGCCGTTTCGGCCGAATGCCGGCAGCTATCCCCGCTGTTCGCGCCGGTGGAGCGATCATCCACAAACTATCCCCAGGATTATCCCCAGACCTATCCCCAGGGGTCCCACGGTTCCTGACCGCGCGCCCGGCCCTCCGCAACCAGCGCGTCGGTCGCCGTCTCGATACTGTGTTCGAGCTCGGTCATGAACGCCCGCCGCGGCCGGCCGGGCGGGATCGGCGGCAGGATCTCGACCAGCACCGTGCCGGGCCGCCGCAGGAAGTGCCGCCGGCCCCAGAACACGCCGGAATTGATCGCAACCGGCACGACCGGCAGCTTGAGCTGCTGATAAAGCGCGGCGATGCCCGGCAGGTAAGGCTTCTTGGCGCCAACGGCAGCGCGGGTGCCCTGCGGAAAGATCACGATGGTGCGGCCCGCCGCTGCGACGCGCTGCGCCTGCACCACCATGCGCTTCAGGGCGCGCGCTCCCGCGCCGCGATCGACGGTGATCGAGCCGGCCTTGACCGTGTACCAGCCGTAGAACGGCAGCCAGCCGAGCTCGCGCTTGATCACCGCCGCGCAATCGGGAAACAGCACCGGCGCCGCCAGCGTGTCCCACGCCGACTGGTGCTTCATCGCGATGATCACCGGTCCAGCGGGCAGATGCTCGCGGCCGCGCACGTCGTACCGGAGGCCGACGATCCAGCGCAGCAGCACGAGCGTGCTGCGCGACCAGAACGTGCCGAAGCGCATCATGCCGCGTCGCGTGCCGAGCAGGAACGGCAGACCGGCGAAGGCGAGCAGCGCCGTCCAGCTCCAGAACGCGACCTGGAACGCGAGCGAGCGGAGAAAGATCACGCCGGTACCCTCTCGAGCATGATCCGCTGAATTCGAATCACGCCTCCTCATCCAGCTTTGAGTTGGCAAGCTCGGAGCCCTCGTCCTGAGGAGCCACGCGCCCTCTCCTTCGAGACGTTTCACTCCTCAGGATGAGGGCGCGTGGCGTCTCGAAGGATGAAGGGCGAGCCTCACCCCAATCTGGGTGAGGGGGATTTTCTCGGTCTGGCCCGATCATGTCCCGCCCTGCGCATCGTGGATCACCCACGGCCGGGCCACGGCGGAGAGATATTTGACGTATTCGGTCACGATCAGGCTGAGCGTGCCGGGCCATTCCCACCACTGGCGCTGCTTCACGTTGCCGGCGAAAACCGGGTTGGGCACGATGGTGATATCGGGCATGGCCCGCGAGAATTCGAGCAGGCTGCGCGGCATGTGATAGGCCGACGTCACCAGCCGCAGCGACTGGTAATTCTGCTTGCGCATGAAGGCGGCGGTCTCGATCGCGTTGCCGGCGGTGTTGTCGGCGGTATGGCCAAGCACGATGCAGCAGGCGAGCGTCTCCGGCGCGTTGGCGCTGTGCAGCAGCGCCGGCAGCTTCACGCCGGGAAACACGCCGGTGATGAACAGCGTCTTGCCCATTCCTGCGGCCAGCAGTTGCAAGCCGCCCTCGACGCGCTGGCTGCCGCCGGTGAGCACGACGATGGCGTCGGTGCGGGTGGTGTTGTCGACGACGGCGTCGGGAATCTGGCCGGCGAACCAGAACAATCCGGCGAGCCAGAAAGTCGCCGCCACGCCGAGCGCCAGGACGAGTTGTCGCAGCGCCCTCACGGCAGGCGCCGTAGTGTGGCGAGCACGGTCAGCCGCGCCGTCGCCATGGCGACGATCCCCGCCGCCAGCGGCAGCGCCGCCAGCACCGCCCAGTTCCAGCCGCGCAAATGCAGCGCCGGCAGCAGCGTCACCGTATCGCCGAGGAACGCCGCGGCGCCGGTCGCATGCTGCAGCGCCAGCAGCGCCGCCGCCGCCAGCACCAATCCGGCCGCGCCGCCGATCAGCGCAAGCCGTAACGCCGGGCGCTCGAACTGGCGCGCCACATAGCCGTCGCGTGCGCCCATCAGGTGCAAGAGCTCGATCACGTCGTGGTGGACCGCGAGGCCGGTGCGGGTCGCGAACGATACGCTCAGCACCGCGACGCCGCCGATCAGC
>DATKQE010000010.1:0-81163 GCA_035532935.1 Allostellaceae bacterium
CGCCGATAGTCGCTGCGCTGGTGTTCGCCGAGATGGAGCTGCACCTTGCCGCCGGGAATGCCGATCCCTCCGACGCCAGCGGCCACAGCGAGCCTTAGATGGAATTCCAGATTGGCGATCGCAGCTTTACGATGCCGGTGCTGTCGCTCGATCAACTCCACGCGATCCGCGAAGGCGCCCGATCATACGCAAGCTTGGACGCGCCACGATTGCTCGACCTCTATGTGCGCGATGTGCATGCGGCGCTGGCGCCGGCCTACCCCGATCTTGCGCCGGCATGGCTGGAAGAAAATCTCGACCTCCCGACGGCCGTTGCAATCCTTCATGCGCTCGCCGCCCAGATGGCCGTTGCAAGGCCGCGCGGACAAGCGTGAGCGATGCTACGGCCCCGCGCTGAAAAGGTGACTCAACTGGCCCAAGGTGACTCACGAAAGGAGTCGCCTTGGCCGCGCGCGCAATCCGCCCGCATTGGCACCAAAATGCCGGAATTGCCTTTCTTCAACTGCACTTAAACGCGGCGCGTCGCGGGCATCAACGGGCCTTCAAATTCGTCGAAGGTGTCCGCTTTTTCAGCTAGATTCAAACCGGACTTAATTTCGCCGCCGCTAAGCCATTGATTTTCCTCGCTCGCCGCGAGTCACCTTTTGCAAACTCCGCGAAATCCTACACTGGCCAAAATGCCGCGCGCCCGGCTGGTCGGCTTTCAGAAATCCTTACCTTTCGCTCACGATTTCCTTGATTTTTCGTGACCGAAGCCGTGCTACTTTCATCCGCGCCCTCTCGCGCTTGATCGAGATTCGACGTGCGCTATCTGTTCGCGGATTGTTCGCTTGATCCGGATCGGGCACTATTATACTTGACAACCCCACGCCAAAGGGATATGGTTGGCTCATTCGGGAGTTAGCCATGTCCAAGTCCATTTTTTCAGCCCTACACTTCAACGACGAAGCCGCCGCCTACGCCTATGTTGAGGCGCGGCTTTGGGAAGACGGCCGGACTTGCCCGCATTGTGGCGTTGTAGATCGCTCGGGGCCGCTCAAAGGGAAGACCAGCCGTCCTGGCATGTACAAGTGCTATGCCTGCCGGAAGACCTTCACTGTCAAAATCGGGACCATCTTCGAGGACAGCCATATTGCGATGCGCGACTGGCTGACTGCGATCCACCTCATTTGCAGCAGCAAGAAGGGGATTAGCAGCAACCAACTTCATCGCACCTTGGGCATCACCCTCAAGAGCGCATGGTTCCTCTCGCACCGCATTCGCGAAGCGATGGGCGAGGCCACCGCTAGCGAAGATGCTGGCCCGCTCGGCGGCAAGAACAAGGTGGTAGAGGCGGACGAAACCTATGTCGGCGGCAAAGCCAAAAACCGCAAGAACCACGTGCCGCCCAAAGAAATCGTTCTGTCGCTGGTAGAGCGCGGCGGCAAGGTGCACTCCAAGCATGTTGCTGACGTAACCGGCGCGACCTTGCATGATGCGATGGTCAATCAGATTAATGAAGCCTCGTATCTCATGACTGACGAGGCACCGGTTTATCGGACTATCGGCGACGAATTCGAGGGGCACGGCACCGTCAACCACAGCGCCGAAGAGTATGTCCGCGCCTACTTCTGGCACACCAACACCGTTGAGGGATTTTTCAGCATCCTCAAGCGCGGCGTCATGGGAACCTATCACCATATCAGCGCCGCGCACTTGCACCGCTACCTGAAAGAGTTCGATTTCCGCTACAACCAACGCATCGCGCTTGGGATTGACGACACCGCACGGTCCGAGAAGGCATTGCGCCGCGTCGTTGGCAAGCGGCTTACCTACCGAACGACTAATCGGGAAGTGACGGCCTGACATGCCAGCGAAAAAGCACACAATCATCGATGAGGAGCGCGCAAAGCGCATTCGAGAAACGGCGCGTGACATTGAGACGGACCAATCGCCAAAGGTGTTTGAGCGCGCCTTCAAGAAGGTTGTGGCAAAGAAGCCGCGCCAATCTAAGTGATTCATGGAATGTGCTTAAACGTTGTGTGCAGCGACAATTGCGATGCCTGCTTCTTTGCGAATTCAATGTCATTCAAAAACTGCGTGCGCATCCCTTTCTCAGGCATCTCAACAAAGAACAATGTGGCGTCTTTTCCGCCGGTCCACTCCAATGGAAACAGTTTGCCCATGGTAGATTTATCGGTGAGGTACTGTTTCCTCGCCCACCATGCGATCAGATCGGCCGCTTGAAGCGCAACAACATCATCGTCTTTTCGAAAATCAGGAGCGCCCCGTATTCGTTTACGAATAGATGGTGACGCGCTCGCATACACATGGTCCCATTGAGCTAGAACTTGATTTTTGTCGCTTTGGTCATCGAACACAAATTGTATCGGCTCCCGCGAGCCTAGCATCTCTGCGCCTTGGAGAGTAGCCGTAATTACAATGCGCCACGCGAGGTAATAGGGATTTGTCCACATAGGATCGACGTTCAATTCCTTGACGACCTTCCTCAGTGGCGCTAGCGGTATTGCACAACCAATCCCAACGAGCCCGGCGCGCTCAATCGCCCGGTAATGAAGAAGCGCGCGGTCCATTCTCTTTGCGTAATTTTTCATTTTGAAAGGACGTGACGAAGCAGCGTGAAGTTTGTCCCAATCATTTGAAAAGCGAAGCCATGTCTCTACGGGCGCGAGATACCCGGCAAAAATCAGCGCCGTACCGCTTTCCGTGCTGCCGTCAAAGAACGCCTGAAGCATTAAGATTAACCGAGCATAGCGTTTGGCCGATGAAAGGCCGGAAACGAGCGCTAACACGGGTTCGCTCGTCGAATGGCGCCACGGCTGGGCAGCTTCTATCCCTAGCGGATGGGGTTGTAAAGTATAATAGTCCCTCCGGATCGCCGCGAATTGCTTCGCGGAACGAAGCCGATTCCGGTCGAACCGCAAGTCTTCGATCTCTTGATTTTCTTGATCCGGAACCGCGAGCATGTCGTCAGCAGGGATGACCTTGTCGCTGGGGTATGGCAGGGGCGCATCGTATCCGAATCCGCGCTGAGCACGCGGATCAATGCCGCCCGCTCCGCGATCGGCGACAACGGCGAAGAGCAACGACTGATCAAGACTCTGCCGCGCCGGGGGCTGCGCTTCGTGGGCGACATTCGAGAGGAGCGCACCGCTGCCGCTGCAGCCTCGGCCCGTCTCGCTTCCGGCAGTTTCGACAAGCCGTCCATCGCGGTCCTGCCATTCGAGAACCTCAGCGGTGATCCGGAGCAGGACTACTTCAACGACGGGGTTGTCGAGGACATCATCACCGCACTGTCGCGCAATCGCGCATTCGTTGTCATCGCGCGCAACTCATCGTTCACCTACAAGGGGAAACCGGTCGATACCAAGCAAATAGCGTGCGAGCTTGGCGTCCGTTACGTGCTCGAAGGCAGCGTGCGCCAGTCCAGCGGGCGGGTGCGCGTTGCCGCGCAATTGATCGAGGCTTTGTCGGGCCATCATCTTTGGGCCAACAGGTTTGACGGTGAGATGGCCGAGATTTTTGAACTGCAGGATCAGATCGTCACGCGCGTGGTAGGCGCGATAGCGCCGCAACTCGAAAGAGCAGAGATTGATCGCGCCAAGCGCGGCGCGACCGGCGACCTCGCCGCCTACGACCTGTACCTGCGCGGTCTGGATAGCTGGAACCAATGGACCAAGGAGGGAAGTGCGAAGGCGTTGCAGCTCTTTTACGCTGCGATAGAAAAGGATCGTGACTTCTCGACCCCGTATGGGCTGGCCGCGTCGTGTTATCTCCTCGCCAAGGCGAATGGCTGGGCATCGTGTTTCGACGAGGGGGAAATCGCGCGACTTGTCGATCGGGCTTCCGACGTTGGCACAGACGATCCCGTAGCCCTGTGCTGGGCCGGACATGTCCATGCCTATTTTTTCAAGGACTTGGACCGCGCGCTGCTGCTCATCGATCGCGCACTCGAGCTCGATGTGAACTTGGCTATCGCGTGGCAGCGAAGCGGTTGGGTTCGCGGATATGCCGGCGATTCCGATGGCGCGATCAACAGCTTGAATAAGGCGATCCGGCTCAACCCGCTCGATCCTCGCGTATTCCTCACACAGAGTGCGATGGCGTTCGCCCATTTCATCGCCAACCGAGACGATGATGCGGCCGAATGGGCGGCGATGGCCTTGCGCGTTAAGCCCAACTGGCTGCCGGCGCTTCGCGTGGCGGTCGCGGCCAACGCCCTGCGAGGCAATGCCGAAGAGGCCGACCGGGTGCTGAACTCCTATTTCCGCATCGATCCGGAGGTGAGCATCGCCAAGATATGCGAGTTCTATCCGTTACGCTTCGACCGTCACCGCCAGCGACTAATCCTGGCGTTGCGGGCAGCGGGCGTGCCCGAATGAGCACGGTGCGGGGCTCGCGCCACCGCGCTCGCGGCCCTCGACGCCGGAAGCGATGACGGGATCTCGGGAGATAAAGACGAACGATGAGGTCCGCATCGGGTCGATTCTGTTGAAGAACTCCCGAAGGAGTACGTCAGGGTGGTCGTGGCGAAACAATGATTAAATCAGAACAGGCAAAACGGATCATCGATGCGTGTGGAATTGCTGGCTCGACTAGATATTGCGAGCGAAATCCGCCTGCGGAGTTTCTCAACAGAATCGGTCAGGTCACGCCGTTCGGCAATCGTTCGGTGAACGGCAGCTATGGGTCGGAAGCTACCGCCCCAGATTTGGCAGTATGTGTCCGCTTCCGCGTATGTCGCGACCAGAAGCAGGCAGACCGCTCTCGGTCAGTCGCTACTGTTTCGCGCCCAATGCCGGCTATTTCGGCAAGTGCCTCCGCAGCTTCTAAGCGGACATCGGACCAGCGGTGACAATCGGTCATCGTCGTGCCGATTAAAACCATCCACGGTACGCAGTACCCCTCATTCCCCCACTCGATCGACCTTGGCGGATCGATACCCAGCTCACACGGATGATGGTACGTCTGCGGCAGAATAGTCTGCTCCCGAGCTGGTCGTCCTCCAGAACTCCACTTCCTGGAGCACGGCCAAGCACCAAATGTCGCGGCGGCGTAGGAGATTGCACCGCCTTGATGACCGCCTCCGCAGCCCTTGCCGGATCGCCTGCCTGCTTGCCTATATTCCGCCGTTTCCTGTCGGCGCGCACCGGCCGTCCGCTGATAATCGTCGATGAAATTGGGCGACTGCTTCAAGGATCGTCCCACCCAATCGGTACGGAAGGGACCGGGCTCGGCCACCAGCACGCGGATGCCCAATGGTTCCACTTCCTTCGCCAGGGATTCCGATAGGCCCTCAACCGCAAATTTCGTGGCCACATAATAGCCCGAGCCGGCAAAGCCGACGATCCCGCCGACCGATGCGATATTGACAATATATCCGTGCCGCCGTGCCCGCATTCCGGGCAGGACCGCCCGAATCATGGCGGCCATGCCGAAGAAGTTGGTATCGAACACGGCGCGGATGTCTTTTTCATCTCCCTCTTCGACAGCGGCCAAATAGCCACAGCCGGCATTGTTCACGAGCACGTCAATGTGGCCGAACACGCGCTCGGCCTCGCTGACGGCACGCTTGATTTTACTCTTCCTTCGTCACGTCCAGGGCCAGCGCGATCAGTCTGCCTTGATGCCCGGCGATAAGGTCATCGAGCGTCTCCGGATTGCGCGCTGTCGCCATCACGTGGAACCCATGCGCAAGCGCCGCGCGCGCAAACTGCCGGCCGAAGCCAGTCGAGCAGCCGGTGATCAGCCAAACGGGGGAATCGGATGCGCTTTTTGCCGTAGGTCACTTTCCTCTGATCAAATACACGACACCGATGAACGCCTTAGATTCCTCGCATGACATCCGAGGCGGCCGGAAAATGCTGCCGCACGCAGGATCTGACGCGCGAGATGTGCTGTTCGTCGACCGCATTCGAGAGGTGCGGCACGATTTCGTCGAAATGCAGGTGCTCGAGCAAAGCGAAGCCGGCCGAACGGAAGATGTGCGTGTCTTGCAAAACCTGTACGGCGTTCCAGCGGCCGTTCTCGGTCGGCAGCGGCAGCGGCAGCGGCGCTGCGGAGAGGGCGATCAGAACGGCTCTTTTCCCGGCAAGTCATCCGTGCACGATGCCATTCTGGAAATCGTAGGCAAAGCCGCGCGCGAAGACGCGGTCGATATAGCCTTTCATCATTGCCGGCATCGTCAACCACCAGAGCGGGTAGACGACGGTAAGGGCGTCTGCTGCCCAAATATCATCCTGACACTGCGCGACATCAGCGGTGACGGGGTGATCAGTACTGACAGGCATCAGCTCATGTGCAGCCAAAACGGGGTCAAACTCCATGCGGTAAAGGTCGCGTGTCCGCTGGCTGTGCCCGAGCTTTTCCAGTTCGGTGGCATAGGCGCGCGCCAGCCCCATCGTGAAGCTGTCTTCAACGGAGTGGGCCGTAACGATCAAGTGCTTCATGTCCTTCACTCCATCGCGAAAGGCCCGTCAGCCAACCCAGCGAATTTCCGGCGGCTTGCGCGGGACGGGTGGGGGCGCGGCCTTTGGGCGCCCGACGATGATCGGCGCGACCGGCACCCAGGCGGCCGGAAGGTCGAGCGCGGTCTTTCCGTTCGCCGTACCGATAAAGCCTTGCGCGAAGCCGATCCAGCAGGTGCCGAGTCCGGCCGCGTAAGCGGCGAGCATCAGGTTCTCGGCCGCCAGGGCGCAATCCTCGACAATCCACGGCCCTTGCGCGATCGCCGATATCAGGATCAGCACGGGCGCGTGATAGAAGATGTGAAACGTCGGATCACCGAGCAACGATTGGAAATGATCGGAATGGGGGCCCGCCGGCATGGTCGCGAGCATATGGGCCTTCGCGTCATGCGAGATAGAGTCAAGCACGCCCTGGTCGCGCACGACCGTGAATGTCCATGGTTGCTGGTTAACGGCGCCCGGCGCTTGCACTGCCGCGTCGATAAGATCACGAATCGTCCGCTCGTCGATCGCGTGCGCGCTGTAGTCCCGCACCGCACGGCGGCCGCTGATCGCCTCGTCAATATCCATCGCCCGATCTCCTCGGTAAAGCTGTACCATCCATCGTCTTAAATAGCAGACTATCGTTCGGCGCATGTTTGATCTTGATCAAAGCCAAGGTCGGGCAGACGGCGCCATAGTCCGATTTTCCTATAGGGCCCGGAACGCCGCTTATGCAGGTTGCGCGGTCGATCCTGCCGACGTTTCGGTTTCCCAAGCTTCGAGGAACGACATGCGCTTGCAGGACAAGGTTGTCATTGTGACCGGCGCTGGCACCGGTATTGGCGAGGCGATCGCGCACAAATTCTCCCGGGAAGGCGCGCGGCTCGTCCTGAGCGGACTTCGCGCTGATCCGGTCCTTGATGTGGCTGACACGATCACGAGCGCGGGCGGCATTGCCGAAGCACATCTCGGCGATCTCGCCGAGGAGGCGCAGGCGCGGGCGTGCGTCGGTCTTGCGCTGCGGGCCTACGGATCGCTCGACGTGCTGGTGAGCAACGCGGGCGTCTTCATCGCCAACGCCGAGACCGATCTCTATCGCATCGAGGATTTCGACCGTACCGTCAGGAACAATATTCGCACGGCGTTCCTCATGACCAAGTTCGCTTTGCCGCATTTGCAGGTCAGTCGCGGCAATATCATCTTCACCGGCTCGGAAGCCGGGCTGAACGGCTCGCCCAGCTTCACGCCTTACGGCGGGAGCAAGGGCTTCCTCCACGCCTTCATGAAGGGTGTCGCCCTGGAACAGGCGCCTTACGGCGTGCGCGCCAATTGCGTCTGCCCCGGCGCCATCGATACCGCGTGGACGCGTGGCGCCGACAGTCCGATCGACCCGGCCGCGCAGGAAGGGATCGATGCTATGATCCCGCTCGGCCGCAGGGGAACGCCGGAGGAGATTGCCAACATCTTCGCGTTCCTCGCGTCCGACGAAGCGAGCTATGTCACGGGCGCACTGTGGCTAGCCGATGGCGGCGTCACCCCCGCCAAGAGCGATATCGGCGCGCGGGTGCCCGCCGAGCTGCGGCGCGCTCCGGATGGCGTGCTCGCGCTGAGGCATTCGCATGACGGGCTCCGCGACAAGGACGTTTATCGCGCCGGCGAATGATCGTGCGGTGGCGCTGAGCAGCGATCACTCGGAGCTGGGAGCAGGAACGCACCCCTGGCCGAAGTTGCGTCGTGCGATACCAGGGGCAGGATTTAGACCTACGGTGTAAACGGCCCTGGATCGAATGTTGCCGATAGGCCGTATGGATGCGAACGGCCGCTTCGATGCGCCGCCTGTCCAAAGCTGACGTTCTCCTTTCAGCCACTTCGCGCACATTAGCTCGAAGGTTCTTTCCCTCCGCCATGCTGCTTCCGGCTTCGCCGGACGGGGCACATCGTCCTGGCTAGAACCAAAGCAGCGATCAACCCACGCCCCTCAGTGCCGGGCGGCCGTGAGCTTGTCCTGCGTCTTCGTTTCGAAGTCGCTGGCATCGTGCCGCTCGTGGAGCTGATCCGCGGGATCGCCGCTCAGCCGGTTGACCTTGCGGCCGCGCTTCACCGCCGGGCGTTGGCCGATCATCGTCGCCCAGCGCTGCAGGTTCTTATAATCCTGCACCTGCAGGAATTCGGCGCCGCCATATTGGTTGTACTGCGCCAGGCCGCCATACCACGGCCAGATCGCGATGTCGGCGATCGTGTAGCTATCGCCGGCGATGTATTCGCTTTCAGCCAGGCGTCGGTCGAGCACGTCGAGCTGCCGCTTCGTCTCCATGGCGAAGCGGTCGATGGCATATTCGATCTTGGTCTGCGCATAGGCATAGAAATGACCAAAGCCGCCGCCGACATAGGGCGTGCTGCCCATCTGCCAGAAGAGCCAGGACAGGCATTCGGCGCGCGCGGCGCGCTCGGTCGGCAACAAGGCGCCGAACTTCTCCGCGAGATAGACAAGGATTGCGCCCGATTCGAAGACGCGCACCGGCTTGGGTTCGGAACGGTCGAGCAAAGCCGGGATCTTGGAATTCGGATTGACGGCGACAAAGCCGCTGCCGAATTGGTCGCCCTCGCCGATCTTGATCGGCCAGGCGTCGTATTCGGCGCCGCGATGGCCGAGCGCCAGAAGCTCTTCCAGCATGATCGTAACTTTCACGCCATTAGGGGTCGCCAGGGAATAAAGCTGCAGCGGATGGCGGCCGACAGGCAGTTCCTTCTCATGTGTCGGTCCGGCGATCGGCCGGTTGGTGTTGGCGTATCGCCAACCACTGGCATCCTTCTTCCAGATCCAGACCTTCGGCGGCGTGTAGGATGTGTCGGTCATAATCGTCCTCGTCGTCGTGGCGCAGCCTTAATTCTCCGCGAGCCTACGCCCTACGGGCCTCGCGTGTAAGGGCCCCTCAACTCGGCACGGTCCCCGGCGCTCAGGCCACGCCTTGTGCAAGAGAGGGTCTTTCCGAGCTCGGTCAAGACATTGTCCTGCGCTTCAGCGGGCGAAGGTACCTTCGAAATCGAGTTCTCTGCGAGGATTGGTTCGAAGGTTCTTTCACTCCCCAATCGCAATGCAGCGAATTTTCTCTGCGCGCCTTTGAGGCCTTCCGAACGCCATCACTGGCGCTCTTCTTTGCGCCTGTGCGGATACACCGGGGCGATCCGCTCATGGTGCCAGGTTCTCACAAGCTGATTTTGCCCTCAACTAGAGCACCTGCGTCCGTGCTACCGCGACGAGATTAGGCTGATTGTTGTGCCTTCTGGGTGCGAGCGGGTTGTTGGTTGCTGTGCCGGGCGCTGGCGGCTCTGAGCGAACCTCCACTTCTTACGCCTGACGCTCGCACTTTGACATCCTGCCTTCAATTCGGGTCTGATGGTCTGCTTCTCGAGGCAATAACGGACGATCTACCAAAGCGGCGCGAGGTCGCGAATGACGCGTTGCGGACATTTCCGGTTTCGATGCTCCCCACGGACGGCAATCCCGTCACGGAAGCGAACGACCGGGCAAAGCTTGGGTTGGACGTCGAAGCTGCCAGTCAGATCTGGTGGTAAAGATGAAAACCATGGTAAGCAAGCAGCCGTGACCGGTGGCTGTTGCGACGGTGGCATCGACGCAGATCGTGAAACTCACGACACACGTTGACGGAGGCGGAAAATGACGACCACCATCGATTCGAACGCTGAATTTGACCGTATCGTCGAACAGGTCGACGATTTCGTACACACGGGTCCGGGCACACTGGCCGGGCGCTACCTTCGCCGTTATTGGCAACCCATTTACGTCTCCGAAAAGCTCGCACAGGGATCGATCGTTCCGATCCGAATCCTCGGCGAGGACCTAGCGCTCTACCGTGGTGAAAGCGGAAAGGTCCACGTTATGACCAATGAGTGCCCGCATCGACTGTCCGTCTTGTCCACGGGCTGGATCGAAGGGGAAACCATTCGCTGCCGGTATCACGGCTGGCGCTACGACGAGTCCGGACGATGTGTCGAGCAACCGGCCGAGCCGAGACCTTTCTGCGACAAAGTGCCGAAACTCGCCTCCTATCCCATCCACGAAGCTCACGGCCTCATCTTCGCTTATCTCGGCGAAGGCGATACGCCTGCCTTCCGCGTACTGCCTGGCCTGGAAGAAGGCGCTCGCGAGGGATGGACCGTCTGCCCGTCGGTCGAAATGATCCCGTGCAACTATTTTCAGAGCGCGGAGAACATCATGGACGACGTCCATGTGAATTTTTCCCATCGAGATCACCTCGTGAACACGACGGCGAGGCCGTACGTTCCCACCAAAATGTGGGCACGAGAAACACCATTCGGGCTCACACATTTCTTGGAGCGCGGAGAGCGCACCGATCGACTTCACTTCATCATGCCGAACCAGTGCTTCCTGGCCCACCCGCTACGCTCGGCGCGAGACAGCAAGCCGTTCTGGTTCAAGGCGCTCTTCTGGTACGTGCCGATCGATGACGAGAGTCATCTCCACTTTCTCATCATGGTCTACCACACGAAGAGACAGGAGCGTCCCGACGGCACTCCAATCCATGAGGAGATCCAGGCCATCCTTTCCGGTCGAAAGAGTTGGCAAGACGTCGCAAGGCACCCGAATATCATCCGTATCCAGGACGGGGTGGCGATCTGCGGACAAGGAAAGATCGTGGACCGCTCGAGGGAACTATTGGGTAGCTCGGATGCGGCGGTGATCCTGCTTCGCAAGCTTTGGAAGCGAGAGCTGAAATCGCTTGCCGCTAGAGGAGCCGTGACACAGTTCGGCACGCCGGAACCTCAAGCCCTTCGGCAAGAGGAACTGGAGGCGATGGGATTCAACGCTTGAATACTCACTCGCTCACCCACCCGCAACGGGCACGATCAACGTCACCAACACCGCAGCGGCTACTCTGACGATGCCGCGCGCCTCAATAACGACTCCAAGTCGGCACGACACGTAATAGCGGCCTACGACCATTGGCATCGCACGGCGGACGCCAAAGGCCGCCCCTACAAGTTCACAACGGCCGTGCAGTTGCTTGAAGATTTTTGACGACAGGTGAAAAGGACGCTCGATGAAAAAGGAATCCCCAACGACCTATAAGGTCGGCATGATCGGCGAGTTCGCCGAATGGACGAAGCGCATCGTGCGAGACCCGGCCAGCGCGCCGCGACGGAACAAGTGTCCGCCGAGGCCATGGTCAAGCTGTTGTCGGCGGGTAATCTAGCGGTTCTCGAAGCGATCCGCCGCCACAAGCCCGCGTCCGTGCGCGAGCTTGCGACCCTGGCGGGCCGAAAGGAAGCCAGCCTGTCCCGCACGCTCAAACGTTTCGTGGAACTCGGGATCATCGCCTTTCAGCCCGGTCCTCACCGTACCCGCGCACCCGCGCTCATCGCGCGGCGCGTGCATCTCGAAATCGATCTGACCGGCCATCACAGCGCCGTCGCTGTGGACGGGCCGCGCTGAGCTAGCTTCGAGCCGTAGGCATTGCGATGAGTACCCGCACGTGAGCGGCCCCAATGCCAGAAAGCAGAGGGCCGGTTGGGCGGCCAGCTCTGACACCGATGAAAACCTGGTCTCAATCCGCGATGCGCGCGATGGAGCGGCCCCGACCGCCAGGTAGGAGCCCAGCTAATAGGCGCCTTTTCGCCTCCGCGGCGATGCTGGACAGGCGTCGAATCAACGAAAATTTTCACACCCAGTTATACACGTTCTCAGACGTCGCCAAGTTATCCGTAGATATCAAGTGATTATACATTCGATCAACGCACTCAAAATCTGATGTTCGCAAGGACGTGGGGGTTCAAGTCCCTCCAGGGGCACCAAAGGCTGCGGCACGCCCGCGGCACCGGGACTTCGGCAGGCGATCGGTGAATTTTTGTTCATGGCGTCCCGGCCGCATTCCGGGCGTACCATTTCGCCTGCAAGTCGCCACTGGGCGGTAATGAGACGGCAACGCTTCGAGATCATGCTGTCGCCGCGTGAGCGGGAGCGTTCCATGGCCATGGCGGCATTGTTTCGCCGGCGCGTTTTCCGGCATCCGTTCCGATCGGCGACCGAGAGCACCGGCGTCCATTCGATGCTGTTCGCGCTGGTGTCCGGGCCGATCTATTACTGGCGCAAGCGCGCGCGCATCGAGGCGGTGGTTCTGGGCATCGCCAGTATTCCGCCGCTCCTCTACAACCCTGCCACGTCGCTCGTCAGCCGCGCGGTGCTCAATGACGCCGTCACGCTGATCTGGGCCGGTGCGGTGGTGTTCGCGCCGGCGCTCCTCGCGCTGAGCTATCGCCGCCAGGGCTGGATCGAGATCGGCGAATCGGGGTGAGACGGCGCGCCGTCACGCGCCGTCACGCGGCGACGGCGCGCGGGGGCCGCCTCTCACGGGCTCATCGCGACCAGCATCATGCCGATGAGCACCAGCGCGGCGCTCAGGACGGTGCCGGTGCGCGGCTGGATCACCTGCACCGCGAACGGAAAGAAACGCGGCAGGCTCGGAAGCACCGCCGCCGCCGCCGTTTCGATACCGAGCGCGGCACCGGTCACGCCGACGCCGTGGCCCATCATGCGCAACCAACGTCTCATGCCGGTCCTTTCGCGCCGCTCCCGTCGTGCTGCGCCATCGGCGTGGTTTGCGCCGCGGGCGAACGACGTGTCAAGCCGAACCTGCCGGCCGGCGCGCCGACGAATTGCGGCTGCGGGCCTTATCGCGCCGGCGCGCCGATGCCGCCATAGGCGATCCGCCATACCGTGCCCGAGCCGTCGTCGCTCACCAGCAGCGCACCGTCCGCGGCCACGACGACGCCGACCGGTCGGCCCCACACCGCGCCGTCGCCGGTGACGAAGCCGGTCATGAAATCCTCATAGGCGCCGGTCGGCTTGCCGTCGCGCATGAGGATTCGGACGATCTTGTATCCGGTCCGCTGCGTGCGGTTCCACGAACCGTGCAGCGCGACGAAGATGTCGCCGCGATAGGCTTGGGGAAATTGGTGCCCGGTATAGACGGCCATGCCGAGCGGCGCCGAATGCGGCTGCAGCAGCACGTCGGGAAGGAGGACCTTGTCGCGCCGCTCCGGTTCCTCGCCCTTGTGGCGCGGGTCCTGGTGAGCGCCGATATAGTACCACGGCCAGCCATAGAACCCGCCGGGCGCGACGCGCGTGACGTAATCGGGCGGCAGATTGTCGCCGAGACCGTCGCGCTCGTTCACGGTCGCCCATAAATCGCCGGTGCCGGGATAGAACGCGATCGTCACCGGATTGCGCAGCCCCGAGGCGAAGATGCCGAGGAAGCGTCCGGCCGGATCGTATTCGAGGATGTCGGCGCGGTGCACCTCGCGCGCCATGCCGTCCTCGCCGTCATTGTCGCCCGAGCCGACCGCGAGCAGCAGCCGTTTCCCGTCCGGCGTGAAGACGATGTCGCGGGTCCAATGATGCCCGACCGGCACGTCCGGTACGATGATATCGGGCTTGCCCCCCGCCTTGGTGTCGCCGACGCGATAGGGAAAGCGCAGCACCCGGCCCTCGGTCGCGACATAGACGAAGCGCGGCGCGGGGCCCGGCGGATAGAAGGCGATGCCGTAAGGCCGATCGGCAAGGCCGGCAGCGAAGGTGGCGGGCGGCGCTCCGGCAGCGGCGCCGGCGCGAATGATTCGGATGCGCTCGGCGCCGCTCTCGGCAAGAAAAATGTCGCCATTGGGTGCCTTCCGCATCTGCCGCGGCCCGTCGAGGCCGGTGGCGAGCGGCGCGACGGTAAAGCCTGGCGGCAGCCTCAGCCGCGCTCCTGCCGGCCGCCGCACGAGGCCCGGGCCATTCCCGGCCGACCGTGTGGCGTAGGGCGCGGGCATGTCGGATGGACGTATCATCCGCACCACGCCCGGCGCCGATGTGCGCCAGTCGCCATAGGCCTGCGCGCCGACCAGCGGGGAATCAGGACGCGGCGTCTGCGCCCGCGCCGCGCCGAGGCTCGCTGTCGCCGCGATCGCGCCGATCGACATGAGCACGACGCGCATCGCCATTGCTCTCGTGCCCCGTCGCTGCGCCGCGTTTTGCACGGTGCGGCGCCGGGCGGTTTCGGGCAATATAATGGGAGCCCGCCGGCACCGCCGAAGCGCCGGCCCGCCCATCTGGAGGAAACCATGGACCGTCAGCCGCCGAAGCCCGTTCGTGACCATCGCGGCGAACCGCATGTGCGCCGCTTCAACGAGCAGCGCTGGCTTCTCGACAATATCATCCGCGCCAACGGCATCGACTGGGACCAGCCGCGCTCGCTCTATCTCAGCGGGCCGTGCGGCGTCGAGGCCAATGCCGATTTCGCCGCGATCCGCGCCCGCGTGCAGAAGATGGCCGATATCGGTCCCGCGTTCGAGACGACGGCACGGCGCCGCGAGGCCAAGGCGCGCGCCGCCGAGGAGACCGACCAGCGCGTGACCGCGCGCGACAACTATTTCATGGCATCGATCCATTGGGGCGCCGCGCAATGGCCCTATGACGAGAACGACGAGACCAACATCGCATACAACCAGAAGAAGCGCGAATGCTACGAGAGCTATGCGCGCCTTGCCGATCACAAGATCGAGACCGTCTGGCTGCCGTTCAAGGACAGCGCGCTCCCGGCCTGGTTCCATCTCCCGCCCGACTACAAGGGCGGGCGGATTCCGACCGTCATCGTCATTCCCGGCATGGACAGCTTCAAGGAAGTCTCGGTCGCGCTCTATGGCGACCGCTGGCTCAATCGCGGCATCGCCGTTCTGGCGATCGACGGCCCGGGCCAATACGAGGCGCCGATGGTCGGCATCAATGTCAGCATGGAGAACTGGACCGCCGCCGGCAAGGCGATCGTCGATTGGCTGGTGGCGCGGCCGGAGGTCGATCCCGACCGCATCGGCGTCACCGGCACCAGCTTCGGCTCGTTCTTCGGCACGATCGTCGCCGCCAACGAGCCGCGCATCCGCGCCTGCGCGGTGATCTCCACCTGCCTCGAGCCCGGCTGCCACACCATCTTCGAGGAGGCTTCACCGACCTTCAAGAAGCGCTTCATGTACATGTCGGGCTATACCGACGAGGCGAAATTCGATGAATTCTGCAAGACGCTCACCTGGGAAGGCCACATCGACAGGATCCGCTGTCCCTATCTCTGCGTCGCCGGCGAGGCGGAGGAGCTGAGCCCGATCGAGCATGCCGAGCGCCTGGTGAGCGCGTTGAAGGCGCCGAAGATGCTGGTGGTCTATCAGGACTCGCGCCACTCGGTCGGCAACGTCCCGGCCGCCAATCTCGGCCCGTTCCCGCCGATCCTGCTCACCGACTGGATGCACGCGCGGCTCCAGGGCAAGACCTTCGCCAGCGAGCGCTGGTACGTCGAAGCGAGCGGACGGATCGTCAAGACGCCGTATTGACGGGGCAGGGCGGCTGCGCGCTCACCCGGCCTCGTTCGCAACCGGCGGCGGCATGAAGGCGTGGACCGGCGGCGGTGCCTCGGTCCAGCGCTCGATCTCGACGAGTGCGGTGGCCGAACTCGGACCTTGGCCGAGGCGCGAGGTGCCCTGATCCCGCGTCAGGACATTGGCGTTGCCGTGGGCGCAAAGTGCGCCTTCGGCACCGTCGACGGGGTCGTACCACGCGCCGCATGACAGCCGCACCACGCCTGGCCGCACCGACTCCGTCACCGTGGCGCCGGCCAGGCATGCACCGCGCGCATTGAAGACGCGCACGAGGTCGCCGTCGGCGATCTGGCGCCGCGCGGCGTCCGCGGGATGGATCGCCACCGCCTCGCGGCCGGCGATTTTGCCGAGCGCGCTCACCGGTCCCGGATCCATCTGGCTGTGCAGGCGGTAGCGTGGCTGGCTCGAGACGAGATGAAGCGGGTGGGCGGCGGCCGAACCGGCGCCGAGCCACTCCGCCGGCTCGATCCAACTCGGATGCGGCGGGCAGTCGTCATAGCCGAAGCCGGCGATGCGCTCGGAATAAAGCTCGATCCGGCCCGACGGCGTGGCGAGACGGTGGCCTTCGGGATCGGCGCGGAACTCGGCGAAGAGCACATATTCCTCGCCCTTGCGCGGGATCTCGAACCAGCCGTCGCGCCAGAACGTCGTGAAATCCGGGATCGGGTGGTTGGTGCGCGCATCGGTGCGAAAGCGCTCGTAGATATGTTGCACCCACCCCATCTCGTCACGGCCCTCGGTAAAGGCCTGTTCACAGCCGACGCGCCGGGCGAGGTCGCGGAAAATGTCAAAGTCGTTGCGCGCCTCGCCTACCGGCGGGATCGCCTGGTGCATCGCCATCACGAACGGGTCGCGCGCAGCGCCGCCCAGATCGTTGCGCTCGAGCGAGGTCGTGGCCGGCAGCACGATATCGGCGTGGCGCGCCGTTGCCGTCCACCACGGCTCGTGCACGATGATGGTCTCGGGCTTCTGCCAGGCGCGGCGCAGCCGATTCAGGTCCTGGTGATGATGGAACGGATTGCCGCCCGCCCAATAGACCAGGCGAATGTCGGGATAGGTCGCGCTCGCGCCGTTATAATCGTAGCGCGCGCCGGGATTGAGGAGGCAATCGGTGATGCGCGCCGCGGGAATGGCGAGGCCCGACGGATTGCGCAGGCCCTCCATCGCCGGCGTACGGAACAGGAGCGGCGGCTCGGCAATCCCCGCTGACGAGCCATAACCGAAGCCGAAGCCGCCGCCGGGCAGGCCGATCTGGCCGAGTGCGGCGGCGAGCAGCACCAGCGCCCAATAGGGCTGCTCGCCGTGATCGGCGCGCTGGATCGACCACGAGGCGGTGACCATCGTGCGCGTCGCTGCCATCCGCCGCGCCAGCGTGCGGATGGTTTGCGCGGGAACGTCAGTGATCCGCGCCGCCCAGTCGGCATCCTTGGGCGTGCCGTCGCTTTCCCCCATGAGGTAAGGAAGGACGCGCTCCCATCCGACGCAGTGGCGCGTGAGGAAGCCGATGTCGTGCCGGCCCTCGGCAACGAGCGTATGGACGAGCGCGAGCAGGAGCGCCGTGTCGGTGTTGGGCCGGATCGCGATCCATTCCGGCGCGACGGAGCCGGGGCCGTCGTCGCGGATCGGGCTCACGTTGACGACCGCGACTCCGGCGTGGATCAGCGCCTCGATCCAGCCGCTGGTGGCATGGGAGGCGCAGCCGCCTTTCGCCACCTGCGTGTTCTTGGGGTTGGCGCCGCCGAACAGCATGACGAGCCTGCCGTGCCGCGCGATCGACGACCACGAGGTGAGCGGTCCCGTCACCGCCTGGGCGCTGCCGAGCACGTGCGGCAGAAAGGTGAGCGCGGTGCCGAAGCTGTAATTGCTGGTCTGGTCGACGAAGCCGCCGAAGGCAGCGAGGAAGCGCCGCACCTGGCCGCGCGCATCGTGGAAGATGCCGGCCGACGCCCAGCCTTGCGAGCCGCCCATGATCGCGCCGGGACCGTGCTCGCGCTGCACGCGCGCAAGCTCGCCGGCGACGAGATCGAGCGCGCGCTCCCACGACACCGGCACGAAACGCTCGCGGCTGCGGCCGGCGCCGCTGTTGCGGCCGCTAGCGAGCCAGCCCTCGCGCACCATCGGGTGGGCGATGCGGGTCGGCGAATGCACCGCGGCGGGAATGGCCTCGATCAGGCGCGAGGGATCGGGATCGCGCTCGAATGGTTGCACGCCGACCACGCGCCCGTCCTCGACTTCGGCAAGAAAGGCGCCCCAATGCGAATGGTTGCGGACGAGCGTCCTGGTCATGATAAGGCCTCGCGCGACGACGCGGCGATTCTAACACGCCGGCGGGGGCGAGTCTTGACTCGGGCCTCGGGCCGTTGCGAACACGGGCATTGACGCCGCGCGTCGGCTGGCGGAGGCTGCTGCCATGACAATGACGGACAAGACGGATCAGGCGCGGACGGCCGCTTCGTTTCGGGCGCGCCATGCGCAGCGCCCGGTCCTGCTCCTGCCCAATGCATGGGATGCCATCAGCGCGCGCATCTTCGCGGATAGGGGTTTCGCGTGGCTTGCCACGACGAGCGGCGGCGTCGCCTGGGCGCTCGGCTATCGCGACGGCGAGGCCGCGCCGTGGCGCGAGGTCGTCGACGCCACGGCGCGCATCGTGCGTGCGGCGCGCGTGCCGGTGAGCGCCGACATCGAGGCGGGCTATGCCGCCACGCCGGCCGAGGTCGCGGCCCATGTGGCGGAGATCATCGGCGCCGGCGTCGTCGGCATCAATCTCGAGGACGGGTTGCACGGGCCGGCGCGGATCCGCGCGGTCGACGATGCCGCCCGGCGCATCGGCGCCGCCCGCGCGGCGGCGGCGGCCGAAGGCGTGCCAATCGTCATCAACGCGCGCTGCGATGTCTTTCATCTGCAGTTCGGCGATGCGGCGGCGCGGCTTGGCGAGACGATCGCGCGCTGCAAGGCCTATCTCGCGGCTGGCGCCGATTGCGTCTATCCGTTCGGCCTGCGCGACCCCGACACGATCGCGGCGCTGACGTCGGCCGTTCCTGCGCCCGTCAACATCACCGGCCGTGCCGGCATGCCTGATGCCGCCGCGCTCGAGCGGCTCGGCGTCGCGCGGATCACCATCGCCTCGGCGCCGACGCTGGTGGCGATGGCGGCGATCCGAGCGCTCGCCGATTCGCTCTACGCGACCGGAGCCTTCGACGGACTGGCCGCGCCGCTGCGCCATCCCGATGCGCAGAACCTGTTTGCGCCACCAACGGAGTGAGGAGCCGCCATGCAAGCGCGTCTCGACTACAAGACGGCATCGCCCCACGCGACCAAGGCGATGACGGAGCTTCATGCCGCGGTCCGGCGCTGCGGCCTCGATCATCGTCTGCTCGAGCTGGTCAAGTTGCGCGCCTCGCAGATGAACGGCTGTGCTCAATGCATCGACATGCATACGAAGGAGCTGCGGGCCGATGGCGAAAGCGAGCAGCGGCTCTATCTCCTCACGGCCTGGCGCGAATGCCCGTTCTATTCCGCGCGCGAGCGCGCAGCGCTCGCCTGGACCGAGGCACTGACAGTTCTCGTCGGCGGCGACGTCCCGGATGAGGTCTATGCGGCCGCGCGCCGGGAATTCAGCGAGGAGGAACTCGTCAACCTGACCTTGGCCGTCGTTGCGATCAATGCTGCCAACCGCGTCAACATCGCCTTCCGAACCGTCCCGGGAAGCTATCGGCCCGCCGCGCGCCGCGCGGCGGAATGAGTGCGCCGGCCCGGGGCGGGTGCCTTGGCGCACGACAGTTGATTTGGTTTCATCCTTGCGCCATTTTGATGGGCGGCGGATTGGCTAGGCGGGGCCTAACCTCCGGATGGCACAAGGCTCGATAACAAGATAACAAACGGTGCTGGAGGATCGCGTCGCGCTGGTCGGCGGGGGCGTGGTCATGCCTGTTACGAGCGAACGGATGGCCGCGTTGCGGCGCATCCTCGAACGGCATAGCCTGTTCGGCTGCCTGATCGTGGCCGAGCTCGATCAATTGTCGAGCCGTGCGCGGATCGAGAGCTATCGTGCGCGCCAGGAGATTTTCCAGAAGGGCTCGCCGGGCCAGGGGCTTCTGGCCGTGCTCAAGGGCAAGGTGCGGATCGGATCGCTTGGCCCCGATGGCGGCCTGATCGTGCTCAACATGATGAACGAGGGCGACGTCTTCGGCGAGATCGCGCTGCTCGACGGCAAGGCGCGCACGGCCGATGCGGTGGCGGTCACCGACTGCGAGCTGGTGGCGATCGACCGGCGCGATTTCGTGCCGTTCGTTCGGGCCAATCCCGAAGTGGCGCTGCGGCTCTTAGGCGTGCTGTGCGAAAGGCTGCGCCACACGACCGAGCAGGTCGAGGACGTGGTCTTCCTCGATGCGCCCGCGCGCCTCGCCAAGCGCCTGCTGCAGCTCGCCGGCACCGAGGACAAGCCCGCGCGGTCGGGGTCGGCGACTGTGGTCACCATCTCCCAGCGCGAGCTCGGCAGCATGATCGGCCTGTCGCGCGAGAGCATCAACAAACAGCTCGCCGCGTGGCAGCATGACGGCATGATCAAGGTCGAACAGGGTACCATCACGATTCTCGACGCTGCCGCACTGCAGCATCGCGTGGATGCGCTATAAAGATCGAGCGGCCATGCGCGAATGGCGCTTTGACCGGGACGAAGGGTGGAGTACCAAGGCGGCAACGAGAATAAAACGCCAGAGCCGTCCTTGTCCGAGCCCGCCCGTAGCGAAGCCTCGACCGTTCCGCACGAACGCCCGGCCTGGGTGAAGGCCTCGCGCCGCCCGCTGGTGCTGGCGGCGACCGTCGCGACCATCCTCATCAGCGCGATCGAGGGCACCATCGTCGCGACGGTGATGCCGCAGATCGTGGGCCAGCTCGGCGGCTTCGATCTCTTCAGTTGGGTCTTCACCGCCTATCTTCTGACCCAGGCGGTCACCATTCCGATTTATGGGCGGCTCGCCGACGTTTATGGACGCAAGCGGATGCTGCTCATCGCGATCGGCATCTTCCTGGTCGGCTCGGTGTTGTGCGGCTGCGCCTGGAACATGATCGCGCTGATCGGATTCCGCGTCGTTCAGGGCCTCGGGGCGGGTGCGCTCATTCCGATCTCGCAGACCGTGGTGGGCGATCTCTACACGCCGGCGGAGCGCGCCCGGATCCAGGGCTATCTCTCGAGCATCTGGGCGGTGGGATCGATCCTGGGTCCACTCATCGGCGCCTTTCTCATCGCCCACACGATCTGGCCGATGGTGTTCTGGGTGAATGTGCCGATCGGCCTGATCGCGGCGCTGCTGCTCGTGCTGTGGCTGCATGAGGATCTGCAGCACCGCGACCATCGCATCGACTATCGCGGTTCGATTTTGATGATGGCCGGGACCGGGCTCCTGATGTTCGCCCTGGTGCAGGCGACGCGTCTCAGCCTTGCGACTCTTGTCTCGCTGATCGCGGCGTCACTCGCCATCCTCGTCATGTTCTTCGTGCACGAACGGAGCGCGCCGGAGCCGATGCTGCCGCTGCCGCTGCTGAGAAATCGCGTCATCGCCGCGGGCAACATCGCCTGCCTCGCCTTGGGGGCGATCATCATCGGCGCCTCGGCGTTTCTGTCGCTTTATGTTCAGGGCGTCATGGGCCGCAGCGCGATCGCCGCCGGCATCGTCCTCATGACGCCGTCGGTGAGCTGGCCGATCGGCAGTTCGCTCGGCGGCTGGATGATGCTGCGCACATCCTATCGCAGCACCGCCGCGGTGGGCGCGGCGCCGCTCATCCTCGGCTGCCTCGTGATGATCCTGCTCAATCCGTCGCTGGGGCCGGTCGCCGCCGGGTTCGGCGCGGCGCTCATCGGCATCGGCATGGGCTTTACCAACAACACCTTCACCGTGGCGATCCAAGGCAGCGTCGGCTGGGCGCAGCGTGGCATCGCCACCTCGACCATGGCGTTCACGCGCATTGTCGGGCAAGCGCTGGGCGCCGCGCTGTTCGGCGGCACGATCAACGCCGAGCTGGCGCAGCAGCACGCGCCCCGGGACATCGTCGACCGCGTCATGGATCCGGTGCTGCGCCAGGCGCTCTCGGCGCAGGAGATCGCACCGCTCACGGCGGCGATCGGGCGCGGCCTGCACAATGTCTATCTCATCACCGGCGTGCTGACGCTGGTGGTGCTGGCGACGGCGCTCGCGCTGCCGGCCGGATTGAGCCCGCTGCGCGGTTCGCGCCGGCCTTGAGCATTGGCGCGGGCGCTCCGGCCGGCTAGCATTGCGGCGGAGGGAGGACCGGACATGAAAGCAGCCGTCCTGACGGAAAAGGGTCTCGAGATCCGCGATGTCCCGGCGCCCAAGCCCAAGCCCGGCGAGATTTTGGTGCGCGTGCGCGCCTGCGGCCTCAACCGCGCCGAGGTGATGATGGCGAGCGGCTATCGCCACGGCAATCAGGGCGGCGCGGGCACCATCCTCGGTTTGGAATTCTCGGGCGAGGTGGTGGAGGCGGGCGCCGACGCGGCGGGGTTCCGGCCCGGCCAGCGCGTGATGTGCACGGGCAACGGCGCCTATGCCGAATATGCCGTGGCGGAGGCCGGGCGTGCGATGGCGATCCCCGCCAACAACATGACCTTCGAGCAGGCGGCGACCCTGCCGATCGGGCTGCAGACGATGCACGACGCGATCGTCACGCAAGGCCGCCTCGCCGCGGGCGAGACCGTCCTCATCCAGGGCGCAAGCTCCGGGGTCGGCATCATCGGCATGCAGATCGCCAAGCTGATGGGCGCCCGCCAGGTGATCGGCACCTCGAGCAATGCGGCGCGCCGTGCCCGTCTCAAGGAGTACGGCGCTGATCTCGCGGTCGATGCCGGTGATCCCAACTGGTCCGATCAGGTTCTCGCCGCGACGGACGGCAAGGGCGCCGATGTCGTCATCGACATGGTCTCGGCATCGGTCGCTAACCAGAACATGCGGGCGACGCGGGTTCTCGGCCGCATCGTCAATATCGGCCGGCTCGGCGGCTTCAAGGGCGAGTTCGATTTCGACCTGCACGCGCTGCGGCGGATCGACTATATCGGCGCCACGTTCCGCACGCGCTCGCCGGCCGAAGTGCACGAGATCGTGCGCCGGATGCGCGCCGATCTCTGGCCGGCGGTGGAGGCGGGCAAGATCCGCATCCCGATCGACCGCGTTTTCCCGCTGGCGGAAGCGGCGGCGGCGCAGGCGCATATGCGCGCCAACGCGCATTTCGGCAAGGTCGTGCTCAGCGTCGGTTCCTGAACGGAGGCGTTGGATGGCGGATGCGTCCTCGTCCGTGCCGCAGGCGCACGGCCGCTTCGATTACTCGGCGATCGTCGATCGCAAGAAGCTGGATTGGCCCAACGGCGCCCGCGTCGCGGTGTGGGTGATCCCGAACATCGAGCATTTCCTGTTCGACCGCCCGTCAACGAGCGTGAGTTCGGCGACGGTGGGCCTGCGCCCGGACGTGCTCAACTACTCGTGGCGCGATTTCGGCGTGCGCGTCGGCGTGTGGCGGATGATGGAGATCATGGAGCACTATGGCGTCAAGGGCACGGTCGCGCTCAACGCCGATGTCTGCCGCCATTATCCGCGCATCATCGAGGCCGGAAACGCGCTCGGCTGGGAATGGATGGGGCACGGGCGCAACAACTCGATCCTGCTCAATGCCCAGCCGGAGGCGGACGAACGCGCCCTCGTGCGCGACGTGGTCGAGACCATCGCCCAGGCGACGGGCAAGCGCCCGCGCGGTTGGCTCGGCCCGGCGCTCAGCGAATCGGTGCGCACGCTCGACCTGCTCGCCGAATGCGGCATCGAGTATGTCGGCGACTGGGTCAATGACGAGCAGCCCTATCCGATGCGGGTCGCATCGGGGACCATGCTGTCGCTGCCCTATTCGATCGAGCTCAACGACATCACCAATTTCCTCGAGCGCAAGCGCACCGGCGAGGAGTTCGCCCGCGTGCTCTGCGACCAGTTCGACCAGCTCTACGAGGACGGTGCCGTGACCGGACGGGTCATGGCCATACCGCTTCACCCCTTCCTCATCGGCCACGCGCACCGCGCGCGGCACTTTGCCCGCGCGCTCGCCCACATCACCGCGCGCCGCGAGGTCTGGGTGACGACCGGCGCCGAAATCGCCGATTGGTACCGGCGGCATTATCTCGCCTAGCAACCCCCGGAGGACGCCACCATGGCCCGCGTGCCCTATGTCGACGCCAAGGACCTTCCGTCCGGCTACGCGGACGTGGTGCCGCCGGATGCACTCAACATCCGCCGCGCCATGGCCAACAGCCCCGAGGCAGCGCGGCTCCACGGCGCGCTGGCGATGTTCATCCGCCACAAGAGCCGGCTCGATCCGCGCCTGCGCGAGATGGCGATCCTCCAGGTCGGCTATTCGTCGCGCTGCGTCTATGAATATGCGCATCACGTCGAGCTCGCCCGCCAATTCGGCGTCTCCGACGACGACATCCGTGCCGTCGCCGATGACACCGCCGGCCGGCCGACGCGGCTTGACGCGCTGACCCGGGCGGTGCTCAAGGCCGCGCGCGAGATGACGACCGGCATCGCCATGTCGGACGAGACCCATGCGGTCCTGAAGCAGAGCCTCGACAGCGAGCGCCTGGTGGAACTCGTGCTCGCCATCTCAATCTACAATTCGACCGTGCGGGTCCTCGAGAGCCTCAAGGTTGATCTCGAGCCCGGATACGAACGCTATCTCGAGGCGTTTCCGCTGCCGGCACGGTGATGGCGGCGAACAGGGCGGCGGTCAGCCATAAGCACGACAGCCACCACGATTGCCAGATGCCGTAGGCGAGGAGCGCAATGACCATCGCTGCCGCGGCCCAGGCCAACGAAGCGGCGCGGTGCAGCCGCGACATCCCGGCGCTCGTGCCGACGCGCCACAAGCTCCAGCACACGAACGCGAGCGCGGCAAGCGTGCCCGGCACGCCCAGTTCGACCTCCCATTGCAGCACGGCGCTGTGGGGATGGAGCGGCAGCGCCTCCGACCCGGGCATCAGCCCGGCGTCCGGGAAAAGTGTCGTGAGATCGGTCTTGCCGCCCGGCAGGTCGCGCGATGCGCCCATGCCCCAACCGAGGAGTGGCCGCTCGGCAATCCGGTCGGCGGTGAAGCGCCAGATCATCAGGCGATGAATGCCCGAGTATTTGATCCACGGCGCGGCGTGGTGGATCGCCACGACCGCGGGATCATCGGGCGTAGCCAGCGGCAGGGCGATGGCGGCCAGCACCAGCCCCGCCGCAAGCGCGGCCGCCGCGAGCCGTGGCGCGGCCCAGGCCACGGCGAAAACCGCGATGCCGACGACGACCGCGAGCGATGCGGCATCGCTGTCCAACAGGAAAATCGCGACGACGCCGGCCAGCGCAACCGCGATCGGCAGCACCGCGCGCCGTCCCGGTGCGATCGCCGCCACCATCGGCCACAGCGCCAGCGCCAGCGTCGTCGCGCCGCGGTCGAACCGAACCAGCGATACGCGCGCGGGAGCGATGAGGAACCGCGTGATCGCTCCATCGGTCGCGCGTTCGATCAGTGCCACGGCTATCGCCGCCGCGAGGCCGCCAAGCAATGCGGCGCCGACCAGACGCCGCCGCTCGGGCGCCAAGGCCATGGCCGCGCCGAACACGACGAGGCCGCCCGCCCCGACCCCGACGAGGCGCAGCGCCGAAACGAAACTGTAGAGCGGCAGGATCGACCACGCCGCCGAGACCGCCGCCCACAGCGCCAACGCGCCGAACAGGACCGCGCACGGCGCCAGATGCCGGGCCGCGGCCAAGGCCGCACGGCCGTCGACGGCAAGAACGGCAATCCCGGCGACGGCGAGGAGCGGTGCCAGTCCCAGCGGCGCCCACTCCGCGAGGAGCGGCAACACCGCGGCGCAGCCGGCGAGAATTGCCGCGCTTCCCGGCCCGGCGCGGGCGTCCGTCATTCGGGCACGAGCAGGGCCGCGTCGTCGTTGCGCACGTTGTTGACCCTCTGGCCGATCCGGTAGGCGCGCATGCGCGCCGCCGGGAACGGCCGCAACAGCTTGAGAAGGTCCGGGCGCTTGGCTTGATCCTCGCCCAGCCATCTCGGCCAGTCGGCACGGTCGAGGATCACGGGCATGCGGTCGTGAAGGGGCGCCAGCGTCTCGTTGGCAGGGCAGGTGATGATGGCGCAGGTCCGCACGATCTCCTGCGAATTGGGATCGCGCCAGCGCTCCCACAAGCCGGCGAAGGCGAACAGCGGATCGTCCACCGGGACGACGGCATAGGGTTCCTTGCCGGACGTCGTCTTCTTCCATTCATAGAAGCCGTCGGCCGGAATGAGGCAGCGGCGCTTGGCGAAGGCATCGCGAAAGGCGGGCGTTTCCGCCACGCCCTCGGCGCGGGCGTTGATGAGCTTGTTGCCGATCGTCCGGTCCTTGGCCCAGACCGGGATCAGGCCCCAGCGCAGCACGTCGAGATGGCGCTTGCCGTCGTCGGGATTGAAGCGGACGCCGAGCACGCCCTCGGTCGGCGCGAGATTATAGCGCGGCGGATAGTTCGGCACGGCGTTGGCCGTGCCGAAGATGCGCGCCGTCTCCGAGGCCGGCGTCCGATTGAGAAAGCGACCGCACACGGTGCATGCTTAGCGGCGGCGGCGCTCCGACACAATCTCCCCGCGCGAGCGGCCGCGGCAATGCCCCGGCCGGCCGCGGTTTGACCCGCGCCGGCGGCGTTGGCTAGGGTCGGGCCCGCCATGGCGCCGCTCAAGATCCTGCATCTCATCACCACCCTCGAGCGCGGCGGCGCCCAGACGATGCTGGTGCGGCTGCTGACCCACATGGACCGCGCCCGGTTCGCGCCGATGGTGGTCACGCTCATCGACGGCGGCCCTTGCGCGGCGGCGCTGCGTGCGGCCGGCATTCCGGTGCATGGTCTCGGCATGCGGCGCGGCGCGGTTTCGTTCGCCGCGCTGTTGCGTCTGCGGCGGCTGATCCGGTCCGAGCGGCCCGATCTGCTGCAGAGCTGGCTCTATCATGCCGATTTGTTGGCGCTGGCGGCGGCGCTCGGTACTGGCGTGCCGATCGTCTGGAGCCTGCGCTGCGCCAACATGGCGCTGGAGCGCTATTCGCGCCAGGTCCGGCTGGTGCGGCGCGTGCTGGCATGGGCGTCGGGCTATCCCGCCGCGATCCTCGCCAACAGCGAGGCCGGGCGGCGCTACCACGCGGCGCTCGGCTATCATCCGCGGCGCTGGGAGGTCGTGCCGAACGGCTTCGACATCGATCTTTTCCGGCCCGATGCCGAGCGTCGCGCGGCGGTGCGGGGAAGCCTCGGCGTCGAGCCGTCGCACTTCCTCATCGGCATGGTGGCGCGCGTCGATCCGATGAAGGACCACGACACCTTCCTGGCCGGCGCCGCCATCATCGCCGCGGCGCGCGCCGATACGGCGTTCGTTTTGATCGGCGCCGGGACCGAGCGTCTGCCGCCGCCGCCGCGCCTCGCCGGCGGGCTGCACGCGCTCGGCGAGCGCGCCGCCGTCGAGACGATCCTGCCGGCGCTTGACGTCATGGTGCTGGCCTCGCGCGGCGAGGGTTTCCCCAATGTCATCGGCGAGGCGATGGCCTGCGGCGTTCCGTGCGTCGCGAGCGACGTGGGGGACGCCGCCTCGATCATCGCCGATACCGGCACCGTCGTGCCGCCGGGCAATCCCGCTTCCCTGGCGCAGGCGGTGCTGGCATTGCTCGCGCGCGGGCCGGCGGAGCGCGAACGTCTCGGCGCGGCGGCGCGGCAGCGGATCGCCGCGCATTATTCGCTCGCGGCGGCGGTGGCGGCCTATCAGCGCATCGAGACGGAACTCGCGCGCGGCGGCCCATGTGTCAGCGCAGGCGGCTGATCGCGTCCTCGCGGAAGCGGCGCAGCGATTGGCGCGCCTCCTCGGCGTCGATGATGATCACCTCTTCGGCGCTGATGTCGCCATCCCAGAAGAAGCCGAGGCCGCTTTCCGCCTCGTGCATCTTGCGGCCAAGATCGCCGCGGGTGAGGTAATAGCGCCGGTCGCGCAACAGCTCGGTCGTCTTCGCCGAGAAGCGGAGATGGGTCTCCGTCGCCTCGACGAACCAGCGGTGATGGTAGGAGCCGACTTCGGGCGGGCGGCCGATGCGCGCGGCGAGTCCCGCCCAGCGCCCCTTGGCGAAGATCTCGCGTTCGCGCGACGGCGTCTCGACATAGCCCGATCGCGCGACGCGGCGCAGCTCGCGCACCACCGTCAGCGGATCGCGCACGTCCTCGAGCAGATGCGAGCAGAAGCTGAATCCGAAATATCCGTCCGGAAACGGCCACGGCGCGAGGCAGACGTCGTGCACGACCCAGGTCGCGACGCTGAACCGTTCGCCGTCTTCGGGATCGAGCGCCCGGCCGCGCGTCGCGAACGGATTGATGTCGATGACATGCGTTGCGGCATTGAGCGGCGAATACCAGCCGCCGACATCGAGCACGCGCTCGGTCGCCCGCGCCCGCGCAACGACGGCGGCAAGATTGCGGCGCAGGATCATGGCGCCGGGCTCGAAGCCGCATATTCGCCGCCGGTGCCGGCGTCGATTGGGGACGGTGTCGCCGCGGCCTGATGGTCGAGCCAGGCCTCGAGCATCAGCACCGGCCAGAGCGCATAGGCCCAGTTGCGCCGCCCGCTGCGATGCGCATTCCAGCGCGCGGCGACGACGGCGGCGTTCACGATGCCGTGCCGTTCGAGGCGCGCGCTATCGAGGAGCGCGTCGGCCCAGTCGCGCAGCCCTTCGCGGAGCCAGCGCGCGATCGGCGGCTCGAAACCGTGCTTCGGCCGATCGACCAGCGCCTGCGGCACGCGGCGATAGAGCATCTCGCGCAGGAGGCGCTTGCCGTCCACGAACTCCGGCGGCAGCGACCAGGCGAAGGCGGCGATGCGGTGATCGAGCAGCGGCGCCCGAACCTCGAGCCCGAACGCCATGCTGGCGCGGTCGATCTTCACCAGCAGGTCGTCGGGCAGATAGGTCGTCGCGTCGCGCAGCATGAAACGCTGTTCGAGCGACGGCGGCCCCGCTTCGAGCGGCGCGTCGAGCCGGGTCTGGTGCCGCTCGTGCCCCCGCACCAGGCGATCGCCCGCATGCCACCGGCGCACATAGTCGCGATAGAGGCTCTCCGGGGAGTCATGCCCGATGCGCCCGGCGAGCCGCCGCAGCCGCCGCAGCGGCCGCAGCTCCCGTCCCGCCAGCAGGCCGACGGTTGCCCGCGCCCCGCGTCGAACCGCGCGCGGCCAGCGCTCGATCCGGCGCCATGCCCGCGCCGCCGCGCCATAGCGGTCATAGCCGCCGAAGAACTCGTCGCCGCCGTCGCCGGAAAGGCTCACCGTGACGTGTGCGCGCGTGAGACGGCACAGCACCAGGGTCGGGACCTGCGAGGGATCGGCGAAGGGCTCGTCATAGACCGACGCGAGATGCGGCAGCGCGTCGCGACATTCCGCATCGCTCACCCGCAGCGTGGTGTGGTCGGTGCCGAGATGATGGGCGACGGCTTCGGCCTCGCGCGATTCGTCCTGGCCCGCGTCGGGAAAGCCGATGGTGAAGCTTTCGACCCGTCCGCGTCCCGCGCGCTGCATGGCAGCGACAACGGTTGCGCTGTCGATGCCGCCGGACAGGAACGCGCCCAATTTCACGTCGGCTTCCATGCGCAGGGCGACGGCGTCGTCGACCAGCGCCTGCAGCGCTTCGGCCGCTGCGTCGGCGCCCTGTGCGAAGGGCGATGCGGCCGCTTCGGCCGCGCACGCCGTCGCCGACCAGTACGGGCGCGGCTCGCCGCTGCCGTCCGGCGCGAATTCGAGCCAGCATCCGGGCGGCAGCTTGCGCAGGCCCGCGAACGCAGTCCAGGGCGCCGGGGTGTAGCCATAGGCGAGGAAGAGATCGAGCGATGCAGGGTCAATCGCCCCGGTCCAGGCGGGATGCGGATGAAGCGCCTTCAACTCCGACGCCACCAGCACGCTCCCGCCGATCCGGCCGTAATAGAGCGGCTTCTCGCCGAACCGGTCGCGCGCCACGGTAAGGCGCCGCGCGCGGGCATCCCAGACGGCAATGGCGAACATGCCGTTCACGCGCTCGAGCGTCGGACCGAAGCCCCAACGCGCGATCGCTTCGAGCAGGACCTCGCTGTCGCTGTACCCGCGCCAGGGACCGGCGCCCTCGGCTTCGAGCGCGAAGCGCAGCGCTCGGTGATTGTAGATCTCGCCGTTGAAGACCATCACCAGGCGGCCATCGGCCGAGTGCATCGGCTGGCGGCCGGCCGGCGAGAGATCGAGCACGGCAAGGCGGCGAAATCCGAGCGCGATCCCGGCCCGCGGATCGCTCCACACGCCGCGACCGTCGGGGCCGCGATGGGCGAGGCGGTCGGCCATCGCGCCGGCGATCGCGTCGTAGCGCGCGGGCGCCACGGTGCGGCCGGGATCGAGAAACGCGACGATGCCGCACATCGCCGCTCAGCCCTTGCCCGCGGTCAGCGGATCGGATCGCGGGCGTCGGAACGCGCCGGGCAGCCAGGTCGAGGGGCGCTCGGTCGACCCGTCCTCGGTAAACGCGGCCAGCGCCTGGTAGATCGCCGATTCGGGCGCACGCGGCACGCGCAAAAGACCGGCGAGGTCGCGCAGCAGATGGCCCGACAGCAACGGCCCGCCATGGGCGCGGTGGAAGCGGCGTGCCCGCGACAGCGCGCGGCGATAGGCAAGCCCGACATAGCGCCGGTCGAGTCCGGGCGTCTCGGTGACGAGATAATAGAGCGCGAGCACGGACTCATAACGGCTGCGCCGCGTCTGCTCGGACAGGCGGCGCGGCGCCTGATCGGGAACGAGCGCGACCGGCCCGTCGAGATGGGCGGCGCCGCCACCCGCGAAGAGCCGCAGGAACAGCGCGGCGTCGGGCGAGACCAGGCGCTCGTCGCAGCCGCCAACCGCCCAATAGCGCTCGGCCGTCACCAGGATCGTGCTCGAATTGCATGGGACGTTGCGAATGAAGCGGGTAAGCCCGTCGGCTTCTTCGGCGAAATCCGGCGCCGTGAAGGCGCGTGCCAGCGGATCGGGATCGTCGAAACGATAGGTCCCGAGCTCGCCGTAGGCAAAGGAATGCTGCGTCGCCGCGGCTGCCGCGATGAGCCAGGCGGTCGCGCCCGGAACGAGGAGATCGTCGCCGTCGACAAGCTTGAGCCACGGCAGCCGCGCCCGCCTGACGCCGGCATTGGTCGCCGCGGAGGCGCCATGATTGCTCTGCCGCAGAATGACGACGGGGTCGGGCCAGCCGCGCGTGCATTCCTCGATGACTGCCGCGGAGCCGTCGCTCGAGCCGTCATCGACGAAGATGAACTCGCGTTCGAATGGGCCGGTCTGACGCGCGAGCGCGTCGATCACGCGCGCGAGATAGGCGCGCTTGTCGAATACCGTGCAGATGAAGGATACACCGGTCAATGGCAGAACCCGCTGGCTATGCGTCGGGGCATCATACAAGCCCCGCCATCGCGGCGCCATTCCGGCACCGGCGACGCTGGCGCGCGGATCAGCCTAAGCCGACTTCCGATGGCGCCGGCATGAGCCGGATCGGATGGCGGCGGCGGAACGCTTCGAGCGTGCCGGCCAGCGTCTCGTCGCTGAAGCGGACGCCCGGCAGACGGGCTGCCAGAAACAGCCAGAATTCACGCGACAGCACCGTCGCGCCGTTATGGCGCGTGGCCCATTTCCAGGCGCGGCCCGTCACCTGCTTCTGCACGAGCCTGCGAATGCGTCTGGGCAGCCCGGCATGGTCGCGCAGCGTGCACAGCGCGGTCAGCGACTGATCGTGCGTCTGCTGCACTGGATCTTTCATCAGCCGTCCCGGCTCGTCGCGCGGACCCATGCAGACGATGTGATCGACGAGGCCGATCCTGGTCACGAACGCCATGCGCTGCGGGATCGACTGGTCCTGCACGAAAACGCGCTCGTCGCAGCCGCCGACGCGGCGGAACAGCGCGGTGTCGAGGATATAGGTGCTGCCGCCGGCGTGGCCGATGCGGATGACGTCGTACAGGGGATCCGCCATCACCGCAACTTCCACACCCTGCGGCTCGGGCGGAAACCGGATCTCCTCGGGCGATCCGTACCAGGTGTTCCGAGCATAGACGGCACCGCATCCGCTCGCGAGCGCGGCCTCGGCAAGGAGCTGCGAGGCGTAGGGCGCGAGAATGTCGTCGCCGTCGACGATCTGCGTGAACTTCATCCGCGCCACGGCGAGTCCCCGGTTGACGGCGACCGATGGGCCGCAATTCGGCTGGCGGATGAGGAGCGCCTCGGGCCAGTCCGCGATCACGCGGGAGGCGATTTCGGCCGAGCCGTCAGTCGATCCGTCGTCGACGAGGACGACTTGCCGCGCGAACGCGCCGCGTTGGTCGCGCACCGCGGCCAGCACGCCTTCGATGTAGGGCGCCTTGTTGTAGATGGTGACGAGATAGGTGATGCTTGGCAGGGTCATGGGCGCCGAGCCTGCGGCGCGGACGGGGCTAGAACGTCTCGACCCAGGGCCGCAGCTCGATCTCCCAACTCCAGGCGCTGCGGTGCTGGCGATGCACGTCCAGATAGGTGCGTGCGATGGCGTCGGGTTCGAGCAGGCCATCGGGTCCGCGCTCGTTGGCGCGCGGATCGTCGGCGCGCCGGATGCCGCCGTCGATGACGAAATGCGCAACGTGGATGTTCTTGGGCGCAAGCTCGCGCGCCATGCTCTGGGCGAGGCCGCGAAGGCCGAACTTACCCATGGCGAACGGGGCCGAGTGGGCATAGCCCTTGACGCTCGCCGAGGCGCCGGTGAAGAGAATGCTGCCCGATCCACGCGCGAGCATGGCGCGCGCCGCCTGCTGCGCGACCAGGAAGCCGCCATAGCAGCTCACCATGAACGCCTGCAACACCTCGTCCGGGTCGAGATCGGCGATCGGCCCGCGGGCGCGGGCGCTCGGATTGTAGACGACAATGTCGGGTATGCCGAGATCGGCCACAAGCGCCGGGAACAGCCGGTTCACGTCGTCGCGCCGGCTGGCATCGCAGGCATAGGCACGGGCGCCGGTCGCGCCGCACAGCGCGGCGAGCTTGTCGGGACGGCGCGCCGCGAGCGCGACGCGCATCCCCTCTTGGGCGAACAGCCGAGCGAGCGCGGCGCTCAAGCCGCTGCCGGCGCCCACGATCAGAGCGGTCTGGGACATGGGCTGACTATAGCGCCGCCGGAATGCCGGGCACCAGCGGCTTCAGCGCTGCCGGCCCGGGCCGAGAACGAGTTCCGCTTCGGCACGCGCCGCGACGCGGCGCAGCGCCTCGCGTTTCAGCTCGACCACCACCGGCTTGGCCTGGCGGCCGTGGACGATGCCGCCGGCGGCGTTGATCTGCCAAGCGCCGCCCGGCAGCGCCAGACGCACCACTCGGGGGATTTCGCCCGCGGCGAGCGTGGCCTCGACCTCCTGCCCCCGATAGAGGCGCGGGATCCCCATCTGATCGAGCAGCGCCGACTCGATCAGAACATCGCCGCTGATGCCCGGAAGCTGTAGCGCGGCGCGGCGCGTCCGCAGGTCGAACCACTTCACGATGCCGCGCAGCGTGCCGGTCGGCGGCGCCGTCAGCATCAGTGGTTCGCTTGGGGCACTCGCCGGGACCACGTCAGCGCGGCGCAACAGCCGTGGCGCGGGGGCGGCGGCGGCCTCCACCTCCTCCACCTCAGGCGGATGCACCGCGATCGCGACGCGCCTTCGCCGCGGTGTGGACCGGTGCGGCTCGATGCCGACCTCCGCCTCGTACACAGGCGCGATGGATGGCGGCTCGGCCGCTTGGTCGAGGTCCTGCAGTGCGCGATGCACGCACTGCATGAGTTCGGACAGTTCTTCGCTTTTCGTTGTGCGCCGCGATACTAGCGCTGCAACGACCTGGGCAACGTTGGTCCGCGAGGGAATGATCATCAAAGCAGCCTTCCGAAAGCACCTGCGCCCCGACGGGTGTTCAACGACGATGGATATCCGTACAAGATGGCGAAACCAGAACCGCCCGTCGCGCTGCCCACCGCGGTATGACAGGCGCTGTCGCCGACGAAGTGGCTCCGGTGATCATGGGGGGAACCGGAACCGCCACGATGGAGAATGCTTCTTATTAACATGGTTGCCGGATTTGGCAAGTCGTCCCTTCGATCTCGATTTCGATTTCGATCATGCGATAGAAGGGTGGCGGCAGTGTCTTCTCTGTGTAAACGTCCGGCTGCCGCAATGCTAGGTCAGATTTCACGCTCTACTACCATGAAGTGCACGGTTGTCGCGGCCGGCGTGTTCGTGCTCTGGCTGTTGCTTGCGGGCGACGCAGCACCAGCCACCATCGCCGCGGGCCTGATCGTGGCCGCCGCGGCTTCGGCCTGGGCGCTGCTGCTCGACCGTTGACCGCGAACTCAGTGCCGTGTCGCCAGTGCGCGGGCTAGCTGGCTCAAGGCTTCCTGGTGCCGCTCGTTGGGGATTTGCGCAAAATTTCTTGCCAGTTCGAGGCACATACGCTCGCGCGGGCTTTCCGACCGATCCGTCTCGCTGTCGAGTCCTTCGAAGAAGGAGCTCACGGGGACGCTCAGCACGCGCGCGATCACATAGAGGCGGCCAGCCGAGACCCGGTTGATGCCGCGCTCGTACTTATGCGCCTGCTGATAGGTGACGCCGATGAGATCGGCGAGCTGCTGCTGAGTGAAGCCGAGCATGACGCGGCGGTTGCGGATGCGCGCACCGACGTGCCGGTCGATGTCTTGCGTCTGTATTGCGGGTTGTATGCGAGGTAGTGTGTTCATGGAGATCTGCGATGGGTTGTGAGGGACAATGCCGGCCCACCAAAGGGATGCCGGTTGCGCCGGAATGGCAAAAGGGACTTGTAGCGAACGTGCTTGCGGCCGGACCCGCGGCGCCGTCGCCGCATGCCCAATCAGATAGGCAACGCACCGTTGCGCTTCAACCGCCCTACCGCATCTTCGATATCGCGATCGACGATTGCAGCAGGCGTCGACGATCAACCCGCCAACGCGGACGGAGCTGCGCGGTTCCATACTATTCGGCACGGTGTTCCGCGCCCCACGCATGGCCGAGGCCCGCCGGCGGGTTTGACAGCATCGGCATCCAATGATAATCGAGCCTGACTGGGCCTTAGCGGATGCTCCGACCATGCCGCGCATTTCGATCGGCGACTGCCATCTGTACTACGAGCGGCACGGTTCCGGTTACCCGGTTTTGTTTGTGACCGGGCTTGCCGGCCATGCGCATTACTGGCGCGACCAGATCCCGACCTTCGCCCGAAATTTCGAGGTGATCGTCCATGATCACCGCGGCGTCGGCGAGAGCGAAGCGACCGCCTGCAGTTCGACGATCGAGCGCTGGGCCGGCGATGTCATCGCGCTGATGGATGGGCTCGGCATCGCCCGCGCGCATCTGGTCGGTCATTCCGCGGGCGGCGCCATCGCCCAGGTCCTGGCGATCGAGCACCCGCAGCGCCTCTCCAGCATCGTCATCGCGGCAAGCTGGCCCAAGGCCGACGCCTATTTCCGCCGCCTGTTCGCCTTGCGCAAGGAGATCCTGCTGCGCCTCGGCCCGTCGAGCTATGTGCAGACCAACACGCTGCTCCTCTATGCGCCGGACTATATTGCGCGCAACAACGAGAAGCTGCGCCTCATCGAGGCCCAGGCGCTCGCCAATTTCGCCCCGCCGGAGCGCACGCTGAGCCGGATCGACGCCATTCTCGCCTTCGACCGCAGCGCCGATCTCGGCCGTATCCGGACCCCGACGCTCATCGTCGCGACCCATGACGATCTCGTCACGCCGGCCTATTACTCCGAAGAACTTGCCCGGCGCATTCAGGGGGCCGAGGCTAAATTCTTTCCCCATGGCGGTCATTACTTCACCCAGGTGCTACCGCGCGAGTTCAATCAGGCCGTATTGCCGTTTCTCGCTGCCCATACTCCGGCCGAGGCGCGCATCCCCGAGCGCTTTGCCCCTTAATACTTCCGAAACACCTCTTCCCTAGTCTGCGACAGCCGCGACGGACCGGCTTTCTTACACGATTTGGGTGCTCCCACTGCCATGGTCCCGGAGGATAACGACGCTCTCGCCCGGGTTCTGGCCGCTCTCGCCGCCGCTGGCGACGCCGCCTATGTCTGGGACCTGGCGAGCGATGCGGTCGAGTGGCACGGCTCGCCCCGCATGCTCGGCCTCACCGACGAGGCCTCCGTTTCGTGCGGCCGCGGCTACGCCGAGCGCATCCATCCCGACGATCTCGTGAACCGCCAGCAGGGGTTGCAGACCCATTACGCCCGTGGTGCCACCTTCGACATCGAGTATCGCATCCGGGTCCGCGACGGCGGCTTCACCTGGCTCAACGAGCGCGGCTCGGCCGAGTTCGACGCGATCGGGCGACCGCAGCGCATGTTTGGCGTGCTGCGCGACATTACCACCCGCAAGATGCAGGAGCAGCGGCTCGAGCATCTCGCCAATTACGATGAGCTCACCGGCCATTTCAACAAGAAGCGCCTGCGCGAGGCGCTCGATCACATGCTCGTGCAGAGTGTGCGCACCGGGCTTCCCGGCGCCTATCTCGCAGTGGGCATCGACAAGCTCGCCGGCGTCAACGACGTGTTCGGCTACGAGGCCGCCGACCAGGTCATCGTCGAGGTCGGGCGCCGCCTCGACCGCTGCCTGCGGGTGAGCGACGTCATCGGGCGCATGGGCGGCGACCGCTTCGGCATCGTCCTCGCCCATTGCCCGGAGCAGCACATCGCCATCGTTGCCGAGAAGATTCTCGCCGGCGTGAGCCAGATGCCGATCGATACCGGCGCCGGTCCGATCTATGCGACGGTCTCGATTGGTGCCGCCGCCTATCCGGATCAGGCCAAAACTTCCTACGAGGTGATGACCCGCGGCGAGTCCGCCTTGGCCGAGGCCAAGCGCGCCGGCCGCGATTGTTACGTGCCTTACCACCTGTCGACCGAGCAGCGTCAGCGCCACCGCGTCGGCATGGCGCTCGGCGAGCGCGTGCAGCAGGCGCTCCGTGATGGGCGCCTCACTTTCGCCTACCAGCCGGTGGTCAACTATGACACCGGCGATGTCGACTATTACGAATGCCTGTTGCGTATGATCGAGACCGACGGCCGCGTCGTCGCCGCCGCCGAGTTCGTCGCCGCGATCGAACAGCTCGGCTTCATCCGCCTCATCGATCGCTATGTGCTGGAAAAAGCGGTCGCGGAGGTGGCAGCGCATCCCGGCATCTGCCTCGGCTTCAACATCTCCGGCCTCACTGCCACCGACCGCGCCTGGCTGCGGGGCGCGACTGCGATGCTGCAGGGCCGACCCGAGATTACCAGCCGGCTCGTCGTCGAGATCACCGAAACCGCGGCGCTGCACGATATCGAGGAATCGGCCGGGTTTGTCGCGGCGCTGCGCGATCTCGGCTGCCGCATCGCGCTCGACGATTTCGGCGCGGGCTTCACCTCGCTCCGCCATCTCCAGTCGCTGGCCGTCGATACCGTCAAGATCGACGGCTCGTTCGTGCGCAACCTCGCCCAAAATCCCGGAAACCAGGTGTTCCTGCGCCACCTCGTCGGTCTCGCCAAGGGGCTCGACCTTCTCACCGTCGCGGAATGTGTCGAGACCGCCGAAGAGGCGGCGCTACTGCGCCGCGAAGGCGTCAACTTCCTGCAAGGCTATCATTTCGGCCGACCGACCCTGGAACGGCCATGGATTGCCCGGCACCAGGCGCGCCTGGCCCGGCCGGCGCTGACCGCCAACGCATCCTGAGCGCCGCGCCGCCCGGCGCGCTCATTCCTTGTGGGTCTTGCTGAGCTGATCGATCTGCTGCTGCAGCACGTTGATGCGCTGGCGCAGTTCGTCGAGGGTCGCTTCCCGTCCCTCTTCCGGCCGTTCGGCGCGCGGCTTGTCGCCCGCGTTGGCGGAAGGGAAGGGCGAGAACATCTTCATCGTCTGCTCGAACAGCGCCAGATTCTGCTTGCCCATTTCCTCGAGGGGGCCGAACGGAAAGAGGCCGCCGAAGGCGTCCTGCAGGCTCTTGCGCATTTGCTCCTGATTGCGCGCGAAAGTGGTCATCGCGTGTTCGAGATAGCGCGGCACCAACCACTGCATGCTGTCGCCGTAGAGGCTGATGAGCTGACGCAGGAAGCTGATCGGCAGGAGGTTCTGCCCCTTCTGCTCCTCCTCGACGATGATCTGCGTCAGCACGGCGCGGGTGATTTCCTCGCTGGTCTTGGCATCGAAGACGATGAACTCGTTGCCCTGCTTCACCATGCGGCTGAGATCGTCGAGTGTGACATAGCTGCTGGTCGCCGTGTTGTAGAGCCGCCGGTTGGCGTATTTCTTGATGACGACCGGCTGGCCTTCGCCGCCGCCCTTCTCGCTCATCGCGTGTGCCCTCATGATCTGGCGCCCCTTCCGATAGGAGTCTCACCATACCAGCATTCCGGCCGCAATGCCTTATCGGCTGCGGCTGCGGCTGCGGCGCGGCCGATCGCGCCGATCCTGGCCATGGCGCGATCGTGGGATATAATGCGGCCATGGCGGAGCCGCCCGATCTGGCCGAACTTGCCAAGCGGTATGTGGACCTGTGGCAGGACCAATTGATGGCGATTGCGGGAGATCCCGCGTTGGCCGACAGCGTTGTGCGCCTGTTCATGGCCGCAGCGCCCTGGACCGCGTCCGCCGGTGGCGCGGGTGAGCGCGGCACCGCTTCCGCGTCAGGGGCCGCGGCCGCTGCCGCTGCAACTGTGGAACGCGACCGGCGTTTGGCTGAGCTCGCGCGCCGCCTTGCCGCTCTTGAAGAACGGCTCGCTGCCCTCGAGGCACGACTTCGCGGACCGGGTGCGCGCACTGCACGAAAGCCTCGCCGCCGCCGGGTTTGACGACATCCTTGCCGCTCTCGACCGTGAGCTGAGGGAACGCGCCGACACATTCCTCGCCGGCATCGAATCCTATCGCCGGCATCCCTATCGCCGCGACCTCGCCGATCCGCCGGTGCTGTGGCAGGAGGGAACGACGCGTCTTCTCGATTACGGCACGGCGGCTGCGGCGGCGCGCACCGTCCTGATCGTCCCCTCGCTGATCAACCGCGCCTATATCCTCGATCTTACTCCGGAGACGAGCCTCGTGCGCCATCTCGCGGCCATGGGGCTGCGACCGCTTCTCGTCGATTGGGGCGGTCCGGGCGCGCTCGAGCGCGGCTTCGGCCTCACCGAATACATTGCCGGCCGACTCGAAATGGCGGCCGAGGTGGCCGCGGCCGAGGCGGACGGTCCGATCGGCGTGCTGGGATACTGCATGGGCGGGCTGCTCGCCCTGGCGCTGGCCGAGCGCCGCCCGCGTCTGGTGGGCGCGCTCGTGCTGCTGGCCACGCCCTGGGGTTTCCATGCCGGGAGCGCCGGTCCTGCCGCCCGTCTGCTGGGCGCCCTTGCCGAGCCATTGGGCCAGGCTTTCGCGGCGCTCGGCGAACTGCCGGTCGACGTGCTGCAGGCGCTGTTCACCGCGGTCGATCCGCTGGTGGCGATGCGCAAGTTCACGCGCTTTGCCACCTTGCCGCCGGACAGCCCGGCGGCACGCCAATTCGTCGCGGTCGAAGATTGGCTGAATGATGGGGTTCCACTGGCGCTGCAGGTGGCGCGCGAATGCCTGGGCGGATGGTATGGCGCCGATCTGCCGGCGCGTGGCCTGTGGCAAGTTGCCGGACGGCCGGTCCTGCCGACGCGCGTTGCCCAGCCGGCGCTCGTCGTCGTGCCGGCGCACGACCGGATCGTGCCGCCGGCGAGCGCCGCGGCGCTCGCCGATGCCCTGCCGGCGGCCGAGCGGCTCGATCCGGCGCTCGGCCATATCGGCATGATCGTCTCCGCCGATGGGCCGCGCCAGGTCTGGAAGCCGCTGGCGGCATGGCTGCACCGCCAGTTGCCGCCACCGGGTTTCAATATCCGCCGGGGTGGCTTATTTAGATAAGGTACAACCCGCGAACGAGGGAACCTCCATGACCGAGATCGTCATCGCCGCCGCAGCGCGCACGCCGATCGGCGCCTTCAACGGCAGTCTCAGCACGGTGCCTGCGCATTACCTGGGCCAAGTCGCGATCGCCGAGGCGATGGCGCGCGCAGGCGTCGTGCCCGGCGACGTGAGCGAGGTCATCCTCGGTCAGATTCTTGCGGCCGGCGAGGGCCAGAATCCGGCGCGCCAGGCCGCCGTCGGCGCCGGCATCCCCTACGAGGTAACCGCCTATGGCGTGAATCAGCTCTGCGGCTCGGGCCTGCGCACCGTCGCGCTGGGCTATCAGGCGATCCGACTGGGCGAGAGCGCCATCGTCGTCGCGGGCGGCCAGGAGAGCATGAGCCAGGCGCCGCACTGCATGCATCTGCGCAACGGTGTCAAGATGGGGGACGCCGAATTCGTCGACACGATGATCAAGGACGGGTTGTGGGATGCCTTCAACGGCTATCACATGGGCAACACGGCTGAGAACGTGGCGCAGCGCTGGCAGATCACGCGCGAGCAGCAGGATGCTCTCGCCGCGCGCTCGCAGGCGCGGGCCGAGGCCGCGCAGAAGGCGGGCCGCTTCAAGGACGAGATCGTGGCCGTCAAGATCGCCTCCCGCCGCGGCGAGACCATCGTCGATACCGACGAATATCCCAAGCACGGCACCACCGTCGAGACGCTGGCGAAGTTGCGCCCCGCCTTCGACAAGAACGGCACCGTGACCGCGGGCAATGCGTCGGGCATCAATGACGGCGCGGCCGCGGTGGTGCTGATGACGGCGGCGGAAGCGGCGCGGCGCGGGATTCAGCCGCTCGCGCGCATCGTCTCGTGGGCGACGGCGGGCGTCGATCCCGCGATCATGGGCACGGGGCCGATCCCGGCGAGCCGTGCCGCGCTGAAGCGTGCGGGCTGGAAGGCCGACGACCTCGACCTGATCGAGGCCAACGAGGCCTTTGCGGCGCAGGCCTGCGCGGTCAACAAGGAACTGGGGTTCGATTCCGACAAGGTGAACGTGAACGGCGGTGCGATCGCGCTCGGCCACCCGATCGGCGCTTCGGGGGCGCGCGTCCTGGTGACGCTGCTGCACGAGATGGCGCGGCGCAATGCCAAGAAGGGCCTCGCCACGTTGTGCATCGGCGGCGGCATGGGCATTGCGATGTGCGTCGCCCGCGACTGAACGCGGGTACGCGACGGGAGGAGCGGACTATGGCCAGAACGGCGATCGTCACGGGCGGAACGCGCGGCATCGGCCGCGCGATCTCGGTGGCCCTCAAGGATGCGGGCTATCGCGTCGCCGCCAATTATGGAAGCGACCAGGAAGCGGCGGCGCGCTTCACCGCGGAAACCGGCATCCCGGCCTATCGCTTCGACGTCGCGGATTACGAGGCATGCGCGGTGGCGGTGAAGAAGATCGCGGCCGAGATCGCGCCCATCGAGGTGCTGGTGAACAATGCCGGCATCACCCGGGACGCGGTGCTGCACCGCATGACGCCGGAGCAGTGGGGCGCGGTTATCGCCACCGATCTCACCTCCTGCTTCAACATGTGCCGCGTCGTGATCGATGGCATGCGCGAGCGCGGCTTCGGTCGCATCGTCAATATCGGCTCGATCAACGGCCAGGCCGGACAGTACGGGCAGGTGAATTACGCCGCGGCGAAGTCGGGCATTCACGGCTTCACCAAGGCGCTCGCCCAGGAGGGTGCGGCGCGCGGCATCACCGTCAACGCGATCGCGCCGGGCTATATCGATACCGACATGGTGCGTGCGGTGCCGGCCAACGTGCTCGAGAAGATCGTCGCGCGTATTCCGGTGGGCCGCCTCGGCCATGCCGACGAGATCGCCCGCGGCGTGCTGTTCCTGGTCGCCGACGAGGGCGGGTTCGTCACCGGCTCGACCCTGTCGATCAACGGCGGCCAGCACATGTATTGATGCCGGCGCTCGCCGGGGATGCACCTAGGCCTGCGGCATCGTGAGCTGCATCGATCTGCGGTCGGCGAACGCCCCGTACCAGTTGGCGAGGCGGCGCCAGCGGCTCTGCCAATTCTCGCTGCGGTAGCGGAAGTCGAGATAGCCGAGCGCGCAGCCGATGGTGATCTGACCAATATTCGGCACGCCGCTCTCGGCGGGACCGAGCGTCCCGTCCTCGACCTCGAGCTCGAGCGCCGCCAGCGCGCCGCGCACCTTGCGCAACTGCGCGTCGATCCAGTCCGGCCACTGGTTCTGCGGCGGCCGTACCGACTCGTAGCGGCCGAGGATCGCCGCCTCGAGGATGCCGTCCCCCAGGGCCTGCTGCCGGAGTGCGATCCAACGCAGTGTTCCGGGGTCGGGGAAAAGCCTCGGTCCCGTGTGCAGCGTGTCGAGATACTCGCAGATGACCGGCGAATCGTAGAGCACGAGCCCGTCATCGGTGGTGAGCGACGGCACCTTCACGAGCGGATTCTCCCGTGCGACCTCCTCGTTGGGGGTGGTCGGGGCGACTGTCGTCTGCACACGCTCGATGCGCTCGGCGAGACCGGTCTCGATCGCCGCCACCATAACCTTGCGCACGAAGGGCGAAGTCGGCGAATAGCGGAGTCTCATGAGGTCGTCCTCCTGCTGGTGGCGGCGGTGGTCGTCGGTCCGACCGTGTCCTGGCGCGGGCGGCGGTCATGCCGGCTCGACCCATGTGCTGCTCGCGTGCGAGCCTAAACCTAAATCGGCCGTCCGTCCCATGCTACACTGCATTCGATGAATGCCGATGTCGTCGATCTCCGCAGCTTCTATGCCACCCCGCTCGGCGAGGTGGCCCGCCGCATGATCAGCCGTCGCATGCGCCTGGTCTGGCCCGACGCCGCAGGGATGCGCGTGCTGGGCCTTGGCTATGCCACGCCCTATCTGCGGCCCTTTGTCGGCGATGCCGAGCGCGTCATGGCGATCATGCCGGCGACCCAGGGCGCGATGCCCTGGCCGCGCGAGGGGCCGTGCCGCGTCGCGCTGGCCGAGGAAGGCGAACTGCCGCTCTCCGACTATTCGATCGATCGCGTCCTGCTCGTGCACTCCATCGAGTTCAGCGAGCAATTGCGGCTGCTCCTCAAGGAGGCATGGCGCGTCCTTGCCGCCGGCGGCAGGCTCCTGGCGGTCGTGCCCAACCGGCGCGGCATCTGGGCGCGCATCGACCGCACGCCCTTCGGCCAAGGCCATCCCTACACGCCGGGGCAGCTTGCGCGCCTGTTGCGCGACGAGGGCTTCACACCCGACCGCACTACCGCGGCGCTGTTCGTGCCGCCAACGGGCTCGCGCATGCTGCTGCGCTCGGCGGCGGCGTTCGAGCGTATCGGCGAGCGCTGGTTCACCACCTTCGCCGGCGTCGCCATGGTCGAGGCGACGAAGCAGATCTACGCGCCCGTGCCGCAGCAGCAGCGCCGCCTGCGGCCGCGCCCGGTCTACATCCCGATCGGCCACGGCACGCCGAGCCCGGCCGGTCGCTGAGCCGGGCGGCTCACCCCCGCGACAAAAGAAACAGGCCTTGCTCGGCGAGGAGATTGGCGAGCGCGCTGCGCGGGTCGAGGCGGAACGGCCGGCCCCAGCGGTCGAGCGTGACGCTGCGCTCGATGCGGACGCCGTCCTCGGCGCACAGTGCGAGGAAGTCGCGGATGGTGCAGAGATGGATGTTCGGCGTGTCGTACCAGGGCGCGGCCAGAAGATGGGTCATCGGCATGCGGCCGCGCAAGGCGAGATCGAGCCGGATGCGCCAATGACCGAAATTGGGAAACGACACGATGGCGAACCGGCCGATCCGCACCAGGTTGCGCACCACGCGGCGCGGGCTGCGCGTCGCCGGCAGCGTCTGGCTCAGTACGGCATAATCGAAGGCGTCCGAGGGGTAGGCGTCGAGGTCGTTGTCGGCATCGCCCTGGATCGCCGACAGCCCGTGGCGCACGCAGGCATTGACGCCCGACTGCGACAGTTCCATGCCGCGGCCGTCGACATCCTTGTGGTGGACGAGATAGGAGAGCAGTTCGCCGTCGCCGCAGCCGACGTCGAGGACGCGCGATCCGGGCTCGATCATGCTGGCGACGAGCCGCAGGTCCTCGCGCAGCGCGGCCGGCGCCGCGGGCCGTACGGCGACGCTCGCATCCGGACTCATGCGAGACCGCGATGCTCGGCACAGCCGTCGAGAAAGCCGCGCAGCGTCGCGAAGAATTCGGGCTCCTCGAGCAGGAAGGCATCGTGGCCCTTGTCGGTCTCGACCTCGACGAAGCTGACATTGGCGGCGATGGCGTTGAGCGCGTGCACGATGGCGCGGCTCTCGCTCGTCGGATAGAGCCAGTCGCTGGTGAAGGAGATGAGGCAGAATCGCGTGCGCGTGCCGCGGAAGGCGTTGGCCAGCACGCCGCCATGCTCCGCGGCGAGATCGAAATAATCGCAGGCGCGGGTGATGTAGAGATAGGAGTTGGCATCGAACCGCTCGACGAAGCTGATGCCCTGGTGGCGGAGATAGTTCTCGACCTGGAAATCGGCATCGAAGCCATAGGTGACCGCGCGGCGGTTCTGCAGGTTGCGGCCGAACTTGCGGTGCAGCGCCGGCTCGGAAAGATAGGTGATGTGGGCTGCCATTCGCGCCACGGCGAGCCCGCGCTCCGGCCGCCGGCCCAGTTCGAGATAATTGCCGCCGCACCAGTTGGGATCGGCCATGATCGCCTGGCGTCCGACCTCGTGGAAGGCGATATTCTGCGCCGAATGCCGCGCCGCCGTGGCGATCGGCACCGCCGCGAACACGCGCTCGGGATAAGACGCCGCCCATTGCAGCACCTGCATCCCGCCCATCGAGCCGCCGGTGACGCAGAACAGCGTCTCGATGCCGAGATGGTCGAGCACCTCGCGCTGCGCCCGCACCATGTCGGCGATGGTGATGACCGGGAACTGCAGGCCCCAGGGCTTGCCGGTCGCGGGATTGGTCTCCATCGGCCCGCTCGACCCCATGCAGCCGCCGAGCACGTTGACGCAGATGAGGAAGTAGCGATCGGTGTCGAGCACCTTGCCGGGCCCCGCCAGCGTGTCCCACCAGCCCGGCTTGCCGGTCATGGGATGCGGCTCGGCGACGTACTGGTCGCCGGTCAGCGCGTGGCAGATGAGGATGGCGTTGGTGCGCGCCGCATTGAGCCGGCCATAGGTCTGATAGGCGATGGTGTAGGGGCCGAGGCTCGCGCCGCAGTCGAGCGCCAACGGCTCGGCGACGTTGAGACGGAAGCCGGGGCGGTCGGCCTCGAGCATCATCCGTGTCGGCGAGGAGGCGGTCAGGTTCATGCTGCTCTTGTCGTGAAGGGCGAAGGCCACGCCGTCCGGCGCGAGCGAAGGGATAGGTAGGTATCGCGCCCGATCCCTGTCAACGCTTTCTTCATACGGCGCCTTAAGCAATGCCGTGCCGGGGATGGGGCGGAAACCCGCCAAATCACTCTTTGCTTTCGCCGCCCGGCCGAATTAGCTTCGAGCGCGGATGCGGGAACCCCGATGGCCAAGGACGATACCACCACTGCTGCGCTGGCGGCGCTGCGCCGCCGCATCGATGAGGTCGACGACGGCCTGCACGATCTCCTGATCCGCCGCACCGAACTGGTGGAGGAGGTCGGGCGCGTCAAGCATCACGACGATGTCGCGGCGTTCCGCCCCGGGCGCGAGGCACAGGTGCTGCGTCGGCTCGTGTCGCGTCACCGCGGTCGTTTCCCGCGCGGCGCCGTGGTGCGGATCTGGCGCGAGATCATCGCCGGCGCCGTGGCGATGCAAGCCGAGATTTCGGTCGCGGTCTGCGCCGGTTGCTGGGACCTGGCGCGCGATCATTTCGGCAGCCAGATGCCGCTGTTGGCGGTGCCTTCGTCGGAAGAGGCGGCCAACGCCGTGGCCGAGGGGCGGGCGACCCTCGGGGTCCTGCCGCTCGCCGAGGAGGATGTGCCGGAACCGTGGTGGCTCAAGCTCGGCGCGCTCGCCGAGCGCGGCCCGTCCGTCGTCGCGCGGCTGCCGTTCGGCGCGCTTGGCAATGCCACCGGAGCCTATGACGATGCCTTCGTCATCGCGGCGATGACACCGGAACCGAGCGGCGATGACTGCACGCTGCTCGCGATCGAAGCCGCGGTGCCGGGCACCGCCGCCCTCACCGACGCGTTCCTCGACGCGCGTCTTGACGTCAATCCGATCGCCCGCAGGGCGCGCGACGGCCGCGACGCGCATCTCGTCGAGGTCGAGGCCTTGGTCGAGCCCGGGGACGGCCGGCTGGCGCGGGCCCTCGATGCGCTGGGCGATGGCGCCCGGGTCGCCTGGCTCGGTCTTTATGCGCGGCCCCTGCCCGACGCCGTGATGGGCGGGGTGGCCCCGGCCTAGGCCATGACCGCCGATCCGCGCCCGCGTCCGGGCATTCTCGATATCGCCCCCTATGTCGGCGGCGAGGCCAAGATCGAGGGCGTCGCCCGCGTCATTCGCCTCGCCTCGAACGAGAGCGCGCTCGGCCCCAGCCCGCGCGCGATGGCGGCCTACAAGGCGCTGGCCGGCGACATGTTCCGCTATCCCGACGGCCATTCGACCGAACTGCGCGCGGTGCTGGCCCGCCATCACGGGCTCGATCCTGCCCGCATCGTCTGCGGCGCGGGCTCGGACGAGCTGATCAGCCTGCTGATCCGGTGCTATGCCGGTCCCGGCGACGAGGTGCTCTACAGCCGCCACGGGTTTCTCATGTATCCGATCGGGGCGCAGGCGGTCGGCGCCACGCCGGTAGCCGCGCCCGAGACCGATCTCACCTTCGACGTCGACGCGGTGCTGGCGCGGGTGACGCCGCGCACGCGGCTCGTCTTCATTGCCAACCCCAACAATCCCACCGGCACCTATGTTTCGCGCCAGGAAATGCGCCGCCTCCATGCCGGGCTGCCACCATCGGTGGTGCTGGTCATCGACGCCGCCTATGCCGAGTTCGTACAGCGCAACGACTTCGAGCCCGGGATCGAGCTGGTCGATGCCGCCCGGAACGTGGTGATGACGCGCACTTTTTCGAAGATCTACGCGCTCGCCGGCCTGCGGCTCGGCTGGGCCTATGGCCCGCCGCAGATCGTCGATGTGCTCGATCGCGTGCGCGGGCCGTTCAACGTCTCGTCGGCGGCACAGCAGGCGGGCATCGCCGCGGTCGAGGACGTGGCGGCGCTCGACCGCGCGCGCGAGCACAATGACATCTGGCGGCCCTGGCTCGAGCGCGAATTGCGCGGCCTCGGCCTCACGCTGAGCCCGAGCGTCGCCAATTTCGTGCTCGTGCATTTTTCCCCGGGCCGGCGCGATGCCGCGGCGGCGTTCGAATTCCTGCGCGGGCGCGGAATCCTCACCCGCCGGGTTGGGGGCTACGGCCTGCCCGAGCATCTGCGCATCACCATCGGCACCGAGGACGAGATGCGCGCCGTCGCCGCGGCGGTCGCGGCTTTCGTGGGTGGCGCATGAGCGAGCCGCTTTTCGCGCGCGCCGCGCTCATCGGCATCGGCCTCATCGGTTCCTCGCTGGCCCGCGTGCTGCGGCGCGACGGGCTGGCGGGCGAGATCGTCGTGGCGACGCGCCGGGCCGAGACGCTCGAGACCGCGCGCTCGCTCGGGCTCGCCGATGCCTATACGCTCGATCCCGCCGACGCGGCGCGCGGCGCCGATCTCGTCGTCATCGCGGTGCCGCATTCCGCCTATGCCGAGACCGGCCAGCGCATCGCATCGGTGCTCGCGCCGGGCGCCATTCTCACCGATGTGGGCTCGGTCAAGGGGGCGGCGGTGAACGATTTGCAGCCGTTCGTGCCGCCGGGCGTGCATCTCATCCCCGGCCATCCCGTGGCCGGCACCGAGTTCTCGGGTCCGGCGGCGGGCTTCGCCGAGATGTTCGACGGCCGCTGGTGCATTCTCACGCCGCTCCCCGGCACCGATCCGGCGGCGCTCGAGCGGCTGACGCGGATGTGGCGCAGCGCCGGCATGAAGATCGTGATCATGGACCCCCAGCATCACGACATGGTGCTGGCCATCACCTCGCATCTGCCGCATCTCATCGCCTATACCATCGTCGGCACCGCAACCGATCTCGAGGACACCCTCAAATCCGAGGTGATCAAGTTCTCGGCGGGCGGCTTCCGCGACTTCACCCGCATCGCCGCCTCGGACCCGGTGATGTGGCGCGATGTCTTCCTCAGCAATCGCGACGCCGTGCTCGAGATGCTGCAGCGCTTCACCGAGGACCTGACCGCGCTGCAGCGCGCGATCCGCTGGGGCGAGGGCGACAAGCTCGAGGAGCTGTTCACCCGCACCCGCGCGATCCGCCGTTCCATCATCGAGGCGAACCAGGCATGACGGGGGCGCCGATGTATGCCGTGATCTTCGAAGTAGAGCCCCGGCCGGGGCGGGAGCAGGACTACATCGATCACGCCGCCGCGCTGCGCAGCGAGGTCGAGGCGATCGACGGCTTCATCTCGGTGGAGCGGTTCGAGAGCCTGACAAAGAAGGGCCGCCTGGTGTCGATCTCGTTCTGGCGCGATGCCGACGCCGTGCGCCGCTGGCGCGAGCATGCGCGCCATCGTGCGGTGCAGCTTGCTGGCCGCGGCGCCATCTTCGCCGACTACCGCATCACCGTGGCCGCAGTCGAACGGCAATACGGCATGTTCGACCGCGAAGCGGCGCCGCAGGAGATGCCGCCGGCGCCGGCCGATCTCACTGCCAGGTGATGCGCGGCATGACGGCAATGGCGGCGGGGCCGATATAGAGGCGCTGGTCCTCGATCGTCAGCGGCATGTGCAGCGCGTCGGTGCCGCCGGCATCGGTAGCGGCGATCGCGTGCAGCACGGATTTGGCGACGCCGGCATAGCGCGCCGCGAGCCAGCCCGCATCGACCGCGGCATCGACCGCCTTGTCTGCGCCGACCACCGTCGCGGTCAGCGCGCCCTCGGGCTGCATCGCCGCATCGAGCGCGAGCGTGCCCGCGAGATCGATCGTCGTCCCGTCCCATTGCAGATGCGCGCGGTCGAGGTCGACCGTGCCGCCATCGTCGCGCCAGGCGGCGAGTGCCGGCGCGAGCGGCCCGGGCGGCAGGCGCCCGTCGAAGGTCCCCGCAACCGCGAGCACGCCGATCTTGCCGTGCGTGAACGCCGCCGCCGCGGGGAGCGTCGCCTGCTGCAGGCTCGCGGTCAGGCTCAGCGCCGGGTCGCGGTGGCTCTGCGGCGCCTGGCGCGGCAGTGTCAGTGCGGCATCGAATGTGTCCGCGGCAAGGCCATGCGCGAGCCCGCGTCCGACGACGTCGTGGGCGGCGATGTCGATTGCGGTCCCCTCGTCCGTGGTCGCGACGCTGCCCTCGAGCGTGGCGGCATCGATGCCGGCGGCGAGCGAAGTGGCATCGAGGCTCGCGCCGCGCGGTGCCGTCACGTGCCAGGTTTCGAGCTCGAACGGTGTCGCGGTTGCGATCAATTCGGCGCTCCGTGCCTCAAGCGGCGCGGGCCGGTTCGTGCGTAACGCGGCGCCGGCAAAGCGGAGGCGAAAAGTGAAGGGGAATCCTCCGACGGCGACGGACTGCCATGTGACGTCATAGCCTTGGGCGCGCAGCGTCGCCGCCCGAGGCGCAAGCCCCCGCTCGAGACTGCGGGCGATCGAAAGCCAATACCCGCCATAGGCGGCGATGGCGAGAACGGCGAGACCATAGGACCAGCGGCGCATGCGAGGGTTATAGGCGCCCGCCGGCGCCAGCGCGCCATTAATCGCTTTTTTGCACATTCGCGCGAGGTTCTTGCCGCGCGGATGGTCGCGCCATCGGCGAAGGGGTCGCGCTATGAAGGCGCTCGAGCGGGTCGAGACGTGGAACAGGCGTGGGGCTGCGCCGGCGCCGGCACGGGCGAAGCTTGCTTCGATCGCTGCGGACGGTCTTTGGCTCTTCGCCTATGGGCCGCTGATGTGGGAGCCGGGCTTTGCCTATTACGATGCCAAGCCGGCGCTGCTCTATGGCCATCACCGCCGCTTCTGCGTCTATTCCCACGGCCAGCGCGGCGCGCCCGACCGGCCCGGCCTGGTCCTGGGTCTCGACCGCGGCGGCGCGTGCAAGGGCATCGCGTTCCGCATCCCCGCGGTCGACGTGCCGCGCGCGCTAGCCTATCTCTGGGGCCGCGAGATGCAGAGCCCCGTCTATCGGCTCAAGCAACTGAGAGTGCAGCTGCGCGGCGGGCGGCTGGTCAAGGCGCTGGCCCTCATCGTCGACCGCGCGCATCCAAGCTATGCCGGCGCGCTCACGCTGGCCGAGACGGCGCGCCTCATCGGCCGGGGGCACGGCCGGCGTGGCACGGCGCGCCACGATCTCGGCGATACCGTGCGCGAACTCCAGCGGCTCGGCGTGGTCGACGGGCCGCTTCATCGGCTGCAGCGCTACGTCACGGTGATAGCGAACGGCACCGATCGGGCGGCGCCACGCGCCCGCTTCAGCCGCATTTCGAATAGTCGCAGCTCGTGCACTGGTCGCAGCCTTCGACCCGGATGAGCGCGGCCTCGCCGCATTTGGGACACTGCCGCAGCTGCGTGCCCGCGTCGGGCAGATTCACCACCTCGCGCGCGGCGGCGGAAGCGGCGTGCCGCTCGGGCGCCGGCATCGCGCCGATCGCCACCATGTGGCGCTCGATCACGTCGCCGATCGCCGCGAGCAGCGACGGCACATAGCGCCCGCCCATCCACGCGCCACCGCGCGGATCGAACACCGCCTTCAGCTCCTCGACCACGAACGACACGTCGCCGCCGCGGCGGAACACCGCGCTGATCATGCGCGTCAGGCCCACGGTCCAGGCGTAATGCTCCATGTTCTTGGAGTTGATGAAGATCTCGAACGGGCGGCGGCGCCCGTCCTGGACGATGTCGTTGAGGGTGATGTAAAGCGCGTGCTCGCTCTCGGGCCAAGCGATCTTGTAGGTGCTGCCGGGCAGCGCCTCGGGCCGGCTCAGCGGCTGCGTCATGTAGACGACGCCGCCCGCCTCGTAGACATCGCGCGGCTTGGGCGGCGGCGCGGGCAGCGGCAGCTCGGCCTGGCGCGCGGCCGGCTTCTTTTCCGTCTTCGCCTCGAGCACCGCACCCGTGACCTCGTTCGGGCGATAGGTTGTGCAGCCCTTGCAGCCCAGCTCGTAGGCCTGGAGATAGAGGTCGTGGAACTGCTCGAACGGGAAATCGGCCGGCACGTTGATGGTCTTGGAGATCGAGCTGTCGACGTATTTCTGCGCTGTCGCCTGCATCACGACATGGTCGCTCGGCGCGAGCGACTGGGCATCGACGAAATAGTCCGGCAGCGGCGCCGCGTCGCCGTGGAGGCGGCGGTAGAGGCGGAAGGCGTGATCGCTCACCTCCTCCTCGCGCCGGCTGCCATCGGGCATTAGCACGTTGCGGGTGTAGCGGAAGCTGAACACCGGCTCGATGCCCGATGACACGTTGTCGGCGAGAATCGAGATCGTGCCGGTGGGCGCGATCGAGGTGATGAGCGCGTTGCGCGTGCCGTCACGCGCGATCGCCGCGCGCACCTCGGGCGCGAACGCCGCGACGGTTTCGCCGGCGAGATACTTCTCCTTGTCGAAGAGCGGGAACGCGCCCTTCTCGGCGGCGAGCTCGGCGGCGGCGAGATAGGCCGTGCGCTCGATCGCGCCGAGCCAGGTCTCGGTCAGGCTTACCGCCTCGGCCGAGCCGTAGCGCACGCGGCACATGATGAGTGCATCCGCGAGCCCGGTGACACCGAGGCCGATGCGGCGCTTGGATTTCGCTTCTTCCGCCTGCTGCGGCAGCGGAAAGCGCGACACGTCGATGGTGTTGTCCAGCATCCGCACTGCGACCGGCACCAATGTCTCGAGCGCGGCGAGATCGAGCCGCGCCTCGGCGGTGAACGGCGCCTGCACCAGGGAAGGAAGATTGATCGAGCCGAGCAGGCAGGCGCCATAGGGCGGCAGCGGCTGCTCGCCGCACGGGTTGGTGGCGCTGATCTGCTCGCAGTAGTAGAGGTTGTTGCGGCGGTTGATACGGTCGATGAAGATCACGCCCGGCTCGGCAAAGGCATAGGTCGCGCGCATGATCTTGTCCCAGAGCTGGCGCGCCGGCAGGACCTTGTAGGTCGAGCCGGCGAAGGCCAGTTCCCACGGCGCGTCCTCTTTCACCGCGCGCATGAACGCGTCGCTCACCAGCACCGACAGGTTGAACATCCTGAGCCGCCCCGGCTCGTGCTTGGCGTCGACGAAGGCCTCGATATCGGGATGGTCGCAGCGCAGCGTCGCCATCATCGCGCCGCGGCGATAGCCCGCGCTCATGATGGTGCGGCACATCGCGTCCCACACGTCCATGAACGACAGCGGGCCCGAGGCGTCGGCGCCCACGCCCTTCACCGGGGCGCCCTTGGGGCGTAGCGTCGAGAAGTCGTAGCCGATGCCGCCGCCCTGCTGCATCGTCAAGGCCGCTTCGCGCAGATGGGTGAAGATGCCGGACATGTCGTCCGGGATCGTGCCCATGACGAAGCAGTTGAACAGCGTCACATTGCGCCCGCTGCCGGCGCCGGCGAGCACGCGCCCGGCCGGCAGGAATTTGAAATCGGCGAGCGCCTCATAGAAGCGCTCGGCCCAGCGCGCGGGCTCGCGCTCGGGAACGGCGAGCGCCCGCGCCACGCGCTGCCAGGTTTCCTCGATGGTCTTGTCCACAATGCTGCCGTCGCCGCCGCGCAGCCGGTACTTCATGTCCCAGATCTGTTGCGAGATCGCAGCAACGCTCGCCATGGCGCAGCCTTCCTGGTCCGGCACAGGCCGCAGCGCGGCCCGAAAAACCCTTTCAGATCGGTAGATTAGCACTCAGGGCGCCGGGGTCAAGCGCCGCCGTTCCGTGTTTGTTTTCCTCTGGTCGCCCACGTGAGCATCAGGACTTAAGCCCTTGGTCGAGCGCGGCTTACGGATTCGATACACGAATCGCGTCGAGCCTCCTCCACATAGTTATCCTCAGCCTCAGCCGCCCGCCGCCGCGACCAGCCGGGCGGTGGCGGTCTCGATTGCCGTCTCGAGCGCCGCCATCACCGCGCGCCGCTCGCCGCCCGGCGCGAGCGGTGGCAGAATCTCGACGACGATGCGGCCCGGCCGCTTGAAGAAGCTACGCCGTCCCCAGAACATGCCGGAATTCACCGCCACCGGCACCAGCGGCAGGCGAAGCTGGCGATAGAGCGCATACACGCCCGGCTGATAGGCGGGGGGCGCGCCGACGGCGGTGCGCGTGCCCTCGGGGAAGATGATGATCGGGCGCCCCGCCGCTACCGCAGGCGCCGCCGCCGCGACCATCGTGCGCAGCGCCCCGGGCCCGGCGCCGCGGTCGATCGGGATCATCCCGGCCTTGAGCACGTACCAGCCATAGATCGGAATCCAGCCCAGCTCGCGCTTCATGACGATGACCGGGTGCGCAAAGATGACCGGCGCCGCGAAGGTATCCCAGGCGGATTGATGCTTCATGGCGATGAGAGCTGCGCCCTCCGGCAGATTGTTCTGGCCGCGGACCTCGAAGCTGAGCCCGACCACCGCTTCGAGCAGCGCCAGCACCGCGCGCGACCACACCGTGCCATAGCGCATCGCCCATCTTCCCGGCAGCAGCAGCAGCGGCAGACCCGCCACGCCCATCACCGCCGTGAGCAGATAGAACAGGAGCTGGAACAACAGCGAGCGCAGCAGGATCAACCGCCGCCTCCGAGCGCCGGTGCGCCGGGCACGAGCGGGCGCACCAGCGCGACGAGATATTTGTCGTACTCGCCCAGCAACAGGCCGTAACTCGCCGGCCGCATCCACCACAGCCGGTCGCGGCTGATCTCGGGGAACACCGGATGCGGCACGATCACGATGTCCGGCATGGCGCGCGTGAATTCGAGCAGGCTGCGCGGCATATGGTAATTGGCGGTGACAAGGCGCAACGAGTGGAACGATTCCGCGCGCATCCATTGCGCCGTCTCGCGCGCATTGCCGAACGTGCTCTCCGCCTCGTGGCCGAGCACGATGCAGCACGCGACCCAATCGGGCGCCTGCCGCGACAGACGCAGCAGATCGCCGACCTCGACGCCGTGATAGACGCCCGAGATGAACAACTTGCGTGCCTTGCCGGCGGCGAGCAGGGCGAGGCCGCTCTCGACGCGAAGACTGCCGCCGGTCAGGACGACGATGGCATCGGTCATGCGTCCGGGATCCGCCACCGCGGTCGGAATCGCGCGGATGAACCACACCAGGCCGGCAAACCATACCGCTGCCGCCGCCATCGCCGCCGCGGCGACGATGCGTCTCCACTGCGGCCGACGCAGTCTCATGGCATGCGCGAGAGCGCGCGCAGCACGGTAAGCCGCGCCGTCACCATGGCGAGAGCCGCCGCCACGGCCGGCAGCACGCACAACAGGGCCCAGTCGAAGGCTACAAGATTGACCGTCGGCAACGGCAGCGCGCGCTCGCCCAGGACCGCGGCGGCTGCGCCGGCATGGACAAGGGCCAGGAGCGTCGCCAACGCCAGCGCGAGCCCGACGAGGCTGCCGCCGAGCCCCAACCGCAGCGCCTGGCGCTGGAATTGCGCCGCGATATAACCGTCGCGCGCGCCCATGAGATGCAGCAGCTCGATCACGTCGCGATGGACGGACAACCCGGTGCGTGTCGTGAAGATCACGGTCAGCACCGCGGCCGCGCCAATCAGCGCGACGATGACGATGGCGGTCGCCTCCGCCGTTCGGATGAGCGCGGCGAGCCGGCCGAGCCACAGCCGGTGATCGTCCAGCACCGCATCGGGTGCTGCCTTCGCGAGCGCGGCGCGCATGGCCGCGAGATCGACGCCGTGTGCCAAGTCGATGCGCACGTCGATGAGTTGCGGCAGCGCCAGCTCGTCCGGCGGCAGATCGGGACCGAGCCAGGGGGCGAGCAGCTTGCCCATATCGGCGCGGGTCAGCGGCCGCGCCGATCGCACGCCCGGCGTGGCGGCGATCGTCCGCACCGCGGCGGCGAGGCTGCCCTTGCCCGTTCCGGACGAGGCATCCGGAGGCAGCTCGACCGTGAGCGTGCCGGCGAGGCCGGTGTCCCAGCGCGCGAGCGCGCGATCGAGCGCCAGCGCCCCGCTCGTCGCCAGCGCCGCGAGATAGACCATCAGCGCAATGAGCCAGGGCAGGAACCGTCCCGAGCCGTCGCGGTCGAAAGGGATGTCGAGGCCGCGCCGTCTCATGCGCTGCCTCCAGCGCGCGCCGGCGCGACCGCAAGCCGCCCGCCATCGAGATGAAGCCGCGGATGGGGACGTCGCGCGACCAGTGCCTCGTTGTGAGTCGCAAGCACCAGGGTCGTGCCGAGCCGGTTCATTTCCTCGAACAGCCGCAACAGCCGCTCCGCCATCGCGTCATCGACATTGCCGGTGGGTTCGTCGGCAAGGAGCAGGCTCGGGCCGGCGATCACGGCGCGGGCGATGGCAATGCGCTGCTTCTGTCCACCGGACAGCGTCGCCGGGCGCGCGTCGAGCTGATCGGCGAGTCCCACCCATTCCAAAAGCTCGGTCACATGCGAACGCACGCGCCCTTCGTCGATGCCGGCAACGCGCAGCGGCAGGGCGACATTGTCGAAGGCCGAAAGATGATCGACGAGGCGGAAGTCCTGAAACACGATGCCGATCCTGCGCCGCAGCGGCACCAGTGCCCGGCGCGGCAGACGTGCGGCATCCTGGTCGAACAGCGACACCGAGCCGCGCGTCGGGTGCTCGGCGAGATAGATGAGGCGCAGCAAGGTCGTCTTACCGGCGCCGCTCGGCCCGGTCAGGAAATGAAACGAGCCCGGGACCAGGTGCATCGTGATGTCGCGCAGCACCTCGGGTCCCGCGCCATATCGCATCGCGACGTTCTCGAAGCGCACCAACGCACCACTCCAGCTCCGGGGCCACCACGCCTGGCGGCCATCGCGACCATGACATGGCGCCACCGCCGCCGTCCAGTCGAAGCGGTGGATTGGCGGGCGCTTCCTTGCCTCGCCTTGGGACGCGGCCTATAAGGAAAATGCCTGTTGTCGATCCAAGGCGATGATCCTCACCTGTCCAGCCTGCTCGGTCCGTTACCTCGTCGATCCGGCCGCGCTGGGTGCCGGCGGCCGGATGGTGCGTTGCGCGCGCTGCGGCCACACCTGGCGCCAGGCGCCGCCCGCCGATGCGCTGCTGCCGGCCGACCCGCCGCTGCGTGCGGAGCCGCCGCCGCCGCGCGAAACGGCGCCGTCGGTCGCCGCTAACGAGCGCATCCGTTTGCCGGCATTGGCGCGGCCGCCGCGGCGCTGGGGACGCGGCTTGGCCTGGGCCGCGGTGCTGGTCGCGGTGATCGTCGGTCTCGGCGCGGGCGCGATCTACGAGCGCGACCGCGTTGCCAGCCTCGTGCCCGGCACCGCGCCACTGTTTGCGCTTGCCGGGTTCCCGGTGAGCGAGGGCGCGCGCGGACTCGTCTTCCGCAACGTCACCACGTCCCGAGACATGGAGAACGGGCTTCCCGCTCTCGTCATCAAGGGCGAGGTGGCGAACGTATCGTCGGTCGCGCGGACGGTGCCAAAGCTGGTCGCCACCCTGCGCGACAGCGACGAGCACGCGCTGCAGCGGCAGAGCTTCACCGCGCCGGCGGAGCGCCTCCTGCCGGGCGAGAGCGTGGCGTTCCAGACCAGCATCGCGCAGCCCGCCGAGGCTGCCGCCGGCGTGGTCGTGACTTTTGCCGGCGGCGGCAAGTGACGGGAGCGATGGCACGGATACTGATTGCGGAGGACGAGGCTTCGGTGAGCGCCTTCGTCCAGCGTGCGCTCACCCATGCCGGCCACGATGTCATCGGCGTGCCCGACGGACTGGCCGCGGTTGCCGCGCTGGCGACCGAGCGCTTCGACCTGCTGCTGAGCGACATCGTCATGCCCGGGCTCGACGGGATCGCCCTCGCGCTCAAGGCCGGCCGGGATTATCCGGACATGAAGATACTGCTGATGAGCGGCTATGCGAACGAACGCCAGCGCGCGCATAATCTCGAGGCGCTTGCCCATCACGTGATTGCCAAGCCGTTCACCCTCGCCGAAATCTGCAACGCGGTCGCGGCAACGCTGGCGGCCTGAAGCCGAAGCGGCGCGCCCCGTCGCTCAGAACTGCTTCAGCAGGCGATCGATATAGTTGTGCTCGATCGTGGGGCGGTAGCGCTCGCCGGCGCGTTGGCGCAGTTGTTCGAGAATTTCCTTTGCCTTCTCGAGGCCGGAATCGTTCGGCGATTTGCCCATGCGCATCAGGCCGCCATCGTCGAGGCCGCCATTGCCCTGGTCGGGACTGATGCGCCCGAAGGGATCGCGCGAAGCCTCGCCCATTCCTCCGGCGCCACCGGGCTCGGTGCCGCCGGGATACCCGCCGTTGCGCCCCATCATCTGCTGCGACATCGCCTGCGCTGCCTGCTGCAGGGCATCGAGCGCCTCGGTCTGCGGGCCGACGGCCTGGCCGGGCATGGCCTGCCGCAGCGCCTGGACCGCATTGCGCATGGCCTGGTCGGCCCGCGCCATCGGCGCCGGAATGTCGCCGCCCTGCTCGCTATAGCGCCGCATCGCATCGCCGAGCATCTGGCGCAGCGCCTCCTGCTCGTCGGAGTCCTGGGCATCGGTTCCGTTATTGCCCTGCTGACCGTGCGCGCGGCCGAAGCTGCGGTCGAGGAGATGCTGCTGCCGGCGCATCATGTCCTGCATCGCCTGCATCGCCTGACTCTGGCGGCCCGTCATCTGGCTGGGACGGGCCATGCGCAGGTTCTCGAGCATATTCTCCAATTGCGACAGCAATTGTTCCGCCTGCTCGCGCGCGCCGGTGCGGGCGAGGTCGTGCGCCCGGTCGAGCATGCGCTGGAGATCCTGCTGTGTCAGCATGCGCGACGGGTCGATCGGCGGCATGTTCTGATCCATCGGTTGGCGCTGGAACTGCTGGGCGAGCGCCCGGAGATGGCGGTCGATCGCCTGGCGCAGCTCATGCATCAGCCGATCGATCTCGGCATCGGGCGCATTGCGCGCGAGCGCATTCTGGAGCGCCTGCATCGCCTGGCGCACATCGCGCTGGCTCGTGCTCACGCGCCCATCCTCGATGCGCAGGGCCGTGTTCCACAGCAATTGCTGCACCGCCGGCACTGCGGCGGCGTCGCGGTCGAGGATGAGCCGCGCCTGCGCCGTGCGAAGCGCCAGGAAGACGACGATGTCGTTGCCGAAGAACGCCGGGCGCAGCGACAGGTCGGACAACGTCTCGGCCACCGGCCGGCGGTCGTCGGGATGGAGCGTCAGCTCCTTGCGCGCCTCGATGATGGCGCGCGCGACCGGGTTGTGGAACACGCGCTCGGGGAGGGTGGTCTCGACCGCCGCGCTCGATCCGGTCTGGCCCACCGCATCGGTCGCTTGCAGCGTGATCTCCACCGGCAGGCCGGCCCAGGGATGCGGCGTCAGGTCGTGATAGCTGGTGTTGGTGGCGTTCTTGAGATGCTGGCCCGGCAGCGGCAGGTCGAGGGCGAGCACCGTGCCCGACGGATCGTCCTTGCGGCGGATCAGCGCCTTCACGCTTTCGACGCCGTAATCGTCGGTGGCCTTGTAGTCGAGCCGCAGCGCCTTGCTCTCGGTCGCCGATGGCGGCTTGGCGAAGGCGACGGTCGGCGGCAGGTCGGGAACGACGGTGATCGGCCAGGCGCCGAGTTTCGTTCCGCCCTGCGTCACGGCGAGACGCTTGCCGGCGGTGATGGTGGCGCTGGCCTTGAAATTGGCCTGGTCGATCCGCGTGAAGGGGCTCGGGTGATCGTCGAGGACGAGCCGCGGCACGCTGCCGCCGCCATGGACCTGCGCAAGCAGGGTGCTGCCGATCGGCACCGCCACCGGCTGGGTTGCGTTCTTGCCGGTGAGGAATTGCGGCGGCAGGCCGGTGTATTCCGGCGGCGACACCCAGATGTCGAGCGCGACGGGCGCCACGGTCGCGCCCGTCGTGAAGCTCGGCGTCAGGCTGCGCAGGATGCGGTCGGACCAGTCGCCGCCGGCATCGACCGCGCCGACCACGAGGATCAGCAACAACGCGATGCGGAGGGCGAAGGGATCGCGGCGCAACAGGCCGGCAGCCGGCGCGCCGACGCGCAGCCGCTTCGCCGCCGCCTCCATGCGCGTCCGGTGCGCCTGCCACAGCGCCCGCATCGCCGGGTCGTTGACGCCGGCGGCGAGCCGGTCTTCCAGCGTCTCCAGCGGCCGGTGGCTGAGCCCGCTCGCGGTCTCGATCCGGCGCCGCGCCGCCTCATGGTCCGGCAGGCGGACGTTCTGCAATCCAAGGTAGAATGCTGCGGCCAACAACACAATCATAACGGCGAGCAGCAGCGTATGCAGTGGGCCCGGAAGCTGGGCCGGGAGGTCGAACAACGCCAGCGCCAGGAACACGCCGACGACGCCGGCGGCTGGCCAGAGCGCGGGCCAGATCCGCTCGAGCAACAGCGCCGAGCGGGCCAGGATCAGGCGCCGGCGCAGCCCCTTCCGGCGCAACGGGGCGGATTCGGGCGGGTTCTCGGCGTGCGACATGGTCGGCAACCCTTGGTCAAGGCGCGGCGAGCCAAGTCGGGAGCCGATCTTGCGCCAGGATCGACTCGTAGCTGGGTCGCCCCCGGACGACCGCGAACTCGCCCCCCCTGACAAGCACCTCGGGCACCAGGAGACGGGTATTGTAACCCGAACTCATGACCGCGCCATAGGCTCCCGCGGACATCAGCACTAAAAGGTCGCCGGCGGCGAGCGGCGGCAGCATCCGGGCCGAGGCGAAACTGTCGCCGGTCTCGCAGACTGGGCCGACCAGGTCGGCCGGTTGCATGGCGGCGCCGGCGGCCGGCTCGGCGACCGGCCGGACCTCGTGCCAGGCGCCGTAAAGCGCCGGCCGGACGAGATCGTTCATCGCCGCGTCGATGATGACGAAGCGGCGGGTCACGCCCTCCTTGACGTAAAGGATCCGGGCGAGCAGCACGCCGGCATTGCCGACGATCGCGCGCCCCGGCTCAAAGGCGAGACGCACGCCGAGCCCGTCGGTGAGGCGCTTGACCAGCGCCGCATAGGCGGCGAAATCGGGCGGCGCCTCGTCGCGGTACCGGATGCCGATACCGCCGCCGAGATCGAGGCGCTCGAGCCCGTGGCCTTCGGCCCGCATCGCGGCCAGGAGCGCGGCCACGCGTTCGAAGGCGAGTGCGAACGGCGCCAATTCGGTGAGCTGCGAGCCGATATGCAGCGCCAGGCCCAAAGCTGCGATCCCCGGCAACGCAGCGGCGCGCCGCACCGCGTCGGCGGCGTGGGCGAGATCGATGCCGAACTTGTTCTCCTTCATGCCGGTGGCGATCTTCTGGTGCGTGCGCGCATCAACGTCGGGATTGACGCGGATCGCGACCGGCGCGACGCGGCCGATGCGCTGCGCGACCCGGCTCAAGAGCTCGAGCTCGGGCATCGATTCGACATTGACCTGGTGGACGTCGTGGGTGAGCGCGAATTCCATCTCGGTCTCGGTCTTGCCGATGCCCGAGAAGACGATGCGGCTGCCCGGCACGCCGGCGGCGAGGGCGCGACGGAACTCGCCCTCCGAGACCACGTCCGCGCCGGCGCCGAGACGCGCCAAGGTGGCGATCACCGCAAGATTCGCGTTCGCCTTGACGGAATAGCAGATCGTCGCGTCCCGGTCGGCGAAGGCGGCGGCGAAACGCCGGTACCGATGCTCGATCTGCGCCGCCGAATAGCAGTAGACCGGCGTCCCCACGGCGGCGGCGATGCGAGCGAGCGGCACCGCCTCGACATGGAGCGTGCCGTCGCGATAGGCGAAATCCGGTTCCCCCGGGGCGGGCTCACTCATGGGGATAGGTCCGCGGATAGGTGTTAGGGACGCCCGGCGGCGGCTCGGGCGCGCCCTTCTTGCCGCAGTCCGCGAGCGGCAGCGCCAGCAGCAGCACGACCAGCGCGAGCGCGGCGCGGCGCGTGACCGCGCTCATGCCGGCCGGCCGGCGAGGAACTGCCGGCGCGCGTCGGCGACCGCGCGAGCCACGTTCTCGGGCGCGGTGCCACCGAAGCTGGTGCGGCTCGCCACCGATTGCTCCACCGTGAGCACGTCGAACACGGACTTGGTGATGCGCGGATCGACGCGCTGCATCTCCTCGAGCGGCAGTTCGGCCAGGCCGCAGTGTCGCGCCTCGGCGCGCTTGACCAGCGCGCCGGTGATCCGATGCGCCTCGCGGAACGGCATGCCGAGCACCCGCGTGAGCCAGTCGGCGAGGTCGGTCGCGGTGCTATAGCCGCTGTCGGCGATGCGGCGCATGGAGGCCGGGTCGGCTTTCATGTCGCGCGTCATCCCGGTCACCGCGCCGAGGCACAATTCGAGCGTGTCGGCGGCCTCGAACACCGGCTGCTTGTCTTCCTGCATGTCCTTGGCATAAGCGAGCGGCAGGCCCTTCATCACTGCGAGCATCCCGGCGAGCGAACCGATGAGGCGGCCGGCCTTGGCGCGCACCAGCTCGGCGGCGTCGGGGTTGCGTTTTTGCGGCATGATCGAGCTGCCGGTGGTGAAGGCGTCGCTGAGCCGCACCAGGCGGAACGGCTCGCTCGTCCAGATCACGATCTCCTCGGCGAAGCGCGAGAGATGCGTTGCCGCGATCGCGACGGCGGCCAGGAACTCGAGCGCGAAGTCGCGGTCGGAGACGGCATCGAGCGCATTGGCGGCCGGCCGGTCGAAGCCGAGCGCCGCCGCCGTCGCGTCGCGGTCGATCGGGAAGGACGTGCCGGCGAGCGCCGCGGCGCCCAGCGGGCACTCGTTGAGGCGGCGGCGCGCATCGGCGAAGCGTCCGCGGTCGCGCCCCATCATCTCGACATAGGCGAGAAGATGGTGGCCGAAGGTCACCGGCTGCGCCACCTGCAGATGGGTGAAGCCCGGCATCACGGTCGCAGCATGGGTCTCGGCCTGGTCGAGCAGCGCCCCTTGCAGCGCCGCGACGGCGGCGTCGACGCGGTCGATCGCGTCGCGCACCCAGAGCTTGAAATCGGTCGCCACCTGATCGTTGCGCGAGCGCGCGGTGTGCAGCCGCCCGGCCGCCGGGCCGACCAGCTCGAACAGCCGCGCCTCGATATTGAGGTGGATGTCCTCGTGCTCGGCGCGAAAGGGGAAGGTCCCGGCCTCGATCTCGTCGCGGATTTTCGCTAGACCCTGCGCGATGGCGGCGCCATCTTCACGGGACAGGATGCGGCGCTCGACCAGCATCGCGCAATGGGCGAGCGAGCCGGCGATGTCCTGGGCATAGAGCCGCTTGTCGAAGTCGATCGAGACGTTGATGCGTTGCATGATCTCGGCGGGGCCGCCGGCAAAGCGTCCGGCCCAGGCGACGGCGTTGCCCGCAGGCGGCGCGGCGGGGCGCTTGGCACTCATTGCGATACCCGTCCTGCGGTGGAGCGGCCGATGAAGTTGAAGCTTGCCTTGCGCGCGGTCACGGTTCTGGTCGTCCTTTGCCTTGCGGTGCTGGGTGTCCTGCTTTACCGCACGGCTAGAGAGGAACGCGGCCCCGCCCTGGTGCTCGTCCCGCAGGAGACGCGCGTCGACGCTATGATCGGCAAGTTTAGCCCGGTCGTGCCGCCGCGGCCAGCGCCTGACGTGCATTTCACGACGCTGTCGGGCAAAACCGTGAGCCTCGATGCCTATCGCGGGCATGTCGTGCTGCTCAACCTGTGGGCGACGTGGTGCCCGCCCTGCATCAAGGAGATGCCGTCGCTGGCGCGGCTCCAGGCGAAGCTGCCCGACCTTGCCGTGCTGGCGATCTCGCAGGACCGGCGCGGCGCCGAAGCCGTGGACCCGTTCCTCGCCAAGCTCAAGCTGACCGGCCTCGCCACGTTCCTCGATCCCGAGAACGGCGCCAGCAGCGCCTTCAAGGTCGAGGGCCTGCCGACCACCATCCTCATCGATCGCGACGGTCGCATCGTCGGCGAGCTGGTCGGCGGTGCCGAATGGGATTCGCCGACGATGGTGCGGTTGATGAGCCAATACCTCCACCCCCCGACCCGGGCGGCGCAGGCGGGGTGAGGCAGCCAGTCTCAGCCGTGCCGCGCGAACCCCTCGCGCAGGAACGCGCCGCCGCGCTTCAGCCCCTCCTCGTCGATGCCGTGGGCGAGCCCCGGCCGCAGCAGCTGCTCGCAGGGAACGCCGGCGGCCGTCAGTGCCTCTGCCGCGGCGCCGAGCGCGCGCACCGGCACGATCGGGTCGGCATCGCCGTGCACGAGCAGCACCGGCGGCCGCGACCGCAGCTCCGCAGCCAACAGCTCCGGCCCGACCAGCGCCCCCGAATAGGCGACGATCGCCGCGACCGGCGCGGCCCGGCGCAGGCCGACGTAAAGCGACATCATCGAGCCCTGCGAGAAGCCAACCAGCGCCAGCTGCGCGGCGTCGAGACCGCGTGCCGCCAACGCTTCGTCGAGAAACGCGTCGACGATCGGGGCGGTGGCGCGCACGCCGGCGAGGATGCTCTCTTGCGTCCGGGTCTGCAGGCTGAACCACTGCCGCCCGAACGGCGCCATGTCGCACGGATAAGGCGCATCGGGCGACATGAACTCGGCATCGGGCAACAGCTTCGCCCAATACGGCGCAAGGCCGATGAGGTCGCTGCCGTCGGCGCCGACGCCGTGCAGGAGCACGACCAGCCGGCGCGGCGCCGCACCGGATTGGGGCTTCACGCTGGGGCCGTGCAGGCTCGGCAGCAGGTTCGGCATCGTTCGTTCCCTTCGCGCGACGCATTCGCGGCGTCCCGGATAGACGATGCGGCGCCCGCTGTCACGCGCGCCGGCGCAGCGATGCCATGATCGTCACCCGCTTCGCGCCCAGTCCGACCGGGCTGCTGCATCTCGGCCACGCCTATGCGGCGCTCTTTGCCTGGCGGCGCGCGCGGGCGGCGGGCGGGCGGTTCCTGCTGCGGATCGAGGATATCGACGCCTCCCGCTGCCGCGCCGACTTTGCCGCCGCCATTGTCGAGGATCTCGCCTGGCTCGGGCTCGACTGGGACGGGGCGGTGCGGCACCAGTCGCAGCATCTCGCCGATTATCGCGCCGCGCTCGACCGTCTGGCCGCCTTGGGACTGGTTTATCCGTGCTTCTGCACCCGCGCCGCGATCAGGGCCGAGATCGCCCGCGCGCTCGATGCGCCGCAAGGCCCGGCGGGGCCGGTCTATCCCGGCACCTGCCGCACGCTTGCCGAAGCGGCGCGCGCCCGGCGCATGGCCGCGGGCGAGCCGTTCGTGCTCCGGCTCGACGTAGCGGCTTCGCTGGCGCGCACCGGGACGCTCGAATGGCACGACGAGCGGGCGGGGATGGTCACGGCGGACCCGCTCGCGCTCGGCGATGTGGTGCTGGCGCGCAAGGACGCGCCGACGAGCTATCACCTTGCCGTGACGGTCGACGACGCGCTCCAGGGCGTCACGCTGGTCACGCGGGGCGAGGATCTGTTCGCCGCCACCCATGTTCATCGCCTGCTTCAGGCGCTGCTCGGGCTGGCGACGCCCGATTACTGCCATCATCCGCTGCTCGCCGATGCCACCGGCCGCCGCCTGGCGAAGCGCGACCGTGCGCTTACGCTGCGCGCCCTGCGCGATGGGGGGCTCACGCCTCAGGCGGTGCAGGCGATGGCTTCGAGCGCCGCGACATAGCCGGCGGGAAAGCCGAACTCGCGCGCGGCGGCAATGATGGCGGCGATATAGGCCGTCCGCGGACGGCCGGGCGCGGTTGCCGCGGCGACATAGACGGTCGCGGCCGTCGTCCGCCCGGCCGCGCGCACGACACGCCGTTCGCGGCGGTAGAGACCGCGAAATACTTCCTCATAGCGGTCGAGCGCCGCCTGATCGCCGCGCGACACGCGCCACAGCACGCCATGGACGTATGCCCCGCGTCGCCGCAGCACCGAGCCGTGGCCGCCGCGAATGATGCCGAAGCGGTGGCCGGCGAGTACTGCCGTGCCAAGCAGCCGCGCCGCGGGGCAGCGCATTGCCATCTGCTCCGGCACCATGTTCGAGCCATAGGCGAAATAGAGCGGCATGGGCCGGCGCTTCAACATTTCACACAATTAATGCGTCATAGCACGGCGCCCCATGTTATGCAGCGCGAGCACAGCCAAAGCGGGACGTCCGGCGTGGTGTTATTGCAAGTTCTTCTCTGGGCGATCATGATTGCTTGCGGCACCATGCTCGCCTCCTGCGGGTCGTCCGGCGCGCCGGCAATGCACGGCAACGAGATGCGCACCGAGCTTCGCCGCGAGCAGGATTGCGCCAACAAGACCTGGAAGGCCGCGCATCTCGGCCTCTGGTACAATGTGTGCCGCACCAACGACGCGGAGTGAGCCTCAGGCGGGCGGCTGGTGCAGGCCGGCGACAAGCTCGAGATAATCGCCGTCCGCGGCGCTGACGAGTCCGTGGCGAACCGCGAAATCGGCGATCACGAGATTGACGTTGAACTTGAAGTCGTCGCCTGACCGCACCCGTGCCACCACCTCGGTGGCATCCATGAGCGTGAAGGCGACAATCTCGCCGTCGGTATTGCGCGGCACGAAATCGGACGGAACGTCGAGATCGTAGATGAAGAGCGTGTCGTTCCTGACGCCGAGCGGCGTCTCCATGCGGTAGGACACGGCGCTCACCGGCACGGCGCGGGCGATGAGGCGGTGCGGAATTCCTGCTTCTTCTTCCGCCTCCTTGGCCAGTGTCTCGTCGAGCCCGTGCTCGCAGGAGATGCCGCCGGCGACAAGGTTGTCGAGCTTGTCGGGTGCCACCTGCTTGTCGGCGGCGCGCCGGCCGATCCACATGTTCAGCCGGTCGCCGTCGCGGCGATAGCCATTGAGATGCACGCCATAGGCGCGCGTGCCGAAGAACGGCACCGCGCCACGGTCGAGCCGGAAATGCGCCGGCGCGCCCCAGCGCGGCGCCACCGCGAAGAACTCGTTGCGCCAGCGCGGCACGATGCCGGCTGCCACCAGCCGCTCGACCACGGCGTCGACGGCGGCGCTCACCGCCTCGAAGCCGCCCCCCGCGTCGAGCGTCACGCGATCGGTGCCGATGCGGAAGAGGTCGGTGAAGCGCTGCAACGTCTCGGCGTTGTCGCGCCGCAGCAGCCCGACCCGCTCGCCCGCATGTTCGAGCGGCAGGAAGCACTCGGCCGTGAATGCGTTGCAGTCGCGGATGTGACGCAAAAGACTCATGCGACGGCTCCTATCGAGGCGCCGCTACGTCGTCAAGCGGCACATCAGGAAGATTCGAGCTCGGTGTCCCAGTAGAGGAAGTCACGCCAGCTCTGATGCAGGAAATTGGGCGGAAAAGCGCGGCCGTTCTCGCGCAGGAGATGCGTCGTCGGCTGGGTCGGCAGGTGGCGCGGATAAAGCCCGCTCTCGGACGGAATCCGGTTGCCCTTGAGAAGGTTGCAGCTCGAGCAGGCGGTAACGACGTTGTGCCACGTCGTGCGGCCGCCGCGCGAGCGCGGCACGACATGGTCGAAAGTCAACTCGTGCGAGGGGAAAGCACCACCACAATATTGACACACGAAACGGTCGCGCAGGAACACGTTGAACCGCGTGAAGGCCGGCCGGCGGGCGGCAGCGATGAATTCCTTGAGCGAAATGACGCTCGGGAGCCGCATCACGAATGACGGGCTGCGCACCACGTGGTCGTATTCCGAGACGATGTTGACGCGGTCGAGGCACACCGCCTTGACCGTCTCCTGCCACGACCACAGCGACAGCGGGTAATAGCTCAACGGCCGAAAATCGGCGTTGAGAACGAGCGCAGGGCAGCTATCGAGTGCGGCGGACAAGCACGGACCTCATGATCGCACCGGCATGAACGCATGCTTTTCCCTAGCACGCGACGGCAGCACTGCCAAGGGCTTGTCGCGACACCGTTTTGACGCCGTGGTTAACGCGTCGGTACGGGCTTTTCGCCGCGATAGTCGTAGAAGCCGCGCCCGGCCTTGCGGCCCAGCCAGCCCGCCTCGACGTATTTGACAAGGAGCGGGCAGGGCCGGTACTTCGAATCGGCGAGCCCTTCGTACAGCACCTGCATGACCGCCAGGCAGGTGTCGAGGCCGATGAAGTCGGCCAGCTCGAGCGGCCCCATCGGATGATTGGCGCCGAGCCGCATCGCAACGTCGATCGCCTCGACCGTGCCCACGCCCTCGTGCAGCGTATAGACCGCCTCGTTGATCATCGGCAGCAGGATGCGGTTGACGATGAAGGCGGGGAAATCCTCGGCCGCGACCGGCGTCTTGCCGAGCTTCACGGCAAGCTCGTGCACCAGCGCGAAGGTGGGTTCGTCGGTGGCGATGCCGCGAATCAGCTCGACGAGCTGCATCACCGGCACCGGGTTCATGAAATGCATGCCCATGAAGCGTTCCGGGCGGCCGGTCGCCGCCGCGAGCCGGGTGATCGAGATCGACGACGTGTTCGAGGCGACGATCGCCGAGGGCTTGAGGTGCGGCATGAGCTGCTTGTAGATCTCGCGCTTGACCGCCTCGCGCTCGGTGGCGGCCTCGATGACGATGTCGCAGTCGCCGAACCCGTCATAGCCGGTCGCGGTCTTGATGTGGGCGAGGGCCGCGTCCTTGTCCGCCTCCTTGACCTTGCCGCGCGCCACTTGGCGGCTGAGATTGCGGTCGATCGTCTGGAGCGCACGCTCCAAGGCCTTGGCGTCCACGTCCGCGAGCCGCACCTCATAGCCGGCGAGCGCCGCGACATGGGCGATGCCGCTGCCCATCTGGCCGGCGCCGACGATGCCGATGGTCCTGATCCCGTCGCTCCGCTCTGCGCTCATGGCACGCTCTCCTGTCACACCAGGCGTCAGCGCTTTCCCGCGCGTCGGCCCAACTCGGCATCGAGTGCCGGCACGATCTTGAACAGATCGCCCACGAGCCCGTAATCGGCGATCTGGAAGATGGGCGCCTCCTCGTCCTTGTTGATGGCGACGATGACCTTGGAGTCCTTCATGCCGGCGAGATGTTGAATTGCGCCCGAAATGCCGACCGCGATGTAGAGTTCGGGGGCGACGATCTTGCCGGTCTGGCCGACCTGGTAGTCATTGGGCACGAAGCCGGCATCGACCGCCGCGCGCGAGGCGCCGACGGCGGCGCCGAGCTTGTCGGCGACGCTCTCGAGCAGCTTGAAATTGTCGCCCGACTGCATGCCGCGCCCGCCTGAGATGATGACGCGCGCGCTGGTCAGCTCCGGCCGCTCCGAGCGGGCAAGCTCGGCGCCGGCGAACCGCGCGAGCCCGGTCGCGCCGGGCGCGGCGACGGTTTCGATCGCGGCGCTGCCGCCGCTCGCGGCGGCGGCGGGAAAGGCGGTGCCGCGCACCGTGATCGCCTTGATCCTGTCGCGCGACTGCACCGTCGCGAGCGCGTTGCCGGCATAGATCGGCCGCACGAAGGTGTCGGGCGCGATCACCGCCGAAATGTCCGAGATCTGCGCCACATCGAGCAGCGCGGCGATGCGCGGCATCAGGTTCTTGCCGAACGTGGTCGAGGGCGCGAGCAAGTGGCTGTAGCCCGCGGCGAGCGGCACGATGAGCGCGGCCAGATCCTCGGCGACGGGGTGGGCATAGGCGTCGTCCTCGGCGACGAGCACCTTGGCGACGCCCGCAACCTGCGCGCCCGCAGCGGCCGCATCGCGGCAATTCCGGCCGGCGACGAGAAGATGAATCTCGCCGCCGATGGCGGCGGCGGCGCTGACCGCAACGAGGGTGGCGCCCTTGAGCGCCTGGTTGTCGTGCTCGGCGATGACCAGGATCGGCATCAGATGACGCGTGCCTCGTTCATGAGCTTGTCGACCAGTTCCTCGACCGATCCGACCTTGCCGCCGCCCTGGCGCCGCGGCGGCTCCTCCACCTTGAGCGTGACGAGACGCGGTGTCACGTCGACGCCGAGCGCCTCGGGGGCGACCTGCTCGATCGGCTTCTTCTTTGCTTTCATGATGTTGGGCAGCGAGGCATAGCGCGGTTCGTTGAGGCGCAGATCGGTGGTGACGACGGCGGGAAGCTTGATCTCCTCGGTCTCGAGCCCGCCATCGACCTCGCGCGTCACCCGTGCGCCGGCGTCGCCGATCTCGAGCTTCGAGGCGAAGGTCGCCTGCGGCCAGCCGAGCAACGCAGCCAGCATCTGGCCGGTCTGATTGCAGTCGTCGTCGATGGCCTGCTTGCCGAGGATGACAAGGCGCGGCGCCTCCTTGTCGACGATCGCCTTCAGCAGCTTCGCCACCGCGAGCGGCTGCAGCTCGGCATCGGTGAGCACGTGCACGCCGCGGTCGGCGCCCATCGCCAAGGCGGTGCGGATGGTCTCCTGGCACGGCGCCGGACCGAGCGAGACGGCGATGATGTCGCTCGCGATGCCGGCCTCCTTGAGGCGGACCGCCGCTTCGACCGCGATCTCGTCGAACGGGTTCATCGACATCTTGACGTTGGCGGTCTCGACCCCGGTCTTGTCGGACTTGACCCGGATCTTGACGTTGAAATCGACCACCCGCTTGACGGCAACGAGCACTTTCATGGTCGGCCTTCACCCCGGCACGCCCTGGTGCGGCGCGGGAGCGGATTGTGCACGTGCACAATCCGAAGGCAAGCACTTCATTTCACGAGCGAAATGCGCCCGGTCGCCACAGCACGTCACGGCCGCCGCGGTCGTTGACGTGCCGGCTCAGCACGAAGAGATGGTCGCTGAGCCGGTTGAGATATCTGAGCGCCTCGGGATTGACCGGCTCGGCGGCGGCGAGGGCGGCGGTAAGCCGCTCGGCCCGGCGCACGACCGTCCGCGCCAGGTGGAGATGGGCCGCGGCCGGGCTGCCACCCGGCAGCACGAAGGATTCGAGCGGCGGCAGCTCGGCATTGAGCGCGTCGATCTCGCGCTCGAGGCGGTCAACCTGGTCGGCTGCGATGCGCAGCGCGCCCTCGGTGCGGCGCCCGGTCTCGGGATTGCACAGATCGGCGCCGAGATCGAAGAGATCGTTCTGGATGCGGGCGAGCATGGCGTCGTCCTCGCCCGCGGTGTGGAGCCGCGCCAAGCCGATGGCGGCGTTCGCCTCGTCGACCGTGCCGAACGCGGCGACGCGCAGCGATGGCTTTGCCACGCGGCTGCCGTCGCCGAGGGAGGTTTCGCCGGCATCGCCGCCGCGGGTGTAGATGCGCGTGAGCCGCACCATCAATGGTGCCGATAAAGCAGCATGAACATCGCGAAGAGCAGGATCGCCACGCCCTGCAGGATGACGCGCATCTGCATCAGCTTGTTCGACCGCCGCGGGTTGCCGCCGCGCGCCATCGAGATGATGCCGAGCCCAAGCGTTCCCAGCGCCGCCAGCATGGCGATCACGACCAGGACGGGAAGGACGAATTCCATCGATCCCTTATAGCGCGCGCCGATCCCGATGCAAAAGGGGCGAATCGACGCCGTGGCTCATTCCGAATGCTGCGGCGTGCGGTCGTTCTTCCATCCGACGATCAGCGCCGGCAATGCGGTCAGCGCCAGCCCTGCTGCCATGCGGTGGCCCATTGCCCCGCGGAATCGATAGGTCTCCCAGTCACTCAGGAGAGTCTTGGCGGTCCACCTTGCGAGGGCGTTGTTGACGGGATTATTCGATGCGAAAAACATCCCGATCATTCCGGCATAACAGGCGACCGCCAGGGCTGTCAGCCACGCGGCCCGTCGGTCGTGCAGCCGGTAGATCAGAAGGACCGGGCAGCTCGAATTTGCTTTTTGTTCCTAGCACATGAGCCGATGGCAGCAGCGCCGCGATGATCGCGAAAATCAGGTTTATCCAACGCGCGACTTACATGCAGCTCCCGGCCTCTCGTAACGCTCACGCGTAACGAAACGCGACCGACGGCGCGTCGTTCTCAGGCACCAATGAGAATGCGCTCGTCAGGCGCGACTTGCCCGGCCGAGGGCCGATCCGAAGCTTATGCCAAGCGAGGCACGAACCGCCCCGCGCCGGTCTATTGACGGGCGCGACGGCGGGGGCGAGGATCGTTTTCAACCCGCGACGCAAGACCCAAGGAGCCCGCCATGGAAGCCAAACTCGACCGCAGCGGCGAGGATTTCGGCAATATTCTCAAGCTCGAGCATGTCAACGTCACCATTCCCGACCAGCAGCTCGCCACGCTCTTCTACGTCGCCGGGCTCGGCCTTACGCGCGATCCCTACATCATGGTCACCACCAACAACATGTGGATCAATGTCGGGCGCAGCCAGTTCCACCTCCCGACCGCCACCAAGCCGCAGGCGGTGCGCGGCTGCACCGCCATCGTGGTGCCGGAGCGCGAGGCGCTGATGGAGCGGTTGGAGCGCGTGAAGAAGCCGCTCGACGGCACCAGCTTCGAGTACCGCGAGGGCAATTCCTGCGTCGAGACCCGCTCGCCCTGGGGCGACCGCGTGCGCTGCCATTTCCCCGACCCGGCGCGGTTCGGGCGCATCCGGCTCGGCATGCCCTATGTCGAGTTCGATGTGCCGCAGGGGACGGCGGACGGCATCGCGCGCTTCTATCGCGAGATCATGGAGGCTCCGGCCGCGGTCGAGGACGACGGCGCCGGCCGCTTCGCCCGCGTCGCCGCCGGGGCGGGACAAGATCTGCTCTTCCGCGAAACCGACCGGCCGATCCCGGCCTATGATGGCCATCATATGCAGATCTACATCAACGACTTCTCCGGTCCCTACAAGAAGCTCGGCGCGCTCGACCTCATCAGCATGGAGAACGGCGAGCACGAATACCGCTTCATCGACATCGTCGATCTCGACACGCGCAAGGTGCTGTTCCAGGTCGAGCACGAGGTGCGCAGCCACCGCCATCCGCTCTATGGCCGGCCGCTCGTCAACCGCAATCCGGCCCAGACCAACATGAACTACATGCCGGGCCACGACGCGCTGGAGTGGTTCATCGCCTGACGCGGGACTGCGGAGCTAGCCGCCCGGACGGGCGCTGTCGAACAGGGCGGCGACATCGGTCGCCGGCAGCGCGCAGCGGGCGCGCAGGCCCCCTTGCGGCGACGTGTCGAGCGTCAGGCTGCCGCCCTGGCTCAGCATGATGTCGCGCGCGATGGTCAGGCCGAGTCCGCTGCCGCCGGTCGAGACGTTGCGCGAATTATCCAGGCGGAAGAATGGCTGGAACACGGCCTCGCGCATTGCCTCGGGGATGCCCGGTCCGTCGTCGTCGACCATGATGTCGATGGTGCGGCCCGCCAGCACCGTCACCCAGACGTGGCTGCCGTGGCGGGCGGCATTGGTGATGAGATTGGTGACGCAGCGCCGCAGCGCGTCGGGCCGCACCGCGATCTCGAGCGTGTCCGGCCCGGCGAGCGCAATCTCGATGCCGGCGCGCCGCGCCGACGCGACCGCGTCGCCGAGCAGCTTCATCAGATCGGTGATCTGCGCCGGTTCATCGCCCTCGCCGCGGGCGAAGCTGAGATAGGCCTCGACCATCTTCAGCATCTCGGCCACGTCTGCCTTGAGGCCGCGCACGTCCTCGCTGTTGCCCATCAGCTCGAGCTCGAGCCGCATGCGGGTAAGCGGCGTGCGCAGATCGTGCGAAATCCCGGCCAGCATCTCGGTGCGCTGCGCGATCTGGCGCTGGATGCGCTGGCGCATGCTGAGAAACGCCGCCGCCGCCTGGCGCACCTCGGTCGCGCCCTGCGGGCGGAAGGACGGTACGTCGAGGCCGCGGCCGAACGCCTCGGCGGTGATGGCGAGGCGGCGCAGCGAGCGCACCTGGTTGCGCAGGAACAGCATGGCAATGGCGAGCGTGACCAGCGCCGTGCCGACCATCCAGCTCAGCACCACGAAGACCAGTGAGGTATAGAGCCGATCGCGCGGCACGGCGATCTGCAGCACGTCGCTGCCGTCGGCGACGCGGACGATGAAATGGCGCGGCCATTCGTGATCGTCGATGGAAAAGGTGCCGAGGTTGCGATTGGTCAGCGCCGCCGCGAGAAAGCGCGCGACGCGGTCGCCCGGATCGACGCCGCCGGTGGGCGGCTTGGTGCCCGGCGGCAGCAGCCTCGTGGTGAAGCCGGTGGCGCTGTCGACGAGGGCGAAGAAGTGCGGCTCATCGGCGGCCGTGAAATAATGCCGGCCCTCGATGATGACGACGATGTCGCTCGCGGCGGCGGCGGCAAGCCGGCGCATGACGGTGATCCAGAACCGGTCGTAGAACACCCAGGTGCCGACGATCTGGCTCAGGATCAGCGGCGCCGCCAGCAGCAGCACCGAACGGCCGAACAACCCGCGCGGCAGCAGCGCCTTGAGGCGCGTGGCGAAGCGCCGCGGCGATGCCAGACCGCTGCGCGCGGGAGCATCGATCGCGGCGGTCATCGCGGGTCTCGGCGGTGCCGTCGGCATGGGGCGAGACTACGATGAAACGCGGCCGTGACGCTACCGGGCGGCGCGCTCCACCCCGTCGCCGCGCGCGCCGCAAGCACGGCGAAGAACGGGATGAACCACAAATAATAATTGTGATGCATGTCCGGTCCGACCGCGAAGACCAGGAGAATCGCCGCCACCGCGGCGGCAATGCGCCCATCCGGTCCTGGCGCGCGCCACCACACCCAGGCATAAAGCGCCAGCAGCGCCACCGTCGCGACCGCGCGTGCCGCTACCGGGGCGGTGGCGGGAAGACCGAGCAGCCAGCTGGTATCGTCGATCGGCCGGACGGTGTTGAAGAACAGAATGTTGTCGGCAAGGGCGCGCGGCGCCGCAACGACGAAGGGCAGGATCGGGGCGAGGCCGGCGATCACACCTACGAGATAGCGCCGCCGGACGCCCGGCGGGGGCAGAAGGCACGGCAGCACGGCGAGGCCCGGCATGAGCTTCGCCGCGATGGACAGCCCGACCAGCGCACCCGCCCATCCCGGCCGCCGTTCGATCAGCAGCAGCGCCAGCAGCAGCGGCAGGACGGCGCCAAGGTCGTTCACCCCGCGGGCGAGGAGTTGGAACGCCGGGAACGGCAGGCTGAGATAGATGAGCGCCGCCGCAAGTCCGGCCGCCGCCCCGCCCGCCCGCGCGGCGAGCGCGCGGAGCGTGGCCGCGGTCGCGCCCTGGAGCGCGAGATTGGTAAGGACCGCGCCGCGGATGCCGAAGGCAAGACCGAGCGGGGCATAGACCAGCATCATGACCGGCAGGTATTTATAGCCGTGGAACGCGGTCCCCGCGCCGGCGATGCCGCCGGCGAGCGGATCGATGGCCAGCGCATAGGGATTGCCGCCGTGGACCAACGCGAGGATGGCGGCTTGGGTCGTCGTCGCGATGTCGAGCACCTTGGGCTTGATCGTGCGGACGATGGCGAAGGCGATCTGCGCCGCGCCGAACACGGCAATGGCCCAGCCCAGCGCGCGCTGCCCTGCAAGGGTTGGCGCCGTGCGTACCGCGTGCCCGGCGGCGCATAGCAGCGGGACGGCGGCCAGCAGCACAACGACGCCGGCGAGCGTCAGAAACCCATGGCCGCGGGGCACCTTCTGGAGTGCGAACACGGCCAGCGAGAAGACGATCTCCGCGGCAATGATGCGTTTCATCATGGCGCCATGGTAGCGGAGACCGAGGCGCCGCGCCGCTTCATCCCGGGCGCGCTTGACGCTCCCGGCGCGCGCGATTAGACCCTGGCCGGTCTCGGCACGCCCGGCGGCGCAATGGCTCTGTTGATTCCGACATGGCTCGATCTCGCCGGCTGGGCGGGCGTGCTGGCGGCGGCCGCCGCGCTCATGGGGTGGGGCCGGCTGCTGACGGCGGGCCGCGCCGCGCCCGAGGCGGCGCTCGTCGCCGGCTGGGGCGCCGCGGCGCTTATCCTGACGCTGTGGGGCGCGGCCACGCCGGCATCGCTGCGCTTTCCCGGCGCCGCGATCCTTGCCGCGGGAATCATCGCGCTTGCGGCGCCGCGCACCCGGCTGTCGCGCGCCGCGTGGCACAGCCTGGCGCGCATCGCCGTCGTGGCTCTGCCGCTGCTCGCGCTCATGGCGAGCGCGCGCCCGAGCGAGCCCGACACGTTCCTCAACCTTCTGCCCAATGCCGCCTATCTCTACGACCACGCATCATTCCCCGCCGACGCGCGGCCGCCGGCGCATTCCTATCTTCCGGCGGCGCCCTATAATCTCCAGCTTGCGGCGTTCCTGGCGTCGCTGCTGACGCCGGACTTTCCCGCCAACGCGCTCGTCGTCTTCAACATCGTGTTGCAGCTCGCGGCCGGGCTGCTGCTGGCGCGGCTCGCCGCCGGCGCCGAGGACGATGATGCGGCGCCGTCCTGGGGCATGAGCGCGCTCGGCCTGCTGCTCGCCACCGCGCTCAATCCCGGCTTCGTGCCGCGGACCGACCTGGCGGGCTATAGCGAGCCCGCCGTCGCCGTCGCCGTCGCCTTCGCCGGCTGGTCGGCGGTCGAGTTGCTCGAGCGCGTCAATGCGCGCCGCGCGCCGGGCAGCACGCTCGTGCTGCTCGCGCTCGCGCTGGCCGCGCTCGTCAACGTCAAGCAGGATAGCATCGCGCTGATCGTGGCTGTGCTCGTGAGCGCCGCAGGGCTCGCGCGCGCCGGCGCCAATGCCGGCCGGGGGCTTCGTGCGTTGGCGCTGGCATCGCTCCCCGCCGTGGCGCTCTATCTCGTCTGGCGCTGGTACGTGCTCACGCACATCACCGCGGGCGAACTCGCGCCGCTGCCACTCGCGCTATGGCAGCCGGGCGCGATCCTGCTCATCCTGTGGAACATGGCGAAGATCGTCGGCGAGAAGATCTTCTTCTATGCCGTGCTTGCGGCAACGCTTGCCATCGGCGTGCGGCGCCTGCGGCGGCATGGGCTCGACCGGGCGACCCGCGCGGCGGCTATGCTCGGCGGCAGCTTCGCGCTCTACAGCGCCGCGCTCGTGTTCGCCTATATGGCGCTCTTTCCCGGGACGATGGGGACCGACGCGCATTCGTATTTCCGCTACAGCACGCATCTTTCGCTGCTGCTGATGGTGGCGGTCGTGCTTCTCGCGCGGGTCGAGGCGCGCGAGCGCGGTTGGGCGGCGACGCCGTCCATCCGCCGTTTCGCGCCGGCGGTGGCAGTCGCGACGATGCTGATCGCGCCGATCGCGTTCGAGCGCTTCCTGCGCTTCGATCTCGAGCCGCCGGCGCTCAGGGTGTGGATGCTCGCGCGCGAGGCGGCGCCGTTTCTTGCCGCCGGCGCGCGGGTGGCGCTGCTGCTGCCGGGTGATAATGGCAGCGTCGCGCCGATGCTGGAGACGGTGCTCCGCGCCGTGCCGCCGCGCCATCCCGATCTCGATCTCGCCGTGGTGTCGCAGCTTGCGCCCGACACGCTTGCGGCGCTCGCGGCCAGGGGCGATCGCCTTGCGCTCCTGTCTTGCGCGCCGGCGGGCTTTGCGCTCGTGCCGGCGGGACATGCGGCACTGCTCCGGCGCGACGCGTCTGGCTGGCACGCCGCCGCGATCTGGCGTTACGCGCCGCCGCCGCCGGGCACGCGCTGGTCGCACGTGCTGGCGACGGCGCCGCTTTGTCTTGGCTAAAGCTGCCAGGCTTCGGGCAGAAGCCTCCGCGCCCGCCCGATTCCGACATAGTACTTCCACAACTTCGCGACGTGGCTGGGGCGGTCGAAGTCGGAAAGAAAGGCGGCGATCTCTTCCGCGCTCAGCGGTATCGCCCGGCCGAGCGCGGCGGCGCGGTACATGGTTTCGGCGTTCTCGACGAAATGCACGCTGTCGATCAGCAGCGCCGGCACGCTCTCCGCCGCCACGACCTGCCCGTGCGCGCGAATGAGGAGCGCGTGGTGCGGCCCCAGCGTCGCCGCCACGGCGCGGCCGAGCGCGGGGCTCGAGACGTGGCTCGGATCGGGATGAACCGGAATGCCGCTCGCCCAACGCACCGCGTGGTTTTTGATCGGCGTCAGGCGGGCGCCCTCGACCAGGGTGAAGATGGTACCGATGTCGTGATGGAAATGCGCGACCGCGTTGACGTCGCTGCGCGCGCGCAGGATCTCGGAATGGATGAAGCGTTCCGAGGGCGGCTTGAGCCCGGCGGGTCCGGCGAGCGTCTTCCCGTCGAAATCGCAGACCATGAGATGCTCGGGCGCCAGCGCGGCGCGGCTCTGGTCGACGGGCTGGATGAGAAAGGCGTCGCGACCGGGCAGCCGCACGCTCACATGCCCGCTATAGCCGAGAATGCCGAGATCGTTGAGCAAGAGCGTGCAGGCCGCGACCTGCTGACGCAAGGTAGGTTCACCCGTCTCCATGCGCTCCGTTGTTTCACGGACGCGGCGCTGCGTCAATCGTCGGCGGCGCCGGGGACGGTTCCCTGCCGATTCGCGGCCGCCGGTCGCGTCGGGCTCAACCGGGCCGGGATGCACCAGGTGAAGGCGAGGACGACGAGCGCGAACAGGCCCATGACGAGATAGGCGTCGTGCATGGCGGCGGCGAAGGCGCCGGCGAGGCGCGCAGCGGTCGCGGCGCCGAGACCGGCGCGCGTGCCCGGCTGCAGCAGGCGGTTCACCGCATCACCCGCACCGGGCACGCGATGGGCGATGCCGAGCGCGATCACCGCACCGAACAGCGCCGCCCCGAGCGACTGCCCGATCGTGCGCATGAAGAGATTGCCGCCGGTCGCCGCCCCGCGCTCGGCCCAGCCGACCGAGGTCTGCACCGCGACGACGAACGTGGTGTTGCAGAAGCCCAAGCCGAGCCCGAGCGTCGCGGCGCCGGCCGCGGCCCAGACCGGGCCGCGCTGCGGTTCGAGCGCCAGCAGCACTGCCGTGCCGATCAGGAGGATGACGCTGCCCGCGATCCCCGTGGTGCGGTAGGAACTGCGGATCATCAGCCGCGCCGACAGGATGGTGCCGAGCGTCCACAAGACCGAGGTCGCGCCCAGCGCGAAGCCGGCGACCATCGGGCTCCGCCCCATGGCGCCCTGCACATAGGCCGGCAGATAGGCGCCGTTGCACATCATCACCACGCCGATCACGAGCGAGCCGAAATTGCCGACGGCGATGATCGGACGCCGCCACATCCGGAACGGCACGATCGGTTCGGCAACGCGCATCTCGTGCAGTCCGAGGACAGCGAGCGCCATTGTCCCCACTGCGGCAAGAACGGCGACGGTGGCGGCGCCGAGGCTCTCGGCCTCGACCACGGCCGCCAGAAGCGCGCCGACGCCGACCATGAGCAGCACCGCGCCCAGCGCATCGACGCGCCGCCGCGTCGGCGCAACCCGCTCCTCGAGCAGGATGCCGAGCATCGCGGCGGTGAGTATCCCGATCGGCAGGTTGATCCAGAACACCAGCGACCAATGCAGGCGCTCGACAATGATGGCGCCGATCGCGGGCCCGGCAATGGCCGACGCACCGAACACCGACGACAGCCAGCCCTGCATCCGCGCCCGGTCGGCCGGAGCATAGAGATCGCCGATCACGGTCCAGGCGATGGGTTGGATCGCGCCGGCGCCCAGGCCCTGGACCGTGCGGAAGATGATGAGCGGCACCATGCCCCAGGCGAAGCCGCAGGCAAGCGAGCCGAGCAGGAACAGTGCGGTGCCGACATAGAAAACGCGCTTGCGCCCGTAGAGATCGGCGAGGCGGCCATAGACCGGCGTACTGGCTGCCTGCGCCAGGAGATAGGCGGCGAAGACCCAGCTGAAGAGGTGGAACCCGCCGAGATCGCCGACGATGGTCGGCATGGCGGTGCCGACGATGGTCGATTCCACCGCGGCCATGAACTGCGCCAGCATGCAGGCCGTGGTGATCAGGCGGCGCCGCGCGGGCTTGTCAGTCGAAAGCGGTTCGTCGTGCGGATTCTGGCGGGCCACCCGCCGCACGATAGGCGGACGGAGGCGGAGCTACAAGGCGGCTGCCCGCGCGTCGGCGCCGCGCCAGGCGGCCAGGCGCACGACCTTCGCGCCATGCAGCGCGGTGCGCGCGGCGAGCAGCTTTCTGAGCGCCTGGCGCCGGCCGCGGAGCGCGCGCAAGGCGGCGCGCTGGCCGGGGCTGCGCAGGCCGGCAAGCTCGGCCATGCCGATCAATCGTTCGAGTGCCTTCAAGGTCTGCCGCGCTTCGTCGCTGGACATGGGCATCGCGTACTCCCCCCGACCGGATCGTCAATCTCGGTGCGAGATACGCAAACGGCGACCGGCCGGGCTGTGACCGGGCTCACAGGTGCGACAGTTTTTCGCCGCCGCGCCCGGGCCGCGACAGGACCGTTTTCAATGAACGCGCGATGGCGGATAATGCCGGTCGAGCGCCGCGCCCGGGACCGGGCCGAACGGGCGACAGGAGACAGCGCCATGGATACCCACGATGCAGGCGGTGTGAGCTTTCGCGACGTCAATCACGACGAATTCGACACGCGTAACCTCTTGTCCAACGCGGTCGAGCAGGCGGTGAAGCGCCGCTACGAGGAGTTCCCCATCGTCGATGTCGACTCGCACCATTACGAGAGCGAGTCGTTCAACGAAATCATCAAATACATCGACGACCCGGTGCTGCGGCAGCAGGCGCAGTTCCAGGGCTTTGGGCGGAACAGCATCGTCGGTCCGCGCGGCGGCTATCAGGACATGGAAGGCCGCGTGACGCGCAACGTGCGGCGGCGGCTGGAGAAGACCGAGCCCGACACCAAGCGCGACATCGCGCTGACGCGGCGCTGGATGGACGCGCTCGGCGTCGACACGACGTGCCTCTTCCCGACGCCGATGCTGGCTCTGGGCCTGACCCCGCGGATCGAGGTCGAGGTGGCGCTCGCGCGCGCCTACAACCGCTGGCTCACCGAGGAAATCCTGCCGCAAGAGCCGCGCATGAAGTCGATGCTCTATTTGCCCTTCAACGAGCCCGAGGCCTGCTACCGCACGGTGCAGGAATTCGCCGGCAAGAAGGGCGTGATCGGGTTCTGCATCACCGCGCCGCACTACAAGGGCGTCTATGACAACGCCTTCGCCAAGACCTATGCCGCGATCCAGGAGGCGGGACTGCCGCTTTCCTTCCACAGCGCCTTCATGTGGGGCGGCGACCGGACGATGGAGCTGTGCAACCGCTTCATCGCCGTGCATGCGCTGGGCTTCACCTTCTACAACATGGTCCATCTCACCAACTGGATCGTCAACGGCATGCCCGAGCGCTTTCCCCGGCTCAAGGTGATCTGGATCGAGAGCGGGCTCGCGTGGGTGCAGTTCCTGATGCAGCGCCTCGACAACGAGTACATGATGCGCAGCTCCGAAGTGCCGCTCCTGAAGCGCCGGCCGAGCGAATACATGCGCGAGATGTATTTCACCACCCAGCCGATGGAAATGGTCGACAACCGCGAGGAGCTCGAACAGACCTTCAAGAAAATCAACGCCGAGACGCAGCTCCTTTATTCATCGGACTATCCGCACTGGGACATGGACCTGCCGAGCACGATCTATGATCTGCCGTTCCTGAACGAGCAGCAGAAGCGCAACATTCTCGGCGGCAACGCGATGCGCGTCTTCAACATTCAGCCGCAGCTTTCGGACGCGAAGCTCGCCCGCAAGGCGATGCGCACCGCCGCGCAATAGCGCCCGGTTCTTTCTCCGGCAAAGCCCCCGCCAGCGTGCGGGGGTTTTTCTTATCCGATGACCGTCGCGCTGCTCCCGGCGAAGGCCGGCATGATTTCGGCGGCGAAGAGGCGGAGCGCATCGATGGAGGGCCGCGGGTCCACCAGCAGCACGTGCTCGACGCCGCCGGCTTCGAGCCGCTTGAGGCGGCGGATGATCTCGTCGGGGGTGCCGAGGAGCGGTGCGTCGTCGACCTCTATGGGCGGGCCCGACACGTCGTTCAGATTGGAATAGCGCGCCGCCCCCGGCCCGCGCGCGAGGCCGCCGATGTTCTTCAGCACGGCGTAGCGCACCTCGAGCGCCGCCTCGCGCTCGGCCGCGTTGCGCAGGATCTGCAGCCCGCGCGTCGCGCCAACCATCGACGGCTGGTAGGCGCGGCCGGTCTTGGCGCACTCCTCGCGAAATGCGGCGACGCGGGCGATCGTCAGGTCGGTCGAGCCGATCTGATCCAACAGCAAATTGTAGCCCTCGCGCGCCGCGCGCCGGATCGACTCCTCGCTGCCGGCGCCGAGCCAGAAGGGCGGATGCGGCTGCTGCACCGGCGCGGGCTCGACGACGATGTTGTCGTAGTGCCAGCGCTTGCCGTGATGCGAGAACCGGCCCGTCGCCGACCACGCCTTGCGGATCACCTCCATCGCCTCGTCGAACCGCTCGGTCGCTTCCTC
>DATKQE010000011.1:0-77509 GCA_035532935.1 Allostellaceae bacterium
GAGCCTCATCGCACCATCCGCGCCGCGCGCCTCATGCCTCGTCGTTGAGGCGCTCGCGCAACTGCTTGCCGGTCTTGAAGAACGGGATGTGCTTCTCGCCAACGCTGACGCTGTCGCCGGTGCGCGGGTTCCGGCCCTGCCGCGCGTCGCGCCGCTTGACCGAGAACGCGCCGAAGCCGCGCAATTCGACGCGGTCGCCGCGCGACAAGGCGGCGGTGATCTCGTCGAAGATGGTGCTGACGATGCGCTCGACGTCGCGCTGATAGAGGTGCGGGTTGCGGTCGGCCAGGCGCTGAATCAGCTCGGACTTGGTCATGCGGTGCCCCCTAAAGGGCTTGGCGGGATCGCAGCCTGCCAAACCCATCGCCAACCGTCAACAACCCCGCGCTCCGTTGCAGCAGAGCGCAACCGAACCCGCGTGCCGGCTACTTTTCTTCTTTCTCGTCCCTGTCGCCCTTGACGCGCGCCCGGTTCATCGCGGCGCCGAGAATGTCGCCAAGGCTTGCGCCGGAATCGGACGAGCCGAACTCGGCCATCGCCTTCTTCTCCTCATCGACTTCGCGCGCCTTGATCGACAGATTGGCCTTGCGCGTCGCGCGGTCGAGCTGGGTGACCTTGGCATCGACCTTCTCGCCGACGGCGAAGCGGTCGGGCCGCTGCTCGGCGCGGTCGCGCGACAGCTCGGTCTTGCGGATGAAGCCCGCGAGCCCGCTCGCCAGCTGCACCTCGATCCCGGTCTCCATGATCGCGGTGACGGTCGAGGTCACGACATCGCCCTTCTTGACGGCGGCGAGGCTCGATTCGAGCGGGTCGGACGCCAATTGCTTGATGCCGAGGCTGATGCGCTCTTTCTCGACATCGACATCGAGCACCCGCGTCCGCACCATGTCGCCCTTCTTGTAGGCGTTGATCGCGTCCTCGCCCGGCTTCTGCCAGTCGATGTCGGAGAGATGCACCATGCCATCGATGTCGCCGGGCAGGCCGATGAAGAGGCCGAACTCGGTGATGTTGCGCACCTCGCCCTCGATTTCGGCGCCGGCCGCATATTTCTCGGCGAACGCCTCCCACGGGTTCTGCATCGTCTGCTTGAGGCCCAGGCTGATGCGGCGCTTGGTCGGATCGACGTCGAGCACCACCACCTCGACCTCCTGGCTCGTCGAGACGATCTTGCCGGGATGGACGTTCTTCTTGGTCCAGCTCATCTCCGAGACGTGCACCAGGCCCTCGACGCCCGGCTCGAGCTCGACGAAAGCGCCGTAGTCGGTGATGTTGGTGACGCGGCCCTTGTAGCGCGCGCCGGCGGGATATTTGAGCTCGACGCCCTCCCACGGGTCGGCCTCGAGCTGCTTCATGCCGAGCGAGATGCGCTGCGTCTCGGGATTGAAGCGGATGACCTGGACCTTGACGGTCTGGCCGATATGCAGCGCCTCGGAAGGATGATTGATGCGCCGCCACGCGATGTCGGTGACGTGCAGCAGCCCATCGACCCCGCCGAGATCGACGAAGGCGCCGTAATCGGTGATGTTCTTGACCACGCCCGAGAGGATCTGGCCCTCCTTGAGCGAGGCCACCAGCTCGGACCGCGCCTCGGCGCGGCTCTCCTCGAGCACGGCGCGGCGCGAGACGACGATATTGCCGCGCGCGCGGTCCATCTTGAGGATCTGGAACGGCTGCGGCGTGCCCAGGAGCGGGGTGATGTCGCGTACCGGGCGGATGTCGACCTGGCTGCCGGGCAGGAACGCGACCGCGCCGTTGAGATCGACGGTGAAGCCACCCTTGACGCGGCCGAAGATGACGCCGCTGACGCGCTCGTTCGCCTGGAAGCTCTTCTCGAGCAGGGTCCACGCCTCCTCGCGCCGGGCCTTCTCGCGCGAGATCTGCGCCTCGCCGTTCTTGTCCTCCATGCGCTCGAGATAGACCTCGACGACGTCGCCGGGCTTGATCTCGGCCGGCTTGCCGGCGGTCGAGAACTCCTTCAGCGGCACCCGCCCCTCGGATTTGAGGCCGACATCGATCAGCACCACGTCGTTCTCGAGTGCGATCACCGTGCCCTTGATCACGGTGCCTTCGAGGCCTGAGGCGGCGCCGAGTGATTCCTCGAGCAGCGCGGCAAAGCTCTCCTTGCCGGCGGTGGAAACGGTTTGAGTGGCAACGGTCATCGAAACTCCACGCGCGTCCCCGCGATGACGCCCGCACCGCCGGGGACGGGCGGCAGGCGAGCGGCCGCCGGCAGGGCGCGGGTGCGGCGGCGATAACCCGTCATCCGGCAGGGTGCGCGCGCGGCGCTCACCCGCGCTTGCCGGCGAGCCTGGCGGCGATGAATTCGACCGCAGCCGCGAAAGTGGCATCGGCGTCGAGCGCGGTCGTATCCAGCTCGAGCGCGTCGGGTGCCCGCCGCAGCGGGGCCGTCGCACGGGAACTGTCGCGCGCGTCGCGCGCCTTCATGTCCTGCAGGACGCGCTCGTATATAATCCTCACGCCCTCGGCCTGCAACTCTTTGAACCGCCTCGCCGCCCGGGCCTCGGGCGAGGCCGTGACGAAGATCTTGGCGTCGGCCTCGGGGCAGACCACGGTGCCGATGTCGCGGCCGTCGAGCACGGCGCCGGCGAAGCCCTCGGGCGGGCGATGGGCGAAGTCGCGCTGGAAGCCCAGGAGCGCCGTGCGCACCGCCGGGATCGCCGCCACCACCGATGCCGCCTCGCCGACGCGTTCCTCGCGCAGACGCGGGTCGTCGCGGTCGGCCAGTTGCACCGCGCGTGCCGCCGCGGTCGCAACCTCGGGATCGGCGGGATCGCCGCCCCGGTCGAGCGCACGCAGCGCCGCGGCACGGTAGAGGATGCCGGTGTCGAGATGGGCGAGCCGGTAATGCTGCGCCAGCCGCCGCGCCAGCGTGCCCTTGCCCGAGGCCGACGGCCCGTCGACGGCAACGATCAAAGCGGCGCCTCGGAAATGGCGGCGCCGAGCCCGTTCATCAGCGCGACGAAACCGGGAAAGCTGGTGGCGATGGTGGCGCCGTCGTCGATCTGCACCGCACGCTCGGCGGCCATGCCGAGCACGAGAAACGACATGGCGATGCGATGGTCGAGCCGCGCCGCGATGCGCGCGCCGCCGCGGGGCGGACGGCCGCGCCCGGTGACGACGAGGGTGTCGCCCTCGACCGCGACCTCGGTGCCGCAGGCGGCAAGCCCTTCGGCGATGGCGGCCAGACGGTCGCTCTCCTTGACCCGGAGCTCGCCGAGACCGCGCATGATCGTCGGTCCGTGGGCAAAGGCGGCGGCAACGGCGAGGATCGGATACTCGTCGATCATCCGCGGGGCGCGCTCGGCCGGCACCTCGACGCCCTGCAACGGTCCGGCGCGCACGACGAGATCGGCCACCGGCTCGCCGCCTTCGCTGCGCTCGTTGCGGCGCTCGATTGCGGCACCCATCGCGGCGAGCGTGTCGAAGAGCCCGGCGCGCAGCGGATTGAGCCCGACCGCCTCGATCACGATCTCCGACCCGGGCAGCAGCAGCGCCGCCACCGCGGGGAACGCAGCCGAGGAGGGATCGGCCGGAACCACCAGATCCGCGGCGGCGAGCTCGGGCTCGCCTTTGAGGCGGATACGCCGGCCGCCTGCCGCCGTCGCGTCGATGTGCACGCTCGCGCCGAAATGCTGCATCAGCCGCTCGGTGTGGTCGCGCGTCGGCAGCGTCTCCTCGACCACGGTCTCGCCGGGCGCGTTGAGGCCGGCGAGCAGCACTGCCGATTTGACCTGCGCCGACGGCACCGGCAGGCGATAGGTGATGGGCAGCGGCGCCGCGGCGCCGATCACCGCAAGCGGCAGCCTGCCGCCGTGGCGCGCGATGATGCGGGCGCCGATCGCCTCGAGCGGTGTCGCCACGCGCGCCATCGGCCGGTGCCGCAGCGAGGCGTCGCCGGTGAAGAAGCTGGTGAAGGGATGGGTCGCGACCGCGCCCATGAGCAGCCGCGTGCCGGTCCCGGAATTGCCGAGATCGAGCACATCTTCGGGCTCGGCGAGGCCGCCGACGCCGACGCCCTGGACCTGCCAGACGCCGTCGCCGATGCGCTCGATCGCGGCGCCCATCGCGCGCAAGGCTGCCGCCGTGCGCAACACGTCCTCGCCCTCCAACAGGCCAGTGACGGTGCTGCGCCCGACCGCGAGCGCGCCAAGGATGAGGGCGCGGTGCGAGATCGACTTGTCGCCGGGCACGCGGCAGCGCCCGCGCAACGGGCCGGCGCTTGCCGAGACCAGCGTCGTGGCGGCGGCATCTTCCATCGGGCCCCTTCTCTAGCACAAGACGCGCGGGTCCCGACAGAGGCGCCGACGAACACCGCCTGCGCGGATTTAGCTTTTGACAGCGCGGCGCCTTTCTGGCAAAGGGCGCGACGCCGCCGATTCGATGCCCGAAAGGAGGCAACATTGGCCAAGCCGGAATGGGGAACGAAGCGCATCTGCCCGAATTGCGGGGCGCGCTACTACGATCTGCGTCACGATCCGATCGTCTGCCCCAAATGCGGCACCGGTTTCGATCCCGAGGCGCTGCTGCGTACGCGCCGCGTCCGCGTCGCCGCCCCGGTCGAGGCCGTCGCCGAACCTGCGGTCGAGGAGGAGATCGAGACCGAACTCGAGGGCGAAGCCGAGGTCGAGGAGGAAGCCGCCGTCGAGGGCGGCGACGAGGAAAAGGAAGAGGAGGAAGTGCTCGAGGACGCTTCCGAACTCGGCGAGGACGAGGACGACATGGCCGAGGTCATCGAGAACGTCGAGGACGAAGAGGAGCGTTGACAGCGCCGCTCTCGCCCCTAAATCTATGGACTGAATCGATCGGATCGAGCCGCCCGCCGGGCGCGACGGGGTCATAGCTCAGTTGGGAGAGCGCTACAATGGCATTGTAGAGGTCCGGGGTTCGACTCCCCGTGGCTCCACCACTTTCATCAAGGGCCCAGCCGGAAACGGCTGGGCCCTTGAGCTTTCCGGGTGGCCGATGGTGCCAAGTCCGTACTGGTGTTGCCGCCCGAAGACGACCTCGGTTACCGGATAGCCCGCGGCTTTCGGATCGAGGTTGCTGAGCGGGCTTAGTCGCGGTTGACACGGGCGCACGGCACTTACGCCGCGCGATCACACAGAATCAGGCCGCCGCGTCGCGGCGCGACCTGACTTCCGGAACGTACGAGCCTTCACCGCGCCAGCGCCTCCGTCGGCGCGATCCGCGCACGCGGATCGCGGCGCGATGCGAGAGCGCCGCAGCGCCCAGGCTACTTCAAGCTGCTCAACGTCACGCCTTTGATCTGCTTCAGCGCCAACAGTTGCGTTGCACAGGCATCCGCAACCGCGCCACTCAGATCCGAATCGGATTTCTGGCCGGGCAACACGATCCAGCCGCCCTTTTCGATGAAATCGGTCTGATTATAGTCGTTCGCGCTCTTCTTGAGCGCCTGCCACGACGCCACCGCGTTCGGCTGCTGCTCGAACCGCCCGACGCAGTCGGGTGCTGCCACCGCCACGACCGCCGATTGGGTTTGGTTATCCGCCAGCTTTTTGGCGGCTCCTGCGCTGACCCAGCCGAAGCCGTAGGACAGCACCGCCCACCATGCGATGGCACCTACCACGACGCCCCAGATACCCGGCTTGACCCATGAAGGAATCTTCATCCTGTCGCCTCCCGTTCTTTGTGAAGGAAATTATCTAGGTTGCGCCGAATGGACCCTATCACCAAAGTTGCGGTGGGGTTCGTTAAATTCGGTTCATGAAGTATTATTCGACCGGCGCATGCCCGAGTGCATGACGGGCCGGCCGGATGCCATTATGGCGGGTGCTGCGGCAGCGCGCCGGGGCCGAGCCGCGCCATTTCGGCTTGAACGCACGCGGTAAAGTCCGACGTGGCAGGCGTGAAGCCGATCCGGATGCAGCGGTCACGTGCCATGCCGAACTGCCGTTCCGCCGCGGCCTTGTCTTTCGCGGCGGCATGGTCGTACCCGTCGGCGCAGCCGGCCAGCAGCGCAGCCGCGCCGAGCGCGGCGAAGATAGCGGCAACCGCAAGATCGCGTCGCCGCCGCGTGCCGCCGACGCGACGGCTGTCACCCAGAGTCATGTGCTGTCCCGCCGGAATGCCGTTTCCGCCCGAGCCCAGTATTCCGCTTCCCCGATCCCCTTCCAAGCGCCGATGCGGCCGAGGCCGCGCCCGGGCGCGGTCGTGCCATCTGTCCGGCACGAAGAATTGCGCTAACATGCGCGGGCGCCGCCACCGTCCAAGGCGCGGCGGGAGAAGCGACGGCAACGGCCGGGAGACGAACCATGCGCGGGGGCGGTGGGGCATGACGCGCGAGCGCCGCAATGTTCTGGTGCTGGCGACGTGCCAGATGCTGTTCAATTCGAGCCGCGCGCTCCTGGTCGCGACGGCGCCGCTCATCGCCTATGCGATCGCGCAGGAGAAGGCGCTGGCGACGCTGCCGACTTCGCTCGTCATCGTCGGTACCGCGATCATGACCATGCCGGCCTCGCTCTTGATGCAGCGCGTCGGGCGCCGCGCCGGGTTCGTGTTCGGCGCCGTGATCGGTGCCGTGGGCGGCAGCGTTGCTGCCGTGGCGGTGGCGCGCGGCGATTTCTGGCTGTTCTGCTTTGGCACTCTGCTGTTCGGCTGCTTCGCCGGTTTCGGCCAGCTCTACCGTTTCGCCGCGGCTGACGTGGCGCCGCCGCAATTTCGCGGTCAGGCGATCTCGCTGGTGCTGGCGGGGGGCGTGGTCGCGGGTTTCCTCGGGCCCGAACTCGCCAAGCTCGGCAAGGACATGATTGGCTCGGTGCCGTTCCTCGGCGCCTATGTCCTGCTGGTGGCGACGACGCTGCTCGGGGCGGTCGCGGTCGCGTTCGTCGACATTCCGCGCCTGTCGCCGAAGGAGGCGAATGCGCCGCGCCGTCCGCTCGCCGTTATCATGCGCCAGCCGGTTTTCATCGTCGCCACGCTCACCGCGATGATCGGTCAGGCGGTGATGAGTCTGCTCATGACCGCGACGCCGCTCGCGATGGCGCTGTGCCACCACGATTTCTCCGATACGGCGCTGGTGATCGAGTGGCACATCATCGGCATGTACGCCCCGGGATTCTTCACCGGCTGGCTCATTCGCATCTTCGGCGTGACGCGGGTGGTCCTGTTCGGCCTGCTGCTGCTCGGCCTCGCCGTGTGGGTGGCACTGTCGGGGCAGGAGGTGACCCAGTTCTGGATCGCGATGACGCTGCTCGGGGTGGGGTGGAACTTCACCTTCACCGGCGGCACCGCGCTCCTCACCGAGGTCTGCACCCCGGCCGAACGGGCCAAGACTCAGGGCGCGGCCAACATGCTCATCTATGCCGCGGTCGCGTTCGCCTCGCTGTCGTCGGGCTCGCTGGTCTATTTCTTCGGCTGGCCGTGGGTCAATCTCGGCGCGGTGCCGCTCATTGCGGTGGCACTGGCCGTGACCCTTTGGCACGCGCGGCAGCAGCGCCTGGGCGCCCAGCCGGCGTGACGCTGCCGGTCCCGCGCGCGTCGAGCGCGAGCGCGGCGAAAGCGACGAGATAGAACAGCGCGCCGAGCCGCGGCACTTCGGTGGTGCAGTCGAAGAGCGAACTGGCGAGAAAGGCGGCGATCGCGGCGGCGAGCGCCGGCGCGATCCGGTGGCCGCGCCGCATCGCGCGCAGCGCCGCCGCGAACGCTGCCGCCACCAGCACCAGAAACGCCGTCAGCCCCAGCGCGCCCCCCTCGAAGAACGTCATCAGGTACTGATTCTCGATCCGCCAGATGGCGTGATCGTCGTCGCTGGCGAGCCAGTGATCGAGGCCGTCGGCGAAATCGCCGTTGACGACGAGCGCGCGTCCGGCGCGGTCTTCGAACCGCACATCGGCGATGTCGAGGGTGGTGCCCCGCTCCGGCACGAACAGCGACAAATCGACCGGGCGCTTCAGCCCGAACACGCTGCGCTCCCCGATCGATCCGCTCGGGATGAAGCCGGAAACGCGCTGCCACTGGCCCGGCGCCGCCGGTCCCAGCGCGACGTCTTCGCAGTTCACCGAATAGAGCAGCAGCTTCTCGCACAGGAAGACGACGAGAACGCTACCCGGCGCGCGCCCGCGCAGCGTCGCGCTCACGCGATAGAGGCTCTGCGGCGCCACGCTGACCTTCTGTCCGAGATAAAGCGGCAATCCCGCGTGCACGCGAAGAAAGCTGCGCCCGTCCGCGCGGTGCAGCGCGATATTGGTGGGAAAGCGCCCGCCGGGCCGCCGCGCCAGCACGATGCGCGCGTAGCTGCCGAGCCCCATGCCGAACAGCGCCGCGCGCACGCTGCTGTCACCGAGCGCAAGCCCGGCGCGCCACTCGGCCAGGCGGACGTCGAGATCCGGCAGCGTGCGGTCGAGGCGCCGCACCATGAAGCGGGCATCGCTCGCCGCCGTCGCGGCGATCGCGCCGACCGCAGCCAGCAGCAGCAGCGGCAGCGCCATCGCGCGCAGCCCCTCGCCGCGGCGGCGTGCCGCATGGATCGCACCCAGCGCGACCACGACGCTCGCGATCACCGCGCTGGCATAGGCGGCACGGGCGAAGGTGACGACGAGCGTATAGAGCGCCCCGATCGCGACGCCGACCGCGACGGCGGCGCCGGCGAAGCGGCCCCACGGCGGCAGCACGAACAGGAACGGCAGCGCCATCGCGATGTAAACGCCGATATAGCCGCCGCCGAAATGCATGCTCGAGAAGGTGCCGACGATGCGATAGACGGTGTGGAAATCGAACGGGCCGGTGAACACCGCGCGCTCGGCCGCCGCTGCCGCCGTGACCAGCACCAGCCCCGCCGTCATTCCCGCCGCGAGCCAATCGAGCGCGTCGTCGCGTTCGTCGAGCGCGCGGCGCAGGAACGGCAACAGCGCCAGCGCCGCGCCGAGCGCCTTGGCGATGCGCAGCGCGTTGAGCGGGCTCAACTCGGCGATCGCCGTGCCGCCGGCGGGGCCCGGCAGCGCCAGGCCGAAGGCGATGCCCACAAACGTGGCCACGACGGTCAGCGCGACGGCCGCGCCGGCAATACCGCGGAGGCGGAAATCGCCGCGCCGCGGCGGCGCGCGAAGGGCGAGCACGGCGCTGGTCGCGAGCACGAGGAGGTCCGGCTCCTCGATGAAGGTCCAGCCGCTCCACGGGCCGAAATCGAACGCCGGCAGCGCCGCCGGCACGACCGCGATCCACAATGACGGCCAGCGCCACAGCGCGCCCGCATAGGCGGCCAGGACCGCCAGCAACAGCGCCGGATGCAGCGGATACCGCACCGCGATCGCCGCCGCCGCTGCGCCGGCAACCGCCGCGACGGCAGAACGCGCGGCCAGGCGCCGCACGCCGCCCCGGTCCGCGGCGCTTCTGCCCGCCGCGGCAGCGAGCAAGGCGGCACGATCGAACGGGTCCGGCATGGCGTTGCGATGTTCTATCGGGTCATTCGGCGCCGGCGCAAGCGCGCCCCGCCATGGACAGAGGGCGGCGCCGGCGACATGCTCGACACCTTGCCAGCACCGGAGGGCGATATGGCGCGTACCCACAAGCGGACTTACGTCAAGGGCGAACGGGCGCAGACCCGCGCCTATTCGCCGGCGGTCATCACGACCGGCGGCACGGTGATCTGGCTCGCCGGCCAGACCGCGGCCGAGGACGAGGCGGGGCGCGCGCTCGCCGGCAATTTCGACGGCCAGGTGCGCGAGGTGTTCCGTCGCCTCGGCAAGACGCTCGAGCAGGCGGGCGGCACGCTCGCCGACATGGTGACGATGACCGTGTTCGTCACCGATTCGCGCAACGGCACGCGCTTCACCGAATTGCGCCGCGAGATCCTGGGCGACGATTTTCCGGCGAGCGCGCTCATCACCTGCGCCGGGCTGGCGCAGCCGGCGCTGCTCGTGGAGGTGCAGGGCATCGCCGTCATCGGCTGAGGACGGCGGACGCGAGACGCGCTTGCGTCAGCGCCGGTCGCGCGCCTGGTCCATCAGCGGCTTCTGCTGCCCGCCGTCGATCTCGATCTGCGTGCCGTTGACGAAATGCGTGAGCGGCGAGGCGAGCATGGCGACGAGATTGGCGACCTCGCGTGTCTCGGCGATGCGGCCCAAGGGAATGCTCCGGGGGGCAAGGCCGTCCGCGGTGTCGTAGTCGAGCTGCATGTCGCGCGCCATCGCGCGGACGAGCCCGTCCCAGCGTTCGGTGCGCACCGGGCCGGGATTGACCGCGACGAAGGTGATGCCGTCCCTGCCGTATTGTCCGGCGAGCGACATCGTCAGGTTCTGGCCCGCCGCATTGGCCGCGCCCGGCGCGATCTCCCAATACGAGTGCTTGATGCCGTCATTGCCGATCAGGTTGACGACGCGCCCGCCGCCCTGGCGCTTCATGTGGGGAAGGGCGTAGCGGATGCAGCGGACATAGCCCAGGAACTTCAACTGCAGCGCCTGCGCCCAGTCGTCCTCGGTCAGGGTCTCGATCACCCCGCCCGGCGCCGATCCGGCATTGTTGACGAGAATGTCGATGCGGCCGAAATGGCGCGCCGATTCATCGACGAAACGACGCGCGTCCTCGGCCTTGGTGAGATCGGCGGCAAGCGCGAGGATGTCGCGTCCGGTCGCCGCGCGGATTTCCTGCGCCGCCGCGTCGAGCGGGCCTTGGCGTCGGGCGCAGATCGCGACGTTGCAGCCTTCCTCGGCCAGCACGCGCGCGATCGCCTTGCCGATGCCGGCGCTGCCGCCGGTGACGAGCGCGATCTTCCCCGTGAGCTCGAGATCCATGACGCATCCTCCCTGACGGCGCGATCACCCCTTGCCGTAGCGGCATGCTAATATCATCCGCCAATCGCCATCGGTCCTCAAGGAGCGCGCATGATTCCCTATCGCTTTGCCGCAAGCGCGGTGGCGCTGTCGGCGCTCGACGGCTTCCGGGTCGAGCACGATCCCGACACGGAGCGCGCCGACATCGTGCTCGACCGGCCGCCGCTCAACATCGTCTCGATGCCGGAGCGCGACCAGCTCGCCGCGGTTTTCGCCGCGCTCGACCGCGACCCGGCGATCCGCGTCATCGTGCTGCGCGGCGCCGGCAAGGATTTCTCGAGCGGCGGCAACATCGCCGGCTTTCTCGAAGCCGCGCCCGAGCAGGTGGCGAAGCTCGCCGACAACGTCGCCGCGCCCGAGCGCTGCACCAAGCCGGTGATCGCCGCCGTGCGCGGGTTCTGCTTCGGCGTCGGCTTCGAGCTGGCGCTCGCCTGTGATTTCCGCATCGCCTCGGAGACGGCCGAATTCGCGCTGCCCGAGATGCGCATTGGCATGATCCCCGGATCGGGCGGGTCGGCGCGGCTCCTCCAGATGGTCGGCATCGCCCGCACCAAGGACATGGCGATGCGCGCGCGCCGGGTCAAAGCCGACGAGGCGCTGCGCTGGGGCTTCATCACCGAATGCGTCGCCGACGACGCGCTCGAGGCGGCGGCGGCGCGCCTCGCAGCCGAGCTGTGCACGTTCTCGCCGCTGGCGCAGCGGACGCTGAAGCGCGTGCTGAACCACGGCCAGCATTTGCCGCTGCGCGGCGCGATCGAACTCGAGGGCGAGGCTTATGGCCGCCTGCGCTCCTCCGCCGACTTCAAGGAGGGCGTCCAGTCGTTCCAGGAAAAGCGCAAGCCAAGTTTCCGCGGGGCGTGATGCGACGCCCGCCCCAGGGCCCGGACTCTGTGGCGGCGGATCGATGCCGACGGGTCCAGGCGCCGACGCTACGCGCCCGGCTCGTTGCGGACCCGAGGTTGCACAGGGTCGAGTTCGCGTGCCTTGCGCTCGAACTCCTCGGCCAGGGTCTCGAGCCGGGTTGCGACCTCGGCATCGGCGCATTGCCGCGCGAGGCGGCGGCAGCGTGCCGATTGCGACCGGAAATAGACGTTATCGGACACGCTGCCTCGCGTCACCCAAGGTCAAGAGCAATGCCCTAGTAAGCAAAGCCGGGAGCCGATCTTCAATCGCTAAAAAGGGCAGGGTCCGGTCCCGATAGTCCTATCCCGTCGTCGAAAATTAAGCCGCCGTGCGAAAGCGTCGCGCCGGCCACGACCTCTTGTCGGGGTGCGGCGCCATGCGCCAAGCTGCGATCGCGGCCGCCTTCCCTCGAGGCGGCGCTACAGGGAGCGGGGAGACGATGAAACTGGTCATGGTCGTGGGTGCGGCGACCCCGCCGGGACGCCTCAACAATGCCGTGGAGAGCCTCGCGGCGGCGCTGGCGTCGCGGCGTCCGGCGGTTGCGACCGAGACCGTCAACCTCGCCGCGACGCCGGTCGCGATCTGCGACGGGCGCAAGCTCGAGGACTATGATGCGGCGACGCGGCAGGTGGTGGCGACGATCGGCGCCGCAGCCGGCGTGATCTTTGCCGCCCCGGTCTATCGCGCGAGCTTCCCGGGCGTGCTCAAGAATCTTCTCGACCTCCTGCCGGTCGAGGCGCTGCGCGACAAGCCCGTCGGCATCGTCGCCATGGGCGGCTCGCCGCACCATTATCTCGGCGTCGACGGTCATTTGCGCTTGGTGCTGGCGTGGTTCGGCGCGGTGGCGCTGCCGAATTCGGTCTATCTCACCGGCAAGGACTTTGCCGAGGGCCGGCTCATGGCCGAAGGCGCCGCCGCCGATCTCGTCGCGCTGGGCGAGGCGCTCGCCGACTTCGCCGCGAGCCTCGGCGGGCGGCGGTTCGGGCCGACGCCGCTTTCCGCGCGCTTTACCTGACTGGCGGCGCGAACCGCCCTGTCAGCGTGCCGTCGGCACGGTGAAGTGGAACACGGTGCCGCCGCCGGGATTGGACTCGGCCCACAGCCGGCCGCCATGGGCCTCGACGATCGAGCGGCAGATCGACAGGCCCACCCCCATGCCCTGGGTCTTGGTGGTGACGAAGGGCTGGAACAGGCGCTCGGCCACTTCGGGAGCAATGCCGGGGCCGGTGTCGGCGACGCTGATGCGCAGGAACGCGTCCTCGCCATCGGCCAGCTCCACCATGAGCTCGCGCCGGTCACTTGTTTCCATCGCCTCGACGGCGTTGCGCAACAGGTTGACCAGCACCTGCTGAATCTGGATCTTGTCGATGACGGCGCTGCCGCTGCCGGGCAAGACGTGGAACTGCACCTTGACGCCTTGCTCCTTCGCGCCGATGAGGGCGAGCGCGCTCGCCTCCTCGACCAGCTTCAGCATGTCCTCGGCCTGCTGCGTCGCCTCCGTCTTCTTCACGAAATCGCGCAGGCGGCGGATGATCTGGGCGGTGCGGATGATCTGGGTGCCGGCGCTGTCGAGCGCCGTCATCGCCCGCTCGACCGAGGCATCGTCCTTGCGCGCCAGCAGCCGGCGCGCTGCCTGAAGATAGTTTCCCGCCGCGGTCAGCGGCTGATTGAGTTCGTGCGCCAGCGCCGAGGCCATCTGCCCCATCTCGCTCAGCCGCGAGATGTGCGAGATCTCGGCCTGCAGCTCCTGCAGCCGGCGCTCGGACTGTTGGCGCTCGGTGAGGTCGCGCACGAAGCCGGTAAAGAGCGGCCGCGGGCCGGCGACCTCGCCGACCGCAAGCTCCATCGGGAACGAACCGCCATCCTTGCGCCGCCCTGCGACGACGCGGCCGATGCCGATGATGCGCCGCTCGCCAGTCGCGCGATAGCGCGCGAGATAGGCGTCGTGGTTCTCGTGGTGCGGCGACGGCATCAGCATTTTCACGTTCTGGCCGCACACCTCGGCGGCCTGATAGCCGAACAGGCGCTCGGCCGCGGCGCTGAAGGACTGGATGATGCCGCGGTCGTCGATGACGATCATGGCGTCGGGAACGGTGTCGAGGATCGAGCGCAGATGCGCCTCGCGCTCGGCGAGCTCGGCGGCCGCGCGGCGCGCGGCGGAGACGTCACGCGCGATCTTCGCGGCGCCGACGACGCGGCCGTCCGACGCGCGGATCGGCGACAAGGTGAGCGCGATATCGATGATGCGCCCGTCCTTGGCCCGCCGCCTTGTCTCATAGGTTGCGACCCGTTCGCCCGTCCTGACCCGGACGAGGTTGTGCAACATCTCGTCCTCGGTGTCGGGCCCGGCGAGAATGGCACCGGAGTGCCCCACGATCTCCGCGGCCGAATAGCCGAAGATGCGTTCGGCGGCCTCGTTCCAGCTCGTGACGACGCCGTCGAGCGTGAGGCTGATGATGGCGGAAGTCGAGGATTCGACGATGGCCGCGAGCAACCCCGCCGCATCGGCGCCGACGCCGGAAGCGTCCGACCCGGCGGCGCCCGCGGGATTCGAAGGATTGTCCGGCGGCATGGTCGCGACTCTAGCCCCTGGTTCGAGCGAATCAAGGCGGTGGGTGCGGGCGGGTGCGACACCGCGGTGCACGCGGCATTGATCTGCATCAAGGTTCGCACCGGGCCCGCGGGCCAACCTGACGCACGGGCCGTATCCGCGCGTGCCGGACCGGCTCGGTGGAGGAGCCATGTCGTCAGGAGAGCTTGCCTATCTGGTCCTGGTCGTCGCCGCCGCGATCGCCTTCATTGTGACGCTGGCCTGGGAATCGCGACGCTAGCGCGACCGGCGCTTCGGGCCATCATTCGCATTGCCAGGAGCCGCGAACTCGGACACAATCCGGGCGCGCCGATGGCCGATGCTGCAATGATCTTCGTCGTCGATGATGACGATGCGATCCGCGAATCGCTCGAGTTGCTGCTCGAGGCGAGCGGTTTTCGCACCGTCGGGTTTCCCTCGGGCGAGCGTTTCCTCGACGCCCTGGCGCAGGATGCTGCGGGCTGCGCGCTCGTCGATGTCAGCATGCCGGGAATGGGCGGCCTCGACGTTCAAGAAGCGTTGAACCGGCGCCATAGCCCGCTGCCGGTGATCGTCATGACCGGCCACGGCGACGTGCCGCTCGCCGTCGCGGCGATGCGCGCCGGGGCCGCCGACTTCATCGAAAAGCCGTTCAGCGACGAGACCATCCTCGCCAGCATCGCGCGCGCGCTGGAGCGGGGAATGGAAGCGCGCGCGGCCCAGGCCGAAGCCGCCGCCGCCGCCGCCGGCATCGACCGCCTCACCGAGCGCGAGCGCGAGGTGATGGTCGAACTGGTGGCCGGCCATCCCAACAAGGTGATCGCCCATCATCTCTCGATCAGCCCGCGCACCGTCGAGATCCATCGCGCGCGGGTCATGGAGAAGATGCAGGCGCGCAGCCTCTCCGATCTGGTGCGCATGGCGCTCGCGGCGGGGATCTCTGCGCCGGCAAGGAAATAGCGCCGCTTGCCGTGCCGGCGCCTTGCGCCGCGGCGTCGGGACCGGCACCATCGTCTCCGGCGGGGCGGGGGCAAACCATGGTCATTGTCCGCGTGATCGGCTGGCTGCTGTTTCTGGCGGCGCTCGTCGTTTTGGGGGGCGATTTCGTCGCCTGGCAGGATACGCAGAGCTTCGCGCCCATCACGCTCGACCGGCTGTGGTCCGATCTCGACCCGCCGAGCCGTGCGGCGTTCGAAGCGACCGTCGCGCGCGCCGCGCCGTCCTGGGCATGGACCGGCATCATCCGCGTGGTGCTCGATCTCTGGGCGGCGCCGAGCATGGCGGCCGCGGGGGTCGTCCTCGTCTGGCTCAGCCGTCACCGCGGCGATCGCGGGGTCCGCCGGCCGCGGCTCTGATCACTCGTCTCCCATCCTGAGGGCGGCGAGAAAGGCCGATTGCGGGATCTCGACCTTGCCGAATTGGCGCATGCGCTTCTTGCCCTCCTTCTGCTTCTCGAGCAGCTTGCGCTTGCGCGTCACGTCGCCGCCATAGCATTTCGCCAGCACGTCCTTGCGCAAGGCCTTCACCGTCTCGCGGGCGATGATGCGGCCGCCGAGCGCCGCCTGGATCGCGATCTGGAAGAGCTGGCGCGGAATCAGGTCCTTCAAGCGCTCGCACAGCGCGCGGCCGCGGCGCTCGGCCTGGCTGCGATGCACGATCACGGCGAGCGCGTCGACCGGCTCGCCGTTCACGAGGATGTTCATCAGCACGACATCGCTCTCGGCATAGCCATCGAGCTGGTAATCGAAGCTGGCATAGCCGCGGCTCACCGATTTGAGCCGGTCGTAGAAATCGAACACCACTTCGTTCAGCGGCAGGCGATAGATCACCATGGCGCGGCTGCCGGCATAAGTGAGGTCGGTCTGCACGCCGCGCCGCTCCTCGCACAGCGCGAGTACGCCGCCGAGATAGGCATCGGGCACCAGGATCGTCGCCTTGATCCACGGCTCCTCGATGTGGTCGATCTGCACCGGGTCGGGCATGTCGACCGGATTGTGGAGCGCGACGATGTCGCCGTCGGTGAGGTGGATGCGATAGATGACGGAGGGCGCCGTGGTGATGAGGTCGAGGTCGAATTCGCGCTCGAGCCGCTCCTGGATGATCTCGAGGTGCAGGAGGCCGAGAAAGCCGCAGCGGAAGCCGAAGCCGAGCGCGGCCGAGGTCTCGGGCTCGTACTCGAAGCTGGCGTCGTTGAGGCGGAGCTTGGCGAGCGAATCGCGCAGCCGCTCGTAATCGGCCGAATCGGTCGGGAACAGGCCGCAGAACACCACCGGCTGCACCGGCTTGAAGCCGGGCAGCGGCGCCTCGGCCGGGCGGCGGTCCGTGGTGATGGTGTCGCCGATGCGGCAGTCGGCCACGGTCTTGATGCCGGCGGTGATGAATCCGATCTCGCCGGGCCCGAGCGCTTCGACCGGCGTCGGCTTCGGCGTGAACATGCCGACGCGCTCGATCGTGTGCACGGCGCCGGTGGCCATGAGGCGGACGCGAAGCCCGGGACTGAGCACTCCGTCCTTCACCCGCACCAGCGTCACGACGCCGAGATAGGAATCATACCAGCTATCGACCAGGAGCGCCTTGAGCGGCGCCTCGGCGTCGCCCTGGGGCGGCGGCAGCCGCGTCACCAGCGCCTCGAGCACCGCCTCGATGTTGAGGCCGGTCTTGGCCGAGATCTCGATGGCGCCCGAGGCATCGAGGCCGATCACGTCCTCGATCTGCTGCTTGACCCGCTCCGGCTCGGCGGCAGGCAGGTCGATCTTGTTCAGCACCGGCACGATCTCGTGCCCCGCCCCGATCGCCTGATAGACGTTGGCAAGCGTCTGCGCCTCGACGCCCTGGCTCGCATCGACCACCAGGAGCGACCCCTCGCAGGCGGCGAGCGATCGGCTGACTTCATAGGCGAAATCGACGTGCCCCGGCGTGTCCATGAGGTTGAGCTCATAGGCCTCGCCGTCGTGCGCGCGATAGGAAAGGCGCACGGTCTGCGCCTTGATGGTGATGCCGCGTTCGCGTTCGAGGTCCATGCTGTCGAGCACCTGCGCCCGCATCTCGCGCGCCTTGAGGCCGCCGCAATGCTCGATCAGGCGATCGGCAAGCGTCGATTTGCCGTGATCGATATGGGCGATAATGGCGAAGTTGCGGATGTGGCGGAGATCGGTCATGGGCCGGGCGGAACATAGGGACCCAGCCCTGCCCGCGCAATGTCGCCCGGGCGTCGATGCAGGCCATTGCCCCGCGGCGGGGGGATGTGGCCTTATGGGGACCAGGGAACAAAGCGGATCGGGGGAAAAGCCATGAGAACGTTTCTTGCCATGGGTTGCGGCGTGGTCGCGGCGGCGCTGGCGCTGCCGGCCGGCGCGCAGCAGATCAAGATCGGCGAGGTGATGACGCTATCCGGCCCCGATTCCACGCCCGGGATCGAGATCGACCGCGGCGCCCGGCTCTATCTCAAGACTCACGAGAAGGACCTGCCCAAGGGCGTTTCGGTCGAGCTCATCGCGCGCGATGACACCGGCCCCAATCCCGAGGTGGCCAAGCGCCTGGCGCAGGAACTGGTGACGCGGCAGCACGTGAACATCCTCATGGGCTGCATCTACACGCCCAACGCGCTTGCGATCGCGCCGATCGCGACCGAGGCCAAGCTGCCGTTCGTGGTGCTCAATGCCGCGACCGCGATCATCACGCGCAAGTCGCCCTATATCGTTCGCGATTCCTTCACGCTGTGGCAGACCTCGATGCCGCTCGGCCAGTGGGCTGCCAAGCAGGGCGGCAAGACCGCCTACACGGCAGTGAGCGACTACGCGCCCGGCTGGGATGCCGAGCATGCCTTCGCCAAGGGTTTCACCGAGGGCGGCGGCAAGATGCTCGGCGCGATCCGCTTCCCGCTCGGCAGCCTGAACTTCGTTCCCTATCTGCAGCGCGTGGCCGATGCCAAGCCACAGTATTTCGACATCTTCGTTCCGGTCGGCGACGCGGTGCCGATGATGCGGGCGATCGCGAGCCTCGATCTCAAGGGCAAGGGCATCCGGCTCGTTTCGACCATGGACCTCGTGCCCGACGAGCAGCTCGTCGACATGGGCGACATCGCCGAGGGGCTGGTCACCTCGGGCACCTATTCCGCCGTTGCGACGCGGCCGCAGAACAAGGCCTTCGTCGCTGCCTGGAAGAAGGAATACGGCGCCAAGGCGCTGCCCGACTTCACCGGTGTCCAGGGCTATGACGGGATGGCGATGATCGTCGCCATGATCAGGAAGACCGGCGGCAAGTTCGACATCGACCAGGCGATGCAGTTCTTCAGCCACTACAGCGATCCCAACAGCCCGCGCGGGCCGTGGCACATCGACCCGGCGACGCGCGACATCGTCCAGAACATCTATATCCGCAAGGTCGAGAAGGTGAACGGCAAGCTGTCCAACGTCGAGTTCCAGACCATCTCCCAGATCAAGGACCCGTGGAAGGAGATGAATCCGGAGAAATAGGGCTGCAAGCCGCATCCCGTCTCCGCGCAGCCGGCGCCAGGGGCGGGATGCCGCAGTCCCGTCAGTGCTGCGGCGGCTGCCCCGGCCCGGCGCCCTCGTCGATCGACGCGGCGAGCGTCATGCTCAAATGCCCGAGCGGCAGTCCTGTCTCCTTGACCCAGGCATTGAAGACCGCCTGCACCTTGGCGCGGTCGGCCTTGCTCTTGGGTTCGCCCTTGAAGGCGCCCCAATGGTCGAGCGCCGCCACGACCGAGGGCGTCAGCAGGAACGTGTCCTTGCCGATCATGCGCAGGAAGCGCGGCGTCGAGTTGCCGCCCATTTGCGCAAAGCGCTTGGCGAGATCGTCCCACAGCTGCGTGATCTCCTCGCCCGGCCAGTCGGCGAGATACTTGCCCATGCCGCCCTTGTCCGCGGCGAGCGCGATGAAGGCGGCGGCGTTGTCATGGACCGCGCGCAGCTTGCCGAGATGGCGGATGAGCCGCGCGTCCTTCATCAGATCCTCGACCTCCTCGTCGCGCATGGCGCGGACGCGGCGCGGGTCGAAACCGCGGAACGCCTCCTCGAAGGCGGGCCACTTGGCGTCGACCACGCTGTGCTTCAGCCCGGCGCGAAAGATGCGCAGCGACATCTGCGAGAAATAGCGGTCGTCGGTCAGTCGTTTCAGCGCCGCCGCGGATTTCACCGCGGGCATTCGCGCCGCCAGCTCGGTCGCGCCGTGGCGGGCGAGCGCGGCCTTGCGGATGCGGGCAAAGGCGACCATCGCCGCGCTAGCGCCGCAGGCTGCCGCCGGTCGCCTTTTCGACCGCGGCGACGAGACGCTTGGAGAAGCCTTCGAGCGCCGCATCCGTCAGCGTCTCCTCCTCGGGCTGGAGCACGACGGTGATGGCCAGCGACTTCTTGCCCTCGGGCAGTCCCGGCCCGGTATAGACGTCGAAGAGGCGCACCGCGGCGACGAGCTTCTTGTCGATCCCGCGCGCCGCGCGCAGCAGCGTCTCGGCCGGCAGGGCGGCATCGACGGTGAAGGCGAAATCGCGCTCCACCGGCTGGAACGGCGAGAGCTTGAGCAGCGGCCGGGCGCGGCCCCGCGCGCGCGGGAGCGGCACGGCGTCGAGCAGAATCTCGAACCCCACGGCCGCGCCCTTGACGTCGAGCGCGGCGAGCACGCCCGGGTGAAGCTCCCCGAACCATCCCAGCAGCTTCGGCCCGAGGCGCAGGCTGCCGGCGCGGCCCGGATGGTACCAGGGCGGCGGATCGGCGCCGAGCTGGACCGCATCGGCGGCGAGCCCGGCGGCGGCGAGCGTCGCCATGGCATCGGCCTTGGCGAGGAACGCATCGACCGGCCGCCCGGGATCGTCCCAGCGCTTGGCGCCGCTGCGGCCGGTGCGCAGGCCCGCGGCGACGAGGTCCTGGCCGTCGGGCGTGTCGTCGCGGTACTGCGCGCCCAGTTCGAACAGCGCGGTGTCGGGATAGCCGCGATCGGCGTTGCGCCGCGCCGCTGCCAAGAGATTGGGCAGGATCGACGGCCGCATCGCGTCGAGATCGGCGCTGATCGGATTGACGAGCCGCAACGCCTCTGCGCCGCCGCCGAAGAGTCGCGCCGCCGCGGTCGGCATGAAGGCATAGGTCACGGCTTCGACGAGGCCGCGTGCGGCGAGGCTGCGGCGCACGAAGATGGTGCGGCGCTGCGCCGGATCGAGCGCCGGCCGCGGCAGCGTCGTCTCGCGCGGCAGCGACACGACGGGAATGTGCTCGTAGCCGTGAATGCGCAGCACCTCTTCGACGAGATCGGCTTCGCCTTCGATGTCGCCGCGCCAGGACGGCGGCTCGACCGTCCAACTCGGACCGTCGGTGCCGGCGATGGTGGCGCCGAGCGCGGTCAGGATGCGGCGCTGGTCGTCCGCCGCGATGTCGATGCCGCCGAGTTCGCGGGTGCGGTCGGGACGGAAGCGCAACGGCCGCTGCCACGCCGGCGCCGCGCCCGAGACCGCGATCGCGCTCGGCTCGCCGCCGCAAATCTCGCAGATGAGTCGGGTCGCCGCCTCGAGCCCCGGGCCGACGAAGGCGGGATCGAGGCCGCGCTCGAAGCGATAGCGCGCGTCGCTCTGGAGATTGAGCTTGCGGCCGGTGGCGGCGGTGCGCACCGGATCGAACAGCGCCGCCTCGATATAGACGTTGATCGTCGTCTCGGTACAGCCCGTGCTCTCGCCGCCGATGACGCCGCCGAGGCTGAGCGCGCCGCTGTTGTCGGCGATCACGGTCATGTCCGCATCGAGCGTCAGGACGCGGCCGTTCAGGGCGCGCAGCGTCTCGTCGGGCCGGGCCCCCCGCACCGCAAGATCGCCGTCGAGCCGGTCGGCGTCGAACACGTGCAGCGGCCGGTCGAGATCGAAGGTGAGGAAATTGGTGATGTCGACGAGCGCCGAGATCGGCCTGAGCCCGATCGCGATGAGTCGGTCGGCGAGCCAGGCCGGCGACTCCCGGTTGGCGACGCCGCGAATGAGGCGGCCCATGAACAGCGGGCAGGCCGCCTTGTCCGGCCCCGCAAGATGCACGGCGATAAGGCAGGGGAAGCGGCCGGGCACCGCATCCGTCGCGAGCGTGCCGTCGCTCCGCCCTTCGTACCAGCCGGCCGCCAGCGGCTTGAGCCGCCCCAGCCCGGCGGCGGCGAGGTCGCGGGCAATGCCGCGCACGCCGAGGCAATCGGCGCGGTTCGCCGTCACCTTGATGTCGAGGATGGGATCGTCGAGCCCGACCGCCTGCGCGAACGGCTGGCCGACCGCGAGACCGGTGGGCAGCTCGATGATGCCCTCGTGATCCTCGGAAAGACCGAGTTCGTAGCCCGAGCACAGCATGCCGTTCGAGGTGATGCCGCGGATCGCGCTGGCCTTGAGCACGATTCCGGTGCGCGGAATGAGCGCGCCCGGCGGTGCGAACACGCCGAGCATGCCGGCGCGCGCGTTGGGCGCGCCGCACACCACCTGGACCTCGCCGGCGCCGGCATCGACGACGCAGAGCTTGAGCTTGTCGGCATTGGGGTGGGGCTCGGCCTTGACCACGCGCGCGACCCGGAACGGCGCCAAGTCCTTGGCGCGGTTCTCGATGCTCTCGACTTCGAAGCCGCGCATCACCAGGAGCGCGGCGATCTCCTCGGCCGTCGCGGCGGTGTCGAGATGGGTCTTGAGCCAGGCGAGCGTCGTCTTCATCGCGCCGGCCCCGTCACCAGCGACGGCACGTCGAGCGGCAGGAAGCCGTAATGCCGCAGCCAGCGCAGGTCGCTGTCGAAGAAGGTGCGCAGATCGGGGATGCCGTATTTCAGCATGGCGATCCGCTCCATCCCCATGCCGAAGGCGAAGCCCTGATAGGTCTCGGGATCGAGCCCGCAATTCGCCAGCACCTTGGGATGCACCATGCCCGAGCCCAGAATCTCGAGCCAGTCGCCGCCGGCGCCGATCTTGAGCCCGCCGCCCTCGCGCGAGCAGCCGATATCGACCTCGGCCGACGGCTCGGTGAAGGGGAAGTAGCTCGGCCGGAAGCGCACCGGCAGATCGTCGAGGTCGAAGAAGGCGCGGCAGAAATCGATGAGGCAGCCCTTCAAATGCCCCATGTGGATGGCGCGGTCGATCACCAGCCCTTCGACCTGGTGGAACATGGGCGAATGCGTGGCGTCGTGGTCGCTGCGAAAGGTGCGCCCCGGCACGATGATACGCAGCGGCGGCTTGCGCGTGCGCATGGTGCGGATCTGCACCGGCGAGGTGTGGGTGCGCAGGAGCTTGCGCCCGCCGGGATGCGCGGTGCCGAGATAGAACGTGTCCTGCTCCTGCCGGGCCGGATGCTCGGGCGGGATGTTGAGGGCGGTGAAGTTGTGGAAATCGTCCTCGATATGCGGGCCCTCGGCGACGGTGAAGCCCATCTCGCCGAAGATGGCGAGGACCTCGTCCATGGTCTGGCTGATCGGATGGATGCGGCCCTCGGGCTCGGCCGCCACCGGCAGGCTCACATCGACGCGCTCGGTCGCAAGACGCGCGGCCAGCGCCGCGCCCTCGAGCCGCTGCTCCGCTTCGGCGATCGCTGCCTCGAGTTCGTCCTTGAGCCGGTTGAGCGCGGCGCCACGTTCGCGCCGCGCCTCGGGCGCGAGGGAAGCCAGACCCTTCATCGACTCGGTGACGCTGCCGCGGCGCCCGAGCGAGGCGACGCGGACCTGATCGAGCGCGTCCCGGCTCGTCGCCGCCCTGACGCGGCGGAGGGTCTCGTCGCGGATCTGGTCGAGGCTCTCCATCGTTCCTCCGGTCGAGAAAAAGGGGCCGCTCGGGGCCCCTTTTCGTCGCGCGCGCCGGACGCCGGGGCCTAGGCGCGCAGCGCCCCGCTAAATCGGCCGCCGGTGCGCACCCCCATGGCCTCTAGCCCTTGGCAAGCGCGGCCTGGGCCTGCGCCACCACGGCCTTGAAGGCGGCGGGCTCGCGCGCGGCGAGATCGGCGAGGACCTTGCGGTCGAGTTCGATGCCGGCGCGCTTCAGCCCGTTGACGAGCTGCGAATAGGTGAGGCCCTCCTCGCGCGCGCCGGCGTTGATCCGCTGAATCCACAAGGCGCGGAAATTGCGCTTGCGCGTGCGGCGATCGCGATAGGCGTATTGCAGGCCCTTCTCGACCTTCTCGACGGCGATGCGAAAGCTCGACTTGGAGCGGCCGCGATAGCCCTTGGCGAGGGCCAGCACCTTCTTGTGGCGGGCATGGGCGGTGACGCCGCGCTTGACGCGTGCCATGGTTCAGCCCCGCATATACGGCATGTAGCTGAGCACCAGGTTGGCGTCGCCCTTCTGCAACGTCACGGTGCCCTTGGCGTTGCGCTTGCCGCGTTTCGACTTGTTGATGAGGAGGTGGCGCTTATAGGCGTTGGCCGCCTTCACCTTGCCCGAGGCGGTGCGCCCGAAGCGCTTCTTCGCCCCGCTCTTGGTCTTCAGCTTGGGCATTTCGATCCTTTCTCAAGGATGGACGGGGGCGGCGAGGCATGCCCTTCGAGCCGGCCGCCCGGGAAAGGCGCGGGTTATAGCGGGCTACCCGCGCCAAGGCAAGGATCGCGCCGCCGCTTCTCAACGAGCGACCGGTTCGAGCCGCGACCGGTCGAGCAGGTCGCGCTCGGGTATGCCGGCACGCAGACGGCGCGCCAACTCGTCGGGATCGAAGTCGATACCGCGCTGATTGCCGACGAAGGCCGGGCTCTTCATATAGGCCTTGCACTGGGCGACGTCGGGGAAATTGTCGACCTCGAGCTCGACCCCGTTGCCGTCCGGGTCCTTGTAATAGAGCGACGTGGTCGGCCCGTGGTTGACGCACCAGTGCGGGGCGATGCCGTCGCGCTTCAGCCGCTCATAGACGGTGACAAGGTCCTTGAGGCTCGCGAAGCTGAAGGCGACGTGATTGAAGCCGGCCTCCGCCTCGCCCTTCGTCGCGAGCGGCCCGGGATCGAGGAAGGCGATGCGGTGATGTTCCTCGTCGTAGCTGATGAAGGCGATGAAATCGCTTTCCTGCACCAACTCGGCCTCGAGCACCTTGCAGTACCAATCGCGCATCGCCGCGATCTGGTTCGTCTGCAGGACGATGTGCGAGAGCTTGACCGGCGACGGCATGGGGACCTCCCTTGGCGCGGCAGGCGGTCAGCGTCCCGCTTTTGGCGCCGGCGCGCAATACCGTTCGCGCGCCGCCCGCCGCTTACGCCACGCGAACCACCGCCAACGCGGCCCGCGCCGGGCTCGGCTCGCGCGCAAGCATCTCGCGTACCGCCCGCGCCAGCTCGTCCCGGCGATAGGGCTTGCTTAACAGCCGCGCGCCGTCGGGATGCCAGGCATCCTCGGCGACGTTGCCGGGGAAACCCGAGGTGAACAGCACCTTGAGGCTCGGATGCGCGGCCATTGCCGCCCGCGCCAGCTCCGCGCCGTTCATGGTTCCCGGCATCACGATGTCGGTGAACAAGAGGTCGACCCGTTCGGTCTTCAGCAGCTTGAGCGCGGCGGCCGCGTGCGGCGCCTCGAGGATGCGGTAGCCGAGCGCTGCGAGCTGCCGCGTCACCACGCGCCGGACCGCGTCGTTGTCCTCGACGACGAGAATCGTCTCGTGCGAGGCGGCCGCGGCCTCCAGTGCCGCCGGCGCCTCGTCGGTGCGCGTTTCCGCCCCCACCGCGCAGGGCAGATAGAGGCGGAAGCAGGTCCCGCGCCCCGGCTCGCTGTAGACCGCGATATGCCCGCCCGACTGCTTCATGAAGCCGAACACCATGCTGAGTCCGAGACCGGTTCCCTTGCCGACCGGCTTGGTGGTGAAGAAGGGATCGAAGATCCGCGCCAGCGTTTCCGGCGTCATGCCGGTGCCGGTGTCGGCGACCTCGATCACGACATAGGCGCCCGGCTTGAGCTCGGCGGGAACGCCGATCGACTCCCCGTCGATGCGCAAGGTTGCGGTTCTGAACACAAGCTGGCCGCCCTGGGGCATCGCGTCGCGGGCATTCGTCGCGAGGTTGGTGATTGCGGCCTCGAGCTGCGAGGGATCGACCAGGACGGGCGCGACCGCGGCGTCGAGCTGCTCTACCATCGCGATGTTCTCGCCGAGCGTGCGCCGCAGCAGCGCGGTGGTGCCGGCGAGCAGCTCGTTGACGTTGATGCATTGGGGCGTCAGCGGCTGCCGGCGCGCGAAGGCAAGCAGGCGGCGCGTCAGCTCGGCCCCGCGCAGCGCCGCGGCGAGCGCATCCGCCAGCAGCTCGCGGTCCTCCGCCCCGAGCGACGATCCGCCGCTCATGAGATCGAGATTGCCGATCACGACGCCCAGCAGGTTGTTGAAGTCATGGGCGATCCCGCCGGTGAGGTTGCCGACTGCCTCCATCTTCTGCGCGTGGTGGAGCTTCTGCTCGAGCTCGCGCTCGCGACGCTGCGAGGCCCGCAGCGCGGTCACGTCCTGAATGGAGGTGAACACGCGCACCGCCACGCCGTTCGCGTCGCGAATGACTTCGTGCTCGCGATAGATGTCGCGGACCTCGCCGTCGGGGCGGATGATGCGGTGCTCGAACGGTCCGCGGTCGATGCCGCTCTCAACGTCCCCGATCAACGCGGCGGCGGTCTCGCGATCGTCGGGATGGACGAAGGCGAGAAAGTCCTCGCGCGTCACCGGGGCCGCGTCGGCATCGACTCCGAGGATGTTGTAAAGTTCGCGCGACCGCCGCTGCACGCCCTTGCGCAGATCGACCTCGACGCTGCCGGTGTGCGAAATGCGCTGCGCGCGGGCAAGATGTTCCTCGCTGCTGCGGATCTTCTCGGCCTCGCTCGCGGCGTGGATCGCCATGAGATAATCGGCGACCCACCCCGACAGGCCGAGCGCGATGATGAGGAGCGCCACGGCGCCGGTCGCGACGGCCAGGAGATTCGGGTCGATGATTTGATCGGAGACCGCGATCGTGGGGTCCGGCGTCAGTACCACGGCGGACATCGCGATAAGGTGAAGCCCCGCGATCCCCGCCGTCAGCAGCAGCGCCGCGACCACGCGGTGCGCGAAGGTGGTGTCGCGATAGAGCACGCGAAAGGCCGCGACCGAGAATACGAGGGCGGTGCCCAGCGACAGCGCGATATAGCGCCCGTCCCAACCGAGGTGCGCCGGGACCTCGATCGCGGTCATGCCGGTGAAGTGCATCGCGCCGATGGCCGCTGCGACGACGATGCTGCCGACGATCCATCCGCGCTTGTCGACAGCCGCGAACAGGCCGAGCCAACTCAACACCATTGCAACCGCAAGCGAGACCGCCGTGGGCCAGAGTCTGTATCCGACGGCCATGCCGGGTCGGTAGGCGAGTTCGGCGATGAAATGCATTGCCCACACGCCCGATCCGAACACGACCGCGGCGGCCGTGAGCCAGCACAGCTGCGTCCGCCCCGCCGTGTCGCGCGCGCGCGCGAACAGGTTGAGCGACGTGACGCAAGCGAAGAAGCACACCGCCATCGCGACCAACAGCAACACCGGGTCGTGCTGGTCTATTGCGCAGCTGAGAATCCGAAACATGTGCAGCCCTTCGTTTCCGCTCGTCTGGCCGCAAATTCGCGCCCTCGGCGTAAACAGGGCATAAATGAACCGCGCGCATAAGCGTTCATACTTATGCGCGCGGCATGGCCGATCGCCGCGGCGTAAGGGGAATCCCCTATGCCGCCGCGGTGTCGAGGTCGCCGATCAGCTTTGCGTCGTCACGGTGTCGCTTTGGGGATCGATCGTGACGGCGAACGCTTTGCCGTTCTTGGTGACGGTCGCGGTGAAGCTGCCGCCCTTGGCGTGGAAGTCCTTGAAGTCGCCATAGCCCTTGGCCTCAAGGATGTTGAGCGCTTCGGTCATGCGCCGTGCCGTTGGTCCTTTCGGAGCGGTGTAGGACGCCCTGACGCCCACGGCATGGAAGTGTGACGGAGCGGTCGCGGCAATGGCGGTGCCGGAAAGCGCGATGACGGGAACGAGCGCAAGCGCAAGACGATGCATGTCGATCCTCCATGGCGGTTGCAGGGCGCGGGGTCGCGTGCGCCCATGCGTCATTGTGGGAATGCACCATGACGTGCGCATGTCGCAGGAATGAAATCGCGTTAAGGCTGCGACGCCCGTGCCGGGCGCGCCGTCACTTCGGTGACATGACCATGGTCATCTGCCGGCCTTCCATGCGCGGAACCTGCTCGACCTTGGCGACCTTGTCGAGATCGTCGCGTACCCGCATCAGCACGTCCATGCCGAGTTCCTGGTGCGCCAGCTCGCGCCCGCGGAAGCGCATGGTGATCTTCACCTTGTCGCCCTCGTCGATGAATTTGAGCATGCTGCGCATCTTGACGTCGTAGTCGTGATCGTCGATGCCGGGACGCAGCTTGATCTCCTTGACCTCGATGATCTTCTGCTTCTTGCGTGCCTCGGCCTTGCGCTTCTGCTCTTCGTATTTGAATTTGCCGAAATCCAGGATCTTGCATACGGGCGGGTCGGCGTTGGCCGCCACTTCGACGAGATCGAGCCCGGCCTCGCTGGCCTGGGCAAGTGCGTCGTTCCGGCTTACGACGCCGATCATCTCCCCGCGTTCGTCGACGAGACGGACCCGGGGCGACGTGATCTCCTCATTGACGCGCGGACCATCCCGGCTCGGCGTCACCGTCTGGCTCAGTCTGGCGATGCAGCACCTCCTTCATGTGGTGAACCCGGCGGCGGCGCCGGATTGTGGTTCCGGCCGCGGCCGCGGCGGTTCCCGGCGTCTCAGTCCGCCGGAACCGCTGCCTCCGCCGCCAATCTAGCGATGGCCTCTTCCAGCGCAAGGATTTCTTGTTCCTTGCCGCCGAGACGGCGCAGCGCGACCGAGCGCGTCTCGGCCTCGCGCCGCCCGACCACCGCCAGCACGGGGATCTTGGCGAGGCTGTGCTCGCGGATCTTGTAGTTAATTTTCTCGTTCGCCAGATCCGAATCGACCCTCAGGCCCGCGGCGGCCAGCGCCGCCGTCACCTCGCGGGCATAGGCATCGGCATCCGCGGTGATGGTCAGCACCCGCGCCTGCACCGGGGCGAGCCACAGCGGAAACCGCCCGGCATGCTGCTCGATGAGGATGGCGATGAAGCGCTCGAGCGAGCCCAGGATGGCGCGGTGCAGCATCACCGGACGGTGGCGCTGGCCGTCCTCGCCGATATAGTGGGCGTCGAGCCGCTCCGGCAGCACGAAATCGACCTGCAGCGTGCCGCACTGCCAGTCGCGTCCGAGCGCGTCGCGCAGCACGAATTCGAGCTTCGGCCCATAGAAGGCGCCCTCGCCGGGATTGAGCGTGTAGCCCAGCCCCGCCGCCTCGCACGCCGTGCGCAGCGCCGCCTCGGCGCGGTCCCACACGTCGTCGTCGCCGGCACGGTTGGCGGGCCGGTCGGAGAATTTGACGGTGACGTCGTCGAAGCCGAAATCGCGATAGACCGCGCGCAGGAGGTCGCAGAACGCCTTGCTCTCCGCGGTGATCTGATCCTCGGTGCAGAAGATGTGCGCATCGTCCTGGGTGAAGGCGCGCACGCGCATGATGCCGTGCAGCGCGCCCGACGGCTCGTTGCGGTGGCAGGCGCCGAACTCGGCCATGCGCAGCGGCAGGTCGCGGTAGGAGTGCAGCTCCTGGCGGAAGATCATCACATGGCACGGGCAACTCATCGGCTTCACCGCCAGGACGCGGTCACCGTCCTCGTCCGCCACCGTGAACATGTTCTGGCGGAACTTCTCCCAATGGCCCGACGCCTCCCACAGCGACCGGTCGACGAGCTGCGGCGTGTGCACCTCGACATAGCCGGCGCGCTCGAGGCGGCCGCGGATATAGGCTTCGATGGTGCGGTACAGCGTCCAGCCCTTGGGATGCCAGAACACGCTGCCCGCGGCCTCCTCCTGGAGGTGGAACAGGCCCAGCTCGCGCCCGAGGCGGCGGTGGTCGCGCTTTTCCGCCTCCTCGATCTGGAAGAGGTACTGCTTCAGCTCCTTGTCGTTGGCCCAGGCGGTGCCGTAGATGCGCTGAAGCTGCGCGTTGCGCGCATCCCCGCGCCAATAGGCGCCGGCCACCTTGGTCAGCTTGAAGGCGTGGCCCAGCCGCCCGGTCGACGGCAGATGCGGCCCGGCGCAGAGATCGACGAAGCCGCCCTGGCGATAGACGCTGATCGCCTCGTCGCGCGGGATCTCGTGAATCCACTCGGCCTTGTATTTCTCGCCGATCGAGGTGAAGAACCGCGCCGCGTCCTCGCGCTCCCATTCGAGCCGCGTCACCGTCTCGTCGCGCTCGACGATCTCGTGCATGCGCGCCTCGATCCGTTCGAGATCGTCGGGGGTGAACGGGGTGTCGCGGGCGAAGTCGTAATAGAAGCCGGTCTCGGTCGCCGGACCGAACGTCACCTGCGTTTCGGGGTAGAGCTCCTTCACCGCCTCGGCCATGACATGGGCGGCGTCGTGGCGGATGATCTCGAGCGCCTCCGGCGCGTCGCGCGTAAGAAGGGCGATGCGCGCATCGTGGTCGAGGCGGGTGGCAAGGTCCTTGAGCGTGCCGTCGACCCGGATCGCCACGGCGGCCTTGGCGAGTCCGGGGCCGATCGCGCGCGCGATCTCGACGCCGGTGATGCCCGGCGCAAAGGCGCGGTCGGTGCCGTCCGGCAGGGTGAGGCGAATCTGGTGCTCGCTCATGTGCGCTCGATTTAGCCGAAGGGCAGCGTCGCAGCAACCTCCTCAACCGCGAGCGCGGCGAGATCGTCGCGGCGCAGGATCGTGACGCGCCCTCCCCGGGGCGCGGTCAGCGCCGGATCGGACGCCGCCGAATAGAGCACCGTCGCCGAGGCGCCGCCGGCGACGATGAGGTGCATCGGGCCGGTATCGTTGCCGACCGCGTGGAGCGCCACGCGCCCCAGCGCGACGAGGTCGCCGAAGCTGGTCGCGCCGGTGAGGTCCCGCGCACCCTCGGCCACGGCGGCGATCGTCGCACCGAGCGGCCGCTCGGCCGCGCCGCCGACGATGACGGGCGCGACCCCGGCCGAAGCGGCGCGCGCGGCGAGCCGGGCGAAGTTCTCGGCCGGCCAGCGCTTCGCCGGCCGGTGCGCCGACCCGCCCGGCGCCAGCAGCAGGATGTCCGGCGGCAGCCGGAAGCGCGCGACGTCGCCCGCCGCCCAGCTAAGATCGGGCGGTCCGACGCCGGCAATGCCGGCGAGGCGGAGCTGGTCGGCCTGGCGGTCGAGCGTGTGCATGCGGTCGCGGGCGGCATTGGCATGGCGATGCGAGGCGCCGCGGGCGATCCCCGACCATTCCGGCCGCCGGCCTGGCGCCATCAGGCGGAAATAGAAGCTGGAGCGGTCGGAGGTCTGAAGGTCGTAGACGCGGTCGAACCGGCCGTCCCGCAGCCGCCGCCGCAGCCGCAGCAGCGCCAGCGGTCGGACGAGCCCCGGCCGCTCGTCCACCCATACACGGTCGAAATAGGGCGCGGCCCGCGCCAGCGCCGCATAGGGCGCGGCCGTGAGCAGGGTGATCGCGGCGTCGCGGTGATGGGCGCGGATCGCCGCCGCCGGCCCCATCGCCTGCACGAAATCGCCGAGCGCGCCGAGCTTGATGACGAGAATCCGGCGCGCGGGGACGGGGTCGCCCCCGTTCACGCCGCGACCGCGCCCGGGGCCGGCGCGCGTGCCGCATCGGCGCCGAGAAGCTCCTCGTAGACCGCGATCGTGCTCGCGGTCATGCGCGCGGTGCCGAAGAAAGCGCGGGCATGAGCGGTGGCGCGCCGCGCCAGCGCGAGCCGAGCCTCAGGCGTGAGCGCGAGCGCCTCCTCGAGCGCGTGTGCCAGCGCGTCGGCATCGCCCGGCGGCACCAGCCAGCCGGTCTCGCCGGGAATTACCGTCTCGGCCGCGCCGCCATGCGCGGTGGCGATCACCGGCCGCCCCATCGCCTGCGCCTCGACGACGACGCGGCCAAAGCCTTCGGGTTCGGTCGAGGCGGAGACCACGACATCGGCCAGCATGTAGGCGGCCGGCATGTCGCGGCACTCGTCGTGGATCGCGACCGCGCACGGCGGCGGATTGCCCGACAACGCGGTCTCGAGCTCGCGGCGATAGCGCTCGCTGCCGCTGCCGACGATGACGCAGTGGAGCGAATCGCGTCCGAGGCGCCGCAACGCCTCGATCAGCACCGCGTGCCCTTTCCAGCGCGTGAGGCGTCCCGGCAGCATGACCACCGGCACGCCATCCGGCAGGCGCCAGTCGCGCGCCAGATCGACGACGCGCTCGGCCCCGGTGCGCTCGGGGTCGAAGCGGAGCAGATCGATGCCGCGATGCACGACCACGAGCCGCTCGGGCGGAACGCCATAGGTCGCCGCGGCGTGCTGCGCCACGAAGTCCGAGATGGCAATGACGCGCTCGCCCGCGGCCATGACGCTGTTGTAGGGGCGCTTGACCCAGGTGGCGGCGCCGTAGGCGTTGTGGAAGGTGGTGACGAAATGCGCACCCGTGCGCGCCGCTGCGGCGCGCGCGCTCCAGGCGGGGGCGCGGCTGCGGGCATGCACGATGTCGATGCCGAGGCGCTCGATCACCGCCGCGAGCCGCGCGACATTGGCGTGCATCACGAGCGGGTTCTTCGCGGCGAGCGGCAGCGTCACGTGGCGCGCGCCGGCGCGCTCCAGCTCGCGCACCATCGGGCCGCCGGCCGAGGCGACGACCGCATGCCAGCCGTGCGCGACCAGGGCCGCGGCGAGATCGACGGTGCCGCGCTCGACCCCGCCGGTGACGAGCCGCGGCAGCACCTGCAGGACGGCAGGCGGCCGGGTTTCCGCCGGCGTCTCCGCGATGATAGTCTCGGTGTCGCTCATGCGGGAAGGATGCGGCGGTGACGATCGATCAGGAGCAGAAGCCTTCCATTCTAACACGCGACGACGGCGCCACAATCGCCTACCGCCGCCGGACCGGGCGCGGACCGGGCGTGGTGTTCCTGGGCGGCTTCATGTCGGACATGACCGGCACCAAGGCGCGCGCGCTCGACGCCTTCTGCGCCGCGCGCGGCCAGGCCTATCTGCGCTTCGATTATTTCGGCCACGGCGCCTCGTCGGGCGAATTCGCCGAAGCGACGGTCGGGCGCTGGACCGCGGACACGCTCGCGGCGCTCGATGCGCTCACGGCGGGGCCGCAGGTGCTGGTCGGCTCGAGCATGGGCGGCTGGATCATGCTGCTGGCGGCGCTGGCGCGGCCCGACCGCATCCATGCGGTCGTCGGCATCGCCGCCGCGCCCGATGCGACCGAGGCGCTGATATGGCGCCGTTTCCCGCCGCCGCTGCGCGCGGCGATCCTGGCCCAGGGCGCGGTCCGCGTCCCGTCGGCCTATGCGCCCGAGGGCTACCTCATCACCCGCCGCCTGATCGAGGATGGCCGGCGCCATCTCGTGATGGATCGGCCGCTGGCGCTGGCCTGCCCGGTGCGCCTGCTCCACGGCATGCAGGACCCGGACGTGCCGTGGCAAACCGGCCTCGCGCTCGTCGAGCACCTCGCCGGCACTGACGTCCAGCTCGTCCTGGTCAAGGACGGCGACCACCGCCTGTCGCGTGACGGCGATCTCGCGCTGCTGTTGCGCACGCTCGAACCGCTGCTCGACGAGGGCGGTCACGGTACCGCCGCCAGCGCCCGCAGCCCCTCGCGATAGCTGGGATAGCGCAGCCGCACGCCCAGCTCGTCCTTGATGCGACGATTGGCCACGCGCTTGTTGTCGTCGTAGAAGCTGCGCGCCAGCGGCGACAGGCCGGCGGCATCGAAGGCGACCGCCGGCGGCGGCGCCAGACCCAGGAGCGTCGCCGCGAATTCCACCACCTCGCCCGGTGCCACCGGCGCATCGTCGCAGACGTTATAGACCGCGCCGGGGCGCGGCCGCGCCATCGAAGCGCGCAGCACCGCGACCAGATCCTCGACATGAATGCGCGAGAACACCTGGCCGGACTTGTCGATGCGCCGCGCGCGCCCCTGCCGCACGGCATCGAGCGCGCTCCGGCCGGGGCCATAGATGCCGGCAAGGCGGAAGACATGGAGCGGCAGGCCGGTGCGGACGGCCAGCGCCTGCCAGGCTTGCTCGGCGGCAAGGCGTCTGCGGCCGCGCTCGCCGGCGGGGCAAGGCGGCGTGTCCTCGTCGACCCAGGCGCCGCCGCGGTCGCCATAGACGCCCGTGGTCGAGAGATACCCCGCCCAGCGCAGCGCCGGCAGCGCCGCAAGCGCCGGCCCATGTGCGGCGAAGACCGGATCGCCGCTCGCATCGGGCGGCACCGAGAGGAGAAGATGGGTCGTGCCGGCGAGGATTGCGGCCCCGCCGCGCAGCTTCTGGTCGCGTGTGAAGACATGCATCGCACAGCCGGCGGCCGCCCGCGCGGCGCAGGACGCCTCGTCGCGCGACGTCCCGGCAATCGCCCAACCCTCGGCGGCAACCGCGCGTGCGAGGAAACCGGCGCTGTAGCCAAGGCCGAAGCAGAACAGCCGGCTCATGCGGCGCCGGCGGTTGAAGGTGCCCGCGTGGCGCCGACCAATCCCAAGCGTGAATTTAGCGATCCCAAGCACGCCTCGCCCGACCCCTGACCCGATGGTAGCAGAGCACGGCACGGCCCGGACGGACAAACGCGGCGCCCAGCCGGCGCCGTCCCCCGCTCCCCGGCCGCGGCGGGGATGACGGCCCGATTCGGCGCGTATGAATGTGGCGGCGTCCTGCGGTATAACGGTCAAGCAAGCGGCGCGGTGAGAGCGCCGTCGGGGGACTTGGGTTCGGAATGAAACGGGTCTGGGTGGCAGTCGCCTTTCTGGTGCTCGCGTGTGCGGGTGGCGTTGCCTATCAGACGCTGCTGTTGCCGGCACGCTCGCAGACGGCGTCGACAGTCCGTCGTCACTCGCCGGCCGTGCCCGTGGTGGTGGCGACGGTCGTGCGCAAATCGATGCCGGTGCGGATCGACACGATCGGCACGGTGCAGCCGATTGCCAATGTCGTCATCAAGTCGCGCATCGACGGCTATATCGACAAGGTCCTGATCCACGACGGCCAGTACGTCAAGGGCGGCGACGTGATGTTCCGTCTCGATGCCCGCGCCGCCCAGGCCCAGGTTCTGCAGGCCGAGGCGTCGCTCGCCAAGGATCAGGCACAGCTCGCCAATGCGCAACGCGACGTCAAGCGGTACGCGTCGCTGGTTGCCAAGGACTTCGTCTCGCGCCAGCAATACGATACCGCGGTTACCACCGTCCAGGCGTTCGAGGCGGCCGTAGCGGTCGACCAGGCGGCGATCCAGAACGCCAAGGTGCTGCTCAGCTATGACACGATCACGGCGCCGATCGACGGGCGCGTCGGCGCGATCGCGATCAAGGCCGGCAACAGCATCAAGTCCAACGACCTTCCGCTTGCCACCATCAACCAGATCAAGCCCATCTATGTCGGCTTCGCGCTGGCGCAATCGGAGCTGCCGGCGCTGCGCGAGGCCATGGCGCGGGGGCCTGTAGCGGTGACCGTGGTCGTGCCGGGCGATCCGGGCAAGCCGATCACCGGCACCGTGGCCTTCTTCGACAACAGCGTCGACACCGCCTCGGGCACGATCAACGTTCGGGCCCGATTCGCCAACGACGACGAGCGGCTGTGGCCGGGCCTGTTTCTCAACGTGTCGGTGACGACGCGCGACGATCCCAATGCCGTCGTCGTGCCGTCCACCGCGGTCGAGGTCGGCCAGGACGGGGACTACGTCTTCGTCGTGAAGCCCGATAACACCGTGGCATCCCGTCCCGTCACCGTGAGCCGCGCGATCGGTGGCGAGAGCGTCATCGCCAAGGGTCTCGCCGCGGGCGAGCGGGTGGTGGTCGACGGGCAGCTCCGTCTCACCACCGGCACCCGCATCGAGATTCACCCTCCGGTCACCGGGCCGAAGCCGGTCTCCGCGTCATGACCCTGCCGGAGCTGTGCATCCGTCGTCCGGTGATGACGACGCTTCTGATGCTGGCTTTCGTCGTCTTCGGGATGTTCAGCTACCGCCTGTTGCCGGTGGCGGCGATCCCGCGGGTCGATTTCCCGACCATCGTCGTGTCGGCGCAGCTTCCGGGCGCCAGTCCGGAGACGATGGCGTCCTCGGTCGCGACCCCGCTGGAGCGGCAGTTCTCCACCATCGCCGGGCTCGACTCCATGATCTCGTCGAGCGGTCTCGGCATCACCACCATCACGATGCAGTTCGACCTCGACCGCAACATCGACGGCGCGGCGCTCGACGTGCAGTCGGCGCTGACCACGGCGGCGAAGCGGCTGCCGACCCAGATGACGACGCCGCCGAGCTTTCTCAAGGTCAACCCGGCCGACTTCCCGGTGCTGTTCATCAATCTCTATTCGCCGACGCTGCCGCTGTCCGACGTCGACGAATATGCCGAGACGATGATTGCGCAGCGCATCTCGACGCTCAACGGCGTGGCGCAGGTGCTGGTCTTCGGCCAGCAGAAATTCGCCGTCCGCGTCCAGGTCAATCCCGAGGCGCTCGCCGCCAGGTCGATGACGCTCGATGACGTCATGAGCGCGGTGGAGGCAGCCAATTCGAATACGCCGGTCGGCGCGCTCATGGGCGCGCATCAGAGCTTCACGCTCCAGGCCAACGGCCAGATCGAGCACGCGGCGGGCTATAAGCCCCTCATCATCGCCTATCGCAACGGCGCGCCGGTGCGTCTTGAAGACGTGGCGAAGGTGGTGGACAGCGTCGAGAACGACCAGGTCGCCGACTGGCTCAACGGTCAGCGCTCGGTCCTGCTCGCGGTCAAACGTCAGCCCGACGCCAATACCGTCGAAGTGGTCGATTCCGTCAAGCGGCTCATCCCGGTGTTCGAATCCCAGCTGCCGCCGTCGGTGCAGCTCCACGTCCTGCTCGACCGCTCGGTGTCGATCCGCAATTCCGTCAACGACGTGCAGTTCACCTTTCTTCTGACCGCCGCGCTCGTCGTTCTGGTGATCTTCATTTTTCTCCGCAACGTCACCGCCACCCTCATTCCCGCGCTGGCGCTTCCCGTTTCGGTGATCGGCACCTTCGCCGGCATGGAGCTGCTCGGTTACAGCATCGACAACCTCTCGCTCATGGCGCTCACGCTCTCGGTGGGGTTCGTGGTCGACGACGCCATCGTCATGCTCGAGAACATCGTCCGCCACGTCGAGAACGGCGAGTCGGTTCTGACCGCGGCCTTCCGCGGCTCGCGCGAGATCGCCTTCACCATCATGTCGATTACGCTGTCGCTGGTGGCGGTGTTCATCCCGGTGCTGTTCATGGGCGGCGTGGTCGGCCGCGTCTTCCGCGAGTTCGCCGTCACCATCAGCATGACCATCCTGATCTCGGGCTTCGTGTCGCTGACGCTGACGCCGATGCTGGCCTCGCGCCTGCTCAAGTCGCACCACGGCGAGCGGCACAACGCGTTCTACCGGGCGTCCGAGTCGGGCTTCAACGCGCTCTTCAGTGGCTATCGCTGGCTGCTCAGCTTGGTGATGAGGTGGCGGCGCCTCACGCTCTTCGTCACGATCCTGTCGATCGCGGCCTCGGGCTATCTCTTCGTCATCGTGCCCAAGGGCTTCTTCCCGAGCGAGGACACCGGCCAGATCGTCGGCTTCACCGAGGCCGCCCAGGACATCTCGTTCGATGCCATGGCCCAGCATCAGCTTGCGGTTGCCAAGATCATCAAGGACGACCCCAATGTCAGCGACGTGAACGCCGCCATCGGCGCCGTCAACTCGAGCCCGTCGCTCAATGTCGGCCGGCTCTTCATCCAGTTGAAGCCGCGGGACGAGCGCCCGCTGTCGGCCGATCAGGTGATCCAGGAGCTCCGGGTCAAATTGGCGCAGGTGCCCGGCATCAAGACCTACATGCAGAGCCTGCAGAACATCAATCTCGGCGGCCGGCTGGCAAAGAGCGCCTATCAATACACGCTGCAGGACAGCGATACCAAAGAACTCTACCGCTATGCCCAGATCATGCAGGCGCGCATCGCCCAGCTTCCGGGCGTGCAGGACGTCAATTCCGATCTCCAGCTCCACAACCGGCTGGCGATCATCAAGATCGACCGCGAAAAGGCGGCGCAGCTCGGCATCACGGTGGACCAGATCCGCAATACCTTCTACAGCGCCTTCGGCGCGCGCGAGATCTCGACCATCTACGAACCGTCGAACAGCTATTACGTCATTCTCGAGCTGGAAAAGCGCTTCCAGCAGTCGCCCGACGATTTGTCCAAGATCTATCTCCGCAGTTCGTCCGGCCGGACCGTCCCGCTTCAGGCGGTGGCGGCGCTGGCCTCGGGCGTCGGGCCGGTGACGGTGAACCATCAGGGCCAGCTCCCCTCGGTCACGATCGCCTTCAACCTCGCGCCGGGCTATTCGCTCGGCACCGCGGTCGAGCGGATCGCCCAGCTCGAGCGCGCGGTCAACCTGCCGATCACCGTCACGACCGGCTATCAGGGCAACGCCCAGGTGTTCCAGCAGGCACTCCAGGGCCAGGGACTGCTGCTGACGGCTGCGGTTCTGGTCATCTACATGGTGCTGGGCATCCTCTACGAGAGCTTCGTCCATCCGATCACGATCCTGTCGGGCCTGCCGGCGGCGGCGCTGGGCGCGCTCGGCACGCTCCTGTTGTTCCATCAGGATTTGACGGTCATCGCCATCATCGGCATCGTCATGTTGATCGGCATCGTCAAGAAGAACGCGATCATGATGATCGACTTCGCGCTCGAGCGGCAGCGCGGCAGGAACGCGACGCCTGAGGAGGCGATCTTCGAGGCCTGCCTGCTCCGCTTCCGTCCGATCATGATGACGACCATGGCGGCGATCATGGGCGGCCTGCCGATCGCGATCGGCGTCGGCGCCGGCTCCGAGCTGCGCCGCCCGCTCGGGCTCGTCGTGGTCGGCGGCCTCGTCGTCTCGCAGGCGCTCACGCTGTTCATCACCCCGGTGATCTATCTCTATCTCGAGCGCGCACGAGGCTTCTTCGCCCGTCATCTGCGCTCGCAGGCCGCGGCGGCGCTGGAGGCCGGCTATGCGGCAGAGCAGCCGGGCGAATAGGCTTCTTCTCGCGGCTTGCATCGCGCTCGCCCCGGCGCCGGAAGCGGCCGCCGCTGCCGGCACGCCGCCCACCGCCGCCGCCGCCACGACGACGCCGCCGATCGATCCCAGCGCGCATTACCAGGTCTGCCTCAACGAGGCCCGCCGCGCGCCGCAGGAAGCGCTCGCCGCGGCCGAGGATTGGCGCAATGCCGGCGGCGGCTTTCCGGCCGAGCATTGCGTCGCGGTCGCGCTGTTCGGGCTCAAGCGCTATGCCGAGGCGGCGCAGAAATTCGAGGATCTGGCGGGCCGGATGATGGCGAGCGGCCCCGATCTGCGCGCCGGCGCGCTGGACCAGGCGGGGCAGGCCTGGCTCCTGGCCGGCCGGCCCGACGCGGCGGCGGCGGCGTTTGCTGCCGCGCTGCGTCTGACGTCGGGCGCACCCGATCTCCTCATTGACAGCGCCCGCGCCGCGGCCGAGGCCAAGCGCTGGAAGATCGCGATCGCCGATCTCGACCAGGTGCTGAAGCGCGATCCCGACCGCGCCGATGCGCTCGTCTATCGCGCCTCCGCCTACCGCCAGCTCGGTGTGCTCGACCGCGCCCGCGCCGATGCCGACCGCGCCCTCGCGCTGGCGCCCGACAATGTCGAGGGGCATCTCGAGCGCGGCAACATCCGTCGCCTCGAGGGCGACGCGGCCGGCGCGCGAGCGGATTGGCGTGCGGTGCTGCGGCTGGGGCCGGGCTCGCCGGCGGCGCAGGCGGCGACCGAGAACCTTGCGGCGCTCGGCCCGGCGGCGCGGCCGAAGCACTAACGCGGCGGTTCAGAAATCGAGATCGGCGTAATGCGCGGGCGGGGGCGCGCCGGGAAGGTGATCGGCGAGGATCGGCCGGAATGACGGGCGCGATTTGATGCGGGCGTACCATTCCTTGGCCGGCTCGTGGTCGTCCCACGGCACGTCGCCGAGATAGTCGATCGCCGAGAGATGCGCCGCGGCGCTGATGTCGGCGAGCGAGAAATGATCGCCCGCGAGCCAGCGCCGCCGCTCGGCGAGATAGCTGATATAGTCGAGATGATGGCCGAGATTGGCCTTGCCGGCGCGAATCGCCGCCGAATCGGGCGTGCCGGTGCCGGTGAGGCGCTTCATCATCTTTTCGCCGAGCAAGAGGTCGGTGACCTCGCGGTTCATCTTGACGTCGAACCAGGCGGCGAGCCGACGCGTCTCGGCACGGTCGATGGGATTGAGGCCGATCAGCAGCTTGTCGCGATAGGTCTCGTCGAGGAATTCGACGATGGCGCCGGCCTCGGCCAGCACCGTGCCATCGGGCTCGATCAGCACCGGCACCTCGCCGGCGGGATTGAGCGCGAGGAATTCCGGGCGCCGTTCCCAGGTCTTCTCGACCTTCAAGGTGAACTCGAGGCCCTTCTCCTGCAGGATGACGCGCAGCTTGCGCGACGGCGGCGACAGCCAGAAATGATAAAGAATGCGCATGGCGCCACAGTCTAGCCGAATTCGCGCAGCGATGCAGCGACCGGCGACCGCCGACCGCCGTGCTTCTTGCGCGCGGGCGCGAATCCCGATAAGCGGCGGCGAGGAGGACCCCGATCATGGCAGAAGACCCGCCGCCCCCCGCGATCGCGGCCGTCGCCGTCCCGGCGGCGGCGGGACGCACGGCCTATCCCGCGCCCTTTGCCGCACGCGTCGCCGGCCGTGAGCGGCGCGTGCTCGGCGATTTCTTCGGCCTTGCCAATTTCGGCGTCAACCTGACCCGGCTCGTGCCCGGCGCGATCTCGGCGCTGCGCCATGCGCACAGCCGCCAGGACGAGTTCATCTATGTCCTCGAGGGCGAGCCAACGCTCATCGTCGACCGGGGCGAGACGGTTCTTCGGCCTGGAATGTGCGCGGGTTTCCGGGCGGGATCGGACGAGGGGCATCACCTCGTCAACCGCACCGCACGCGATGCCGTCTATCTCGAGATCGGCGACCGCAGCGCCGGTGACGAGGTGGTCTATCCCGACGACGACATCGCCGGCGGCGCCTCGCCCGACGGGCGCACGCGGCGCTTCACCCGCAAGGACGGCACGCCCTTTCCATGAGCGACGACGCTTCGCGGGTCGCGGCGCTGCTCGCGTTCTGGTTCGGCGCGCCGGGCTCGCCCGAGCACGACACGTGGCGGGCGATCTGGTTCAAGGCCGATGCAGCCTTCGATGCCGCGCTCGGCGCGCGCTTCGGCGAGGATCGGCGGCGTGCGGCTGCGGGGCAATGCGATCATTGGGGCGCAGAATGTGACGCCGCGCTCGCCCTGCTGCTGCTGCTCGATCAGTTGCCGCGCAATCTCTACCGCGGCCAGGCGGCGGCCTTTGCCACCGATGCCAAGGCCCGGGCGGCGGCGCGGGCGGCGCTGGCGCGCGGCTTCGACCAGGCGCTGCCGCCGGTGCGGCGCGTCTTCCTCTATCTGCCGTTCGAGCACAGCGAGGACCTGGCCGATCAGGACCATGCGCTCGCGCTCTTCACGGCCATGCCGCCCGGACCGCGCTATGAGCACGAGCTCGACTACGCCCGGCGCCACCATGCCATCATCGCGCGCTTCGGCCGCTTTCCGCACCGCAACCGCGCCCTCGGGCGCGTCTCGACGGCGGAAGAGGAAGACTTTCTCAAACAGCCGGGTTCGTCGTTCTGATCAGGCCGGGTGCGGTTGCAGGGATGCGCCGCGGCGGCGGAACCGGCCGAGATAGGTGGGCAGGATCAGCTCGAGCGCGGTCGGCGTGATGCCGAGCTCGGCCAGGCCCGGCATGCCGCGCGCCACCACGTTGTCCCGCTGCAGCATGCGCACCTGGTCGCGGGTGAGCGGCGGCTCCGGCAGCAGCTCGAGCAGCGCGGCCTCGATGCTGGCGAGCCCATAGGGAACCGGGATCAGCAACCGCTTGCGGCCGATCATGCGCAGCGTCAACGCCATCAGCGCGCGAAAGGTGTACACCTCCGGTCCGCCCAGCTCGAAGATGCTGCCCTCGGATTCGGGCGCGGCGAGGGCCGCCATTGCCGCATCGGCGACGTCGCCGACATAGACCGGCTGGAACCGCGTGGTTCCGCCGCCGATCAGGGGAAGCGCCGGCGCCAGCCGCGCCATGGCGGCGAAGCGGTTGAAGAACGCGTCTTCGGGACCGAACACGATCGATGGGCGCAGCACGATCGCCGTCGCCACGGCAGCGTGGAGCGCAGCCTCGCCTGCCGCCTTGCTGCGCGCATAGGAAGCCGGCGACTGGGCATCGGCGCCGATCGCCGAGAAATGGACGATTCGCCGGACACCGGCCGCCCGCGCCGCCGCGCCGAGCCGCGCCGGCAGACGATGGTGGAGCGCATCGAAGCTCTGGCGGCCGCGCTCGTAGAGAATGCCGACGGCGTTCACCACCGCGTCGGTCCCGGCAACCACCGCCGCGAGCGCGCGGTCGTCACGGAGATCGGCCTCGATGCAGGCGATCTGGCCGACATCGCCCATCGGCTTGAGAAAGCCGGCGGTTCCGGCGTGGCGGCCGACCGCCGTAATGACGGCGCCGCTCGCCGCCAGACGCTGCACCACGTAGCGTCCAACGAAGCCTGACGCGCCCAGAACCGCAACCCGCCGATAGGTCATGGCCGAACTCTATACAACGGCGGCGGCAGCCGGACCAGCGCGCTCGCACGGCCGCCGCGACGCCGGCATTGACAGACGCGGCCCCCTTGCCTAAGCACACGCCATGCCCTGCCCTGGTGGCGGAATTGGTAGACGCGCTAGATTCAGGTTCTAGTGGCCGAAAGGTCGTGGAAGTTCGAGTCTTCTCCAGGGCACCACGGTAAATCGGACCGTCGCGTGGGGGTCAATGCATGAAAAAACTCGTGTTGTTCGCGCTCCTGCTCGCGGCGTTTTGTGGTTCGGCATCCGTGGCGACGGCGAGCGATCCCAATCAGCTCATCGGTCGATGGATCGAGCGATTTCCAAACGGTAACGGAATGGTTGCGGAATTCACGGCGACGACCATCTCGACATACGGCGTCGACGCCACGGGCAAGCGTACCATTCCGCCTACGACGATGAAGGTCACGTACAAGGACCTCGGGAGTTCGATAGCTGTCAATTTCGTGGGCGGCGGCGGTATCATGGTCCTAGTCAAGGGGCCGCGGAATATCGTCTTGGACTTCCCCGGGGTGGGGGCCCATCAATTAACCCGGATAGAGCAGTAGGCAGTGAATTGACGTCGTTAGAAGCTCAGCGCAAGGTGGTGCGAATGTCCCTCGCAAGGCACTCAGATGGTACTCATGGCGCTGCTGCAACAGGCAAAAGCCCCTGGGAGGCCAGTGTTAACGGTCCTTCCTGATCGAATGCAAGGCATCTTCTCCACGCACCAAGGGCCCTCTTTGCCGCGCCCGGTGGGTGCCGGCCTCGGTGATCCCGGTTGAACATTCATCTCCATCACGGCGATCTGCCTGCGGGCCTGGTATGGGGCGACAGCGTCGCCATCGACACCGAGACCATGGGCCTCAATCCCGCCCGCGACCGGCTGTGCCTGGCGCAGCTCTCGGGCGGCGACGGGGTCGCGCACCTGGTGCAGTTCGCTGCCGGCGGCTATGAGGCGCCCCATCTTTGCGCGCTCCTCGCCGATCCGAGCGTGCTCAAGCTGTTCCATTTCGGCCGGTTCGACATCGCCATGCTGCGCCGCTATCTGGGCGTTCTGGCGGCGCCGGTCTATTGCACCAAGATCGCATCGAAGCTCGCCCGCACCTTCACCGACCGGCACGGGCTCAAGGATCTGTGCCGCGAACTTCTCGGCGTCGAGCTGTCGAAGCAGCAGCAATCCTCCGACTGGGGCGCCGATACGCTGAGCCCGGAGCAGCTCCGCTACGCCGCCGCCGATGTCGAGCATCTGCACGCCTTGCGCCGGCGGCTGGACGAGATGCTGGTGCGCGAGGGGCGGGCCGAGCTGGCCCGCGCCTGCTTCGACTTCCTGCCGGCGCAGGCCGCGCTCGACCTCGCCGGCTTCGCCGAAGCCGAGATTTTCGAGCATTGACGCGTGCCGGCGTTCATGCCTCGTTCTGTTGACCCGGTAGGGATGCAGCGCCATAGTCGCGTCCTACAACCGGCATGCTGGGCGCCCGGGGGGACATGAAGCGTAACGGACCCGCCTTGCGGCGCGTCAGGGAGACTTCGGACATCGCCGTCGCCCGCCGCGTCCTGCGTACCGAGATCGCCGGACTCGAGGCCCTCGCGAGCGAGCTCGACAGCAGCTTCACGGCGGCGGTCGATGTGCTCGCCCGCGCCGCCGGCCGCGTCATCGTCACCGGCATGGGCAAGAGCGGCCACGTTGCGCGCAAGATCGCCGCGACGTTCGCCTCGACCGGGACGCCGGCGCAGTTCGTTCACCCGGCCGAGGCCAGCCACGGCGATCTCGGCATGATCGCGCCCTCGGACGCGGTGCTGGCGCTTTCGAACTCCGGCGACACCGCGGAATTGGGCGACATCCTCGCCTACAGCCGGCGCTTCCGCATTCCGCTCGTCGCCATGACGCGGCGCGACGGCAGCGCGCTTGCCGAGGCCGCGGATGCGATGTTGCTGCTGCCGGCCACGGAGGAGGCCTGCCCGATGGGGCTGGCACCGACCACTTCGACGACGATGATGCTGGCGTTGGGCGATGCGCTGGCGCTGGCGCTGCTCGACCGGCGCGGCTTCTCGGAAAGCGATTTTCAGCGCCTGCATCCCGGCGGGCAGCTCGGCCGGCATCTGCTCCGGGTCGCCGACATCATGCATGCCGGCGACCGCGTGCCGCTGATCCCGCACGGCGCCATCATGGCCGACGCGATACTGGTGATGACGGAAAAGACCTTCGGCTGCGTCGGGATCACCGGTGGGGATGGCCGGCTCGAAGGCATCGTCACCGACGGCGATTTGCGCCGCCACATGGGGGACGGGCTGCTCCGCGCGAAGGTCGAGAACTTGATGAGCCCCAACCCCAAGACCATCCGGCCCCAGGCGCTGGCGGCGGAGGCGCTCGGCCTGATGAACGCGCTGGCGATCACCAGCCTGTTCGTGCTCGACGACGATAGCCGGCCGCTCGGCATCGTGCACATGCACGATTGCCTGCGCGCGGGCGTCGCATGATGGCGGGCCACGATAGCTTCATGACGCCGCGTCCCGGCGTGGCGCGCAACCTGGTTTCGGCCAGCCGCCGCTACAGCCGGTTCGTGGCGCTGGCCAAGCGGCTGCTGCCGGTCCTGGCGGTCGGCCTGCTCTTGCTGCTGGTGGCCTGGCCGCGGGTCGACTCGATGCGGCAGGCATTGCGCCTGCCGATCCCGCGCCTCGATGTCAGCGGCGCCGACGACCTGCAGATGGTGAACGCGCGGTATAGCGGCGTCGATCGCGACAACCGCCCGTTCGTTGTCACCGCCGCGGTCGCGCGCCAGAAGCCGAAGCTCGACAATCTCGTCACGCTCGATCATCCGAAGGGCGATTTGACCACCACGGGCGGGAGCCGGATCGAACTCAGCGCCGATACCGGCTTCTATCAGCCGCAATCGCAGCTTCTCGACCTGTTCGGCAATGTCGCGCTGTTCCAGGACAAGGGCAACGAATTCCATTCCGCCAGCGCCCATGTCGATATGGCGGCCGGAACCGGCGAGGGCGACGATCCGATCACCGGGCGCGGGCCGTTCGGCAGCGTCACGGCGCAGGGCTTCCGCTTTCTCGACCGTGGCGACACCATCATCTTCACCGGCCATGCTACGCTCGAGATGGTGCCGCGGGAGCGGCACGACCCGTGAAGCCGGCGACCTGCGCCGTGCTCGCGCTGGCGGCGATCGCCACGCTCGGGGCGCGCGGCGCCAGGGCCCAGCTCCCGCTCATGGGAACCGCCGACGACGGCAAGCCGATCGGCATTTCCGCCGATAACGGCATCGAATGGCAGCAGAACAACCGGGTCTATATCGCGCGCGGCCATGCCACCGCGACGCGCGGCCAGGACAAGGTCGTTGCCGACACGCTCTCGGCCTATTACCGCCCGGTCGGCGGCAGCGCCGCGCCGCAAGCCGGCAAGGGCGGCGGCACCGCGGCCTTCTCGGGCGGTTCGACCGAAATCTACCGGCTCGTCGCCGACGGCAACGTTCGCTTCTCGACGCCGACCGAGACGCTGTCCGGGAGTCACGCGGTCTACGACGTCGACACGAAAGTGCTGCTGGTGACCGGCAACGATCTGCGGCTGGTGACGCCGCACGAGACCATCACCGCGCGCGACAGCCTCGAATGGAACGACGCGAAGGAGACGGGGGTGGCGCGCGGCGATGCGGTCGCCGCGCGCAGCGACCGCCGCGTGCGCGCCGACGTGCTGACGGCGACGTTCGAGAAGCTGCCCAAAGGCGGCTTGAGCATTGCCACGATCGATGCCAACGGCCATGTCGTGCTGACCACACCCGGGCAGATCGCGCGCGGCGATACCGGCGTCTATAGCGTCGTTTCCGGCATCGCCACGCTCTCGGGCAATGTCCGCCTGACGCGGGGCGAGAACGAGTTGCGCGGCCGCTATGCGGTGGTGAACCTCAAGACCAATGTCAGCCGCCTGCTGGCCGCGCCGCCCGGCGAGCACGTTGCGGGCGAGCAGACGCCGCGGGTCGAGGGGCTGTTGGTGCCGCGGCAGAACTCTCCGGCGACGGGACCCCGCCGATGACGGCACCGCCCGGCGAGCGCATGCCACCGCCGCGATCCGGCGACGGATTCCAGCGCGGCGACAGCGGACCGCGGCTCGTCGCCGATAATCGCGGCCTCGCCGCCTTCAGCCTGCGCAAGAGCTTCCGGCGCCGGCCGGTGCTGCGCTCGGTCGACATCTCGGTACAGCGCGGCGAGGCGGTCGGGCTGCTCGGACCCAACGGCGCCGGCAAGACGACCTGCTTCTACATCATCACCGGGCTGATCAAGCCGGATTTCGGGACGATCACGCTCGATGGCGACGACATCACCGATCTGCCCATGTACCGCCGCGCCCGGCTCGGCATCGGCTATCTGCCGCAGGAGGCGTCGATCTTCCGCGGCCTCACCGTCGAGCAGAACCTGCGCGCCGTGCTCGAGGTGACCGAGTCCGAGCCCGATGTGCGCGAGGCGATGATCCAGTCGCTGCTCGCCGAGTTCTCGATCTCCCATCTCCGGCGCGCGCCCGCGCTCGCCTTGTCGGGCGGCGAGCGCCGGCGGGTCGAGATCGCCCGCGCGCTGGCCTCGCGGCCGCATTTCATCCTGCTCGACGAGCCGCTCGCGAGCATCGATCCGATCGCCGTCGCCGACATCCGCAATCTCGTCGCCCATCTGAAGGACCGCGGCATCGGCGTGCTGCTCACCGACCACAATGTCCGCGAGGCGCTCGAGATCGTTAACCGTGCCTATATTCTGCACGAGGGGAAGGTGCTGATGGAGGGCGCGCCCGAGGCGATCGTGAGCGACGTCAATGTCCGCCGGGTCTATCTCGGCGAGCGGTTCAGCCTTTAGCCATGCCACCCCCGCGGTCGCCGTGAGCGGGATCGCCGCCGCAGATTTACCAGCTTTTAACGCGATCCCGCCAAGTTGGTACGAAGTTTGCAGTAGCAGCTCGTACCGATTATAAATCCCAGCCATGGCGCTTACCCAAAGGCTTGATCTTCGCCAGACCCAGGCGCTGGTGATGACGCCGCAGTTGCAGCAGGCGATCAAGCTGCTGCAGCTCTCGAATATCGAGCTTTCGGTCTATGTCGAGGGCGAGGTCGAGCAGAACCCGCTACTCGAGCGCGACGACCGTCCCGCCGATCCGGCCGAGCCGCCGGCGCCCGAGCCTGCGCCCGCCGAAGCCGTCGAGGCCAGCGAACTGTGGCATGACGTGGCGGGAACCGAAGGCGAGGGCAATCTCGATTACGCCGGCGATCCCGAGGCGTGGAAGACCCGCGCCGCCCCCGTCGGCGACGATCTTCCGGGCCTGGACCAGACGCTGGTGCGGCCGGAAACCATGCGCGAGCATCTGCAGGCGCAACTCTCGCTGGAGATCCACGATCCGGTGGACCGGGTGATCGCCACCCATCTCATCGACCTCGTCGACGAGGCGGGCTACATCACCGCCGATCTTTCGGCCGTGGCCGAATTGCTGGGCTGCACGGTCCGCCGCGTCGAGCTGACGCTCGAGCGGTTGCAGCGCTTCGACCCGGCCGGCATCTTCGCCCGCAACCTCGCCGAGTGCCTGGCCATTCAGCTCAAGGAGCGCAACCGCTTCGATCCGGCGATGCAGCGCCTCATCGAGAACCTGCCGCTGCTGGCGAGCCGCGACGCGGCGCAGCTCATGCGCATCTGCGGCATCGATGCCGAGGATCTCGCCGACATGGTGGCGGAGATCAAGGCGCTCGACCCGAAGCCCGGCCTCGCGCTCGACGCCGTCGCGCCGGAGCCGGTCGTCCCCGACATCTTTCTCCGCCCGCAATCCGATGGCGGCTGGTCCGTGGAGCTGAACAGCGAGACCCTGCCGCGCGTCCTCGTCAACAATCGCTATTATGCCGAGGTGACCGGCGCCGCCCGCAACCGCGAGGAGCGCGAATATCTTTCCGAGCGCTACCAGTCGGCGAACTGGCTGGTCAAGGCGCTGCATCAGCGCGCCACCACCATCCTCAAGGTCGCGCGTGAGATCGTACGCCAGCAGGAGGGATTCCTCCGCCACGGCGTGCAACTCCTGCGCCCGCTGGTGCTGCGCGACATCGCCCAGGCGATCGGCATGCACGAGAGCACGGTGAGCCGCGTCACCTCGAACAAGTACATGCAGACGCCGCGCGGCGTCTACGAGCTGAAATACTTCTTCACCTCGGCGATCGCTGCCTCGAGCGGCGCCGCGCTTTCGGCCGAAGCGGTGCGCTTCCGCATCAAGTCGCTCATCGACAGCGAGGCCGAGGAAGTGCTCTCCGACGACCGGATCGTCGCCATGCTCGTCAAGGAGGGCGTCGATATCGCCCGCCGCACCGTCGCCAAGTATCGGGAAGCCATGCACATTCCCTCGTCCGTGCAGCGCCGGCGCGAAAAGTCGCTGCAGTTCTGAGGGGGGCCGTTCTTGACTCGTCCCTGACCCGTCCCTAAGGTAAACGGGCGCGTGAGGCCGCATGTCGCGCAAAGTCGCGAACGCAACGACCGGCGCACGGTAGGGACACGGCAACAGAGCCCATGAAGGTTACCGTCACGGGTAAACACATGGACGTGGCCGATGCGCTGCGCCAACGTGTCATTGTGGCCACCGCCGCCATCGTCGAACGCTATTTTGGCAAGGCGACCGAGGCACATGTCGTGTTCGGCCGCGAACGGCATCACGTCACCGCCGAGATTCTGGTGCATGCGCGCCGTGGCCTCTCGGTGCTGGGCGGCGGCACCGGCGACGATGCCGCTCTGGCCTTCGACAGCGCGGCCGAGCGCGTCGACAAGCGCCTGAGACGGCACAAGCGGCGCCTGCGCAACCATCACGCGCGTGCCAAGGACGACGCGGCCGCGCCGGTCGAAGAGGCGGCGACCGCCTATGTTCTCGCCGCGGACGACGACAACGCCGATGCCGGCGACGGCGAGCCGCTTGTCATCGCCGAGATGCGCACCAGCATTCCCGAACTGAGCGTCAGCGAGGCAGTGATGCGGCTCGATCTCGGCGAGCTGCCGGCACTGTTGTTCCGCAACCGCGCGCGCGGCAATCTCAACGTCGTCTATCGGCGTCCCGACGGCAATTTCGGCTGGATCGATCCCGACCTGGCCGCGCCCCAGGCCGGGCGCGATGGTGCCGTGCCATGATGGAAATCGCCGAGCTGATCACGCCCCAGAGCGTCGTGGCCGGCCTGCGCGTCGCCAACAAGCGCCAGCTCCTGCAGGAACTGGCCAAGCGCGCCGCCCCGTTCGTCGGCCTCGACGAGAAGGTGATTCTCGATACCCTCATGGAACGCGAGCGGCTGGGCAGCACCGGGATCGGCGGCGGCATCGCGGTGCCGCACGGCAGGCTCGCCAGGCTGCCACGCATGTTCGGGCTCTTCGCGCGGCTCGAGAAGCCGATCCCGTTCGAATCCGTGGACGACCAGCCGGTCGATCTCGTCTTTCTGCTGCTGACGCCCGATACTGCGGGAGCCGATCATCTGAAGGCGCTTGCCCGGGTCTCGCGCCTGCTGCGCGACAATGCGATATGCACCAAATTGCGCGGCACCGACCGCGCCGATGCGCTCTACGCGCTCCTGACCGACCGCGCCGCAAGCAACGCCGCCTGAGCGCGGCGCGTCAGTGGACGCTTACCGCCTCGAGATCGTGCTGGAGCAGGGCCGCCACCGCGGTCGCGTGGTCGCGCAGCACCGCCATCGGCGTGCCGTCGGCCGCATGCACGGCATAGGCGGGCGCGTCGTCGACGATGACGCGCTTCACATAGGCGATGTCGTTAACGCCGAGATGGGCGAACTCCTGGGGGGTGATGGATCGCAGATTGGCCTGAAGGTTCATGGCACGCTCCCATTTTCGGTGCCGTTCCGATCGGCCGGACGGATCGCCACCTTGCGCACCCGTCCCTCGGGCGCGCGCCGCACCAGATCGATGTTGAGCAGCCCGTTGTCGAGCCACGCGCCCGCCACCTCGATGCCTTCGGCAAGCATGAAGTTGCGCTGGAACTGGCGCGCGGCGATGCCGCGATGGAGATAGACGCGATCCTTGTCGTCGGTCTGCTTGCCGCGGACGACGAGCTGGGTCCCTTCGATCTGAACCGACAAATCGTCCATGGTGAATCCGGCGACGGCGAGGGTGATGCGCAGGGCCGCATCGCCGATCTGTTCGACGTTGTACGGAGGATAGCCATCCGCGGCCGCCTTGGTGACCTGGTCGAGCGTCCGTTCGAGCTGGTCGAAGCCCAAAAGCAGCGGCGAATTGAACAGCGAAAGACGCGACACACGCACCTCCTCAAGCGACTGAGCGAGGCGATGAAGGCGGGCCCTCAAGGCACCCGACACACCGCGGGCGGTCCAACGGCACCACCCGCATCCTATGTGGGAGGGTTCCGGGCAACGATCAAGCCCGGCCGCCGGGCGGCGCCCAGTCGGGGCGCGGCATGGCGCGGTAGGCATCGCGCAGCGCCTCGGACCAGCGGCTGCGGATCATGGCGAAATAGCGATCGTCCTCGGTGATCCGGCGCCGCAGTTCGGCGCGCATCTCGTCGCGGCGATAGACCAGCAGGTCGATCGGCATGCCCACGGTAAGGTTGCTGCGCAGGGTCGAATCCATCGACACCAGCACCAGCTTCACGCCGTCATAGAGATCGGTATCGAACTCCATCGCACGGTCGAGGATCGGCTTGCCGTATTTGTGCTCGCCGATCTGCAGGAACGGCGTGTCGGGCGTCGCCTCGATGAAATTGCCGGCGGCATAGATTTCGAACAGCCGAAGATTGCGGCCGCGAAGCTGCCCGCCCAAGAGGATCGAAACCTCGAACGGCACGTTCTGCGCCTGGAGCGCGGCGGCATCGGTGCGGAACACGCGGCGAACGGCCTCGCCGACGAGTTGGGCGGAGCGGAACATGGTCGGGGTGGAATAGAGCGTCTCGAGCCGTTCGCCGGTCTCGATCCCCTCGTGCAGCAGGTTGACGACCGCCTGGGTCACCGCGAGATTGCCGGCGGTGAGCAGCACGAGAAAGCGCTCGTCCGGGATCTGGAAGATGAGCATCTTCGAGAAAGTGGAGATGTTGTCGACGCCGGCGCTGGTGCGCGTATCCGACAGCATCACCAGCCCATCCTTGAGATAAAGCGCGACGCAATAGGTCATGTGACGTTCCCCCGTTGAGGCCGGCGCTCACTGGTCGGCGCCGGTCCGGACCACCTGCACTTTCACCGCCAGCGTCGCGGTGGCGGGGCCGCGGCGGATGCCGCGCACCGGCGCCGCCGACCAGTAGTCGAGTCCCACCGCGGTACGAATGTGGCAGGCGGTCGGACGCGTGCGGTTCGACGGATCGAACCCGACCCAGCCGATCCCGTCGAGCCAAGCCTCGGCCCAGGCATGGCTCGCCTCGTGGTCCTGCCGGTCTTCGCCGGTCCAAAGATAGCCCCCGACATAGCGTGCCGGCACGCCCAACGCACGCGCGGCCGCGATGAATACATGGGCGTGGTCCTGGCACACGCCGGCGCCGATGGCGAGTGCGGCGTCGGCCGCGATGGCGGAATTGGTGGGCCCGGCGCGATCGCCGAGCCGCGCCCGCACCGCGTCCATGAGCGCCGTCATCCGCGCCAGCGGATCGGCGCCGCGCGCGCCCTCGTGCTCCAGCGCCGCGATCGCCGTGGAGGCGGCGGTGAGCGGCGTGTGGTTCAAATAGAAGAGCGGCGGCAGCGGCTCGGGCGCGCCGCTGACGACGCCGTACGTGTCGCGCGTCTCGACCTCGCCGTCCACCAGCACGGTGGCAGAGATATGCGGCCGGTTGGTGGCATGGCAATGGACCAGATTGCCGAAGCCATCGACGAATTCCGGCAAGGGTTTCGGCGTCTCGGCCGCCACCGACCAGCGCAGCACCGCGAGCCCGTCATGGGGTCGGGGCGTCAATCGCAGCGTCTGGATCGCATAGGCGACGGCCTCGGAATAGCGATAGACCGTTTCGTGCCGCACGGTAAGCCGCATGGAAGGCCAGGCTCAGGTGAGATAGAGGCCGATGATCTCGTTTCCCAGCACGGTCGAGCGATCGATGAATTCGGTCAGGAACTCGTGCAGGCCGCGCTGGAAGATATCCTGGATCCGGCCGTAGAGCAGTCGCGCGTGCATCTCGCCGGCGACGCGGTGGCACTCGCCGCGCTTGCCGCCATGGGACCCGCCGAGCAGGCCGAGCTGCTCGGTGATGACATTGTAGCAGGCGAGCAGCGAGCGCGGCATTTCCGGGCGCAGGATCAGAAGCTCGGCGATGAGCCAGGGCTGCAGACGCTGATGATAGACCCAATGATAGGAGCGCAGCGCCGAGACCGAGCGCAAGATCGCTTGCCACTGGTAGTAATCGAGCGCGCCGCCCACCCCCTCGTCCTGCGGCAGGAGCAGGTAGTATTTCACGTCGAGGATGCGCGCGGTGTTGTCGGCGCGCTCGATCGAGGTCCCCAGGCGCGTGAAATAATAGGCGTCGTTGCGCAGCATCGTGCTGCCATAGGCGCCGTTGAAGAGCTGCGAGCGCTCGCGCACCCATTCGAGGAAGGCGGCGACGCCGTCATGCGTCGCCGCGCCCGCTGCGCCCTCGCGCGCGCCGCGCCACAGCTCGTTGAGCGCATTCCACATGTCGGCGGTAAGCGCGGTGCGTACCGCGCGCGCGTTCCGCCGCGCCGTCTCGAGACAGGAGAGGATGTTCGACGGGTTGTCGGGATCGGCGACGAGGTAATGGATCACCAGCGACGCGCTCGCCTCCTCGTGCTTGGCGAAAAAGCCGGGCTCGCAGCCGGTGGCGATCAGCGTCGACAGCCATTCGTTGCCGGCGCTGCCGAGCGAGCGGGCGATGCTCGACATGCGCAGGCCCACTTCGACCACGCGGGCGATGTTCTCGGCGCGCTCGACATAGCGCGCGAGCCAATAGAGGCTGTCGGCGGTGCGGCTCAGCATCGAGCGCTCATCCCTCGAGCACCCAGGTGTCCTTGGTGCCTCCGCCCTGGCTCGAATTGACGACGAGCGAGCCCTCGCGCAGCGCGACGCGCGTGAGGCCGCCGGGCACGATGCGGATCTCCTTGCCGCACAGCACGAAGGGACGGAGATCGACATGGCGGGGCGCGATGCCGCTCGCGACGATGGTGGGGCAGGTCGAGAGCGCGAGCGTCGGCTGGGCGACATAGTCGGCCGGATGCGCCATGAGTTTCTCGGCGAAGGCCGCGCGCTCGGCGCGGGTCGCGTGCGGGCCCACCAGCATGCCGTGGCCGCCCGAGCCGCGCGCCTCCTTGACCACCAGCTCGTCGAGGTGGTCGAGCACGTAGCCGAGCTCGGCGCGCTCGGCGCAGCGATAGGTCGGCACGTTCTTGAGCAGCGGCTCCTCGCCGAGATAGAAGCGGATCATCGCCGGCACGAAGGGGTAGATCGCCTTGTCGTCGGCGATGCCCGCCCCCACCGCGTTCGCCAGCGTCACGTTGCCGGCGCGATAGGCGTTGAACAGCCCCGGCGTGCCGAGCATCGATTCGGGCAGGAAGGTCAGCGGATCGATGTAATCGTCGTCGATCCGGCGGTAGATCACGTCGACCCGGCGCAGCCCTGCGGTGGTGCGCATGTAGACGATGTTGTCGTCGACCACGAGATCGGCGCCCTCGACCAGCTCGATCCCCATCTCGTCGGCCAGGAACGAATGCTCGTAATAGGCGCTGTTGAACGCGCCCGGCGTCAGCAGCACGACCGTCGGCTCGTCCTCGCAATGCGGCGGCGCGACCGAGGCGAGCGTCTCGAGCAGCTCCTCGGGATAATGCGCGATCTGCGCGATGCGATGGCGCGCATAGAGGTCCGGAAAGAGGCGCATCGTCGCCTCGCGGTTCTCGAGCATGTAGGACACGCCCGACGGCGTGCGGCAATTGTCCTCGAGCACGTAGAAATCGGACGGACCGACGCGGACGAGGTCGATGCCGCAGACATGGGTAAAGACGCCCCGCGCCGGCGTGAAGCCCTGCATCTCCGGGCGGAAACCCTGGTCGTGGAGCACGAGCGCTTCGGGCACCGCGCCGGCGCGCAGAATTTCGCGCTCGTGATAGATGTCGCCAAGGAAGGCGTTCAGCGCACGCACCCGCTGCGTCAGGCCGGCGGCGAGCGCGCGCCACTCGGCGGCGGCGATGATGCGCGGAATGATGTCGAAGGGGATGAGCCGCTCCGGATCGCCGCCCTCGGCATAGACCGAAAACGTGATGCCGATGCGCCGGAACAGCAGCTCCGCCTCGCGCCGCTTGCGCGCCAGGTGTTCCGGCGGCGTGTCCCGGAGCCAGCGCATCACCAGCGCGTAATGCTCAAGACAGGTATCGACGCCGCCGGTCTCGTCGAAGACCCGTGCGTAGTCCGACCCAATTCCGCTCACACGACCTCCGGTCGGCGGCCCGGCCTGGGGCCGTCAACGGGATGATGTGCAATCCGCGCGCCAAGTCCATCCTCGGCCGTTCGCTCAGAGAACCGCCCTGAGCTGCTTATACGGTAAGCGATCTTACGGGCGGGCGTATGAGTCTGCATAAAAAAAAGGCACTGGAGCGCCGCGGCCCGGCGGCAGACGTCAGTTCGATTCGTTGCCCTTGGCGCCGATCGTCAGAGCGCCGGCGGCGAAATTGTCGAGGGCGTAGATCGCCCGGATCCGGGTGTAACGGCGTTTGCGAAAAGCGTCGCGGTAGCGGATTTCGCCATAGACATGGAGCGCCGCGGTGCCGCTGTTGAAAGCGGCGAGCTGCTCGGGTTCCCAGGCGGCCTCATGCCGCTTGACGAGGGCGAAGCGGCCGCCGGGACCGAGCGCCGCGTCGGACGTCTCGACCGTGCGACGGTGCCGCGGCAGCGCCACCTCGGGCTTCGCTTCGGCCGGCCAGATCTCGATCCAGTGCTCGACGTCATAGGCCGGTGTCTGGCCGAAATTCCGGAGCGTGATCTCGAATTCCGGATAATAGTCGTGGGCGCCGCTGCGCGAAGCGGTCTCGACCAGGACATAGGCGCGAAGCCGCTGCCGGGCGGAGCGCGCGAAATGCGTGTATTGGATGACGCCGACCAGCACGAGGCCGGCGATCACGAGCACGAGCAGGCCCGCGTAAATGGCGATGGCGATGTCTGTGACACGGACGCCGCACATGAAGCCGTGCAGCCATTCGTTGGCCGGGCCCGCCGGCGCGACCGCGCAATAGGTGGCGACGTGCGCGAGGCCGGCGGGGGTCAGGAAATCGAACAGCGACGGCGACGTTACCGCGGCAACCGGCGCGGCCAGGGTGGCGGTGGGCTGCGCGCTCTCGCCCTCCAGTGCCGGCTGGGCCAGGGAAGCCGCCGCGGCAAAGGTCAGCGCCAGCACGACCGGCAGGCAACACCGGGCGATACGGCGAAACGAGGCGGCGATCGCATGCATCAGGACGCTCCCCAGGCGTTCGGCCGTCGGTGGTGGGGAACGTCCGCCGGCGGCAAATTCACGATCCATAAAGGGGAGTTTACCGCGTCGGCGTGCGGATGGCAGACCGTGCCGTCGCCCTGCTCGACGCGCGTGACTTCGATCGCAGGCCGTCCGAGGCCAGCGGCCAGCGCAAACGCGACCGGCCTGCCGCTGCCGGACGCTTCACCTGCAGATCGTCGCCGAACTCGAGCGCGAGCGGATGATGGCCCCTGATCATGTCGTGGTATGACCGTTGCAGCGCGCGCAACTCGCCCGATGCGCGCAGGCTTTCGATGTTCTCGACCTGCGCCAGCAAATTTTCGCTTGCCACCTTCTGGTACCAAGGCTCGCATTCATGCAGTGGCACCGGGTCGAGCGCCAGGGCTCGGCACATGTATTGCAATAGCACATCGCGCCGACGAACGAAGTCCTCGTAAAAGATCGCATGCACGGGGACGCCATGGCCGTGCATGACGTCCATATACGTGGTGCAGACATTCTCCTTGAACGCCCACAGCTCTTTCATCGATGCGGCAACGAAGTCTGCAGGAACGGCAAACCGGTACGCATGCAGCACCTGGCGCACCGCATCCTGTTCCTCGCGGGTCAGGGTGGCGAAGCCGAATTGTGGGTTGACGTCAGTGACGAACTTGATCCCGATCTGTGGCTCCAGAGCGGGAACGATGCATGTCGAGAAATAGCGGCTGACGGCCCATTCCAGCGCATTCAGCCGAAACACGTGAAAGACTGTGACATCGTGTTTGCGAAGCACCTCGGCGATCCGTTCCGGCTCGCCCCAAATCCGCCATTTGAAGCCCACCGACGCCGAAACGCGTCCGTTCACGCCGCCGGGCATGCCGAGGCTCGACCGTGCCGATTCCAGATCGCCGGTCGCGAACAGTGCATCAAGACGGACGTGAATGTTTTCCGGCGTGGCAAACGCGTTCGGGTGATGCTGATCCGCCTCCTCGAAGAGCGGCACGCAAACATTGGGATGCTTGCTCAGCAGGTCGGTTAGCGCTGTCGCGCCTTCGCGCCAGTGGTAAACGATGACGAAGTTGCCCATCACCCACGTCCCGGCCGTTGAAGTGACAAAGGTACGAACGCGATCGGATCGTGCGCGGCCCGCAGATCGGGCGAGCAACCGCGCACTAAAGTAATACTTGCTATCATACCATCATTGACGCCGCATTAAGAGCATTAAGGGCGGCGGGACTGCAGGTCCGACGACCAGAGCGAAGGAAATCGCCGTTCCCCGTTAGAACCGGCCGCAGCCGCGCATGTCGCGAGCGCCCGGCCGACCGGAGCCCCCATGAGCATCAAGGGGAAGGCCTGCATCGCCGGCGTGTTCGAGCATCTGACGCGCAAGGCCGACGACAAGTCGCCGGGTCGGCTCCACGCCGAATGCGCCAAGGGCGCGCTCGACATCGCCAATCATCTCGGCCTGCGGCCCCGCCACATCGATTCGGCCGGGCGGCGCAAGCGATCGCGCGCCGGCGGCGCTCAGTGCGTGTGGCCGAGGAGCACCATCGAGATCGCCGGCACGTAGGTGATGAGCAAGAGCGCCGCGAAGTTGATGACCATGAAGGGCAGTACGCCGAGATAGATGTTGCCGAGCGGCGTCTCGAAGACGGCCTGCGAGGAGAACAGGTTGAGGCCGAAGGGCGGCATGTACATCCCGATGCTGAGATTGACCGCCATGATGATGCCGAAATGGATCGGGTTCACGCCCACGTGCTCGACGATGGGGAGCAGCAGCGGCGTCAGAATGAGGATCGCCGGCGCCGGCTCGAGGAAACTGCCGGCCCCGAGCAGCCCGACATTGATGAACAGCAGAAGCTCCCAGCGCGGCATGTGCAGGGATTCCATCGCGGCGACGATGTGCTGGGGGACGCCGCTCGTCGTCAGTAGCCAGCCATAGATCCCGGCCGCGGTCACGATGAGAAGAATCTGCGAGATGAGGAAGGACGCGCTCTTCAGAATGCGCCACAGCCCGGCGAGATCGACCTCGCGATAGATCACCATGGTGACGAAGAGGGAATAGATCACGGCGACGCCCGCCGCTTCGGTCGGGGTGAACACGCCGCCATAGATGCCGCCGAAGATCACCACCAGCGTGCCGAGCGACCAGCCGGCCTCCTTGGTCGTTGCCCAGATATTGACCCAGCGCGCCTTCGAGGCGAGCGGCACGCGCTTGATATGGGCATAGGTCATGACGAAGGCGGCGTCGATGACGCCGATGAGAATGCTCGGCAGGACGCCCGCGGTGAACAGGTACACCGCCGATTGCTCCGCCGACATCGAATAGAGGATCATCGCGATCGACGGCGGTATCACGACCGCGATCGCGCCCGACGAGGCGATGAGCCCGACCGAGAAGCGTTCGTTGTAGCCGGCCTCGCGCAGCGAGGGATAGATCATCCGCCCGATCGCCACCACCGTGCCCACCGCGGTGTGCGCCATCGCGCCGAAGAGTTCGGAGGCCGCGACCGTCGTCACCGCCAGCGAGCCGCGCACCCCGCCGATCAGCGCCATGACCCACTCGATCACGCGCCGGGCGATGCCGCCTTGCGCCATGATCTCGCCCGCGAGCACGAAGAACGGCACGGCCAGCAGCGGGAAATTGTCGAGACTGCCGAACATGTAGGTCTGTATCGTCGTGGTCGGCACCCCGGCGATGAACACCACCGCGGTGATCGACGCGATCAGCAGGATGAGGAAGATCGGAAAACCGAGGATCAGCAGGATCGCCGGCAGGATGAAATAGACGAAGGTGCTCGACATGGGGGCGGCGTCTCCGCGAAAATCGGTTCGATCGCGATCTCAGTGATGGGATCGACCCGCTTGGGCGCCGCCGCTGGTGCGTGCGCGGGTGAGAAGCCGCACGACGACGAGGATCGCCATCAGCGAGAGCCCGAGCGGCACCAGCCCCTGCGGAATGACGAGGGGAAAATTGGCCGCCTCGCTGCGTTCGTCGAACGCCGCCAGGTCGGCGATGACCGGCCACGCGAAAATCGTGAGCGCGACCGCGGTCGCGATGAAGGCGAGCTCGGCGAAGAGGTTGAGCGCCTCGCGCGCCTTCGCGGGCATCATGCCGATCATCACGTCCATGCGGATCTGTCGTCCCTCCCAGGCCACGGCGCAACTACCGAAGAACACGACGCCGACCATCAGGAACAGCATCGCCTCTTCCGCCCACGAGATCGACACGCTGAAGAAATAGCGGCCGATGACGTTGGCGAAATTGAGCAGGACGCTGGCGAACAGTGCCACTGCCGAGATCGCGCGCGTGACGGTCAGGATGGCACGCACGCATTTAAGGACGATATCGATCATAGGAACGCTCCAGCCTCACGCCCTCTCTCGTCCCCGCCGATGGTCGAAAGTGTCTTCATCATCGATGCCTGCTCGGCCCTCGGCCGTTGGATCGGCGCGCCACCGCCGCCTTGCCACACCTCGCGCTGCGGCGCATAGGAATTGAGCTCCCGGGGAACGCCCACCGCGGCATCAGCGGGTGCTGCCGCAAGTGCGCCCAAGGCCACGGCAAGCACCGCGGCCGCCCACGGCCGCGCCACGGCTCCGCTTGCCACAGGTCTCGATGTGCGCATGGATGCCTCCCTGGGTTCCAGGCCTTCACGGGTGCCTACTCCGTGTGGCTCGGCTTTTTTCGAACGAGCGCCAAACCGCGGGCATGCCCGCCGCAAGAGCGAGTGAAACCATATGCCCATCCGCTTGCGCTGGCAACCGGAACGGCGTCGCCGCCGCTACTTGAGACGAGGCAAGACGGCCGCCAGGGTTTCGACGGCCGTTCCTTCGGCCGCGGCCGGCCGGTTCGCCGCGGCGATCACTCGGTCCGCTTCGCCGCCGCGATCATCGTCTCGTAGGCCGCATGCAGCGCCGGCTTCGACTTGGTCTCGTCTTCGCCGATGGTCGAAAGCGTCTTCATCATCGACGCCTGCTCGGCCGGCGGCAGTTCGATCAACTCGCCGCCCCGACTTTTCCATACTTCGCGCTGCTGCGCATAGAATTTGAGTTCCCAGGGGATGACCGCGGCCGTCGCCTTGTCGGCATCCGCCGTGAGGATCTTCTGCAGGTCCTTGGGCAGCCCGTCGAACCATTTCTTGCTGAGGAACGCCATCGAGAAGATGAAGGGCTGTCCCGTCTCGGTGATGTATTTCGCCGCATCCTGGTAATGCATCGTCGTGTCGACCGTGATCGCGGCCACCGCGCCGTCGATCGTTCCCTGCTGCATCGCCGGCAGCACGTCGGCAAGCGTCATGGCGACCGGCGTGCCGCCAAGGCGCCGAACCATCTCCTCCTGCATGTTCGCCGCCAGCACGCGCAGCTTCTTGCCCTTGAAGTCGGCGAGATGGCGGATCGGTTCGCGGGCGATGACGGAGGACGGCTGGTAGACGAACAGCGCGACGCCGCGGATGCCCTTATTGGCGCCGAGCCCGAGCATCATTTGCTTGAACTTGGCATCGTGGACCAGGCGCACCGCGTGATCCATGCCGTCGACGATGCCCGGGGTGGACGGGACCTCGTAGCGCTCGTCGACGCCGACCAGGAATTCCGGCGGACCGATATAGCCCTGGATCGCGCCGAACTGCACGCCCTCGATCTCGCGCGGGATCGAGCCCAATTGGCTCGCGGGATAGATCTCGCCCTTGATGCGGCCGCCGGAATCCTTTGCCACATCGGCGGCAAAGATCTTGCACCATTCGTGCTGCGCGTCATTGAGGGTGGCGAGCCCCAGTTTCATGACAAAAGTCTGGCCGTCCGCCGCGGCCCTGGCGGGCCCCGCCGCAACCGCGGCCAGGCCCACGGCAAGGACGGCGGCCGCCCACGGCCGTGACACGGGTCTCGTTGTGAGCATCGATTCCTCCCCAGGATTCGGGCTTTCGCGGATGTCAAACCCGCATTGCCCGGTCATTGACCGGCAACCGGCAACCGGCGATCGTGCCCGCCGCAGGGCCACCGGAAACCATAGGCCCCTTCGCTCGCGCGGGCAACCGGAACGGCCGCGACCGCCACATGCGCGATGGCGGGCCGGCCTAGCCCGAACGGTTCGCCGGAACGCTCACTGGGTCCGCTTTGCCGCCGCGACCAGCGTTTCATAGGCCGCGTGCAGCGCCGGCTTCGACTTCGTCAAGTCGTTGCCGATGTTCGACAGTGACTTCATCATCGCAGCTTCCTCGGCCGGCGGCAGGCTGATGAGCTGTCCGCCCTTGTCGACCCACACCTTGCGCTGCTGCTGATAGAACGCCACCGCCCACGGCGAGATCTCGGGGCCGAGCTTGGCGCCGTCGTCGCGGATGATCTTCTGCAGATCCGGCGGCAGCGTCGCGAGCCATTTCTGGCTCATCTCGGCGACCGAGAAGATGTAGCGCTGGTTGGTCTCGGTGATGTACTTGGCAGCGTCGTAATAATGCATCGTGGTGAAGATCGCCACCTGTGCCACTGCGCCGTCGACCGCGCCCTGCTGCAGCGCCGGCAGCACGTCGCCGAGCGACATTGCCACCGGCGTCGCACCGAGCCGGTAGACCTGTTCGTTCTCGAATTTCGAGGCGAGCGTGCGGAGCTTCAAGCCCTTGAATCCGGCCAGATCGCGCACCGGCTTGCGCGTCACGATCGAGGTCGGGGCGGAGATGAAGAGGCTGATGCCGGTGAGCCCCTTGTTGGCGCCGAACCCCAGGATCATCTTGCGCAGCTCGGGATCATTGGCGGTGCGGATCGCGTGATCCGGGTTCTCGAACAATCCGGGCGCGGTCATGATCTCGAACCGCTCGTCGACGCCGATGAGGAATTCCGGCGGCCCGACCCAGCCCTGGATCGCACCGAACTGGGTGCCCTCGATCTGGCGCGGGATCGAGCCGAGCTGGCTCGCCGGATAGATCTGGGCCTTGATGCGGCCGCCGGAGTCCTTCTCGACCATGGCGGCGAAGCGCTTCATCCATTCGTGCTGCGCGTCGTTGAGCGTGGCGGTGCTGAGCTTCATCAAATAGGTCTGGCCGTCCGCCGCGGCCGCGGAATGCGGCGTCAGGGCGAGACAGGCCATGAGCGCGCCCGCAGCGACGGCCGCGCGCACACGCGAAAATGCCGGGGGTCGGTGCATCATTTCCTCGTTGCTGGGTTGATGGGATGAACTACGACGGAACCGGTGCCGATCCGGCCGCTTCGGCCCGGATCATGTCGTCGAGGATGCGGCGGACCTGGAGCTGCGCGACATCGGTGGCGACGTCGATGAGCCCTTCCAGTTCGCCGCCGCGGAGATTGAGCTGCTGCGCCTCGAGTATCACCTTGTCCTCGAGGAACGTGTCGCGCGAGCCCTCGAACAGGAGGCGCGACATGTCCGCGTCGTCGCGGCGGAAGTTGCGGGCGAAGCCGAAATTATAGTGGCAGCTTGTCTCGGTCTCGGGCGTGACGAGATGGCTCGACCAGATCGAAATGCCCTGGCTGCGGTCGCCTTCGGGCGCGCCGGTGCCGTGCCGCGCGCAGCCGACATCGATATAGACGATCGAGGGCGGCTTCCACGTCGCCCATTGCCAGCGGTCGACCCGGCCGTTGAAGCCGCCCGCCTTCGCGAAAAGCGGCGGCGGGTCCATGTCGATCATCCATCGTCCGGTGCGGATCCCGTCCGGCAGGCGCTCGGTTCGCGTCGGAATCCGGGCCTCCCGCGGGTCGCCGGCGATGGTGCGATGATGGATGTAGCTGACATGGGTGAAGTCGAGAAGGTTGTCGATCAGGAGCTGGGCGTTCGCTTCGATGCGAATGTAGCCGGGCGTCGCCGCCCATTCCGGGTGGTCGAGCCAGGGCAGCTCGGGAATGAGCGCCGCATCGGCGCGCGCGGGATCGCCCATCCAGATCCACACCACGTTCCATTGCTCGTGCACGGGATAGGCACGTACCTGCGCCCCGGGCGGCACCTGCGCCTGGATCGGCACCTCGACGCATTGTCCCGCCGCATCGAATTTGAGGCCGTGATAGCCGCAGCGCAGCGCATCGCCGTCGACCGTGCCGCACGACAGCGGTGCCGCGCGGTGGCAGCAACGATCCGCCAGCGCCGCCGCGCGGCCGCCCTCGCCGCGGAACAGCACCACTTTCTCGCCGAGGAAGACGCGGCCGACCGGCCTCGCGCCGAGGTCCTGCGCCCAGATCGCCGCATACCACCCGTTACGGACGAACATTATGGCATTTCCTCACTTTACCCATCGGAACGACACCCATCGGAACGATAAGCGCAATCGCGCGTGCTGGCAAGTTGACGTGCCCGGCGCTTCGGGCCAGTTTCGGACGTGGGAGGAAAGGGGATGCCGAACCAGGCTTACGACTACGTCATTGTCGGCGCGGGGTCGGCGGGCTCGACGCTCGCCAACCGGCTCACCGCGGCGGACGGCGCGCGCGTGCTCGTGCTCGAGGCGGGCGGCTGGGACCGCGATCCGCTGCTGCACGTGCCGCTCGCCTGGGGCTGGATGCTGCTGCACCGCATGCATGACTGGCAGTATTTCGCCGAGCCCGAGGCGACGATGGGCGGCCGCGCCCTCGAATGCGCCCGCGGCAAGGTGATCGGCGGCAGCTCGTCGATCAACGCCATGGCCTATGTCCGCGGCCATCGCGGCGATTACGAGCGCTGGGCCGCTTCGGGTCTCACCGCCTGGTCCTATGCTCATGTCCTGCCCTATTTCCGCCGTCAGGAAACCTGGGAAGGCGGCGCCAGCGAATTCCGCGGCGGCGACGGGCCGCTGGCGACGATGCGGACGCGATTCGAGGACCCGGTCGTCGCTGCCTTCACCGCCGCCGGCGTGGCGGCCGGCCATAAGGTCACGGACGACTACAACGGCGCGCAGCAGGAGGGCTTCGCGCCGCTGCAGAATACGATCCGCGACGGCCGGCGGTGCAGCGCCGCGGTTGCCTATCTGCGGCCGGCGCTGGCGCGCGGCAATCTGACCGTCGAGACGCGCGCGCTGGTCACCCGGATCGTGCTCGAAGGCGGCCGCGCCGTCGGCGTCGAATATGCGAAGGGCGGCGCCACCCAAATCGTGCGGGCCGAGCGCGAGGTGATCCTCGCGGGCGGCGTCATCAACTCGCCGCAGCTTCTCATGCTGTCGGGGATCGGCGATCCCGACGCGCTGCGCGCGCACGGCATCGCCGTGGCCGTGCCGCTCAAGGGCGTCGGCCAGAACCTTCAGGACCACATCTCGGTCGCGGTCGCCTATGCCCGCTCGGCGCCCGGCCCGATCCATGCGAAGCTCCGCATCGACCGCGTCGCCGTCGAGCTCGCGAAGACGCAGTTCCGTGGCACCGGCATCACCGCCGACGTGTTCGGCGGGGTGATGGCGTTCCTCGACAGCGGCCGCGGCGCGAAGCTGCCGGACATCCAGCTTCTGTTCAACGCCGCGCCGATGACCGCCGGCCCTTATCTCAGCCCGTTCCGCCGTCCTTATGCCGACGGCTTCGCCTGCCGCGCCGTGCTCTTGCGCCCCGAGAGCCGCGGCGCGGTGAGCCTGGTCTCGGCCGATCCGCGCACCGCGCCGCGCATCCGCCAGAATTTCCTTGCCACCGACAACGATTGGGCGACGCTGCGCGCTGGCGTGCGGCTGGTGCGCGACATCGGCCGCCAGGCGCCGCTTGCGAGCTTCGTCGCAGCCGAGCTCGCGCCGGGCCGCGACGGCGACAAGGACGCGGCGATCGATGCGCATGTCCGCGCCACCGCCATCACCGTGCATCACCCGCTCGGCACCTGCCGCATGGGACAAGACGCCGATGCGATGGCGGTGGTCGATCCCGAGCTTCGCGTCCGCGGCGTCGATGGGCTCAGGATCGTCGATGCCTCGGTGATGCCCGACCTCGTTGGCGGCAACATCAACGCGCCCGTGATCATGATCGCCGAGAAGGCGGCGGACCTCGTCCTCGGGCGGGTTCCGCCCGCCCCGGTCAATGTGTAGAAGGAATCGCGGCGATGAACCCAGGCGACATGACCAACGGCGCCGGCGCGGCGGCGGCGCTCGGCGAGATCCTGATCAAGAGCGAGACGATGGCGTGGCACGAGAAATCGCTCAAGGGCGTGTTCGAGAAGATGTTATGGCGCGACGCGGCGACGGGCGCCTCGATTGCGCTCATCAAGTTTGCCAAGGGCGCCGGCATTCCGGCGCCGCACCGCCACGCCGCGAACCAGTTCATGTTCTGCCTCAGCGGGCGCTATGAATACACCGCGACCGGGGTGATGCTGACGCCCGGTTCGTTCTATTGCAATCCCAAGGGCAACGTGCACGGGCCCGCGGTCGCCCACGAGGAGACCATGGTCGTCGAGATCTATGACGGGCCGCATTATCCCGAGCGGCCGTCCTTCTATGCCAACGACGAGGATGCGCGCTGATGCCCAAGCAACAGATCGTCTCGGACAGGATCAGCCGGCCGAGCGGCCATTTCTCGCAGGCGACGGTGATCGAGGCCAAGGGCCGCATCGTCTTCATCTCGGGCATGACCGCGCGACGGCCGGACGGCACCATCGCCGGCATCGGCGACATCGAGGCCCAGACCCGCCAGGTATGCGAGAACGTCAAGGCGGCGGTCGAGGCCGCGGGCGGCACCATGGACGACATCTGCCGCGTCGATGTCTATGTGCGCAACATGGAGCATTTCGACGCCATTCACAAAGTGCGGCGCGAGTATTTCAAGCCGCCCGCGCCGGCCTCGACCATGGTCGAGGTGTGCAAGATGACCTCGCCCGAATACCTGATCGAGATCAACGCCATCGCCGTGGTGGGGTGAGGCGCCGAGACGGCGGCCCGGCGGCAGTGACGTTGACGCGGCGCGGGCGTGCGATGACAATGACCGGGGTAAGGAACAGGGAAGGCACCATGCCGGTCCGTGACACCACGAGCCGCGAGCGGACCTCGATGGGCAACCGCAACCGTCTCAAGATCGGGCTGTTCGGCTCGAACTGTTCGTCGGGCCGCGCGATAACGATGGTGCCGGAGCGGTGGTCGGGAAGCTGGGCCGACAATCTGCGGCTCGCCCGGATCGCGGACGCGGCGGGGATCGATTTCATGCTGCCGGTCGGGCGTTGGAAGGGCTATGGCGGCGATACCGACTACCAGGGCGCGACGCTCGAGACCGTGACCTGGGCTACGGGCCTCCTTGCCAACACTAAGCGCCTCGTCGTGTTCGGCACCGTGCATGCGCCGCTGTTCCATCCGCTCATCGCCGCCAAGGAATTCGTCACCGCCGATCACGTCGGCGAGGGGCGTTTCGGCCTCAACGTCGTGTGCGGCTGGAATGAGGGCGAATTCGACATGTTCGGCGCGACCCTGCGCGATCACGAGACGCGCTACGACTATGCCCAGGAATGGCTCGATGCGGTCCGGCTGGCGTGGACACGCGAGGACGAATTCGACTACGACGGCGCGTTCATCCGGTTGCAGCGGGTGCGCGCCTGGCCCAAGCCCTATGGCGGCGCGCGGCCGCTCATCATGAATGCCGGCGCTTCGGCCACCGGCCAGGCCTTCGCGATCCGCAACTGCGACGCGCTCTTCATGTCGACGCAGCTCGCCTCGCTCGAGACCTATTCCGCCAACGTGCGCAAGGTGCAGGCACAGGCGCGGCAGGAGGGGCGCGAGCTCGACTTCTACACCGTCGGCGTCGTCACCTGCCGGCGTACGAAGCAGGAGGCGCAGGAATACTATCGCCACTGCATCGTCGAGAATGCCGACTGGAACGCGGTCGACCGCATCCTCGCGATGAAGGACATCACCCCGCACAACCATTCGCGCGAAGCGTTCGAGCGGCTGCGCAACGAGCGGGCCAACGGCATGGGCGGGCTGCCCATCATCGGCGATCCCGACTATGTCGCCGAGGTGCTCGCCACGTTGAGCGCGGCGGGGCTCACCGGGATCGGCGTGTCGTTCGTCAATTACGCCGACGAGTTGCCATTCTTCTGCGACGAAGTGCTGCCGCGGCTGCACCGCCGGGGCCTGCGCGAGCAACCCTAGGAGGAACCATGGCCGACGGCATGAACGAACCCGGCGTGCGGAAGCGCCATCCCACGCCGGCGCGCGCGCCGTTCAAGATGCCGGAGCGGCTGCAGCAGATGCTCGACCGCGGCAAGGCCGAAATCGCCGCGCCGTTCAAGGGCATCACCGCCGACGGAACCGTGCCGCCCGGCCTGTTCCGGCTCGAGAAGACCGGCGTCTCGCCGCAGCCGGTGATTGACGCGGCCGACGCATTCCTCGCGGCGCTCTCCCCGGCACAGCGCCGCGCCGCCACCTTCCCGGTCGACAGCGACGCGTGGCGGTCGTGGTCCAACATCCATCCCTTCATGCTGCGCCACGGCGTCCTGCTCGAGACCCTCGACGGCACGCAGCGCGAAGGCGCGCTCGCGCTGATACGCGCCAGCCTCGGCGCCGACGGCTACCGCACGGCGCGCGACGTGATGAAGCTCAACGAAACCATCCTCGAAATCACGCAGAAGCCCGACGAGTACGGCGAATGGCTCTATTGGGTGAGCGTAATGGGCGAGCCGTCGGCGAGCGCGCCCTGGGGCTGGCAGATCGACGGCCATCACCTCATCATCAACTGCTTCGTGCTCGGCGACCAGCTCGTGGTGACGCCGCTCTTCATGGGATCCGAGCCGGTCCATGCGCGGAGCGGAAAATACGCCGGTACCCGCGTGTTCGAGGAAGAGGAGCGCAAGGGCTTCTTGCTGATGAGCGCGCTCACGCCCGAGCAGCGCGCCAAGGCGACCATCGGCATGAACCTGCCCCTCGACGTTATCACCACCGCCTTCCACGACAACATGAGATTGCCGTATCAGGGCATACGCTATGCCGAGCTTTCGCGCGAGCAGCGCGAGCTGGTCGAGCGGCTGCTCGGGCTTTATGTCGGCCGCATCCGGCCGGGCCATGCCGAGATCCGCTATGCCGAGGCGAAGCGCCATCTCGACGACACCTATTTCGCCTGGATGGGCCATTGCGACGACGCCAGCCCGTTCTATTACCGCCTGCACAGCCCGGTCGTGCTGATCGAGTTCGATCACCAGCCCGGCATCGCCCTCGACAATGACGAACACTCGCACCGCCACATTCACACCATCGTGCGCACGCCCAACGGCAACGACTACGGCAACGACCTGCTGCGCCAGCACTACGCGGCCTTCGACCATAACAATCCGCGCTCGCCGCACCGACAGGGGAGGACCTAGGATGTTCGCTACGCATCGCCCAATCTTCAGCCGCGTCGCCTTTCGGCACGGGGCATATTGCCCGCGTCTGGTCCGCTGGGCCGCAAGCGGCGCGGTCGCCTGCGTTGTGGCGGCGGCGGTTGTGCTGCCGGCGCGCGCGCAGGACGACGTGGCGAAGTTCTATGCCGGCAAGAACGTCGATCTCTATATCGGCTCGACCGCCGGTGGCGGCTATGACAGTTATGCGCGGCTCGTCGCGCGCCATCTCGGCGCCCATATTCCCGGCCATCCGACCATCGTGCCGATCAACATGCCCGGCGCCGGCAGCAACAAGCTCGCCTACTACATCTATGCGGTCGCGCCCAAGGACGGCACCGCCATGGGCGCGATCTTTCCCGGCGCGGTCATGGAGCCGCTCATCGGCGACAAGCCGGTGAAGCACGATCCGCAAAAGTTCAACTATGTCGGCAGCGCCAACAACGAGACCAATGTCTGCATCGCCCGCTCGGACGCGCCGGTGAAGACCTTCAAGGACGTGTTGACGCATGAGCTCCGGATCGCGTCGAGCGCCTCGGGCGGCTCGACCCGGGACTATCCCGCCGTGCTCGACAACGTCCTCGGCGCCAAGTTCCGCCTCGTCATGGGCTATCCCGGCAGCCGCCAGATGATGCTGGCGCTCGAGCAGGGCGAGGTTCAGGGCATGTGCGGCATCGCGGAGTCGTCGCTCGCCGAGGCCGAGCCCGACTGGCTTCCGAGCGGCAAGATGATCGTGCTGGCGCAGGAGGCGCTCAAGGGCGATCCCGCGCTGACCGCGAAGGGGGTGCCGCTGACGCTCGATTTCGCCAAGTCCGACGAGCAGAAGCAGCTCCTCGACGTGCTCTACAGCCAGCAGGTGTTCGGCCGCCCCTACGTGCTGCCGCCGGGCGTGCCGGCGGACCGCGTCGCGGCGCTGCGCAAGGCGTTCATGGCGACGATGCAGGATCCGGCGCTGCGCGCCGATGCCAAGCGCGTGCGGCTCGCGATCGATCCGATCTCCGGCGCGGACGTGCAGGCGCTCGTGACCAAGGTCTACGCCACGCCCAAGCCCGTCATCAAGAAGCTGAAGCAGGCGATGATCTACAAATCGTCGTGACCGGCGCCGCATGAGCGGATCCCGGGTCGCCGCGTCGCTGATGCGGCTCGGATCGTTCCTCGCTTCGGTCCGGCAGGTCGCCGCCGTCGATCGGTCGCAACGCCGGTTCGGCCCGGCCCCGCGTCAACCGGCCGATGGCGCCGCCGCAGGCGTCCATTCGTCGCGCAACAGCGCGAACAGCACGTGGTCCTGCCAGCGCCCGTCGATGCAGAGATAGGCCCGGGCATAGCCTTCCTCGCGAAAGCCGCTCCGCAGAAGAAGCCGCCGGCTCGGCACGTTGTGCGGCAGGCACGCGGCCTCGACGCGGTGCAGCCGCGCGCGCTGAAAGGCAAAGGCGAGGGCGAGCTGCAGTCCGTCGGTCATGGAGCCCTTGCGCGCGTGGCGCTCGCCGATCCAGTAGCCGAGGCTCGCGGTTTCGGCGACGCCACGGCGCACGTTGCTGAGGCCGATACCGCCCAGGAGCGCGTCGTCGGAAAGACGGTAGAGCAGAAAGCTGTAGCCCTGATCGGCGCGCCAATCGGCGGCATAGCGCGCCAGACGGCGGTGAAAGGCGGCGCGGGTCAAGGCGTCCGCCGACCAGGTCGGCTCCCACGGCGTCAGGAACGCGCGCGACTCACCCCTGAGCTCGGCCCACTCCTGCCAGTCGCGCCGTTCCGGCGGGCGCAGCACCGTGCTCCGTCCGGTCAGCCGGAACGCCGGCGGGATGGCGCCAAGAAGACGAAGGCCCGGAAGCTCGATCGGCACGCGCGGTCCTCACCCTGCGAGCTGTTCGGCGAGCCGGTCGTAGGATTCGAGTCGCCCGACCGGGCCGATCGCGGTGAGCGTCGGCCGTTCCGAGGCGATGCGCCGCGCCACGCGCTCGACCGCCGCTTCATCGACCTCGTCGATCCGCGCGATCAGCTCGCTCAGTTCGAGCGGCCGGCCGAACACCAGCATGTGCGCCGCCTGCTGCTCGCAGCGCGCTGTCGTGCCTTCGAGCGACATCAACAGGCCGGCCTTGAGCTGCGCCCGCGCGCGTTCCAGCTCCTGCGGCGTCAGGCCGGCGCCAAGCCGGCGGATCTCGGCGCAGAGCGCCGGCATCAGCTCGGCCGCCTCCTCTTCGCCGGTGCCGGCATAGACGCCGAACACGCCGCCGTCGCTATAGGCGTGAGTGAAGGAATAGATCGAATAGACCAGGCCGCGCTTCTCGCGGATTTCCTGGAACAGCCGCGACGACATGCCGCCGCCGAGCGCGGTCGACACGACCGAGGCCGCGTAATAGTCGTGGTCCCGGAACGCGAAGCCGGGAAAGCCCAGCAGAATGTGCACCTGCTCGAGGTCGCGGGCCTGGCGCAGGTCGCCGCCGACATAGCGCGCCGGCTCGGTCCTGGGCGCGGCCCCGGCCGGCAGGGCGGCAAACGCGCGCTGCGCCAGATCGACGATGGCGCCGTGTTCGAGATTGCCGGCCGCGACCAGCATCATCGCCGGCGCGGCGTAGTTGCGCTTGAGATAGCCCGAGACGGTCTCGCGGTCGATCTGGCGGACGATCTCGGCCCGGCCCAGCACCGGCTGGCCCATCGGCTGGTCGGGGAATGCGCGCTCCTGGAACAGGTCGTAGATGATGTCGTCGGGCGTGTCGTTGGCCTGGCCGATCTCCTGCAGGATGACGGCGCGCTCGCGCTCGAGCTCGCGCGGGTCGAAGGTCGAGTGCTGCAGGATGTCGGCGAGGATGTCGATGGCCAGCGGCACGTCGGCCTTGAGCACCTTGGCGTAATAGGCGGTGTGCTCGCGCGAGGTATAGGCGTTGACATGGCCGCCGACCGCCTCGATCTCGGCGGCGATCTCGAGCGCCGAGCGGCGCGCCGTGCCCTTGAACGCCATATGCTCAAGCACATGCGCGACGCCGTTGATGAGGGCCGGCTCGTGCCGCGTGCCGACGGCCACCCAGACGCCGATCGAGACGGTCTCGACCGAGGTCATCCGGTCGGTGAGCACGCGCATGCCGTTCTCGAGTCGGGTGAGGCGCACAGTCATGGGGTTGCTACCTCTTGCGGGCGCCGCGCCCGTTCGCGCACGAAGCGCTCGACCGCGGCTAGCTCGTTGGGAAGAACGGTGATGCGCTCGGGCCGGCGCAGCAGCGCCGCGAGCCGCGGCGGCGGCGTGGCCGGAAATCCGACCGCGCTCGTCACCGCCTCGGGGAATTTCGCCGGATGGGCGCAGGCGAGCGCAACCATCGGCACCTGCGGATCGCGCCGGACGGCGCGCGCGGCCGCCACCGCCACGGCGCCGTGCGGGTCGAGCAGTTCGCCGGTGGCGCGCCACGTCTCGCGGATGGTGGCGCGCGTCTCGTCGTCGTCGACCCGGTGCGCGGCGAAGAGGGCGCGCGCTTCCTGCCACAGCGCCGGGCTCGCCGGCAGCGCGCCGGTCTCGCGGAAGGCACGGAACGCCGCCGCCACTGCCGCACCGTCGCGGGCGGCCAGCTCGAAATAAAGCCGCTCGAAATTGCTCGACACCTGGATGTCCATGCTGGGGCTGAGGCTTGGCTCGACCGCGCCGATCGTCATCCGCCCCTGGTTGATGAAGCGCGCCAGGATGTCGTTGCGGTTGGTGCCGATGATCAGCTCGGCGATCGGTACGCCCATGCGGCGCGCCACATGCGCGGCATAGACATTGCCGAAATTGCCGGTGGGGACGGCAAAGCCCACCGGCCGCTCCGGCGCGCCGAGCGCGACCGCCGCCGCGACGTAATAGACCACCTGCGCCATGATCCGCGCCCAGTTGATCGAGTTCACCGCCGACAGGTTCAACCGGGCGCGGAACGGCCCGTCGGCGAACATCGCCTTCACCAGGTCCTGGCAGTCGTCGAAGGTGCCTTCGATGGCGACGGCGTGGACATTGGCGGAGTCGACGGTGGTCATCTGCCGGCGCTGCACGTCCGAGACGCGGCGATGGGGATAGAGGATGAAGATGTCGATCGAGGAACGGTCGCGGCACGCCTCGATCGCCGCCGAGCCGGTATCGCCCGAGGTGGCGCCGATCACCGTCACCCGTTCGCCCCGGCGCGCCAGGACGGCATCGAAGAGCGGCCCCAGGATCTGCAGGGCATAGTCCTTGAAGGCGAGGGTGGGCCCGTGGAACAGCTCCATCAGCCACAGACTGGCGCCGAGCTGCTTCAGTGGCGCCACCGCCTCGTGGGTAAAGCCGCGATAGGCCTCGGCGACGAGACGCTGCCAGGCGTCGCGGGCGAGCGTGTTCTCGATGAACGGTTCCATGACCGCAGCGGCGATCTCGGCATAGCTCTTGCCGGCGAGCGCCTTGAGCGCGGCCGCATCGAAACGCGGCCACGCCTCGGGCACGTAAAGTCCGCCATCGGCGGCGAGCCCGGCGACGAGCGCGTCCTCGAAGGAAAGGCGCGCCGGCGGTGCTCGCCCATCACGGGTAGAGATGTAGGGCACGTGCGTCCAGGGAACGGAGAAGCGAAACCAGGGAGCAGGCTAGCGCCCCCTGACGCGCCCCGCAACACGGCATAAAAAGTTAATAATTATAATTGGTTAAGGGATTTACCCTCGATCGAACCTAGGCCAGGTAGCGCGCGCGGAGATGCGCCTCGAACACGGCCGCGTCGAGCGGACGCCCGGTCGCGCGGGCGATCAGTTCGACGGTCGTGTAGCGCGAGGCATGGGCATGCACGTTGGTCCGGAGCCATTGCAGCAGCGGCGCGAACTCGCCGCGCGCAACGCCGGACACGATGGCGGGATCGGCGTGCTTGGCGGTGTCGAAGAGTTGCGCCGCCGTCATGGCGCCGAGCGTGTAGGTCGGGAAATAGCCCCACGCGCCGTCGTACCAATGCACATCCTGGAGACAGCCGTTGCGATCGTCGGGCGGAGCGATCCCCACGAGCGCCTGCATGCCCTCGCGCCACGCCTGCGGCAGCGAAGCGGGATCGAGCGTGCCGGCGATCATCGCCCGCTCCAGCCGGTAGCGCAGGATGACATGCGCGGGATAGGTCACCTCGTCGGCATCGACGCGAATGAGGCTGCGTTGGACGCGGGTGTAGAGGCGATGGAGATTGTCCGCGCCCCACGCCGCGCCGTCGCCGCCGAAAGAGGCGCGCAGCAGCGGCGCGGCAAAGGCGAGGAACTCGCGCGAGCGGCAGACCTGCATCTCGACCAGAAGCGACTGGCTCTCGTGCAGGCTCATGCCGCGTGCGGCGCCGACCGGCTGGCGGCGCCAGGAAGCCGGCAGGCCGCGCTCGTAGAGGGCATGGCCGGTCTCGTGCAGCACCGCCATGAGGGCGCGGGTGAAATCGGCCTCGTCGTAGCGCGTGGTGATGCGCACGTCGTCGGGCGTGCCGCCGCAAAAGGGGTGAAGGCTGACATCGAGCCGGCCATGCGCGAAATCGAACCCCAGCGCCGCCATCAGGCGGAGCCCCGCCGCGCGCTGCGTTGCGATCGGAAACGGGCCGGGCGGGATTTCGGCCGGCATCGCCTGCTGGTGCGCCAGCGCGTCGTCGATGAGGTCGGGCAGGATGGCGGCGAGCCGGTCGAACAGACGGTCGATCTCCGCCGTGCTGCCGTCGGGCTCGTAGGCGTCGAGCAGCGCCTCGTAGGGGCTCTTGCCGAGTTGCGCAGCCTTGGCCGCCGCGACCTCCCGCACCAGGTCGAGAAGCCGCGCGAGATCGGGCAGGATCGCGGCGAAGTCGTCCGCCGGACGCGCCCGGCGCCACGCCATCTCGCACGCGCTCGAAGCCTTGGACAAGGCCGCGACGAGGTCGCTCGGCAGCGCGGTGGCGTGCCGCCATTGCCGCCGCATCTCGCGCAGGTTGGCGCGTTGCCAGTCGTCGAGCGTGTTGTCGCTTTCGGCCGCGGCGAGAAGATCGGGCAGCGCCGCATCGGTGAGAAGCTCGTGCCCCATCACCTTGAGCGTCGCGAGCTGCTCGGCGCGCGCGACGGCCCCGCCCTCGGGCATCATCGTCGCGCGATCCCATTGCAGCACGCGGCCGGCCTCGCGCAAGGCGCCGAGCCGATGGAACCGGGCTTCGAGCGCGAGATAAGGGGCCTCTTTCACGTCCGTTCTCCGCGGTGCCGGCGTACCAACAGGACGTAGAACACCAGGAGCGCCGCCGCCAGCGAATACCATGTGATGGCGTATTGCAGGTGGTGGTTGGGCAGGTCGATCCGGGTCTGGCCGCCGATGGGATAGCCGCCGGGATTGGGCGTCGCATCGGCGGCGAGGTAGAACGGTGGGAACGAATCGACGTGGGCGGCGGCGGCCATCGCCGGCAGATCGATGAAGAACCATTCGTTCCGCGCCGGCTCGTTGTCCGGCACGAACCAGCCGTGCTGCTCCGGCAGGCGGAGAACCCCGGTGACGCTGCGCTCGCCGGCGGTATTGGCGGCGGCGCGGCGGGCGGGCGACTTGAGTTCCTCGGGCACGAAGCCGCGATCGACCAGAACGAACCTGCCGCCGCCGAGCGCGAGCGGCGTCAGGATGTGATACCCGGCCGCGCCGTCGGCGGCGATGGCATGGAGATAAAGCTCGCGATAGTTGAGGAACCGGCCCTCGGCGCGGACGCGGTGATAGACGAGCGCGCGCGCCGCCCCGAGCGTCGCGGGCAGCGGCACCGGCGTTCCCGTCATCGCCGCCTCGCGCGCGGCGATGAGCCCTTCCTTCCATTTGAGCCGCTGCAACTGCCAGGTGCCGAGCCCCAGCAGCAGGATCATGCCGAAAAGCGTAAAGAGGGTCGGGCCGAGGAGCGATTTGCGCGCCATCATGCTCTAACGCTGTGCCAACGGCGGATGGCCATGAACGATCGCCCGGCCTTCCGGCGCGGGTCATCGGGCCGAGCTTCCGGCCGGAGCAATTCCGGCCCCGATTATTCCGCGGGGCCGCCGCCGAGGCCGCGGTGGCGGTATTGCAGCGCGATCAGCGCCGCCTTCAGCGGACGCAGCATCAGGATGGCGCCGCCCAGGATCACCGGCGTCCACAAGACGAGGTGGACCCAAAGCGGCGGCGCGAACAGGATCTCGACCACGATGGCGAGCGCCACCACGATGGCGCCCAGGACGAACACCACGATCACCGCCGGCCCGTCGCCCGCGTCCTGCGCCTGGAGGTCGAGCCCGCAATTGGCGCAGCGCGGCGCCACCGACAGCAGCCCGTCATAGAGCTTGCCCTGGCCGCAACGCGGGCAGCGGCAGCCCAGCGCAACCTGCAACAGCGAGGGCGGCAGATGAGGCGCGCTGGCGTTGGTCATCCCGCGTAGGTGGCGCCGCTGCCGCCCCACCAGTAGACGCAGGTGAACAGGAACAGCCACACCACATCGACGAAATGCCAATACCACGCCGCGGCCTCGAGGCCGAAATGGTGGTCGGGCGTGAACTGGCCCTTGATAGAGCGGACGAGACAGACCGCGAGAAAGCACGTGCCGATGATGACGTGGAGGCCGTGGAACCCGGTCGCCATGAAGAAGGTCGACGGATAGATGCCCTGGGTGAACCCGAAAGCGGCGTGGCTGTATTCATAGGCCTGGAGCGAGGTGAAGCAGAGGCCGAGAAAGACGGTGATGGCAAGGCCGCGGATGAGATTGCGGCGGTCGTTCTCGAGCAGCGAATGGTGCGCCCAGGTGACGGTCGTGCCCGACAGCAGCAGGATCAAGGTATTGAGGAACGGCACGTCGAACGGGTTGAACGGATGGATGCCCCTGGGCGGCCACACCCCGCCCGTCGCCGCGGTCGGGAACAGCGCCGCGCTGAAGAACGCCCAGAAGAACGCGGCGAAGAACATCACCTCCGAGGCGATGAACAACGCCATGCCATAGCGCAGGCCGATCTGCACCACCTTGGTGTGATGGCCCTGATAGACCGCCTCGCGGATCACGTCGCGCCACCACACCGCCATGATCGCGAGCACGGCCAGGAAGCCGATGATCATGATCCACGGGCCGCCGTCGTGCATGAACACGACGGCGCCCGAGAACAGGACGCCGGCGGCGATCGCGCCGATGATCGGCCACGGGCTCGGGTCGACGAGATGATAGGGATGCTTCGGCTCGGCGTGGCTGGGATGCATGATTTCGATCCGGCTCTGTCAGTTGACGGGCTGTTTGTCGATCGACGCGGCGCTGGCCGCGGGGCCGCCATCGTCCTCGGCCCGGAACATGGTGTAGGACAGCGTGATGGTATTGACGTCGGCGGTGTTGGGATCCTTGACGATGTCGGGATCGACGAAGAATGACACGGTCAAGCGGGCGCTCTGGCCCGGATCGAGATGCTGCTTGGAGAAGCAGAAGCATTGCAGCTTGTCGAAATAGATCCCGGCCTTGTCGGGCGTGACGTTGAAGGTCGCGGTTCCGGTGATCGGCTCGGCCGAGCGGTTGACGGCACGATAGGCGATGATCTTCTCCTCGCCGGGATGGACCTTGACCTGGAGCTGCTCCGGCTGGAAGTCCCACGGCAGGTCGGCCGCCGTGTTGGCGTTGAAGCGCACGGTGATGAACTTGCTTCTGACCTCGTGAAGCGGAGCGGCGCTCGCGCGCTGCGTCGTGCCGCCATAGCCCGTCCTCTGGCAGAACAGGCGATAGAGCGGCACCGAGGCCGCCACCAGCCCGCCCATCATCGCGACGACACCGAGCAGCGCCAGCGCCGTTCCCTGATTGCGTCGCCGCGTCATTGCCACGCTCCCATGCGCACCAGCGCGATGACGTAGAACAGCACGACCAGAGCCGCGAGTACGGCCATGAGTGCGAGGTTCTTGGCGCGCTGGCGGCGCTGGCGGTCGTCCAACGCGAGGTCCCCGATCATGATCCCACGACGCCGGCGACACCGGGCGCGCGGTCCATGACCATCAGCGCGAAGAGCAGAAAGAGATAGACGATCGAGAAGGCGAACATCTGCTGCGCGCTGCGCTCGCCCGGATCGCGCAGCACGCGGATCGCCGCGCCGGTGAACAGCGCCGAAAGCGCGAGCGCGACCCCGCCATAGACCCATCCGGTCACGCCGAGCAAGGTCGGCGCCACCGCCAGCGGCCACAGCACCAGCGTGTAGAGCAGCATCTGCCGCTTGGTCTCGGCCGCGCCCGCCACCACCGGCATCATCGGCACGCCGGCGCGCGCGTAATCGTCGGTGCGATAGAGCGCCAGCGCCCAGAAATGCGCCGGCGTCCAGAAGAAGATGAGCGCGAACAGGACGAGCGCCGGCAGGCCGACGCTCCCCGTGACCGCGGCCCATCCGACGAGCGGCGGAAACGCGCCCGCCGCGCCGCCGATCACGATGTTCTGCGGCGTGCGGCGCTTGAGCCGGAGCGTGTAGACGAAGACATAGAAGGCGATCGTGAGGGCGAGCAGGATCGCCGCCGTCCAGTTGACCGCGAGGCCCATGATCATGACGGACGCGCCCGCGAGCACGCAGCCGAAGCCCAGCGCGTCGCCCGGCGCCATGCGCCCGGCCGGCAGCGGCCGGTTCGCGGTGCGCCGCATCAGCGCGTCGATGTCGCGGTCGCAATACATGTTGATGGCGCCCGCCGCCCCGGCGGCCACGGCAATGCACAGCACGGCCACCGCCGCGAGCACCGGATGAAGGTGCCCGGGCGCGAGATAGAGCCCGACGAAGCCGGTGAACACGACGAGCGACATCACCCGCGGCTTCAACAGCGCGAGGTAATCCCCGACCGCGGGGCTGATCGTGCCGGCGCGGGCGAGTGGGGCGGCGCTGTCGCTCACGCGTCCGCCCTCAATGCGCCGCTTCGGCGGCGATCACCGGCAGTTCGTCATAGGAATGGAACGGCGGCGGCGACGAGACCGTCCATTCGAGCGTGGTCGCGCCCTCGCCCCACGGGTTGGCGCCGACGCGCTTGCCGGCGAAGAGCGTG